>NZ_JBGBYL010000003.1:0-713484 GCF_041260495.1 Paenibacillus sp. RC84
GTAAGACCCCTTGAAGACGACGAGGTAGATAGGTTGGAGGTGGAAGCACAGCAATGTGTGGAGCTGACCAATACTAATCGGTCGAGGGCTTGACCACAAGGTTTTTTCCGACAGGAAAAGCCGCATCGAAAGCATATAACACATATGCACCACAAGATCTTTGGATGGATCGACTGCACGTTTCGCTGCTAGTTTTCAGGGAGCAACCCTGATGTGTCTGAATAGACACCTGTTTGGTGACGATGGCGGAAGGGAACCACGCGTACCCATCCCGAACACGACCGTTAAGCCTTCCAGCGCCGATGGTACTTGGACCGAAGGGTCCTGGGAGAGTAGGACGTTGCCAAGCAAATGAGAGTCCTTTTGAACGTAACCGTTCAAGAGGGCTGTTTTTGTATGTAGACGAATTTACCGGCGTTTTGTATTCTATTGGAAGCTATACTAATGGCATTGCATCGGAGCACTGCTTCTGTTCTATAAGTTTCGATGGTTTGAAACTGAAGCAGCAGGCTAGGCACAAAAAAGGCAGGACGTCTGAAGACGTTCTGCTTTTTTTGTGCCTAGCTCAAGCGATATTTTGCGGGCGAAAGTCCATTGTGCTTTTTGAACAGTTGACAGAAGTAAGAGAAGTTAGAAAATCCGATTCGTTGGCCGATTTCTCGGACAGATAAATTCGTCGTTTTGAGAAGAAAAGAGGCCTGTTGCAGCCGTTTAGCAGTCAAATAGTTAGTCAAGGTGCTCCCGGTCTCCCTGTGGAACAGGTAGGAAACATGGTTGGGAGTGAGGTGCACGTGCCTGGCCAAATCGGTTAAACGAAATTCCAAGGCATAGTTGGCTTCGATCCATGCGAGGATGGCAACCACGGACGGAGAAAAGCGGAGTGCGGAGCCTACTCTGCCTACGGCTGATTGTTTATCAAAAAGGTCTTGAATCCGGTGGAGGAGGGAGAGCGTATCCAGCAGAACTTTTTCGGACTGGGCCGGAGTGTTCCGGTTTGCTTGGGGTTCACCCTTATAAAAATGAAAGAGTTTATCCATGGCATCCGTATCCGTCACGCCTACCCACTGTTCTCCGAAAGGATGTTTCCAGATATGCAGCAAGAAACTGTTTAACGACGGGTAAGGCTCGGTATACCGGAGCAACACGGCCGGATCGAACAGAAGCATGGAACGGATGTAAGGTTGTTGTTCGGTAATGGTCATCCGAATCGTATGAAGCTGAAAGGGTTTGAAATACAGAAGTGTGCCGGGTTTCATCTCAAACAGTTCCTGCCCGATCATGACCCTCCCGTTGCCGCGGTGGACATATAAAATTTCGATTCCCTGATGGGCATGGAAAATATCTCGAAAGTTTTCCGAACGATTCAGACAGAGGGAAAGCTGCACGGGATGCCGTCCAAGATCGGCATAATTATCAAGTCTCATGGTGAGCGACCTCAATGAATTCGTAATATAACAACATTATATCATAATATCCCCAAAACAAGTCCGGACGGTGTTTGCTACGATAGAGGAATAACGTATAAACGGAGTCTGCCCGGTGGAGTGGAGTGCCGGAGGATTGCCGGGAAGGCAGGGATAACGATGAACAAGGAAGAATTATGGGGCAGTTTGTATAAGAAAGTAAACGCTATGGCACAAAAAATGGGGAATAAATCGCCTCATGTTGCTTTTGACGGAGTCTACGATGATATGAGGATCGATTGGTGGACATCCGGGTTCTGGCCGGGTATGTTGTGGATTATGCATGAAATGACAGGCGATCCTTCATTCCGGGAAAGAGCCTGGGACTGGGATGCGAATCTGGAACAGTGTATGGTAAGCAAATCGAACCTTCATCATGATGTAGGGTTTCAATTTCTTCCGACTGCCGTGATCAAATACAAGCTTACGGGAGATGCGGATGCACGCCGAAGGGGGATTCAGGCGGCGAATTTTCTGGCGGGGCGGTTTAATCTGGCCGGTCGCTTTCTGCGCGCCTGGAATCAGGATAAAACCGGCTGGGCCATCATTGACTCCTGCATGAATCTATCCCTGCTTTTCTGGGCGGCGGAAGAAATCCAGGATCCCCGCTTTCGCCATATAGCGGCGGCTCATGCGGATACCGTGCTGGAGCATTTTATCCGGGAAGACGGATCGGTCAGGCACATTGTCAGCTTTGATCCGGAGACGGGGGCTTTTCTGGAAGCGCTGGGAGGCCAGGGACATTCGCCGGAATCGGGATGGAGTCGCGGTCAGGCGTGGGCCCTTTACGGGATGGCGAACGTTTACCGGTACACCGGCGATATACGTTACCTGCATGCGGCGAAAAGAGTCGCCCACTATTTTCTGGCTTCCCTGCCGGAGGATGCCGTGCCCCACTGGGATTTCCGTACCGGGAATGCGGAAGGGGAGCCCAGAGATACGTCGGCGGCAGCTTGCGCGGCGTCCGGTCTGCTTGAAATCGCAAAGCATGTGGCTGCCCCTGAAAGAGTGCTGTATGAGCGGGCCGCGGTGAGGATTATGGCAGTTTTGGCAGGATCGTACGCGTCTTTTGATGACGAGACCGAAGCGATCCTTCGGGAAGGCACGGGAAATAAGCCTGCCGGCCAGAACGTCGACGTGGGGTTGATCTACGGCGATTACTTCTTTGTCGAGGCGGCCGCAAAGCTGAACGGCTGGCAGGGAAGCATTTTTTAAAGAAGCAAAGAAAGCGAAGGACATCCGGAAAAACAGAGAAAGACACATACAGTCTCAGAGTGTCAGTCTTTAGAAGAACGGATAACGTTTTTTCATAAATGGAATCATACAAGGGTGGTTAGGGAGCATGCTCCCTGGCACAGTCATACGGCCATCGAAAGTAGGAGCTGCCGTAAGTTCATAAGAGCCCATTTGCGGAAATTCGCGGATTAACGGGGAAAGGAGTCTTTGCAGGCAACTGTGCAGCTAAGATAATGGGAGGCTGTTTACCTAATGTTTACCTCCTTCTCATTTCGGGTAATGAAAAGTGTCCAATTATTGATCAAAATTTGAAAATTGTTTGAACAAATTTTAAAGATTGTGCTATAATAGACACAAATAGACCCTTACTGCACGAAAGGGAAGTGATATCAATGACAACTAAAACATTAACGGTACCGCAAAGACAAAAAAACGAACGCGAAGTTGGTCGCTTATTTACTTTTATGAACATGATGGCATGGAGTTCGCTTGTAATCGGCATTATTATGAGCTTGTGGAACGTATTTCACTTTAGCGACAAGAACCTGACGTTGATGGTCGGCATCGGCTTTATGGTCGGAAGCGTGTTCATTTATACAATCGGCACAGCGATTCATCTGGTGCACGAGCGTAAATTCGAACAGCAGGAGAACGGCGAAGTAACCGAATGACGCAGGAATGAATGAGAAGTCCTCCGGACCCGAAAGGGTGGAGGGCTTTTTCTATTGTCTTGGAGTATGGAGTATGAACGTGTGAGAGAAAGAGCGCATATTTAACCGGGACAGGTTGTTAGAAGACGGCCGTTTGGGGTAATGAAGCTTAAGGTGTGTCTGGAAATCGACATAATCGGACAGATTTTACGTTCACAATTAGACTCAAACGGGTGCTAGGTTTCATCCAAGTTTTGGTGAAAACGTTGGTCTGACAAGGTTTTCTGCCTATTCATTACAAAAAAACGTCGAAACGTTGAACTTTCTATTACGGAATTTCAACGGTTCGATGACACCTTTGTTAACAGGGCAGATGTTCGATTCCGTTTCTGTTATGTTTATCACATACATGAAAGAACGAACGATCTCCGCATCTTCTGATGGCGGAGGCGTTAGTCAGGAGATGAGGAGAATTGAAGAAGGGGAACTTGTTCCGGCGTTTAAGCGCAGTATTCATGCTGGTCTTGATGACGGTCGTTTCCGCAGGCTGTAAAAGTCCGATCGTATTGGATCCGAAAGGTCCCGTCGGTCAGCAGCAGATGGATTTGATCGTGATTTCGACTCTGCTCTGCCTGGTCATCATCGTACCCGTACTCGTGATTACCTTTGTAATCGTATGGCGCTACCGTGACAAGCCGGACAGAAAGGCGAAATATACGCCAAACTGGGAGCACAGCACTAAGCTTGAAACCATTTGGTGGGGGATCCCGATTCTGATTATTTTGGCACTGGGTATCGTAACGGTCCGTTACACGCATGCGTTGGAGCCTTCCAAACCGCTTGCGGCCGAGAAAGAGGTTAAGCCGATCACGATCCAAGTTACATCGTTGGACTGGAAATGGCTTTTCAAGTATCCGGAGCAAGGTATCGCGACAGTTAACTATGTTCAGTTTCCGGAAGATGTGCCGGTCCGTTTCGAACTGACTTCGGATGCACCGATGAACTCCTTCTGGATTCCGCAGCTTGGCGGACAGATTTACACCATGTCCGGTATGGCCATGAAGCTGAACCTGATGGCCGACGAGCCTGGTGAATATATGGGATCGGGCGCTAACTTCAGCGGTAAAGATTTCGGTAAGATGAGATTCGTCGCGAAAGCAACGACTCAAGCCGACTTCGATTCCTGGGTCAAAGAAATCAAAGGCAGCTCTCCGGAGCTTACGCTGGACGGCTACAAGAAGCTTGCGGAGCCTGGCGTATCCGAGGTTCAATCTTTCTCCAAATTCCCGGAAGGGTTGTTTGAGAAGATCGTAACGAGATACTCCCCGTCCCATAACCATGGAGGCTTCGGTGCACCTGCACCCGCCAAACCATCCGCCGGTACCGAGTCGGGCACTTCCGACAAAGCGGCCGGAAACAGTTCAACGGAAGGCTCGGGCGCAGTGAAGCAAGAAGCTTCCGCCGCTCATACGGGTCATGAATAGAGAGGAAAGGGGGAACATCCATTATGTTGGATAAAATCAAAGATTTCGCGTCCACGTTCTTCGTAACCGGCGATCCGCTGATCTACGGCGCTGACGTGAGTATCGCTCTGGCGACCATCGCCATCATCTTTGTACTTACTTATTTTAAAAAATGGACATGGCTGTGGCGCGAATGGCTGACTACCGTCGACCATAAGCGTGTCGGTATCATGTATATCATCGCTTCGATTCTGATGCTGTTCCGCGGCGGCGTCGATGCGCTGCTAATGCGGACGCAGCTGGCGATGCCGGATATGGAGTTCCTGCAGCCGGAGCACTATAACCAAATTTTCACCACGCACGGCGTAATTATGATTTTGTTTATGGCGATGCCGCTTATGTTCGGCTTGTTCAATATCGCCGTACCGCTTCAAATCGGAGCGCGCGACGTTGCGTTCCCGTTCCTGAACGCGCTCAGCTTCTGGCTGTTCTTCTTCGGCGCGATGCTGTTCAATATGTCTTTCGTTATCGGAGGCTCGCCTGATGCGGGCTGGCTGGCCTATCCGCCGCTGTCGGAGCTTTCACACAGTCCGGGGGTCGGGCAGAACTTCTACATCTGGGGGATTCAAATTTCCGGTATCGGGAGTTTGATGACCGGTATTAACTTTATCGTGACCATTCTGAAAATGCGCGCACCGGGCATGAAGCTCATGAAAATGCCGATGTTTTCCTGGTCCGTGCTTTCCAGCTGTATCGCGATCATTTTCGCCTTCCCGATCCTGACCGTGACGCTGGCCCTGTTGTTCCTGGACCGTTTCATGGGCGCGCACTTCTTCACGCTCGATGGCGGGGGCAACCCGATGATGTACATCAACCTCATCTGGATGTGGGGTCACCCTGAGGTTTACATCGTTGTCCTGCCTGCATTCGGTATATTCTCCGAAGTCGTCGCGACTTTCGCGAAGAAAAAATTGTTCGGGTACAAATCCATGGTGTTCGCCATGATGATTATTAGCGTTCTCTCGTTCTTTACCTGGGCGCATCACTTCTTTACGATGGGTTCGGGGGCCAATGTCAATGCCTTCTTTGCCATAACGACGATGATTATCGCGATTCCGACGGGCGTGAAGGTGTTTAACTGGCTGTTCACCATGTACCGGGGTAAAATCAGGTTCGACACGCCGATGCTGTGGACGATCGGATTTATTCCGTGCTTTATCGTGGGCGGGATGACCGGGGTGCTGCTCTCCGTAGCGCCGGCCGACTTCCAGTTCCACAACAGTTACTTCCTGATTGCCCACTTCCACCAAGTGCTCATCGGCGGTGTCGCATTCGGATACTTCGCCGGTCTTTACTACTGGTGGCCGAAGATTTTCGGCTTCAAGCTGAATGAGAAGCTCGGTAAATGGGCATTCTGGCTTTGGAATATCGGTTTCTATGTCTGCTTCATGCCGCAGTATTTCCTCGGCCTGGACGGCATGACACGGCGTCTCAGCACGTATGGTTGGGATTCGGGCTGGTACGGCTTGAATCTGACGTCCACTATCGGGGGCTTCCTGATGGGGATCGGTTTCATTTTCCAAGTGTGGCAAATCGCACACAGCATCAAATTCATGGAGCGCGACACAACAGGCGATCCGTGGGACGGACGTACGCTGGAATGGTCCATTCCTTCGCCGGCTCCGCTTTATAACTTTGCGACGATTCCTACGGCAAGCATGCAGGATCCTTACTGGGAAGAGAAGCAGCGTCTGGAGCAGGGCGGCAAACCGGCGCCTAAGGCGAAGCTTGAACCGATTCACATGCCGAAAAACTCGGCGATTCCGTTCATCAAATCGCTTTGCTGGTTTATCGCGGGCTTCGGGTTCGTGTTCGGCTGGATGTTCTTCGCCATCCCGGGCATGATCGGAGTGGCGTTGTGTATGCTCGCGCATTCCTTCAACTATGATACAGATTACTATATTCCGGTGGATGAGATTGAACGCACGGAAGCCGCGGCAAGGGGGTCGGTCTAATTGGCACAAGCAAGCAGTCCTAATAAAGCAATGTCTCACCAGCACGATCACAGCCATGATGATGGCCATCATGACCTCGAATCGCTGCGGATGTTCGGCTTCTGGATCTTCCTGATCACCGACGTTATTCTATTCGGTACGCTGTTCGCTACGTACATCGTTCTTCACGGCAACACTAACGGCGGTCCGACTCCGGCAGAACTGTTCGAAATGCCGGGTATTATCGCGGAGACGTTCATCCTCCTCACGTCCAGCTTTACAAGCGGTCTGGCGGTGCTGGCGATGAACAAAGGCAACCGTAAAGGCCTGATCGGCTGGCTGGCCGTAACGGCGCTGCTGGGCGCTTCCTTCATCACGCTGGAAGTAACCGAGTTTGTAAAAATGGTTCATGAAGGCGCGACGATCTCCACGAGCGGTTTCTTGTCCGGGTTCTTCACCCTGGTCGGAACGCACGGAATCCACGTATCCGTCGGTCTGGTATGGATGATTGCTTTGATGATTCAGCTAAGCCGTCACGGCATCAACTCCGTAACACGCCGCAAAGTGAACATCATCAGCTTGTACTGGCACTTTCTGGACGTGGTCTGGATCTTCGTCTTCACGTTCGTTTACTTGATGGGGGTGATGTAAGATGGCACAACATACGACCCATTCGGGCGGAGCGCATGATCATGAACACCATGAATCGCATGGTTCTCTGAAGTCTTACGTCATCGGTTTCCTTCTGTCGATCGTGCTGACGATTATTCCGCTGGTCGTGATCCTGAACAAAATGGTAACGGGCAAGGCGGCCATTCTGGTCCTGCTCATTACCGCCGTTCTCCAGTTCGCCGTGCAGCTTCTGTTCTTCATGCACTTGACGGACGAGAAGGGGCCTCGATACAACCTGCTGACTTTGATTCTCGGTCTCGTAATTCTGACGACGATCGTAGCAGGTTCCATCTGGATTATGACTTACAATACCGTCGCTCACTGAGCGAGGTCCGAAAGAGCTTTCCCGTTCATGCGGGGAAGCTCTTTTTTTATGGGCATCCGTAAGAAAAATGTTTATTTCGTAAATGAGCACGAGGGAAGTAGAAGGTAACCTACACAGCGTTCCATCTGTCCGGCTATTCATTAGATCGGTTTATGTTCGTGGATAAAAGAGGAAACGAATCGACAAAAAAAGAATAGTACACCTATGAGCTTGTTTGTACTTTTTACTAACGAAACTTAAGTTGGCGGGTAAGGATGGAGATTCGTGTGAAGCATTGTCCTAATTGTAACAGTGATCGAATCAAGCAAACTTCTTCTATTTTAACGAGACTGCTGCTCTCTGTTTACTTTTTTCTTACCTTTATATTTTTCACGGGAGAGGTTTCTTATGGGGCCTTGATTTCCTTGATTCCGTTCGTAGCTCCTTATGATAATAAATGCCTCAACTGTAGTCATCTATTCTATAAATTCTTTCCCCGATTGAACAAGGCTGCTTTATTCAGATTTTCGGTTCTGGATCAGTGTGTTTTGGCCCTCGCTCCTTCCATGCTTTTGATTACAGGGTTAATCGAATTCTTTCCTTATACGGGGCTTGGCAGAATTGTTTCTCTTCCCGTTATTTATGTTTTAAACAGTACCGTGATCGTGATTGGCTTCATAAAAAGAACCAGATACGTAAATCGGGCTGTTTCGGTAACCGTCGCCATCCTGATAACGTTATTCCTTTCCATTTTATTGTATCCCCAAGAGTTCAACCCCCCTGTTATGGAGCAATTGTGGGAGTTGGCTTTTGGGTAGTAATCACAAAGGTAGAATTTTGTTGTACCCGTGCAATAAGAAAAAAAGAAAGGTCAATTAGCCGTTCAATTATAGGAAAGATGCGGCAGCACGGTCGGAGGGGGAACACTGAACGTGAATGCTGACACCTTGACAAGGATCGAACGATCCTGTATAAATAAATCTAATTATTCAAACAACGCAAAACAGGAACGTTTAAGAACGGGATTGGCATTCAGACGGATAGTCGCAGCGAGCCGGAAAAGGTGGGAGCCGGTACGGATGTCTGATTGGCCGCGGGCCCGGGAGATGGTCTTCTGAACGGAAAGTAGGGAGATCCGGCTGAGCGCCGTTATCGGTCAAGAGAGGTCCGGTTTTCGCCCAGGAGGCAGCCGGACACTTAGAGTGGTACCGCGGGATCTTACGAGCTCTCGTCTCTTCATAGAGACGGGGGCTTTTTGCGTTTCACCCAAAAAACCGGAGGCGATACTATGATTTCCACACAATTAAGCGATGAAATCGAAAGACAGGTCCGGAAGCTGCTGGACGAAACCGGTACGCCGTGGCCGGCAGGAATTAAAGTGCTGGTGGATAAGCCGGCCCATCCCGAGCACGGGGAGTACAGTACGAATGTGGCCATGCTCTTAGCCAAAACGTTAAAAAAACCACCCCTGGAGATTGCGGAAAAGCTAAAAATGGAGCTGGAGCATTCCGGCATTGCAGAAGGGATTTTTTCGAAAGTGGAGGCTGCTCCGCCGGGCTTTTTGAATTTTGCTATCGATTGGAGCGCCTGGATGAACCGCCACCGGGAATACTCGGCTTATGCGGGGGATGGCGGGAAGGGAAAGGTGATGATCGAGCATACGTCGATCAATCCGAACAAATCGGCGCATATCGGACATTTGCGTAATTCCTGCATTGGGGATACGCTGGCGCGCCTATTATCGAGAGCAGGCCGTGAAGTCGAAATTCACAATTACATTGATGATCTGGGCAACCAGTTGGCTGATACGGTAGTGGGTATCCTTCATACGAAGACGGAGGGAAAGCATGTCTGTTTCGGTGATTTTTGCTGGGATACGTATGCAAAGGTGAACAGAATGTATAAAGAGGAGCCTGGCCTTCAGGAAGAGAGAACGAGGGTTCTGCACGAGTTGGAGGAAGGAACCTCTTCTACGGCCTGGATCGGGCGTTTGACGGCGGAAAAGATTGTGCGCGAACAACTTCACGAGATGAAGGCGTTCGGCATCGGCTATGACGTGCTCGTATGGGAAAGCCGGATTGTATCCGAGGGGCTGTGGGAAGCCGCTTTTGAGCATCTTCAGGCTACCGAGGCCTTTTATAAAGTGGAGGAAGGCAAGCTTGCCGGATGCTGGGTGCTGCGTCACGGAGGTGAGCGCAGCGGTGAAGCGGAGGGGGCCTCAAATCCTGAACCGGAAGCGCATCAGGCGGACAAAGTGCTCGTCCGGTCGAACGGGATACTGACTTATACGGCGAAAGATATCGCGTACCATCTGTGGAAGTTCGGCTTGTTGTCCCAAGATTTTACGTATATGCCGTTCGCGGAAGGCGTCTGGTCCACCGATTCGCAAGGATATGCGATGCCGTACGGCCGCGGAGAGACGGTGATCAATGTGATCGATTACCGGCAGGAATATCCGCAGACGATGGTTAAGCTGGCGCTGGAGGCGCTCGGATACAAGGAGCAGGCGGCCAGGCTGCTGCATGTCAGCTACGGAGTCGTGTCGCTGAGCCCCGAAACGGCCGAAAGCCTTGGGGTCGACACTTCCGCAGGCAAAGGCTCGTATGCCATGTCGGGCCGCCAGGGTGTAGGCATCAAGGTGGCCGAGCTCCTCCATGTGATGGAGGAGAGCATCGAATCCAAGCGCTCCCGGCAGGAGGGGCTTTCCAGCCGGGAGATTGCGGCCGCCGCAATCCGGTATTACCTGCTGAAATATCATCTTCAGACGGAAGTCGTTTTCGATCTGCGCCAGGCGACGGAAGTAAGCGGAAATTCCGGCGTATATCTGCTGTACGCTTACGCCCGTGCCGGAAGTGTGCTGGAAAAGGCAGCCGCAGGGCGGATGGGAAGCGGCAAAGCGCTCATGGAGCGGTGCCTTCCGTTGACGGCGGGGCGCTGGAGCCCCCGGAGCGTCAGCTGCTGAAGCAGATCGCGTACTGGACCGAGACCATGGATGCCGCCGTCCGGCAGCTGGCTCCGAATCTGATCTGCAGCTATGCTTTCGAGCTGTCGCTGCTGTTCAACAATTTCTACGGTGCTTGCCCGATACTGAAGGGTCCGGCCGACCGGGTGGAGCTGCGGGTGTGGCTGACTTGGAAATTCCGTGAAACGTTGGGGAAGGCGCTCGATGTGCTCGGACTGCCGGCTCCGGAACGCATGTAATTCTTCCGGCGAGCATGGTATGCCGTACCTTGACCGGAAGGCTCCGTGAAAGGGGGCCCGGCCGCACGGGCAAGGAGAGCGCGGCCCGTGCGGCACGGTCCGGTCTGTCCTGGCCTAGCTTAGGCGGCTTCTTTGTTCACGGCAAGCTTTAACAGCGCATGGGTGTCGGTATAGACGCCGCCTGAGCTTGACCGGAGTACGACGGTAATCAGGTTCTTCCCGTCAAGGTCCGCCGATGAGACAAGACAATAGCCGGCTTCGTCGGTGAAGCCTGTTTTGACACCGTTAACGCCTTTGAAGTAGTAGGCGCCGCCCTCTTGAAGAAGCTGGTTCCGGTTGACGAAAGTTTGCGAATGTCCGGCCGAAGCGACCGTATGCCGGGGCTGATCGACAATGCTGCGGAACACTTTGTTCTTCATGGCTTCACGGGCAAGCAAGGCCATATCGCCCGCAGTCGTGTAATGCTTGGGATCGTGCAGCCCGTGCGGGTTCGTGAAGTGGGAGCGCTTGGCGCCGACCGCGGCGGCCTTCTCGTTCATCAGACCGGCGAAATAGGCGATGCCCTCTTCCGCGGAGAGCTTGCGGCCGCTATCCTTCTCCGCTATGTAGCGGGCGACGGTTCTGGCCGCGTCGTTGCCGGAAGGAAGCATCATCGCGGCGATAAGATCTTCCAGTGAAAGGCGCTGGCCTTCCCACAGTCCGGCGGTGCTTTCACCCGTTGTTTTCAGCCGGATTTCGTCGCCGACCGTAATGCGGTCCTTGGCGCCGCCTTTCTCGAGGGCGACCATGGCGCTGACGATTTTGGTGGTGCTGGCGGGATAAAGGCGCGAGTCCTTTTGTTTCTCGAAAAGGACTTTGCCGGTATCCGCGTCCATGAGTACGGCGGCTTCTCCCTCGACGGAAGAAGTTAAAGGGCTGCCGCTTTCGCCCAGAAGACCAGAGCGCAGCGTCGATATGGCGGAGGCCGCGTGAGGTTGGATAACATGTAAGGGATCCGAGACAAGGGTCAAGGCGACGACGGCAGCCGTGAGTCCCAGCAGGGTTGATTTTAGTTTCATAGGGTAGTGCTCCTTTCCGGTTTGAGGCGGTAACTGCTCTCCTTCTATATTGGACCCTAACGTTTAATAAACCGATAAGAAAACCTTACGAAATAATTACGATTCTCTGTGATTTTAGACAGATTTTGAGAGTCTCGCGAACAGCCGTTATTCCAGCGATAAAAAAAGCGATCCCCCGAGGGAGATCGCGTTTAAAAGGAACCGGAGCGGACGGAAGAAGGGGGAGGGCTGTCGGGATTCAGCGTCCGCAGGCGGACCGTGAATACCGTCTCCTCCGGATCGCTGTAAGCCTCGATCGTTCCGCCGTGGAGATCGATAATCTGCTTGGCGATGGCCAGACCGATTCCGGAGCCCCCGAGATGCTTTGTACGGGACTTCTCGACGCGGTAGAACCGCTCGAAAATCCGCGGAAGATCGGGCGCGGGAATCGATTCTCCGTAATTGGTTAAGGACAGGACAATTTCGCTGCCTTCAATCCGTCCCGTGACGTCGAGATAAGCCCCGTCATGCCCGTACTTGATGGCATTGGTGATCAGATTTTCGAACACCCGGCGCAGTTTGTTGCCGTCCGCAAGCACATAGAGGCGGGGCTGCTCGAACGTCATTCGCGTGTCCATGTCCGCCTCCTTGAGCTGCAGCTGAAAAGCGGAGAAAATCTGGTGCAGCATTTCGACCAGATCGATCTTGACGAGCTGGAGCTTCATTTCTTTGTTCCGAAGCCGCGTATACTCGAACAAATCCTGAACGAGCTGGTTCAGCCGCTGGGATTCCTCGTACGCCATTCCGATATAGTGGCGGAGCTCCACTTCGTCCCGGTACCTGTCCTGATCCACCAGGCCCAGATAACCGGTAATGGAAGTGAGCGGTGTCCGAAGATCGTGCGATACGTTCGTGATCAGGTCGTTCTTGGCCTGTTCGGCCTGGCGTTCTTCCTCCAGGGAGAGCTTCAGGCGGTCCACAAGCCGGTTAACGTGTACGGCAAGCTGACCGAGCTCGCCGGAGCCCCCCGCCGGAACGCGGTGATTAAAATCGCCGTCGGTGATTTTTTGCATATTCTCGATAATCTGCGCGAGCGTGCGCTTGTCCCGGTGACGCTGCTCCAGCCGGTAAAAATAAATAAAAAAGAGAAGGAAGATGATCAGTCCGGCCTGGATATAAGCATCGGGATAACCGATCCGGTAGTTGATCCAGATCAAAATATTTTCCAGGCTGATCCGCTCGGAAAGATAGGAATAGAAGAGCGTGCGGCCCAGTAGAAAAATAAGAAGCAGCACCATGAGGGCCGATCCGAGGCTGTACAGCAGGGCTCTGCTCCAATTAGTTTTCAAGCTTGTAGCCGACCCCCCATATCGTGTGGATAAGTTTCTCGCCGTCCATTTCCTTCTCCAGTTTGTCGCGGAGGCGGCTGATATGAACCGTGACGGAGTTCGTGGATTCGAAATATTTTTCTTTCCAGATTTTCTCGAAAATTTCTTCCGAGCTGAAAACGCGTCCCGGATGAGTCGCCAGCAGGGACAGAATGCCGAATTCGATCGGCGTCAGCTTGACGAGGCGTCCGTTGGCCGTAACGGTGTGCGTCTGCTTGTCGATCAGCAGGGAACCGATCCGGGTCGTGTGCTCTTCGGCGGGAACGGATGCCTGCGCCTGGAAATACGCCCTTCTCAACAAGGACTTCACACGGGCGATCAGCTCCAGCGGATTGAAGGGCTTCACGACGTAATCGTCCGCCCCGGTCATCAGCCCGGTAATTTTATCGAGATCCCCGTCCTTGGCGCTGATCATCAAGATGGGGGTCATTTGCTTTTCGCGTATTTTCATGCAAACTTGAAGGCCGTCCATGCCCGGCATCATAATATCGAGAATGACGAGGTGAACCGTCTGCGCCGCCATAATTTCCAGAGCCGTCAGGCCGTTGTCGGCTTTGTAGACGGTATAGCCTTCGTTTTGCAAATAAATTTCGATGAGTTGCGCGATTTTATCGTCGTCGTCGACGATCAGAATATGCTTGTCCATGTCCGTTTTCATCCTTTGTTTTGCCCGGTTGCGGAGGGCCGTCAGTCATAATGGTTCCATTGTATCATTTGTTGCTTAGGATCTTTTTACAAAAAGGTTAAGAAATTCTTTCAATAAAAAAAGCGGGGATGCCCCCGCGGCTTAAATAAAGGCCGGTCCCCAAAAGAGGAACCGGCCCCGGTTCTTATTTCGAAAACAGTTTCAGGTAATCGCCGTAGCCTTCTTCTTCCAGTTTGTTTTTCGGAATGAAGCGCAGAGCGGCCGAGTTGATGCAGTAACGAAGCCCGTTCGGGCCCGGGCCGTCTTCGAAGACATGCCCCAGATGGGAATCCGCTTCTTTGCTGCGGACTTCCGTGCGGACCATATTGTGGGTCAGATCCACATGCTCCGTTACTTGCTCGCCCTGCAGCGGCTGCGTAAAGGAAGGCCATCCGCAGGACGAATCGAATTTGTCCAGGGAGCTGAATAGCGGCTCGCCGGATACGATATCGACGTACAGCCCTTCTTCTTTGTGATCCCAGAATTCATTGCGGAACGGCGGCTCGGTGCCGCTGTTCTGCGTCACTTCGTACTGCATGGGCGTGAGACGCTTTTTGAGATCCTGATCTTTCGCGTGGTCTTTCCAAGTGTTTTTCAAAAATGCCGCCCTCCCTGATCCTACCGAGTACGCTTTATAGCGCAGCGGATTTTTTTTATAGTACCCTTGGTGATACTCTTCTGCCGGGTAAAACGGCTTGGCCGGTAAAATTTCCGTGGCGATCGGTTTGTCGAACCGCCCGCTGCGGGCCAGATCCGACTTGGATTTCTCCGCCGCGGCCTTCTGTTCCTCGCTATGGTAGAAAATGGCCGTTTGATACGACTGTCCACGGTCGTTAAATTGCCCGCCCGCGTCCGTCGGGTCGATCTGCTGCCAGAATACCTGAAGCAGGCGCTCGTAGGAGAACACGGCAGGGTCGAACGTGATCTGGACCGCTTCGTAATGGCCGGTCGTATCGGAGCAAACCTGCTCGTACGTAGGGTTCTCCAGGTGACCGCCCGTATAGCCGGATTCGACTTTGAGAATTCCAGGCTGCTCGTCGAACGGCTTGACCATGCACCAGAAGCAGCCGCCTGCAAATGTTGCCAGCTCGGATGACTTGTTTTCCAAACTCATGGTTCCCCAGCTCCTTTATTTGAAAGTTCTGTAATGTCGGTTGTATTCCTGACCTTTCTATTATACCATCTCCCCGCCCGAAAAAAGAAATCCCGCCGCCGGGTCACGGCAGCCTGTCGTTTGCCGCCTCCGCTTACGGCCGGACCGCTCTTTCACGAAAGCCCCGAAAGGAGTATAATGGCCCTTGCATGACGTATGCAGTCCATTCTGAAACGAAACAGGTGACCTCGATGGAAGCGAATTATTGTATGACGTGCGGAACTCCGCTTGAAACGCGGGATATGGACGGGACGCTTCGCAGGGCTTGTCCGGCCTGCAGCTTTGTCCACTGGGGCAGCTACAGTGCGGGCGTGGGGGCTCTCGTGATGCGGGAAGATAAGCTTTTGCTCGTCCGCAGGGCGCAGGAGCCGGGCAAGGGAAGATGGACCAACCCGGGCGGCTTTATCGAACAGCTTGAGCTGATTCACGAGACGATTGCGCGGGAAGTGCTGGAGGAGACGGGCATCGAGGCTTCCGTTAAGAAGGTAGTGGCGTTCCGGGACATGCCGAAAAGCATTCATAACATTTATATCGCTTTCGCGATGGATTACGTAAGCGGGGAACCCGTACCGGACGATCACGAGGTGGACGCCGCAGGATTTTACAGCCGGGAAGAAATGGAGACGATGAACGTGGCTCCTTTTACTCGCTGGCTGGCCGATGTGGCCTGGAACGGGCGGGGCGGAGGACTGGTTATCGACACGGATCCGGTGGTTCCGCTGGACGGGTACGGACTTTTCCGCGTCTAACACGGTTAAACAGCAGAGCGGATACAAAGCATGCAGCCAAGGCAGCGATTGCCGAAGGCTGCATTTTTTTAGGGTAAAAATCGGTATGAAAAGAGCCGGTCGGGCAGCATTCTAGTCCTTGATTTCAATTGGTAAAATTATTCTCCAAAAGCGCCGAAAACCGTACTAAAAATTCCTTGTACAGATGGAAGTTTCCTGTGCTATCTTATTGCCATAGAAAGATTTGGAAGCGTTTTCTAAAAAGGCGGACGTGATGATTTTCGGCTCCGGGTTTAAGCCCTCTTTTTTAAGTCCTCCGACATATGACTCCTGCTGTGAAACTCTTCCCGCGAGACTTGCTTATTCCGCTTAATGACTTCCGCCTAACGGAACGCTTTCCGAATCTTCCGCCATCATGTATAGGAGGTCATGTTCTTGAAAAAATGGAAACCCTCTTTATTGACCGCATTAACGCTGGGGCTTGCGCTGGGAGCCGTTCCCGCCATGGGCGCGTCCTCTGCCGGGGATATCAGTATCGCTTACGGCAGCCGCGTCGCCGTACAGCAGCAGAAGCCTGTTCTGCAGGGGGATGCCCTGACCGTACCCGCCGAGGAGCTGGCCAAACAGCTTCAACTAAAGCTTAGTCCCCTGAAAGAGGACGGGACTTTTACGCTGTCTAAGACGGGCGTCTTTATCGAGATGAAGCTGGGCTCCAAGGAAGCGCGAGTGAACAACCAGCTCGCTAACCTTCAAGCCGCTCCCGCCAAACAAGGAGACGCGCTGTACGTTCCTCTCCGTTTCGTTTCGGAGGCGTCGCGGAGCCTGGTGGAGTGGGATCAGGCCAGACGGATGGCGATCATCAGCCCTTCTTATAAAGTCGTCGGCTATTTCACCTCTTGGGGAAAATTGAAGGCTTCCGAGATCGACGCGTCCAAGCTGACGCATATCAACTACGCGTTCGCCAATATCGTGGACGGGGAGGTGGCGCTGAGTTCGCCTAAGGATCAGGAAGAAGCCTACCCTGGAGCGTGCAAAGGAGAAGATTGCGCCAAATTTGTAAGCGATTTCAAAGAGCTTGCGAAATTAAAGCAGGCGAATCCTCATTTGCAGACGCTGGTCAGTGTCGGCGGCTGGACCTGGTCGGGCCGGTTCTCGGACGCGGCTCTTACGGAGGCTTCGCGTACCAAATTCGCCGACAGCGCCGTCCGCTTTATCCGGGAGAACGGCTTCGACGGAGTCGATCTCGACTGGGAGTATCCGGTGACGGGAGGCCTGGAAACGAATGTGCGCCGTCCGGAGGACCGCACGAACTTTACCTTGCTGCTGCACACCATCCGTGAAAAGCTGGAAGCCGCCGGACGTGAAGACGGCCGTCATTATTTGCTCACGATCGCATCGGGCGCGAATCCGAACTACGTGAGGGATACGGAGCTCGATAAAGTGGCCGAGGCCATTGATTTTGTGAACATCATGACGTACGACCTGCACGGAAGCTGGGAGCCGACGAGCAACAACAACGCCGCCTTGTACTACGATCCGGCCGATCCGGATCCGAACGCCCACCGCTTCTATGCGGAAGCGGCTGTGAACGGGCACCTGAATGCGGGTGTGCCGGCCAAAAAGCTGGTACTAGGCATTCCGTTCTACGGCCGTTCCTGGGGCGGCTGCGAAGCCGTAAACAACGGTCTTTACCAGGCCTGCAAAGGCGGGGACGTCGTGGATTGGACTGAAAAGCCGGAAGGATTCCAGCGCTACTGGAACGACCGCGCCAAGGTTCCTTACCTCTACAACAAGCAAACCGGCCAGTTCGTCTCCTACGAGGACGAGGAATCGGTCGGTTACAGAGCCGAATTTATCAAGGAAAAAGGCCTCGGCGGAGCCATGTTCTGGGAGCTGAACGGCGACCCGGACGGCAAGCTGCTGCCGCGGCTGGCGGAATCGCTGGACCGGTAAGGAGTCGGTCGGCCGGCGGCACTCCCGTTCTATGACTACGCTCGGATTGCTGAGCGAATAGGGGGATTCGGCTGCCGGCGGGCGGTCCGGTATACGAAACGGGACCTGAGTTTTAGCTGAATACACTCTTTAGAACCGCACGGGAACCTTCGGGATCAACCGGTGTATTCTAGGGAGTGTATTTTTATGGAGCGAAATGCTCATCGTTCCGCGGCCTTAATCTTCTCTTTTTCTGGAGAAAACCTCCTTCTTTACGGGTATGTTCAGCGGATGGAGCCGGATTGGTTCCGTGCGGTCTCCCCGTGGTATAATGCGGACATCTCATCTGTTTACCTGTTAAATAAAGGAGTCGGACTCTAGTGAAATCGCGTCTTGTTCTGCTTGTTTTGGCCCTGCTCGTTTATGTGGGGCTTACTATTTACATCGGATGGCATGGCGAGCGCTTTCTCGACTTCTGGGGAATTTCCGTGCCGGCCGGAATATACTGGACTTTGCTGGCGGTACTGGCTCTCGCTTACATGCTGGGCCGCTCTCCCGTAGTTCCGGGTCCCCCGGGCAGGCTGCTGAAGGTCATCGGATCTTATTATTTCGCCGTGCTGGAATTTGCCGTGATTCTTCTTCCGCTGGGAGACTTGGCCGCCTGGCTCTTGAAACTTGCGGGATTTCCTCCCGCCGTATATTTCGGAGGTACGGGAAGCGTCGTGCTCGTGATTCTGATTGTTCTGCTTGCCAAAGGATACTGGAATGCCTGGACGCCCATCGTCCGGACGTACCGGGCGCGGGTCGGCAAACGGGCTGGCCGCTTGCGTCAACTCCGGGTAGCCGTTGCATCCGACATTCACTTGGGTAACATTGTAGGAAAACGGCACTTGGCCCGTCTGGTTAAGGCGGTCGACGCGATGAAGCCCGATCTTATTTTGCTTCCCGGCGACCTTATCGACGACAGCATCGAACCGTATATCCGCAACGGAATGTCGGAGGTCATGAAGCAGCTTCAGGCGAAATACGGCGTGTACGCGGTGCTGGGAAACCACGAATATTACGGCGGGCATATCGAAGAGCACATCCGCCAAATGGAGTCGATCGGTATCCGCGTGCTGCGGGACGAGACGGTTTCCGTAGAGGACGCTTTCTATATCGCGGGACGCAAAGACAAGACGGCGGAGTCGTTCGAAACCGGCGGCCGTATGGCTGTGGACCGGCTGCTGTCCGGGCTGGACCCGTCGAAGCCGATTCTTCTCATGGACCACCAGCCCTATCATTTTGACAAGGCAGCCGCTGCCGGAGCGGATGTGCTTCTGTGCGGTCACACGCATCGCGGGCAGTTCGCGCCGAATCACTGGATCACGGGAAGATTGTTCGAGCTGGATTGGGGCTACATGCTGAAGGAGAAGATGCATGTCGTCGTATCGTCCGGTTTCGGCACATGGGGACCCCCCATACGGATCGCCAGCCGTTCGGAAGTTATCGAGCTTATTCTCGATTTTGAGGAAGCGGAATGAAAGAGTTTTCATGGTATAATAGTCTGGTAAAAGGCCGCGCTGGAACTGACGAGGGGAGAGAGAAGCATGACACACAACCGTGCGTATGAGAGTAACTATCAGGGAATGAAAGCCGTCCGGCTGGAATGGGGAGCCTATGAAGCCGTCATGCTCCCGGATTACGGAGGCAACCTTATCGCTTTTCGGGATACGGACAACGGCTACCGGTTTCTGCACGAACCGGCTGAGGAAGAGCTGGAATCCTTCAAGGCGAATCCGGGAATCCATGGCATTCCCGTGCTTTTTCCGCCGAACCGTTACGAAGACGGCAAGTTCCCGTGGAACGGCAAAGTGCTCCGGTTTCCGATTAACGAAGAGGCAACGGGCAACCATTTACACGGATTTCTACATAAGATTCCCTGGCAAGTCGACGAATACGGAACGACGGAAAGCGAAAGCTTCGTAAGCGTGTCCGTCCGGGTGGATGAAGCCCATGAGGTGTACAAGTTTCTCCCGTTCCGCTTTACGATCCGCCTGCGTTATTCGCTCAGCGCGGACGGCTTGGCCCAGCATCTGTTTATCCGCAACGAAGGCGGAGAACGGATGCCTTGTCTGCTTGCTTTTCACACGTCGGTTAACGCCCCTTTCGCGCCGGATGCTTCGGCGAAGGATTACAGGGTGAGGCTGACGATCGGCAAGCGCTGGGAGATGAACGACCGCATGCTTCCTACGGGCAGGCAGCAAGCCCTGACGCGCGAAGAAGAGCAGCTCCGGGACGAAGGGATTTATCCCTTCTACGAACCGCTGGACAACCATTATACGGTGTCGGCCCGGAACGGGCGCAACCGCATGGAGCTGACCGACACGAAGCGCAACGTCACCCTCGTTTACGATGTCGGTACGTCCTACAAGCAGTGGATGATCTGGAACCACTTCGGGGAGGAAGGGTTTTTCTGCCCGGAGCCGCAGGTGAATCTCGTGAACGCGCCGAACAGTCCGCTGCCGGCAGAGGAAATCGGCTTGTTCGGGCTGGAACCCGGAGAAATCTGGGAAGAGACCGGAAGGCTTTATGTAAAATAACGGACGCTTTTAACCGAAGCGGCAAAAGAAGACGGCGCTTTCCCATCATCTCCAGAACATGATAAGATGGGAGGCAAGGAGGAGTATATATGACCACACCTAACGAATCCGGCGATCAGCCTATCGAAGCTCAAGCGACAGAAGAAGAGCAGTTGTCTCCCGAAGAACAGGCAGCCAAAGAACAGCAGGAGCAACAGCAGCAGAACGAAATTATTTTTGCCTGGTACAAGCATGCCGAGCAGGTATTGAAAGAGCAGTTTTCCGACTACGAAGTGGAAGGACAGGTAGGCCAGCACCCCGTCTTCGGTCCATTGTTCGCCTACACGGTCCGTCAAAACGATAACAGCTATTCCTGCGGTTTTTTCCTTAACGAGCTCGTGCATACGTTCCAGAACAAGGAGAATCCGGGTCTCTGGATGTCTTCCTTCTTCGTGGACTTGATTCGCAGCTCCGACAATCGTCCGCTTCCGGCCGCTCCTCAAAGCGAAGAAGAAGCGAAAGAGCTGCTGGACAAATATATCGTGCCTCACTGCGCGGAGAGCGTAAGAAGCGAATTTCCGGAAGAACAGATCTACGTCGATCTGGAGATGCATCCAGAAGCGGGTCCTGTCCTGGAAGTGGGCTTCCCGTCCATTAAAGAAGGCAACAATACGTTTGCCCTTCCGCTCCAGTTTCTGATGACGCTTCACTTGCTGAACCGCGATCCGGCCGATCCGCTCGTTCAGGCGCTTTATAAAATCCATGAAGAGCATCAGCAGCAGGCGGAGCACACGTAACACCGATTCCGGCTGTCCGATCCTGCTTGCCGAGCAGCGGTGCCGCTTATCGTGCCGTACCGGCCGGCGAGGTATAAAAAAGACGATTCTCCGAAAGGGGAATCGTCTTTTTCCGTTGCCATGCGCTACAAACCGGGTTCTTCTTCGAAGTTCAGGTTTACCGGAGCGTCGGGGAGCGCGGCAATCTCTTCGAGATTCGTCACAGGCACCTGGAGACTGACGGTATCGAACTGGAGGCTGTCGATCCAGACCCGGCCGCTTCCGTTCAACAGGACACCGAACGCGATGGCCACACTCTCTTTGGGCACATCCAGCACCAGGCTGTAACGGCTCCAGTCCGTCGTTCCGCGGATGGGTCTGCCGCTCATGTTGTCAAACCCGAGCACGTCGTGATCCTTGCCGTCTATACGCAGCCACAGGCCGCACCAGTCATTGACCTGCTCGGTTTTGACGAATCCGCTCAGCCGGAGCCGGGTTCCCGAGTAAGCGTCCGCCTTGAACATCTGCATCATGGTTCCGAAGCCGAAGGCCCGTTCCGTAAGCGAACGCAGATAACCGGACGATTTGCCGTGGTGGACCACCAGCCGGTCTATGCCCATCTCGTAATCTCCCGAATGGGTGCCGGTAAGCATCCATCCCCGGGGTTCTCCTTGTAAATCGTTGATTCGTTCCGTCTGTTCGGCCATTTCGGCTTCACTCTCCTTCTGCATCGTAAGCGTTCGGTAGTAGGAACGGTATTGACCCGGCGTCATGAGGAACATGCGCTTGAAAGAGCGGGTAAACGATTCCTGGGAATCGAAGCGGTATTCAAGCGCGATATCGAGGATCCTCCGCTCGGTTCCGAGCAGGCTGCATGCCGCGCTGGACAGTCGGCGCCTGCGGATATAGTCGGCGGGAGGCATGCCTACCTGAGCCTGGAAGATCCGGTGAAAATGATACATGGAAAATGCCGCCCGCTCGGCGAGGATTTCCAGATTCAGCTCCTCCTTCAGATGAGCCTCAATGTAAGAAAGGGTCCGGTTGACCGTTTCCGAATATACGACTGCTTGCACCATCGCCGGGTATCGCCTGCCTTTCCGCTATCAGCTTATCATGGAGAGTCCGGACGGGACTTGATCGTTCTTGCGCTTTACAACTGCTGCCGTTCGGCAACGGTCGAATGGTTATCTACGTACAGGGTGTTCGTGTACTCCACACGGCCGATTTCACAGCCGGGACCGATCTTCACATCTCTACCGCGTACGACGGAGGCGGATGTATGCTCCAAGTAGATGACGTCCCCTTCGATGATTCCGGCTTCCAGGGAGGTCAGTTTGGAACCGAAAAGAGAAGCCAGCGAGTTGAGGAAACCGTTTTTCTTCACCTGGATGGATTCTCCGCCGATTTCTCGGGCCCGGCACGGTCCGAACAGACGAATGTCGATTATGCCCGCATTAAGCAGGCCGCCGACTTCGAATCCGCCGTAGGCTTCGAACTTTTCCGCTTCGCAGTCTCCGTTGATCTGTACGGAACCGCGAATGACCGCCGTGTCTGCGGTCAAGGAGCCGCCGATGCCGGCCGATCCGTTCACTTTGACTTGCCGGGCAGCCACGTCGCCCCGAAATTCCCCGTTTCCGCTGACACTCACCAATTCGGAACGGACATTCCCGGATACGGAACCGCTTCCGCGTATGATCACTTCCCGGGCGGCCAAGCTCCCGTATACATGGCTGTGCCCCGCCGATTTATAGCTTCGGCATTCCAGATCGCCGTCTATCCGGCCGTTTCCGTTAATTCTCGCGTTCCGGTAACGTCCGCCGTCTGCCGAACCCGATCCCGCGATGGACAAGTCATTCGTTATATTAGGCTGTGCTTCCATGGTCAGGCCTCCCGCCAAATTTTTGTTTTTAACGCTTCAACGGATGAGGAAAGCTGCAGGCGCGCCGCCACTTTCACACCCTTTTCCAGATAAATCTCTCCGGTGCCCTGCTTTAGAAAACAGGTGGACACACCCATTTTGCGGATAAAAAGAAGCTCCCCTTCGCTGTCGCTCATGTTCGGGTACCGGTCTGTCATAAGCTGGATAAGGCCGCTTCCTTCCTCCAAGCTGATTTCCCCGGTTTCGAGCAGCGTGTGAAGAACATAGACGGCGAAAATACGCTCGAATGTCCACACCTCGGCGTCTCCGCTGAGCCGGACGAAATAGTCCAATGCAACCTTCGAAACAATGTTATGAAGGATAAGTTCTTCTTTCGTCATCCTCAGATCGGAAGGGCGGGGAGAGAAGCGATCGGCCAGCTCATCCAGCGACAAATCATCTTTCTGGTGCAAAATGTTGTCGATGCGGACGAGAATCTCTTTCTTGGGAAAAAACGTTTCCTGCCCCGTGAAGGTAGATTTTCGGATGAACCACGCTTCCGGTATAAGGTTTTTTCGTTTCCAGCGATAAAGCTGGCCGTAGGATATGCCGGTCAATTCGAGCAGATCTTTTTTCGAAATCAATTCCTGCGTCATCTCAACACCTCTTGAAAAAGATTGTAACATAACACTGTTACACTGTAAATCACCCTACATGCATAAGATTTTTCTTATCCATTAAGTCATAAAAAAGACGTTGACACTTCAAAAAAACGTGTGCTAAGCTACTTGAAACTCCGATAACATACTAATCCAATCGGAATTATTGAAACGAAAGAGTCTACCGTTCGAACGGAGACGCGCTTTTTTCCCTTCAGGGGAAAGTGCGTCTTCTTTTTTTTAGATGAACGGAAGAACATAAGGGGGAGAGAGACGAAAATGACAACGATATCCGGGTGGCTGAAGCGTTCCGCAAGTACAAAGGCACGGCTGGCGGCCCTTATGCTGACGGCTGCGGTCGTTCTGTCCGCATGTTCTTCGGGCGGGGACAAAGGGGCCGCGGCAACAACGCCGAATGAGGCAAAATCCGCCGTATCGGGAGACTCCAAGGTGGTCCGAATCGGCTACCAGAAAGGGAACACGCTTAATATTTTGAAAGAACACGGAAATCTGGAGAAACGGCTGAAAGAGAAGAACATCACCGTGGAATGGAAAGTTTTTGCGGGCGGAAATTTTCTGCTGGAGGCGTTAACGGCGGGAAGCATCGATTTCGGGCATGCGGCAGACGGCTCGGGCGTATTCGCGCAGGCCGGAGGCAAACCGTTTGTCTACGTGGGCAGCGATCTTCCCAATCCGGAAGGCATGGGAATTGTGGTTCATGCGGGTTCGCCGGTAAAAACCGTCGCGGATTTGAAAGGCAAGAAGATCGCGGTGGCGAAGGGCGGGAATCATCATTACCTCGCTGTTCTGGCGCTGGAAAAGGCCGGTCTCAAACTGGACGATGTCAAATTCGTGTTCGTCAAAGACGCATCCGAAGGGAGAGCTCTGTTCGAAACGAAGCAGGTGGACGCGCTCGGCTCCTGGGACCCTTTTTTCGCCTCGGTCGAGAACGATCTGTCGCCGGTGACGCTGACGGACGGAACGGGATATTCACCGAACCGGACCTTTTATTACGCCAATGAAACGTTCGCGAAAGGAAATGCCGGGCTGATCAAAACGATTCTGGAAGAAATCGACGTCTCCGACAAATGGGCTAATACGAACAAGCCGGAAGTCGTCAAGCAGTTGACGGAAGCGCTCGGCATCGACCAAAAGGCAATCGAACGGGCCGTGAACCGGCGAACGTACGGCGTCGAAAATTTGTCGCCGGAAATCATCGAGCCGCAGCAAAAACTGGCCGATACGTTCCACCGGATCGGACTGATCGGGGACAAGATCCATGTAGCTCCGCTGATGCCGACCCAGCAGGCGTGGGCAATCGGAAAATGACGGCGGATCATAACTTGAGGGAGATGACGAAATGTCGGTAAGCATTCAACAAGCGGATACGAGACGAAGAGATACATGGGCGGCCGCGCTGCTTCCCTGGCTGCTTCCGTTGCTTATTCTGGCGGGCTGGCATATAGCCGCCGTCTACGGGCCCGTTTCCCAGCGATTGTTCCCGCCTCCTCTTGAGGTGGCGAGATCGGGTTGGAAGCTTCTTTCCTCGGGCCAGCTTACGTATCATCTGGGCGTCAGTCTGGGGCGCGCGGCAGCGGGTTTTGTCATCGGCGGGGGAATCGGGCTGCTGCTGGGGGCCGCCAACGGATTGTTTGTGACGTCCTACCGGATGTTCGATACGTCGATCCAGATGATCCGAAATATTCCGCACCTTGCGCTGGTACCCCTTGTGATATTATGGATGGGAATCGACGAAGGAGCGAAGGTGTTCCTGGTTTCTCTCGGCGTGCTTTTCCCGGTCTACGTAAATACATTTCACGGAATACGATCCATCGACCGTGGGTATTTAGAAATGGGGGGCGTCTATGGACTCACCTCCTGGCAGCTTTTCCGCCATGTTATTTTGCCGGGGGCGCTTCCTTCCGTTTTTGTGGGGATCCGATACGGGCTCGGAATTATGTGGCTGACGCTGATTGTAGCCGAGACGATCGCAACGGATAAAGGAATCGGGTATTTGGCTTTAAATGCCCGTGAGTTTATGCAGGCGGACATCATCATTTTAAGTATTCTGCTGTACGCGCTGCTGGGCAAGCTGGCGGATGTGATCGCCAAATGGCTGGAGCATACTGTGCTCAAGTGGAATGTAAGCTACCGGAAAGCCTAGAACAACGTAAACGGAGGTGCCGCAATTGAGCGGGTGGAGTCAGTTGGCCGAGGAGGCTTTATATACGGAAGCCCTGGCAGGTGATAAAAGAAGGGCGGTTTCGGGCGATGACGCCGGGCAAAGCGGGGAGCGCCTGTTCGGAGCGTCTGTCCGGCTGCAGGGCGTTCATAAATCGTTCGGAGGCAAAAAGGTGCTTCACGAGCTGGATCTGACGATCCGTCCGGGCCAGTTTATTGCCGTTGCAGGCAGAAGCGGCAGCGGAAAAAGCACGCTGCTCAGACTGCTGGCCGGGCTCGAGAAACCTGCCGAGGGCCGGATCGAGATCGACGGCAGGCCCGTATCCGGCATCGGCCGGGATATTACGGTCATGTTCCAGGAGGCCCGCCTGCTCCCGTGGAAAACCGTGCTGGACAACGTCGGCATCGGTTTAAGCGGGAACTGGCGCCCGCGTGCCTTGCACGTACTCGGGCAGGTTGGCCTGACGGACCGCGCCGGTGACTGGCCGGGCGTCTTGTCCGGAGGCCAGAAGCAGCGGGTCGCCTTGGCGCGGGCGCTTGTCCGCCAGCCGAAGCTGCTGCTGTTGGATGAGCCGCTGAGCGCCCTGGACGCGTTGACCCGGCTGGAGATGCAGCAGCTGATCGGCACGCTATGGCAGCGGCACGGCTTCACGACCCTGCTCGTCACGCACGACGTAAGCGAAGCGGTCCGTCTGGCGGACCGGATTCTTCTGATCGAGGACGGTAAAATCGCGTTGGACGCCGATAACCCGGTTCCATGGCCGAGGGATCAGGCGAATCCGGAATTCGCCCGACTCGAGAAGCGGGTTCTGGAGCGGATCATGCAGACAGGCGGGGGGAACGGCCGATGAATCCATCTCCGTTCAGCTTCGCCCGAACAGCGGAAGAGCGGGAGCGTCTCGAGGGGATCGGCCGGCTGGCCGACACTTTGCGTGACGAAGCGGCCAGGGCGGATGAGGAGAACGGCTTCTCCTACGGAGCTATCGACGCGTTGAAGGAAGCCCGGTATCCTTCGCTGACCGTCCCGGCCGAATACGGAGGAGCCGGAGCCTCCCTGTACGAGTTTGTTCTGCTGCAGGAAAGGCTGGCCCAGGGAGATGCGGCGACAGCACTCGGAATCGGCTGGCATCTGGGCATCGTTCTGGAACTGGCGAATCAGCCTGCCTGGCAGGACAAATACGAGGCGCTGTGCAGAGACATCGCCTCCCGCAACCTTCTGATTAACCGCGCGGCTACGGAAAAAGGGACGGGGAGCCCCTCGCGCGGAGGCCGCCCGGCTACAACGGCGGCGGACGTAAAGGGCGGCTACCTCCTCAACGGACGCAAGACGTTTACGACGCTGGCACCCGCCCTTGACCTCGTCATTGTGACCGCTTCCCTGGAGCCGGACGGAAGTCACGGCGAGTTTGTTTTTCCCGTCGCGACGGAAGGCGTTCGCATCGAGCCGACATGGGATATGGTCGGCATGCGCGGAACGGCCAGTCACGACCTGGTGCTGGAGGATGTGCTTGTCCCGCCTGAGGCGAGGGTAAAGCACACCCGCAGCGAACCGAGCAGACCCGGGCCGGCGGCTCATCCGTATCTGCTGCATATTCCCGCCTGCTACCTCGGCATCGCTCTTGCGGCGAGGCGGGAAGCGGTCTCTTTCGCGGCGGCTTACCGGCCGAACTCGCTTCCCCACCCGATTCTGGAGCTGCCCCATATCCGGCAGCTGATCGGGGAGATCGAGCTGGAGCTTTCCGCGGCGAGGCATTTCCTCTACGCGGTCGCGCAGCGCTGGGAGAGCGCCCCCGCAAATCCGGGGGCATTCGCCGCGGACTTGAGCGCCGTCAAGACGTTCGCCGTGCGGACGGCGCTTGCCGTCGTCGACAAATCGATGCGGATCGCGGGGGCGCACAGCTTGGCGATGACTCATCCGCTTCAGCGGCTGTACCGGGATGTGCGGTTCGGACTGCACAATCCCCCGATGGACGACGTCACGCTGAAGCAGCTGGCCGACCGGGCGGAGCGCGAACTGCTGCAACCGCCGGAAGGAACGGCGGAGACGTAAGGCTGGCGCCTGGCGATGGACGGACGGTCAGCTCCCAAGCTGAGCAGTAGAGCATCGTCAGCGTCATAGAGCGGGGCCGGAAGCTCCGGGGAGCGCAAGCTTCCGGCCCTGCTCAAGCGGCCATTCCTATGCGGGATGGACACTCCCTCCATAAAGCAGCGATGCGGCTTCTCTGAGAATGAGTACATTTTGCATTGCATCCGTGCCGTAAGCAAGCCGCCGGCAAAAAGACCCGCAGTCTCATGTTCGTAACCGAACGTGAGGCTGCGGGTCTTTTTTACAACCGGGCCGGATAGTCAGGACCCGATCGCCTGCATGCCTTGCGAGTGGCGGTACAGCTCCTCGTAGTAGCCTTTCTTGGCGAGCAGCTGCCGGTGGGTGCCTTCCTCCACGATCTCGCCGTGCTTCATGACAATGATCCGGTCGGCGTGCATAATCGTGGACAGCCGGTGGGCGATGAGCAAGGCCGTCCTGCCTTCGGAGACGACGGAGAGCGCCTTTTGCACGAGCTGCTCCGTATGGGAGTCGAGGTTGGCCGTAGCTTCGTCGAGAATGAGAATTCTCGGTTTGAACACGAGAATGCGCGCGAACGACAGAAGCTGTCTCTCGCCGGCCGAGAGGCCGCTGCCGCGCTCCGAGAGCTTCGTGTCATACCCGTCCTTGAGCCGGGTGATGAGCGGATGGGCGCCGACCGCCCTGCAGGCGGCGGTCACCTCTTCGCGGCTGATTTCCTGCCGGAACAGCCGCACGTTGTCGAGGATCGTCCCGGAGTACAGGTACGGCTCCTGCTGGACGAGCCCGATCATCCGGTGAAGCGTATCCTGCGGAATGCGCCGGATATCCGTACCGTCGATCGTGACGCTTCCGGCGTTCACATCATAGAAGCGGGTAAGCAGGGATATCAGCGAACTTTTGCCCGCGCCTGTCGTTCCGACAATTCCGATCATTTCCCCCGGTTTAATGTGCAGGTCCAGATTCCGGAGGACCTTGCTTCCCTCCACATAAGAAAAATCCACGTGATTGTAGTCGATTTTTCCGGCTGTTTTTTTCCAGTCGACTTCGGTTATATCTTCGCCGGCAGGTTCTTTTACATCGGGTTCCGTGGATAAAATGTTCCACAGCCGCTCCATCGAAACGGAGGTCGATTGCAGCGTATTCCACTGCTGGGTAATCTGGTTGATCGGCTGAAAAAACTGGCGGATGTAGGTAATAAAGGCGTAGAGCACACCGAATTCGATACTGCCGCCGAGAAAAGCGAGTCCGCCGAGCCAGACGAGAAGAGCGACGGATATGTTGCCGAAAATATCGAAGGACCGGTTGAACAGCACGTTCGTGCGGATTTCTTTCAAGTTGGCTTTCAAGTACTGCCCGTTGCGGTCGCTGAAACGTCCGAACTGTTCATCCTGCTGGTTGTACGTCTGAATCAGGCTCATCCCGGCGAGATTTTCAGCCAGGTAAGCGATGAGACGAGAGAGCTGCGCCCGCGTCTCCTGGTAAGCTTTTCGCAGCATGGAACGGAAAAGGACGGCGATCAGCGCGATGACCGGCAGAAGAAGCATGCTGTACCAGGCGAGTGTGGCGTTCAGCTGAAACATGAAAACGATGATAAGCACCAGGGTCATCCCGTCCCGGACGAGACTGAGGAATACCTGAGTGAAAAATTGGCTGATCGTCTCGGTATCGCTCGATTCGAGCGTGACCAGGCTTCCGATCGGATAACGGTCGAAGAAAGACATCGACAGTTTTGAAATATGAGCGAACAAATTTTTGCGGATACTCGCGACGATGCTTTGTCCGGCGTACTGGAGCAGGTTGTTCTGGACGTAGGTAAAAGCAAAGTTCACGACGGACAGCCCCAGGTAAAACAGGCCGATGATCAGAAGGGGCCGCATGGCTCCGCTTCCTCCGAAGAGATGGTCGTCGATGGCGATTTTGACCAGATACGGCTGCAGCAGTTCGGCGATGATGGCGATCAGCGAGCAGAAAAAAATGCCGATGAACGTGAGCTTGTGCGGCTTGGCATACGTGAGCGTCGCCTTGAATGCGTCGAGCCTGCCCGGGCGCGGGTCCTCTTTCGGTTCGGAGGCTCCGCTGCTTTTCGCGGTATCCGCCGTTTGCCCGGCCCCCGCACAATTCTGCCCGGCCGAACCGGCGGAAGCCGACCCCCTTGGAGCGTTTGCGTCCGGTGATTTCGGATCAGGCATGCCGGGTCCCCTCCTCCTGAATCTGATACAGGGAAGCATACAAGCCCGGACGGGCGAGCAGCTCCTTGTGCGTGCCCCGCTGCACGATGCGGCCTTCATCCAGGACGACGATTTCGTCCGCATGCTTGACCGCACTGATGCGGTGCGCGATGATCAGCGTTGTTTTGTCGCGGTGGGCGGCACGGATTTGGCGGACGATATTCGTTTCGGTCACGGCGTCCACGGCGCTTACGCTGTCATCGAGAATGAGAATGGGCGCCTGCTTCATGAAGCCGCGTGCCAGGCTCGCTCTCTGGCGCTGGCCGCCGGACAAGGTGATGCCGCGTTCGCCAAGTTTCGTTTCAAACCCGCGCGGCAGCTCCGTGATGCTGCTGTAAATCTGCGCCTCGCGCGCGGCCTGCTGCATTTCGTCGTCCGCCGCATCCCGCCGCGAGAAGGCGATGTTGTCCCGGATCGTCGTGCTGAACAGAAAGCCGTCCTGCGGGACATAGGCGATCTGCGAGCGCAGGCTTTCCAGCGTAACCCGGCGGATATCGTGGCCTGCGATAAATATCGTGCCCGCGGGCGGATCGTAGATGCGCAGGAGCAGCTTGACGAGCGTTGTTTTCCCGCTCCCCGTGCGTCCGATGATGCCGAGCGTCCTGCCCGGCTCCACTTTCAGGTCGATGGCTTCCAGAGCGCGGCGGTCCGAACCGGGATAGCGGAAAGACAATCCGCGGATGTCCAGCTCTCCCGCCCCGTTTTCCAGCTGCTCGGCTTTTGCTTCCTCCCGGATATCCGGTTTTACGGCCAGCAGGTGATTGAGCCGCTCCAGCGACGCGCGCGAACGCTGCATCATATTGATCACGTTGCCGATCTGCTGCAGAGGTGTCATCATCATCCGCAGGTAGAAGGTAAGGGACACGAAGCTGCCGAGCGTAATTTGGCCGTGCAGCGTCATATAGCCTCCGGTGAGAATGGCAATGATCATCGAAAAAGAGCCCATCAGGGGAAGAAGGGACTGGAAAAGCGACGACATCCGGACGAGCCGAAGCTGCTTTTCCCGGATCGCGTCGACGTTCCGGCCGAAACGCTCGTAGGCGATTTCTTCGGCCGCGAACGTTTTGGTCACGCGGATGCCGCCGAACTGTTCCTCGGCCGATTCGGTCATCGTAGCGAGCGATTCCTGCACTTCAAGAGACCGGGAGCGGATGCGCGGCCCGAGGAACACGACGATGAACGGAATAAAAGCCATAGGCGCGAGACTCAGCGCAATCAAGCCGAAAGGAATGGAACTGAAGGACATCATGACAAAAGCGGAGAGAATAAAGAAGATGGCATTGGTGGTCTGGTTGACTCCGTTCGAGATGGACTCTCGGACGGCCGTCACGTCGTTCATGACGTAACTGAGAAGCTTGCCGACACCGTGCCTGGAGAAATAATGCTCGCTGAGCGTGGAGAAATGACGGAACAGCTTTTGCCTCGTCGCGTATTCGAACCGGCGTCCGAGCCGGGCGTTCGTATACTGGCCGATGCCGAAAAGCACTCCGTAGGCCACACCGATTCCGAGAAGCTGCATGCCATAGCTGGCAACCGTGTGGGATGTGGCGACTTTCAGCTGCAGATCGTCCGTAAATTCTCCCAGAACCCGGGGGAAAAACGATTGCACCACGTTAGACAGGATAATAAAGGCGACCCCGACCGAATACAGTCCCAGGTTCGCTTTCACATAATTCCGAAGCAGCCTCTGACTGCCCATGCCACCACCTCCTCAGGGATAAACTCATTTCTTTATTGTAAAGGCCAATGGAAAAAGCGGGCAAGGCAGCTACAGCGCCATATAGACGGAAATGAGACCGTACGGCGGACAAAACGGGCTGTAAGCGATTTATTTCCGAGAAAATCGAAAGATTTGGAGAACGTCTCCAATTAAAGGACTGAGAATGGCCGAAATAAAGAGGCCGGACAATTAAAAAGCCCCCGTCATGGGAGCTTTTGCTCTAGTGCATCTCTGAAGCGGGGGAAACGCCGCAAGATGGCGGCCATCTTCGGATATCCGGGTTTTTGAAAATTTCCTTGTAATGGATGTCCAGATCCGGAAATAGGGGGGGGGGCCTCCCGTTCGGCCGAATGTCAGAGACGGTCGCTTGAGGCGGGCTTCACTGAAAGTCTGCACAATCGGCTTCGTAAACCTCACCATAAGCGGTCCAATAATCTCACATGCGGCATCAACTTGCAGCCTCTCCGAACGGTCTCCCTACCCGCCCTACTCAGGAGCGTACCGCACGGTCTGCGTTGACCCGGCCGTACACCCAGTACGTCCCCGTTCCGAAAATCGGATCGGCGTTAAACAGAATCGCATCGCGGATTTGCGCATTCGTGCGGCCCTGTCCAGCAAGGAGAGCGGCTACACCCGACACGTGGGGAGCGGACATGGACGTGCCGCTGAGATAGGCGTAGCTGGAGCCGGGGAACGTCGAGAGGATCGTCGTCCCGGGCGCGGCGACCTGCACCCAGCTTCCGCGGTTGGAGAAAGAGGAGATGTTGTCGGCCGAATCTGTGGAAGCCACGGAAATGACCGTCGAATAAGCGGCCGGATAGTTGGGTGTCGTGCTTCCGTCATTCCCGGCCGAAGCCACGATGACCGAGCCTTTGCCCCAGGCGTAATCGAGCGCGTATTGGAGAGTAGTCGAGCTGTACGGGGAGCCGAGACTCAGGTTGATGACCTTGGCGCCGAAGAAGGAGGCGTATATGATCGCGTTGGAGATATTGCTTACCGTTCCGTTGCCGGAGTTGTCAAGAACGCGGACAGGCTGAATGGAAGCGAGCGGGGCGACGCCGGCGATTCCGATCCCGTTGTTCGTAACGGCGGCCGCAATCCCCGCCACATGGGTGCCGTGTCCGTTGCCGTCACTCGGATTCGAGTCATTGTCCACGTAATCGTAACCGGGAACCAGGTGCGCGGCCAGATCCGGATGAGTCAGCTCGACTCCCGTATCCAGGACGGCGATGACGACCGAACTGGCGCTTTGCGCCACATCCCATGCCGAGGGTGCCGAAATTTTTTGCGGACCGTACTGATAGAGGCTGAAATAAGGGTCGTTAGGGATGGCGAATGCATTCACATCCGAGGAGGACTGCCCTTTTCCTTGCTTCTTGCCGCCGGAAGGCACGGACTCGAACGCCTGATACCTATAGTTTAATTCGGCATACTCCAGCACTTCGTGTTTTTCATAGCGCTTGATCGTTTTGCGTAGGGGCTGCTTCGTGAACAAAACCTGGTGACCGAGCGTGCTGCATTGTTCCAGCACCTTGCATTTGTATTTTTTATGAAGTTTTGCAATAAATTCTTCCGGGGTGTCCGGCTTGAATTTCACGATCAACTGGCAGGGCTGATGGGGTTCTTTCGGCAGTTCTTTTTGATGGAAAATGAAAAAAACGACGGCTGCGGCGGCAATAAAAGCGAGTACGGTGATCAAAGTCGTCATGGATCATTCCTCCCGGATTCGATTAGAAATCTCTCTATGCTATGAACCGCAAGATTGAGAGGATTGGGGGGTTGTCCTTTTATAAAAAATAATCGCGTATATTTAACAAATTTAATGATGGACGCGCTTACAACTTATGCTTATAATGCGGAAAGGGCTTGAGAATCGGAAAATTTTCCCGATCGATTGGACGCTTAAGCCGGAAGGGTGAATCCGTTGTCGACGAACATACGAAAAATGCTGATCATGAACTTTGTGTCGTCCATCATTTTTATTTACATCGGGATTTTTGTGAACCTGTATATCTGGCAGGCCAATACCAGCATTTTTGAAATTTCCTGGTTCAACATGGTGATGTTTTTCGGCTGGGGATTTTCGTTCGTTCTCGGGGCGAAACTGCTCTACCACCGCACGATCCGCCTGCTGCTCGCCTTGTCCGCATTCGGAGGTGCGGCCGCATTTATTATGCTGACGTTCCTTACGCTGGAGAACCGGATTCTGTGGATCGCCCTGATCGGATTTCCGGTCGGTCTCATGTGGGGGTTCTATACGGTCGCCCAAAATCTAAGCGTTTCTTTTTCCGGGAAAGGAACTGAAATCGCTTCCTTTTTTGCGGCGAACAATCTCATCGCTTCGATTCTGTCCATGGTTATTCCTATTATTTCAGCCCAGTTTATCGGCTGGTTCGGTTATGAAAGCTCGTTTGTCCTGATGTTTGTCTTTCTGATCGTCATGCTGGTTTTCTCGGCTACCATGCCTCGTATCGCCTTGCCCAGAACGGAGACGCCCGGGCTCGGTTTCTGGCGGCAGCTTCAGTGGAAGCGGGTTTTCGGCGACCGCCATTCCGTCTGGCTGATCCTTTCGATATTGGCTGGAGGCGTATTCCTTCAGTTTCAAAATCTGTTTACGCTCGTCTTCACGTTCACGGTTACCCAAGATAAGCTGCTGATCGCACTACTGAATCTGCTCTACACGGGGGCGGCATTTCTCGGGCTTATTCTGTACCGGAAGTTCAAATGGAACGATCAATTCTGTCTCTGGCTCGGCGTTCTTCTGCTGTCGGCCGGGTTTGTGATCGCGATGTTTCCCCTTAAACCGCTGCTGATCCTCTCGAATGTGCTTACGGCGTTCGGCATGTTTTTCTTTGCGATGATCTGGAACGCCCAGCAGTTTCAATGTATCGAGGACTATGCTCCGGGCCGGAAAGCGGCTTTCCTCATCTGGCGGGAAAGCATGCTGGTCGGGATGCGGATTGTGCTGCTCGTATTCATTATGTCCTTGGATAAACTGGAGGGCTGGCTGTACATTTCCATCATCGGCGTCACGCTCGTCAGTCTGATTTCGATTCCGGTCGTACAGGCGAAAGCGGTCAGGCTGATGGCCGACGGCCGGAAAAAAAAGGAGGGCGCGGAACCTCTCCGGGAGGCAGGAAATTCGCCTCGGCCGCCTACTTTTTCTGCCTGAATTCCCCGTGAAACTAGGCCGGAATAACCGGATTTGGGACTATCTTCCCAGATCCGGTTTTCTTTTTGCACCGAGGATGGTGCAAAAGGTTTGATCTTTTCAGTTGGAAGCGGTTGCGTTATCTTGGGCTTACAGGAACCTTTCCTTTACAAAATGTTTAAGCCATACAGAAACCGTTTTAAATCGGAAGGAGATACCCCAAATGGAGAAAGAGTTTTCCGTACAGAATCCGTTAGGTATTCACTCGCGTCCCGCAGGGGCACTTATGAAAAAAGCAAAAGCGTTTACATGCGACATCACGATTGCCAAGGGCGACAAAAGCGTTAATGCGAAAAGCATCGTCGGGCTGCTTTCCCTGGAAATGCGTTACGGCGATAAAGTAACGGTCAAAGCTTCCGGCGAACAGGAAGAAGAAGCGGTAAACGAGCTGGGAACCATGCTCGAATCCGTACTTGAATAGGTGACCGGATGATAGAGGAGAGAGAAACCGCAAGCGTAAAGGGCATCGCGGCCGCTCCCGGCTATGCGATGGGGAAAGCGCATTTATGGCAGCCGCAGGCAGAGAAAACACCGCGCAGAACGCTGGCGGAAGAGGAAACCGCAGCCGAAGTTGCAAGGCTGGAGGAGAAGACACGGGAGGCGCTTGACGAGCTTCAGTGCCTCAAAGAAGAAACCGCTCTCAAACTGGGCGAGGCTCACGCCGAAATCTTCGAGACGCATATGCTGCTGCTTGAAGACGACGATTTCGTCGGGGCGGCGGCCGAAGCCGTCCGCTCAGAGCGGCTGAACGCCGAAGCGGCCGTGGAAGACGCGGCGAAGGCGCTCGTGGAGCTGTTCGAGAACATGAGCGACGCCTACATGCGCGAACGCGCCTCGGACATCCGCGATGTGGCGGGCCGCCTTCAGCGCCTGCTGCGCGGGGAATCCGCCGGCGATATCGGCGGCGGGGGCGAAGCGGTCGTCCTCTTCGCCCATGACTTGACGCCGTCGGATACGGCGCGGCTCGACCGCAGCCGCATCGCCGGCTTCGTTACGGCGGTGGGGGGCCGTACCTCGCACTCGGCGATCATGGCCCGCTCGCTGGAAATTCCGGCGGTCGTCGGCATGGGCGCGGGAGCGGCGCGGGTACAGCCCGGCGACTACGTGATCGTGGACGGAGGCGAAGGCACCGTGCACATCAACCCCGATGCCGGGCTGCTGGAGCTGTACCGGAACAAGCAGGTCCGGTACGAAGAGCGCCGCTCGCGGCTGGGCGCCTACATCGGACGCCCGACCGAAACCGCGGACGGGCATCATGTCGAGCTTGCCGCAAACATCGGCAGTCCACAGGACGCCCAGGCCGCCAGAGACGGCGGAGCCGAAGGCATCGGGCTGTACCGGACGGAGTTCCTGTACATGGGGCGCGATACGATGCCGACGGAGGAGGAGCAGTTTCTGGCCTACAAGATCGTGGCCGAAATGTTCACTGGCCAGCCGGTCGTCATCCGGACGCTGGACATTGGCGGAGATAAAGAACTTCCTTACCTGAGCCTGCCGAAGGAAGCGAACCCGTTCCTGGGCTATCGCGCTATCCGCCTCTGCCTGGACCGGAAGGATCTGTTCCTCACGCAGCTGCGCGCGATACTCCGTGCGAGCGCTTACGGCAATGTGAAGATCATGTATCCCATGATCTCGAACATCGAAGAGCTCCGCGAGGCGAACGCGGTCCTGGCCGATGCGAAAGCCGGGCTGGACGCGGAAGGCATCAAGTACGCGCAGGACATCGAGGTAGGCATCATGATCGAGGTGCCGGCGGCAGGCATGGCGGCCGATCAGCTGGCGCGCGAAGCGGACTTCTTCAGCATCGGAACCAACGATCTCGTGCAGTACATGATGGCGGCCGACCGGATGAACGAAACGATCGCGCATTTGAGCGAACCGTTCAATCCCGGTGTGCTCCGGCTGATCCGCCACGTGATCAGGGCGGCGCACGAGAAAGGCCGCTGGGTCGGCATGTGCGGCGAAATGGCCGGCAGCGTCATCGCGATTCCGCTGCTGCTGGGCATGGGGCTGGATGAGTTCAGCATGGGAAGCGGCTCCGTCGCTACGGCTCGGGCGCTGATGCACAAGCTGAACCGGAGCGAGCTGAGCCTTCTGGCGGACGAAGCGCTGGAACTGGATACGGCCGAGGAAATTCGTCGGCACATCATAAGCCGGGTTCCGGCCGTGGCGGAGTGGCTGTAAACTTTTGCGCGGGCCGGCCCGATATACCGGTAAGTCTATAAATACCTCCGAATGAAAGAACGCTCGCTTACGAGTGAAATCGCGGAAACTGCGGATGCGGTACCGCGGCGGGAAAGGCCTTGTTTTTCTTCCGTACCGGCGGGCGGGGTAGTGGTACAATAGACGTTAACAGGATGAATATGCAGGAGGGGATATCATGACGCTCACAACGCGATCTCGTGCACTGCTCAAAAAAATCGTCTATTCCCACAGTCCGCTCCGCATCAAGGAATGTGCGGAAGAGTTTCAAGTCAGCGAACGAACCGTGAAATACGATCTCGAATCCATCCGGCTTTGGCTGCAGCAGGAGCAGATTGAACTGCTGTCGAAGCCGAGCCGGGGGATCTGGATCGACTGCAGCGATACGGACCGCATTCATCTGCTGGAGAAGCTGGATGCGGTCGGCGAGCACGTCTTTCTGAACCAGCAGGGACGGATGAGGCACATGCTGATCGATCTGCTGCTGCTGGACGGCTACCTCACCATCGGCGAACTCGTCGTTAAGCACGATGTAAGCCGGAACACCGTTCAGGCGGATTTGGCTTTGGCCGATCAGCTGCTTGCCGACTCGGGACTGACGCTGAACCGCACCCGGCACGGAATCCGGGTAAGCGGTTCCGAAATGAGAAGGAGGGCCGTGCTGGAGCATGTGATCCAGGACCTGCTGGACGGCAACGACATGTTCCAGATCGTGCAGGGAGTCGTGCAGGAGCGCAGGCCGCATCTTCACTTCAGCAAGCTGCTGGAATGGTTTCTGCAGCCAGTGCGCGACCTGGACCGCGTGTTCGAGGATGTGGGCTCCCTGGTCCGCGAAATCCGGGAGAAAACCCAGCTGCTGCTGACGGACAATGCGATCATCGGGGTGTTTATCCGGCTCTGCATCGTCATTCAGAGGCAGCGCCCGGCGGAGGAACAACCGGCCGCCGATTCCGGCGAACGCCCTGCCGCTTTCGATCAGCGGACGCTGGCCGGCTATCACCTCAGCATCTCGGATTTATTCCGGCAGAAGCTGACGGGACTGTTCGAAGAGCTGGAGCTTCCTCTTTCGGAAGAGAACATCCGCTACGTCAGCCTCCCGGCAATCGGCCTGATCCCCCCGCTGCTTGAAGCGAGGGATGAAGAAGGGGCGCAGCTGCCCGACGCTTTTGCCGTGACGAAGAAACTTATCGACAAAGTCAGCGAGTCGGTTCATGTCCGGTTCCGCAAAGATCCGGATCTCATGCAGCATCTGCATGCGCATATCGCAGACAAACTGAACAAGTACAGCTACGGAGTCGCGGAGCCGAATCCGCTGCTTCAAGAAATACTCAGATCTTACCGGACCATGTTCGAAACCGTGAGATCCGCCTGCGGAGAAGTATTTTCCCCTTACGGCATTCTGTTGTCGGACTCGGATATCGCTTATATTGTTCTTCACTTTCAGGCCGCTTTCGAACGCAGGCAGGAAGTCCAGCGGTACCGGGCACTTGTCGTATGCGGAACCGGCCGGGGGACGTCGAAGCTTTTGAAGACGGTCATCGAGAATGAAATCAAGACACTCCAGGTCGCGGCTTTCTGTTCCGTGATGGAGTTCGACAAGCAGGTTGTCGGCGATTTCGATCTGGTCATCAGTATTTTCCCGATTGAAGCGCACGTACCCGTTGTGGTAGTCAATCCGATTCCGGATAAGAACGATTTCAAATCGATCCGGCTTAGGCTTGAAACCCTGGAGAAACATGGGGGTGCGGAGGGCGCGTCGGCAGGCCGGTCATCGAGTCTGCAGCGGCCCGAGCTTTCCTATCTGGAGCAGAAATTCCAGGATATCATCTGGAGAGGCTTCGAACTGAGCCGGGCAATCCGGACACGTTTCGCTCCGTATCTGAATGAAGAGAGACTCGAAGGCTTGACGCTTCATCTGCTTTTTATGATGAACCGCATCGCATTCGATACGGCTTATATCCAGACGGGCTCCGCTCCTTCAGCCGAAGGGGCGGAAGGCGAGCTGGCGGAGGAATTAAAAATGCTGCTTTCCGAACATCGCATCCACGCGACGGAAGGCGAAGTAATGGCCATTCTACGGTACTTTGAGAGGAGTGCGTAACCATGAAAGCGGATTTGTTGATCCACGGAGGAACAGTAATCGATCCATCCACAGGAATATCCGGTGCATTTGACGTTGCGGTCAGCGGAGGGAAAATCACAGATGTATTCAAGCCGGGTACGGCTGACATAGAGGCCGGGCAAACGCTCGACGCTTCGGGGAGTTATGTATCGCCGGGTTTCATCGACATTCATACCCACATTTATGAAGGCGTGCCTGCCATGGGCGTAGCCCCTGACCGCGTCGGAATCGACCAAGGGGTAACGACCGTTGTCGACGCCGGCAGCTCGGGAGCCGCCAATTTCGACGATTTCGTCCGCAGAAGCATCGAGCCGAGCAAAAGCCGTGTTTACGCCTGGCTGAACATCTCGGCTCCAGGTCTCGTCGAAGGACGCTCGGAGCTGGCCGATCTGACCAAGCTGGATCCCAAGGAAGTCCTGGCGGTTATCGAGCGCAACCGGGACCGGATTATCGGGATCAAGGCCCGCATGAGCGGCTCGGTCGTCAAAACAAGCGGCATCCGGCCTCTGCAGATCGCCAAGGATACGGCGAGGGAAGCCGGTCTTCCGGTGATGGTCCATATCGGCAACGCCCCGCCTCAACTCGGAGACGTGCTGGATCTGCTGGAAGCCGGCGATGTCGTCACGCATGCCTTCCACGGTAAAGCGGGCGGCATCCTGAGCCCGGACGGAGGCCTGATTCCGCAGGCGGTCCGCGCGCTGGAGCACGGCGTCCTGTTCGATGTCGGACACGGAAGCTCCAGTTTCAGCTTCGATACGATGGTTAAAGCGAAGGAACTGGGCATTGATCCGTACTCCATTTCCACGGACTTGTATCTGGAAAATCTGGAGCGCGGACCGGTTTACAGCCTCGCGCTGACGATGACGAAGCTCCTGGCGATGGGTTATTCCCTGGAGCAGGTTGTGGCCTGGTCCACCGTGGCCCCGGCCAAAGCCATTCAGCGCGAAAACGAAATCGGCACCCTCCGCGAAGGCGCCGAAGCGGATATCACCGTATTCCGGCTTGTGCAGGAGCCCGTTTCCCTTACGGATTCGGAAGGCAAGACAGTTCAATACGATCAGCAGCTGCTGCCGCAATATACTTTAAGAGCTGGAGCGATACACCATGTACAACGTAAATGAAGTCCTGGAAGAAATTCCGCAAAAAACGGAAACTTCTCCCGAAAAGCTCGAAGTGGTAAAAGACCTGTTAACGAAACTTCGTCCGATGTCGCAAGAGATCGGGCTTAGTATACCGCATACGAAAGCCGTCATCATCGGCATTCATCTTCTCGCTTTCCTGAGAAGAGTCGATCAGGACGAATATTTGCCGGAAATCGAGCCGGAGATGTTCGAGGAGATCAGTGCGGAGTCCATAGATCTCAGCAAGCGCTTGTTTGCCGTCTACAACATGCCGCCGCAAAGGAAACTGGATGACGCCGAAGTATTCTTCCTGGCTGTTCATTTCGAAGCGGCGAAAACTAATCTTTGAGGAGTGAAGGTTCATGGAAAACAAAGTGAAAGTAGTTATCGGTGATCGTCTCGGCAAAGGCCAGAACGTGGCAAAAGGGGTAGAGGCTGCGGGCGGCGTCGCGATTGTGATTCCGGGCGTAGGCGCCGACATGAAGCTCGGCGACATGATGAACAAGGAAAACGCGGATTTCGGCATCTCCTTCTGCGGAAGCGGCGGAGCGGGTGCGGTTACGGCGAATACCAAATACAAATATCCGATGGAATTCGGCATGCGTTCCATTGATGCGGGCGTTACGGCGATCCGCGAAGGTAAAAAAGTTCTTGGGTTCGGTTTCATGGATGTCGAAGAACTCGGCCGCCGTTTAACCGAAGAATATATCAAGAAAAACGGGAGGTAAGCCATGTTTCAGGAAAAGCCGTTAACACTCGTCGTAAGCGGGATGTCGGAAACCAAGCAGGGAGCTTTTCAACAGGCTCTGACCCGCATGAAAAGCCAAATTTCGAAGGAGACGTCAGATGTTCTTCTGCAAATCGAGCCTCAGGATGTGGAAGTCGTTTCGGCCCATTTGACGCAATACCGTGAGAAGTTTCTCGGATTCTTATTTCCGCGGACGAGAACTCGTTACGAGGTGACTCTGCGAATAACGGTCAAACTGAAATATGTAAACCTTTCGGAAGTGGAATTTACAGAAAATAAAGAGAACCTGAGCAAGTATCAGCGTCTGCTTCATATGCGCTGAGCTGCCGGGGCAGCTGTTTTGTGTGAGGATAGAGAGAACTGGAGACCACCTGTAGACTGAAGTTTTGGGGGATACACATGAACACATTGATGATCGTATTTGAGTCCATTATTATCGGACTCCTGGTCGGTTTCGGGGTCGGAGCCGGCGCAGCGCGGATGTTCCACGCACCGAACGTCCAAGGGATGGGCGCATTCCGGACATTCGGCGAGCTGAATGCCTGCGAAGGCGACGCCGTCGCTCACTTCTCGTTCGGCCTCGGCTTCCTGTTCAACGCCTGGGCATCCGTCGTGGGCGCAGGCGCCCTGACGCAGGACGTCGACCATCGGATCATTCCGCACTGGTCTGCCGCTGCGCTGCTTTCCCGCAACAAAAAGCTGGAAGAAACTCTCCACGATCCGCGTAAAATGGCTTGGGCCGGTGCGATTATCGGCGCCGTAGTGGTCGCGCTGCTGAACTCGACCGCCGCCGCAATTCCGGCTTCGCTGCAATCCGTGGCGACGAAGGTATTGGTCCCGGCGGCGAACTGGCTGATCAATCCGATCATGCCGATCGTATTCTGGACCGCAGCCATGGATGCGGGCAAACGGACCGGCGTATGGGCGACCATGCTCGGCGGTTTCTCCCACCTTGTCATGGGCAACGCCGTACCGGGTATCGTGCTGGGGATTCTGATCGGTAAGGGTGTAGACGACAGCGGCTGGAACCGGATTACGAAGACCATGCTCGTTGCCGTTATCCTGCTGTTCATTTTCAGCGGATTCTTCCGCGCGTTTGACGTGGCGCTTCTTAAGAGCATGAGCCTGACAACGCCGCAGTGGCTTATCGACCTGCACGCATTCTTCGGATCGGTGGTGAAATAACATGGAAAACAACTTGCAAAAAGGCTTCTGGTATTCCGAGTGGGCATTTGTTTTATTCGTCGCTTGTCTTTCTTCTGGGATTTTCGCCGGAACTCACTTATACTATGTATATCATGTAGGCGCTTTTAACGATATCGCGATCGTCGCCATGCTGGAAGCCGGTCTGAAGGGCGGCAGCTACGGGGCCGCAGCGGCATTCGGCGCAAGCTTCCTGTTCGCCCGTATTCTCGAGGCCCCTCTGGTCGGTATCCTCGACATCGGCGGCTCGCTTCAAACCGGAATCGGCATCGGTGTGCCGGCTCTTATGCTCGGCGCCGGTATGACGGCACCGCTAACGAACTTCCCGCTGGCTCTTCTGACAGGCGCCGTACTGGGCGTAGCCGTCGGTGCAGTCATCGTCCTGATTCGTAAATTTACGATCAACGCCTCGAATTCGACGTTCGGAGCGGATGTCATGATGGGTGCGGGGAACGCCTCCGGGCGTTATCTGGGCCCGCTGATTGTCATCTCCGCCGTTATGGCTTCCATTCCGGTCGGGATCGGCGCAACTATCGGCGCAGCTATTTTCTACTATTACAAAAAGCCGATCGCCGGCGGCGCGATTATCGGAGCCATGATCCTCGGCGCGATCTTCCCGATCGTAACGAAATAAGCGAGATTGGCGAAAATTAGCTCTGCACGACAAGATGTTCATACCATGGATTCAAATCAAGGATAGAGGAGAGAGACCATGAGTATTTTCGAGCGTTACGGTTGTAAGCAAGTCATCAATGCAAGCGGCAAAATGACCGCCCTCGGAGCCAGCGCCGTCCACAAAGATGTGGCGGCGGCGGTTGCCGAAGCGGCAATGGACTACGTGGACATCAGCGAGCTGATGGTGCAAGCCGGCAAGGTCATCGCCGAGGTGACGGGCGCCGAAGACGGCTGTCCGACCACCGGCGCGGCCGGAGGCATCGCGATTTCGGTCGCGGCCGTTATCGCCGGCACGAGCCTGTCGCTGATCGAGCGTATTCCGCTCACCGACGGCCTCCGCAACGAGATCGTCATCCAGAAAGGCCACTCCGTCCATTTCGGAGCGTCTATTCCGCAGATGATCGCGATCGGCGGCGGCAAAGTCGTCGAGGTGGGCCAGGCCAACCACGTGGAGAAAGACCACATCGCGGAAGCGGTCACGGACAAAACCGCCGCCCTGCTGTATGTGAAGTCTCACCATGCGGTGCAGAAAGGCATGCAGTCCATCGAAACGATGGCGGCGATCGCCAAGGACAAAGGCATTCCGCTGATCGTGGACGCGGCTGCCGAAGAAGATTTCCGCAAGTACGTCGCGATGGGCGTGGAGATCGTCGTGTACAGCGGCGGCAAAGCCCTTGAAGGCCCGACGTCCGGCTTCATCTGCGGACGCGCGGACCTGATGGTCGCCTGCCGGGCGCAGTACAAAGGCGTCGGCCGTCCGATGAAGATCGGCAAGGAGGGCATCATCGGCCTCCTGACCGCGCTCCGCCGTTACGACAACCGCCCGGACGAGTCCCAGCAGCAGCGTGAGCGCATGGAATGGCTCATCGCGGAGCTGAAAGACGTTCCCGGCGTGAAGGGTGCCATCACTCAGGACGAAGCCGGACGCGCCATCTACCGCGCGCAGCTCACCATTGACGCCAAAGCCGCCGGCAAAACCGCCTACGAGCTCATCAAGGAGCTCGAATCCGGCAGTCCGGCCGTGTACACGCGCAATCATTACTCCAACCTCGGAATCATCAGCGTGGACCCGCGTCCTCTGCTGGAAGGCCAGGAGCGTGTAATCGCCCAGAGAATCAAGGAAATTCTGCAAGCCTAGTCTTTAAAAACCCGCTTAAAGATAAAGGAGATGGAGAGAACGAAATGGCACAACCGACGATTAAATTAAACGTATTAGCGAAAACGGCTGAAAACGCCAAGCAGATCGTAGAAGCAGCGGAAGGCCGCGTATATGTGGGCCTGATGGTTAAGAACTTCCCGTCCGTAGATGAAGCGGTTAAAACCGTAGAAGAGTTTCAAGCCGCAGGCGTACCGGTTTCGGTAGGTCTCGGCGCCGGCGATCCGGCGATGTGGAGCAAGGTTGTGGACGTTTCCGTCCGCACGAAACCGGCTCACGTCAACCAGGTGTTCCCGGCTGCGGGCTACACGCTCGGAGCTATGCGCGCGGTGGGCAGCGAAGACACGCTCGTGAACGCCTTGATCACGCCAAGCGGAACGGCCGGTCAAGTCAGAATCGCCACGGGACCGACCAGCGTTTCTTTTGAAAACGACACGATTTCTTGTGAAGCGGCAGCGGCTATGCTCGCTGAAATCGGTGTTCACTCCGTTAAGTTCTATCCGATCGGCGGAACGCAGCATTTGGACGAGCTGGCGGCAATGGTGAAAGCTTCCGTCGCACAGGGAATCAAAATTTTCGAACCGACCGGCGGCATCGACATCGATACCATCGGCAAAGTCGTGGAAGTTTGTGCCGAGAACGGGGCGGAAATCATCATTCCTCACGTGTACACGTCGATTATCGATTCCGCAACCGGCTTGACGCGCATTGAAGATGTGAAGGAATTGCTTCGCGCTATTTCTTAATAGATGCTGTAAAAAGCCCAATACCGCATGCAGGCTGAGCCGTATGCGGTATTTTTGCTGAGAATAGGGCAATTCCAAGTAAAGAGTAGATAATTGTGCCCTTTATTCGCCGAATTTATCCCTTATGAACTTTGTCTATTTATGGTGTAATAAGGGTACGGGTCAGCTTCAATTTCACACTCCACACGTTCTGGTACTCTCGCAATTCCGGGGAGTACACTTTTTTTTTGTCCGGAGATTGGATCCGCTGTAAATCAGAAGCAAACCGTGGCAAAATCGAGGCGTTCTTTCCACAATTATTATTTAAAAAGGATTGTATGCTATGGAACTACAGACTGTTTTGGAGAAAGCGTATCAATTGGCAGGGGAAAAGCTGAAGGACGAACCGACCGGACACGACTGGTGGCATATTCACCGTGTAACGCGTTTGGCCAAGCTTATCGCGAAGAAGGAGAACGCGGACGAGTTTGTGTGCGAAATGGCTGCTTTACTGCATGATCTCATTGACGAGAAGCTGGTGGACGACAAAAAGAAGGAAACCGAGAAACTCGCCGCGTGGCTGGCGGACAACGAGGTGCCCGGCGAAGCGGTCCGGCATATCCTGGACATCATCGGAACCTTGTCTTTTCAGGGCGGCACCGGCACAAAGATGAGCACACTCGAGGGCAGGATCGTCCAGGATGCGGACCGGCTCGATGCGATCGGAGCCATCGGCATAGCGCGGACATTCGTTTACGCGGGGGCGCGGGGAAGCCTGATTTATGATCCGCATCTCGAACCGCGCTCTGAAATGACGGCGGAACAGTACCGAGAAGGCAAGAGCACCGCGATCAATCATTTTTACGAGAAGCTTCTCAAGCTTAAAGAGCTGATGAATACGGAAACCGGCAGGCAGCTGGCCGAGGAGCGGCATGAGTTTATGGAGCAGTATCTGGTGCGGTTTTATTCCGAATGGAACCTGGGGAACGGCCTGTAGTTCCGGCAGGCGAGAGCGGTAGAAGTCGAACGGTAAGACGCTCTTACAAGGTGACGACGAAGCGTCCTGTTTAAGTGGATATTTGTATCCCTTTCTGTAAAAATTTCCCCCTGCCGCGGCGGGAGGAAGTGTGATGTAATAAAGATAGCCGACAGCTGCTTGGATTCCAAGAGAGTCGGCTCTTTTGATGCGCAGCCTCTTGAAGCCCGGGCTCCGGGGTTTCATCAAACGCCTCGCAGGGTAAGTAAGAATTGTAGAGATAACCAATAACCCTCTAAGGAGATGAGATACCATGGACAACAACGTATTCAAAGGGAAATGGAAACAGCTCAAAGGGGAAGCGCAAAAACAGTGGGGTAAACTCACGGACGACGACATGGATGTTATTAACGGCGAGAAAGATAAACTTGTAGGCAAGCTTCAAGAGCGTTACGGCCATACGAAGGATGCCGCGGAGGACGAATATCACCGCTGGTCCAGCAGCTACCGTGACGAAGCTCCCGCAGACGCCGATCGCCGTATATAAGCAGGCCAATTAGTAGAAAAGAAACGGAGCGTGCTCCGTTCTTATAAGAAGAAACCGGATCCTCGTGATCCGGTTTCTTTGCATATCCGGGTAAAGTGAAGCCGCCAGAAGCGGATATGAGGCATCTTAGCGCAGGGCGGGAAGATGCCCGTTTTTTCAGGCGTAAAAAACGGGCCGCCGGATGAGCGAACCCGTTTGATCGGTTACTTTTCAAAAACCTGAATGACAAGCGAAGCGAGCTTTTGCATAAGCGTCTCTTTAGGCGCCCCGGCAGCCGGTTTTTCCCCGGCTTGTACCACGCTGTTTGCCTGGTCGTCCGCCGGCCCGGCCGATGCCGCTTTGACCGCGGTCTGTGTTTTGGCGGCCGCCGAATCCGGCGAAACTTCACGGTAAGTCAGAAAATCGGTGTAAAAGCCGTGTACGCCGATTTTTTTCAGCTTGTTGATTTCCTTCAACTCATTCACCGTATGGACATAGACGGGAACACCCAGGTTGCTCAGGCCGCCGATCATCGTAGAGGTAGCCCGTTCGACCGGCATCGCTACCGCCTTGATGTTATTTTTCTTCACCAGCGAGATGATTTCTTTTTCGGAGTAGCTGGTCATGTAGATGGAGAAGAAATAGTTTGGAAAATCATAGATCTTCTTCACTTGGTTGATCATGTCGATTTCGTACAATTCCGGAACAATGCGTTCCAGAAGAGCCGGATTTACCGCTTTTGCTTGTTGAACGATAAGCTGGAACTGCTTCTGTACGACTTCCGGGTCTTCGCTTTTCGTATCGGTTACGATGTAAGCATCGGGGTACTGCTCCAGCAGTTGAAGCAGCAGGTCGAGATCAAGAGGCGTATATTTGTTCAAAATTTTGTGCCGTTTGAATTCCGCCAAGGTGACAGGTCCGTCTTTAAGATGATCGGGAAGGGTCGGCTGCAGACGATCGGACAAATAACGGAGCCAGTCGTGCCGCGCCGCGAGCTGGCCGTCCGATGTCAAGTTAAGATCGACTTCGAATAGGCGGTGACCTTTTTCGTAATTGATCAGAAAAGCTTCATATGAGTTTGTGAGAGTTTCACCGGAAATTCCGCCCATCGCATGAGCGATCAGGGTTTGATCGGTCCAAGGCTCCGCTTCTTTGGCCGATGCATGCTGGAAAGGCAGCAGCGCCAGCGTAAGCAGAAGAGCGAGAACTCCCGTTAAGTGTTTGTTCACTAAAACAACCTCCTTCATGTTATTCATCTTCTGTCTCAACACCTCAAAGCGGGATTGAGCGCATGACGTACGGGTTGTTAGAAACTAACTTTATTTACCCGGTAAAATTGGAGTGAAACAAGAAAATAGGCAGGTATGCTTATATTTTGTCGAAATTTGGAATTTTAGTCCTATTATAAGCATCGGATTTTAGGTTTATAAAGAGAGGAAATTGGCGTTAAAAATCCCAACTTTTATATAAAATGAATGATAAGTGAATCTAAATTCGGCTTATAAAATAATAAATTCGTCTATTTGAATACAAATACGCATAAGTTTATTTCAAAATGATAGAAAGTCGTTTAGAATGGAGATAACCACTTATTCAGACACGAAAGAAGATGACTCTCTTGAAATTTTCCGCTGCCCGTTTAAAACTGCTGCTTCAATTATTCGGTTCGTTTGCCCGCATCGGCCCCGTTTCCTTTGGCGGAGGCTTTGCCATGCTGCCCATTCTCGAACGGGAGATCGTGCTGCGCCGCCGCTGGCTGGACGAGGACGAATTCGGCGAAGTGATTTCGGTGTCGGGAGTCGCTCCCGGCGGAGTGGGCGTGAACGCGGCCGCCTTTATCGGCTACAAGCTCGGAAGCGTTCCCGGCATGCTTGCCGCTGTTTTCGGCATGATGCTGCCTACCTTCGTGCTGGTGCTTATACTCGCTATTGGCTTTTCCGCGTTCAGGCAGTATCCTAAAGTTATTGCGGCAATGGAAGGCATTCAGATGGCGGTTCTGGCTCTGATCGCTTACGCGGGATTGAAGCTGCTGCGCTCTTCGGTATTCGACGGCGCCTCGCTGTTTGTCTTCGCAGGTTCTATCGCGGCTCTGCTTCTGACGGGAATCCACCCTCTGCTCGTCATGCTGCTTGGCGTCACCGCCGGCTGTGTGCTGGTGCTGGCAAAAGGACATTTCGGCTTCGCCGTTCGCTTCGAGCCTAAAAAAAGGAGACGGGAGCGGTCCGCTGACCCGGCCGTTCCCCGTTATCCCGAGCTCGAATGTTATTTCGGCGAAGGCATATAAGGGGGAGAGTCAAGATGCTGATCAACCTTTTCTGGACGTTCCTCAAAATCGGAATTCTCTCCTTCGGGGGCGGATTCGCGATGATTCCGGCCATTCAGCATGAAGTCGAACTGCAGGGATGGCTGACGCCGGAGCAGTTTTCGGAAGCCGTGGCGATTTCCGGCATGGCGCCGGGGCCGCTGGCGACAAACTGCGCGATTTATATCGGCAAAATGACGATGGGGCTTCCCGGAGCGGCGGCAGCCGTGCTGGGCATGGTACTCCCGTCGGTCGTTCTGATCGCGGCCGTCGCGCGTTTCTTCTATGCCATCCGGACGCACCGAACCGTCAAAACCGTCTTTTACGGGCTGCGTCCCGTAGTGGCCGCGCTGGTCGTCGTGGCGGCTTTGCGCTTTGGCTTTACCTATTTCCGGACGGAATGGTGGACCTGGAAGACCGGCGTTTCAGCGGCTATTTTCCTGCTGGCGCTGCTGGGGCTTACCCGTTACCGGATGCATCCGTTGTCCGTTATTCTGCTTAGTGCGTTAGTGGGTGTAGCGATTTATGGTTAACAGTCCGATTTCCGAGCGCATCGGAAACCGCAAAGAAAAAGAGTTGTTCGAGCTGATCCGCCAGGGCGGGACGGTCTCCAAGATCGAGCTGCTGGAAGAAAGCGGCTTGACCGTAAGCACACTTACCCGGCTGCTGGACGAACTGTGCGCACAGGGCCTGATCGCCGAATCGGGGCACGGCCCGTCCACGGGCGGCCGCAGACCGGTTCTTTACCGAATTCAGGCGGATTACGGCTGCGCATTCGGTGTAGATATATCCCGTACTCTTTCCCGTCTCGTCCTGACCGATATGCAGATGAAGGTCCTTGAATCGAGGACGTGGGAAATGAAGGAGGGGCTGACGCCGGATGTGCTGCTGGCGTCCGTCGCCGATGAAGCGGAAGCCATGCTGCAGCGCAGAGGTTTTTCCCCCGGACATGTGCTCGGCATGGGTGTCGGAGCCGTAGGCCCGGTAAATCGCGAGGAAGGCGTCATCCTGAATCCGCGTTATTTCCCGACGCCCGGCTGGAACGGCGTGCCCGTCCGAAATATGCTGGAGGAACGGCTCGGGCTGCCCGTGCTCCTCGATAACGGAGCAAATACGGCGCTTCTCGCGGAATCTTGGTCCAGACAGAAACGCTCCTTCCGTCATATGCTGTATGTACACTTAGGCGTCGGCCTCCGCTCGTCCATGCTCAGCGAAGGGAAGCTCATCTACGGGGCCGTCGATATGGAAGGCTCGATCGGGCAGATGATCATCCAGACGGATGGCGTCGCCCCCCGGTCCCAGGAGGGGAATTACGGGGCGTTGGAGTCCTATGCATCCATTTATGCCGTCGAACGCGAAATACGTGCGTGGCTCAAGCAGGGACGGCCCAGTGTGTTATCCGCGCTCGGCAGTCCGGATGCGATTACGTTCCGCGAGATTGTGCAGGCTCTCCACAGCCGGGACCCGCTGGCGGTTGAAGTCATCACGCAGGCCGCCGTCTATTTCGGCATCGGGTTGGCCAATCTGCTCAATATGCTGCATCCGGAGAAGGTCGTGCTCGGAGGACCGCTTATTTCGACGAATGATTTATTCTTCTATACCGCCACACAGACCGCGATAAAGAAAACTTATTATTACCCCGACTACCAGGTGCTATTCAGCAAAGGAAGTTTCGGAGAGGAAGCCCTCGCTATCGGGGCGGCAGGACTGGTTATCCGCCAGCTGTCAGCGATCTAAGGTTGTGGCGGTTCACGATCTCAGAAAAAAAGCCGAGCTTTGATTCGGCTAGGTAACATATCCTTTAATTGGTGGAGTTGATAAAAAAAGGAGAGAACAGACATGGAGAAATTGTTCACTAGCAGTGTATTTACACCTCCGCACGGATTTACGGGTGGAATCGAAGGGCCCGCCTGCGATGCCCAAGGGAATTTGTATGCCGTTAATTATGCGAAAGAAGGTACCATCGGCAAAGTAACGCCGGCAGGCCAAAGCAGCGTGTTCGTGGAGCTTCCGAACGGCAGCATCGGCAACGGAATCCGTTTTACGCGGGCCGGAGAGATGCTGATCGCCGATTATAAGAACCATAACGTGCTGAAAGTAGACATGGCCACCAAAGCCGTTACGGTCTGGGCGCACGGACCCGGAATGAACCAGCCGAACGATATTGCGATCTCGGCAAACGATATTGTTTTTGCAAGCGATCCGAACTGGAGCAACAACACGGGAAGTCTTTGGCGGGTGACCCCGGGCAATGTGACGCTTCTGGAGAGCGGAATGGGGACAACCAACGGGATCGAAGTTTCACCGGACGGGAAAAGGCTGTATGTGAACGAATCCGTTCAGCGCCGGATCTGGGTATACGATCTGACCGAAGCGGGCGCGATTTCCAACAAGCGTCTGCTAATCGAATTTCCCGACTTCGGACTGGACGGCATGCGGTGCGATTCGAAGGGCAATCTGTACAGCACCCGTTTCGGTAAAGGAACGGTCCTGAAGATTTCCCCGCAGGGCAACATTCTTCAGGAAGTCGTTCTGCACGGCAAAAACTGTACCAACCTGACCTTCGGCGGTCCGGACGGCAGAACGGTCTATGTCACCGTAGCGGACAACGGCAACGTGGAAAAGTTCCGTACGGACGCCCCCGGCCGATGCCGGGTGCTCAGCGGGGTCGTCACTTCTTAGACCCCTTGCATCTGAATCAAAAAAAAGACTTGGTTCCGTCCGCTTCCTCCGGGAAGCGGACGGCCAAGTCTTTTTTATCGTGCCGTTATTTCAGTTCATTCACTTGTTTGACCGGTGTCGTTTGAATCGGCAGGTTTTTGGAATCGATCACTTTCACCTGCAAGTTCACCGGTTTCCCGGGTTCAGCGGCATCTTTCGGGACGATTGCGGAGAGCGATTGGCGGCTCTCGTAAGTCGTCTTGAGGGCCTTGTCGTTCAAATAGACGACACACCCCGGAGCAAAGTTCTTGCCGCTGATTTCGACGGAAGAATCTCCGCTGCTGCCTCCGGCCGTGCTTTGGTGAAGCGGCGACACATTGTCGATCGTCATCTCACCGAAGCCAAGTGTGTATTTCGGATTAATGATCTTGTCGCGGAAGCCGTTAAAGCTGTACTGCTCCCCGAACAGCACGTCATACTGGAGCATCCGGTACTCCGTCACATCCTGCTCGGTCAGCTTCATCCGGTCGTAATGATTCCGGGGCGGGATCATCGGGAACTTTTTGGACAAGGAGAACAGGTAGTCCGTGTAGGGCGTTCCTTCGCGCTGCGCCAGATTCAAAAGATAAGGCCCGAGGAAGGAAGCGCTCATGTCGAGCTTATCCTGGTGCTTCGGCAAATAGTTATCCCAGACGACGACCGGCAGGGTGTACATTTTATCCAGCACGGCTGCGGAATCGTCATCGTCCTTCAAGTATCCGGTATCTTTGTAGGCCTGGAAGTTATTGCCCATGGCCGGAAGATGGTCGCCGAACAGCATGATGATCGTCGGCTCGCCTTTCTTCTCGTAATGTTCCACGAGCATTTTGAGCGCGGCATCCGTATTATGAACGCCCTGGGCGAGTGTCTCGATCATGCCCTTCGTTTCCTCCGGGAAATTGCCGCTCGCTTTGATGGTGTTCTGTTTGAATTTATCCGGTGTAAACGGCGCGTGATTCTCCATCGTGTTCGCGAATACAAAGTCAGGACCGGACGTGCTGTCGACCTGCTCGATGATTTTGTTCATCACCGCTTTGTCGGCCAGATAAGGACCGTTGTATTCGGGTTCGAAGTACTCCTGAGAAATGAATTTAGAGAATCCGAAGTTCTGGTACACGTTGCGGCTGTTGAAAAACCAGTTATGGAACGGGTTAATGGCCGCCGTCTGATAGCCTTGTCTCGCTAAAATGCTGGCCAGTGAATCGACGCGTCGGTTCATGTATTGGTTATAGGCGATGGCGCCTTCCGGCAGGAACCGGATCGAATTGCCCGAGAGCACCTCGAATTCGACATTGGCGGTTCCGCCGCCGAACTGGGGCGACAGCATATAACCGCTGGAATAGTTCTGCTGGAGATGGTGGATGAACGGAACCGGATCTTCGCTGAACGTTACGTTCTTCATCCGGGTAGGATCCCAGAAAGCTTCGCCGAGAATGACGATAATGTTCGGTTTTACATTCGGATCTACGTTGGTGCGGCGTTCGACCCGCTTCACGAAATTGTCCATATTCGCCTGGCTGTAGCCCTGAGGAGCATCGATGATGATCTGCTCGATATTCATGACGGTGGACAGCATAAACCCGTTGACATGATAGTTATCGGCCTGGTTCCAGGGAATGGTGGAGATATGAAGGGCGGATTTGATCGGAACCGGTTTGTCGAAATAGACGGCGCATGCGAGCGCGACGCCAAGGACACCGAGAACGATGTTCTCTTTCCAGCGGAAGCGGGAATGGGTCCAAGGAACGAAATAAAGCAGGGCGACGCTGGCCGCAAGGAACACGATAATGCCGATTACGATCGTTTTATCGAACAAACCGTTCAAGTATTGGACGATGTCGGTCGTCTCGCTGCTGAGAAACAAATCCCAAGGCAGAAGAGGCACACCGAGAATTTTGAATTTAATTCCGCTGATTAGACCGCAGATCAGCATGAAAGCGGCTACGATCCAGAACGCGATGCGGCTCCGGCCGGTCAAAGCGGTAAAAACTAGGAACAGGCAGAAGGTCAGCAAATAGTTAAGTACCATTTCCCCCGGACTGTGCTTGACCCAGGATAGGGCGGCCATCACTCCTCCCCGATTTAAAAACTCAATGAAGACAACGAGCAGCAGGGGCCAAACGAATAAGTGCAGCCGACGCGCTATAAAATGAATACCTTTCTGCATCACAGATCTCCTGTTCATTCAATTTACAAACATTTTACATATGATTTGCTCTGTCATTATACCATGTAGAACCAGGTCTCGATACCTAAAACCTTGTAACAAAATCGTTACAATTTCATAAAGAATTTGTGATTATTATCACATGTGGGTGCTCATGCCGAAGGTAAGATGAAACCATGAAAAGCTTCATTGACAAAGGGGGATGCCGCTATGGCAAAGCTCGCGCCTGCCAAGGAAAAGCAGGACATTAAGCCCGCTCCGCAAAGCGGGGCGAACGAGAAGGAACCGGAGCTGAAAGGCGCTTTCGCATCGGTTATGATTCTGGGCGCGTTTATTCTGATTACTTGGTTCGGCGTATTTGCTCTGTACCTTATAAGAAGTTAACGGGACAAATGCGCCAAAAGTTCCGCGAATCGGAAAAAAAAGAGGGGATATTACATGCATATTCATCGTTTGGAGAAAATCTGGATCGTTTTCGGCATCTCCATGCTCATCGTTTTCCTGTCCGTGATCGGCGTATCCGCGTTTGCGATGGGAATGAACCCGCCGACCGGCCATGCGCACACGATCGATCCGGCGAAGGTCGATTTGACGCCGCCTTTCGATCAGCCGGGCCTGAAGAAAGTAGGGGAGAACGAATACGAAGCCGTTATGACCGCTTTCGCGTTCGGTTACAAGCCGGATAAGATGGAAATTCCCGAAGGAGCGACCGTGCATTTTATGATCACAAGCAAGGACGTCGTCCACGGGTTTGAAATCCCGGGCACAAATGTAAACATGATGGTGCTTCCGGGGGAAGTGAATCATCTTACGTATAAGTTCGACAAGCCGGGTTCTTATCTCGTGCTCTGCAACGAATACTGCGGCGGAGCCCACGAATGGATGAAAACGACGATAGTCGTTAACTAAACCCACCGGCAGAAAGGAAGTCGTTATGTATGAACGGAACCGACACGCAACCGGCGCGGCAAGCCGCCGCTGCCTTTAATCCGAAAGACAGCAAGCTCGTCCTCGCTCACATTTTATTCGCTTTTGGCGCGCTTCTTCTCGGAGGTATTGCCGGAGTGCTGCAGGGCCTAGTCCGCGGAGGCATGATCAAACTGCCCGCCGGTATCGGCTATTATCAGCTGCTGACAGCACACGGCGTGCTGATGGCGCTCATTTTTACGACCTTTTTCATTATCGGATTCCTGTATTCGGGTATCTCCAAAACGCTCGGAGGCGAGCTGCTGCCGCTGCCGCGGCGCCTCGCCTGGCTCGGATTCGGCCTAATGGCGGGCGGAACCGCGCTGGGAACGGTTTTTATCCTGCTCAACAAAGCGTCCGTGCTATACACGTTCTATGCTCCTCTTAAGGCATCGCCGTATTTCTACATCGCATTGACGATGGTTGTCGTCGGCAGTTGGATGAGCGGCTTCGGCATCTTCATCAATTACCGCTACTGGAAGCGGACTCATAAGGGGCAGTTGTCGCCGCTGTTTGCCTTCATGGCGGTCATTACGATGCTGCTCTGGCAGGTCGCGACCATCGGGGTAGCGGCGGAGGTTCTGCTCCAGCTGATTCCTTGGTCGTTCGGCTGGGTCGACACCGTCAACGTCCTTCTGAGCCGCACCTTATTCTGGTACTTCGGTCATCCGCTCGTTTACTTCTGGCTGCTGCCCGCCTATATTTGCTGGTATACGATTATTCCGAAAGTTATCGGCGGCAAAATATTCAGCGACGCGCTTGCCCGGCTTTCGTTTATCCTGTTCCTGCTGTTCTCGATTCCGGTAGGGTTTCACCATCAGTTGACAGAGCCCGGAATCAGCTCGTTCTGGAAATTCCTTCAGGTTATTCTAACCTTCATGGTCATCGTTCCTTCCCTGATGACGGCGTTCTCGCTGTTCGCCACCTTCGAAACGACAGGCAGGGCGAATGGGGCCAAAGGCCTGTTCGGCTGGTTTAAGTTTCTCCCTTGGAAGGACGTCCGCTTCTTCGCTCCGTTTATGGGGATGCTGATCTTCATCCCGGCGGGAGCGGGCGGCATCGTCAATGCCAGTAACCAGATGAACCAGGTCGTACACAATACCCTCTGGGTAACGGGGCACTTTCATCTGACCGTCGCGACCAGCGTGGCCCTTACTTTCTTCGGGATCACCTACTGGCTGATCCCTGCGATCACGGGCCGGCAGCTGACGCAAAGGCTGCACAAGCTGGGAATTTGGCAGACGATTCTCTGGTGCGTCGGCATGTTCTTCATGTCGGGCTCCATGCACACCGTCGGCCTGCTCGGCTCGCCCCGCCGCACCGCTTACACGACGTACGAGAATCATCCCGACACGGTGCTGTGGATGCCGTATCACGTCGCGATGGCGATCGGCGGTATGATTCTTTTCGTAGCCGTGCTCCTGATGATCTATAATGTCATTGCGCTTATGCGTTCGCCTAAAGGCGAGACGGAGTACCCGATCGCTGAAGTGCGTGACGCATCGGAGCCGACTCCGAAGCTGTTCGAGCGCTGGGGGCTTTGGCTCGGCGTCACCGCCGTTCTGATCCTTGTCGCGTATACGATACCGGTCGCCCAGATGATGGGCGGAGATACACCTGGCTCGATCCCTTTTGTAACCTGGTAAAATAGCAAAATAACAACCCGCCTTGTGTAGTTTACACGGGCGGGTTTTTCGCGATTTTCGTACAAGGAAGGCGTTCCCAGTTATAACGGTTCCGGAATCGGGTAGTGAACGTTAGAATACACAGACGACTAAGGAGCCGTGAAATAATGGATCTGATTACAGGAAATCCTCTCTGGCCTCATACAAGTAACGTAAAAAAGCGATATCCTCGGTTGGAGGAAGATATAGAATGCGAAGTTCTGGTCATCGGCAGCGGAATGTCCGGGGCCATGAGCGCTTACATGCTTACGAAGGCGGGATTCGATACCGTCCTTGTGGATTCAAGGGAAATAGCCGGCGGCAGTACGATGGCGAATACCGGCCTCATTCAATTTTTCAACGACAAAACGTTAACGAGCTGCATCCACACCTACGGGGAGGAGAATGGCGTGGCCTTCTACAAGCTGTGCGAGGATGCGGTTCGCACTCTGGGGCGGATCTGCGAAGAGGAAGGGATCGACGCCCAGTTTCAGCGGAGGGAATCGCTTTACATGGCTTCCGCCGAAGCGGATGTGCCGATGCTGGAGGAAGAATACCGGACGCTGAACAAATACGGATTTGAAGTCGAGTACTTGCAGCCAAGCGACATAGCGGATAAATTCTCTTTCACAAAACCCGGGGCTATTCTCGCGTCCGGGGATGCGGCCATCAATCCGTACGCCTGCGTTAACGGCCTTATCGAAGTGTCGACCGCAAGGGGAATGAGAGTCTATGCCCGGACCGAAATCGATTCACGGTTGGAGACGTCGAACGGAACAGTCTTTTATACGAAAGAACGGCGGCGGATACAGGCGAAGTATGCGGTTTATTCGACGGGATACGAAACCCAGGAAATGAAACGCAACCGCAACGCCAAGCTGCTCACCTCCTACGCGATCGCGACTCAACCGGTGGGAGAATTTCCCGGATGGTACAAGGAGTGCATGATTTGGGAGACGGCCCGCCCTTATCTGTATATGCGAACGACCGCGGACGGAAGGATTATTGTGGGAGGGGAAGACGAAGACATGCTTCCCGAAGAAGAACGGATAAACCGCCTTGCGGTCAAGACGGGTATTTTGCTGGACAAAGCGAAAGCCTTGTTTCCGGAGCTTGACCTCCGCGCGGAATTTTCGTGGGCGGCGGTTTTCGGTGAAACGCATGACGGGTATCCGCTGATCGGCGTGCAGGACGGATTTCCGAACAGCATGTTCTCGCTCGTATACGGCGGGAACGGAACGGTATACTCTGTGCTGGGCGCCGAAATGATTGTGAACCGGCTGCAAGGACTTACCCATCCGGGGGAGCGGCTGTTCCGGTTCGACAGACCTCGTCATACCCCGTCGGCTTCCGAGGTCAAGCAAGTAGGCTAAGAAAAATTAATGCCTTCTTAACATACAGACATTTTATGGCTTCTTCCTATCCTATATAATGAAGGGAGCTGTGTGTACCGCACAGATTTTTGCTTCAGGGAGAGGAGAACAAGCATGAAAGTCGCCGTAGTTGGCTGCGGAACAATGGGGACCGTTCACGGAACGGACTATCATCGGCTGCCGGGAGTCGAATTAACCGGAGTTTGCGATCTCGACCGGGAAACGGCCCGGGACTTGGCCGGACAAGTGCAGACGAAAGCGTACTTTTCTTTCGAGGACATGATGGCGGAGGCGGAGATCGACGTCGTCAGCATTGCTCTGCCGACCAACCTGCACAAGGAATATGTCATGAAAGCGGCCGATCTGGGAAAGCACGTCATTTGCGAAAAACCGATTGCGCTGACACTGAAAGATGCCGAAGAAATGATCGCCTACTGTCAAAAGAAAGGCGTGCGTCTGTTCATCGGCCATGTGGTCCGTTTCTTCCCGGAATATGCGGATCTCAAACGTAAACTGGATTCCGGCGTAACCGGGGAACCCGGGGTGGCTCACTTGAAACGGGTAGGCTCGCATCCGGGAACCGTCAAGGACTGGTACAACGATTTTGACAAAAGTCACGGCGTCATCATGGACATGATGATTCACGATATCGACTTTGCCCGGTGGGCATACGGCGAAGTGCAAGAAGTATTCGCTCTCAACCGGCGCAGCGAAGAGCAGGATTACGCTCTCGTGACCCTCCGGTTTGCAGGCGGCGCCATCGCGAACCTCGAAGGCCACTGGGGCTATCCGGGCTCTTTCGCGACAGCTGCCGAATTCGCCGGCAAAGCCGGCATTATCCGGCTGAATAGCCGGGAGACGGATTCCTTGAAGCTGCTGAGGAGCAGTGCGGCGCCGGTCGGCGCACGCGGGGTGCAGGTACCGAAAAGCCCGTCTTACCAAGACCCGTACTACTACGAGCTGGAGCATTTCCTAGCCTGTATCCGGGAGGACAAGGAACCTCTCGTTTCGGCGGAGGATGCGCTGCGGGCCCTGGAAATCGTGCTGGCCGCCCTCGAATCCGCACGTACGGGACAGCCTGTCCGGCTGCCGCTAAAAGGAGGTGCCGCCCATGCGTAAGCTCAAAATCGGAATGATCAGCTTCGCTCACGGTCACGCGTTTTCGTATTTTAACGCACTGAACGCTATGCCGGAGGTCGAGGTCGTCGGAATTGCCGACGAAGAGAAAGACCGTGTCGCCAAAATTACGGAAACTTACGGGATCTCTTACTACAGCACGGCGGAAGAACTGCTGAGAACCGATCTAGATGCCGTCGTCATCTGTTCCGAGAATTCCCGCCATGCGGAACTTACGATAGCTTCCGCCAAAGCCGGGAAGCACATCCTGTGCGAGAAGCCGCTCGGCATCTCCACGGCGGAGATGGAAGAGATGATCACGGTGTGCCGGGACCATGGCGTGCAGCTGATGACAGCGTTTCCGTGCCGCTACATACCGGCTGTCGTGCAGGCCAAGGAAGCCGTCGACCGCGGGGAAATCGGCGAGATTATCGCCATCAAAGGAACCAACCGCGGCAGCATGCCGGGCGGATGGTTCGTCGACAAGAAGCTCTCCGGCGGCGGAGCCGTGTTCGACCATACCGTCCATGTGATGGATTTGATGCGCTGGTTTCTCGGCAGCGACGTCCGTGAAGTGTTCGCCTATGCGGATACCCGCTTCCGCGGACTTGATATCGACGATGCCGGCATGGTGCACGTGAGGTTCGAGAACGGCGTTTTTGCCGTGCTGGATCCGAGCTGGTCCCGCAGCAAAACGTTCCCGACCTGGGGCGACGTAACGATGGAAATCACCGGCACGAAAGGGGTCATTTCGATCGATTCCTTCGCGCAGAAGAACGAGGTTTTCAGCGATGTCACGGGCAAGGCCCAGTGGAGCTACTGGGGAGACAACATGGACGAGTACATGATCAGAGGATTCGTCGAAGCCCTTCTCGGCGGGAAGCCGGTGCCGGTTACGGGCGAAGACGGGCTCAAAGCGGCGGCCGTCGGCCTGGCCGCGTACGAGTCGGCGCAGGCGGGCAAGCCGGTCGTTCTGAGTTCATTTTTATAAAAATCCCGGACCCTCGCGTTCCGGCGGGTTCCTTGTGCAGAGCAGGCGACCTGTCGGTTTCGCCTGGGTTTTTTCAGGTCTTTTTTCCGGTCAAAGTTTTGTGAACACTTTCCGACACTAGTGTCTTATTGGATGGGTTATTGTCTGCAAGACCTTGTAAACCCTCGGACGGCTTGATATGATAAGGGCGTTGCTGCGTCTACAAGGAATACATATACGAACATGGAGGAATCGACATGTCAGACAAGTTGTTAAACATTTTTCATCAATCGCATGCGGGATCGTGGGCGTTTATCGTCATCCTGTTTGTGGTAAGCGCCATTTTTTACCGGCAGAAAATTACTCCTATGATCCTCAGATTGTTCTACCTGATCATGCTGGTTTCCGGAATCGGCATGCTGATCGGCTACGGCTTCCCGGTCAAGTACGTGGTGAAGGGAATTATCGCTATCGTTGTGATCGGTCTTATGGAAATGATTCTCGGACGCATGAAAAGAGGACAAGGCAAGGAATCTTCGACCAAGATTCTTTTTGTCGTCTGGGCGGTTCTGATCCTGATCGTCGTGCTTCTCGGCTACGGAATCTTTTAAGTAAACGAAAAAGCGGTAGAACCGTCCCTGCCTAAATGGGGGACGGTTTTGTCCGTGTATCCGGTTAAGGAGAGAAATCATGTTAAAACCGATGCTGTTTCTGTTCTGGTCTACGATGTTGGGCGGGCTTGTTCTCGGTATTGCCGTCTGGGGAATCGGCAAGGCTATTTTCCCCGACTTTGTGTCGATGGATGTCGCGGTGAGCGGCGCAAGTGAATTTTCCATGATCATTATGGCGACACTTACCATGTGTATGATCAGCGTAGTCGGGTATTTCGCCTACCTGATGACGAATTACTACATGATCGGAATTCTCCGGAACCGCAAAGGCGCCTGGTCGGGTCTTCAGCTGTTCTTTATCGTCATGGCTATCGCGAACTTGTTTTTCCTGCGTTACCAAAGCTTTGCGGAAGGCAAGGAAAGCCTGGCGATGTATGTCGGTACTCCGGTCCTGATCGCTGTGGCGGGTTTGATCGTTTCGCAAGTGAAGGTGAAGCTGACCAATGCTTCGGCCAGAATTCCGACGCTGTTCTTTATGATCGTGGTCACCTGCCTGGAAATGCTCCCGGCTTTCAGCATCAACGATTTGACTTCGCTGCTGTACGTATCGCTGGTCCTGCTAGCCTGTAACGCGTGGCAGATTCTTATTTTCCATAAGCTGACGAACACGAAGAAACACCAGCAGATGAAAAAGGCGCAGGTTAAGAAAGCGTAATCTTTACATAGGTACAAGAAATTCCAAAGGGGCCGATCGTATGAACAAGCGTGTCGTGTTCATCATGCTGCTGATGTTTACCGTCTACCTCGGATTCGGATTAATTATCCCCGTCCTGCCCGAGCTGCTGCACGGAATACCGAAAGGAGAGACGCATCTGGGATGGGTTCTCTCCATATACTCCGTCATGTCCTTCCTCGTCTCTCCTTTATGGGGAGGCCTATCGGATAAAATCGGCCGCAGGCCCGTTCTGCTGACCGGAATTTTCGGCTTTATGATTTCCTTCATCCTGCTTGCGCTGGCGGGAACGAATCTGCCGCTCCTCTATCTATCCCGTATTTTGGGCGGCATCTGCTCGGGGGCGCTGAGCGGAGTCGCGCTGGCTTATGTCGCGGATATTACGACCCATGAGGAACGGACGAAATCCATGGGCTTCGTCGGAATGTCGATCGGACTGGGCTTTATTTTCGGTCCGGCGATCGGGGGAACCTTAAGCGTGTTCAGTTTGTCGCTCCCGTTCTGGGGAGCCGCGCTGCTGTCCGCGGGAATCTTCTGCGCGGGATTCCTGAAACTTAAAGAATCGCTGCCGGAAAACAGAGGACAGCACCAGGGGGACAAGCCGTCCCGCTGGTCTCTGCTCCGCGGAAAGCTCGGTTATCTGTATATGATGACTTTCTTCGTCACCTTCTCGCTCGCGGGCCTGGAAGCGACTTTCCAGTACTTCCAGATCGCCCGTTTCGACGTCACGCCTCTGCAGATCGGTCTGATGTTTATGTTCAGCGGATTTGCTGATGCGCTGGTACAGGGCGGGCTTGTCCGTGTCATTGCCAAGAAAAAGAAGGAAAAAATCGCGATTCTGGGCGGGCTGCTCGCCTCGGCCGTCGGCTTCCTGCTCGTGCTCGGCTCCGCCGGCTTCTGGACGGCTACGCTGGCCCTGACCGTGTTCAGCGCCGGCAACGCCATGATCCGGCCGTGCGTCAACTCGCTGTTAACCCAGCGCACCCGGCACGGTCAAGGAGTCACGACGGGACTCAGCTCGTCCATGGACAGTCTGGGCCGGATCGCCGGACCGATCACGGGCACTTCGCTCTTCGGCATTCAGCACGGCCTTCCTTTCGCGGCCGGTGCCGTCGTTTCGGTGCTGGCCGGCCTGCTGCTGCTGCGTTTCAGCCAACTGGACCGCGAATCGGGGGAGGAACTGCCGGAGACCGTTTAGTCCTGCCGTTCTATCCGCCCATGATGAAAGACCCGCCTCTGCCCGGCGGGTTTTTTCCGTTTACACGGACCCGGAAAAAAGCTCCGGAAGGCGTCCTTGGTTGACGCGGCGCCGGAAACGTTTTTACAATAGAAGAAGGAAACGAGAGGAACGGTACCGGGAAACCCCGCAATCGGGCATACCGGACCGTTACCGGTTTATTAAAGGAGAATTCGATGAGCAAATCACTTGTACTGGCCGAAAAACCGAGCGTGGCAAAAGAAATCGCCCGTGTGCTCGGATGCGGTCAAAAGCATAAATCGTATTACGAAGGTCCCGGACATGTGGTGACCTGGGCGCTCGGTCATCTCGTCGGCCTTGCGGAGCCCGAAGATTACGATACCCGTTATCAGAAGTGGAATCTGGAAGATCTGCCCATCATTCCGGGCCGCATGAAGCTTAAAGTGCTCAAGGAAACGTCCCACCAGTTCCGCGCCATTGCGGATCTGGCGAAACGCAAAGATTTGGCGGAGCTGATCATCGCGACGGACTCCGCCCGCGAAGGCGAGCTTGTCGCGCGCTGGATCATGGAAATGGTGCGGTGGAACAAGCCGTTTCAGCGGCTCTGGATTTCCTCGCAGACCGACAAGGCGATCCGCGAGGGCTTCGCGAACCTGAAGCCCGGCAAACAATACGACCGCCTGTTCCAGTCGGCGGTCTGCCGGGCCGAGGCCGATTGGCTGATCGGCCTGAACATCACCCGCGCGCTCACGAGCAAGTACGACGCGCAGCTTTCGGCCGGACGCGTCCAGACCCCGACGCTCGGGATGATCATGGACCGCGAGAAGGAAATCCGGAACTTCCGGTCCGTGGAGTACTGGACCGTGCAGGCGGATTTCGGCGCGTTCCGCGGGACGTGGCGCCAGCGTTCCGGCGAGAGCCGCCTCTTCGAGCGCGAGCGTGTCGACGCGCTCGTGCAGCGCGTCTCGGGCAAGAGCGGCAAAGTCGTCTCCGTCAAGAAGAGCGAGAAGACGGAGCCCCAGCCGCTCGCGTACGACTTGACGGAGCTCCAGCGCGATGCGAACCGCCGGTTCGGCTTCTCGGCGAAGCATACGCTCTCGACGCTCCAGCGGCTCTACGAGCAGCATAAGCTCGTGACGTACCCGCGGACGGATTCGCGGTACCTCACCAGCGATATGACGGGCACGCTCAAGGAGCGGCTCCAGTCCGTTGCCGTCGGCCCGTACGCGCCGCTCGCGAAACCGCTCATGAAGGGCCAACTGCCCGTGTCGAAGCGGATTGTGGACGATTCGAAAGTGTCGGACCACCATGCGATCATTCCGACGGATGAATACGTGAATCTGTCCGCTCTCTCAACGGACGAGAGGAAGCTGTACGACCTCATCGTCCGGCGGTTTCTCGCCCTGTTCTATCCGGCTGCCCGTTACGAGACGACTGCGATGGTCGTCGAAGTGGACGGCGAGCCGTTCCACGTGGCCGGCCGCGTCGTGAAGGATGCGGGCTGGCGGAGCGTGTACGGACCGGGAACCGCCGCGGATTCCGGTGACGGCGACGAAGAGGACGGCGGAGAAGGCGCCGACCGCGCGGATCTGCAAGAGCTTCCCGCGCTGTCCGCCGGGGATAGCGCCGGGACAGTCCGCTGCCGTGTCGGCACACACCGGACCCAGCCGCCGAAGCGGCATACGGAGGCGACGCTCCTGACGCAGATGGAGAAGCACCACCTCGGTACGCCGGCAACGCGGGCGGAAATTATCGAGAAGCTCGTCAGCTCCGATACGATCGAGCGCGAAGGCGGGTGCCTCCACCCGACGGGCAAAGGCACACAATTGATCGAGCTGGTTGCCGAGGAGCTGCGTTCTCCCGAGCTGACGGCCAAGTGGGAGCAGGAGCTTGAAGATATCGCCCGGGGACGGGGCCGCACCGAAACGTTCCTCAGCGGAATCCGCGATATGACCAAGCAGCTTGTAACCGGCGTAAGAACGAGCCAGACGGAATACAAGCCGCACAACCTGACGAACAGCCAGTGTCCCGAATGCGGAGAACGGTTAATGGAGCGGAAAAGCAAACGCGGCAAAATGCTCGTGTGCGCAAACCGTGAGTGCGAATACCGCCGCTCCGCGGAGAAGCAGCTCGTCAACCGGCGCTGCCCGCAGTGTCATAAGAAGATGGAGCTGAAAACCGGCAAAGCGGGCAAATACGTGCAGTGCCTCCCGTGCAATGTCGTCGAAGTGCTGGGCGAAAGTACGGGGAAAGTCGCCAAGCATCAGCAGCAGAAGCTCGTCAAGCAGTACAGCAAGCAAGAAGATTTAGGGTCGAGTCTGGGGGATGCTCTTAAGGCGGCCTTAGCCAAAAAAGACGATTAAACTTCATAAGTCAAAAGGGCGGGAGTGATCTCCTGCCTTTTTCACATTTATTATTTATAATAATTCTAATTAAGTATTGATTTTAAATAAGGCTGATGGTAAACTAAATGTACGGCAACAAAAGAAGAATAAATAAACCCAAATGAGCGTTATCAAGGAGGAAACGAACGATGACAACTTTGACCCGAGTGAAAACTGTTACCCAATTAAATCATCTGGCCGCCGACTGGACGGTCCTTTCCATGAAACTGCGCAACTTCCACTGGTTCGTTAACGGGCCTCATTTCTTTACGCTTCATGAAAAATTCGAAGAGTTTTACAACGAAGCGGCTCAGCATATCGACGAAATCGCGGAGCGGGTGCTGGCGTTGAAAGGCAAACCCGTCGCGACACTCGCCGAGGCTTTAAAGCTGGCCCGTCTGCAGGAAGCTGCGGGTTCCGAAACCGCGGAGCAGATGGTAGAAGCCGTGCGCGGCGACTTTGAACGGCTGATCGGGTTCCTTCAGGAAAGCATTACGGCCGCTGAAGAAGAAGGTGACGAGCCGACGGCGGATATGCTGACCGAGCTGCAGGCATCGCTTCAGAAACACGTTTGGATGCTGGGCGCCTTCCTTGGCCGCGCCTAAATTCTCTTAATAAAGGCAGGTCCCGCGGGACCTGCCTTTTTGGCGTACTTCCTACTTAAGTCCCGTCGACCGTTTGGAAGATTGTGCTATACTGATAGATGGCGGCTGCTAGAAAGAGGCTGCTAGATTCCCCAACTATTTCAAAATTGAGGTGACCTCATGAAAAAACATCTGCCAATCTGGCAATCCGCCGTGATTGCTTCCATGCTGCTCGCCGGTGCGGTTCCCGCGGCTGCGGCTTCCGCAGATACAGTTACCGCCGAAAAAGCGGCTGCCGGACCGGTCTCCGCTTCCGATACGAACGCGGCGACCGTTCTCGCTCCTCTGCGTCTTGTAAGCGAAACGGCCGGAGCCAAGGTGGCCTGGAATAACGAAGAGCGTACCGTAACCTTGTCGCTCGGGAGCGATACGATCACGCTTGCGATCGGAAAATCTACGGCCCTTATCAACGATAAAGAAGTGGAACTAGGGGCTGCGGTCCAAATCAAGGACGATAAAACGTTCGTTCCTCTGAATTTTTTGACGGAGGCTTTGCACACGGCTGTCTCCTGGGACCCGCAAACCGGTAAGCTGATCATCCCGAAAGGGGACTTGAAAGCCGCGGCAAGCGCCTTTGCCAGTCACTGGCTGCAGGGAGAAAACGAGAGCGCGGTTTCTTATTTTAACGCAGATCTCAAAAAATCCCTCAATGCCAATCAGCTTACCTACATATCGCAGTACTACACCAACATGTACGGTCCGATAACCGGGCAGCTTGGGGTCGGAACGACAAGCAATTCCGTGCATGAAAATGTGTATTTGACCTACGAAACGCAGAGTACCCTGCCGTTCCAGATGACAGTCCGGTTCGACAAGCAGGAACGTATCGACGATTTATACATACCGCCCTACTATTCTCCGGATACTTACCGGAAACCGTCTTACGACGATTCCAGCGCTTATGTTGAAAAAGAGGTGAAGCTCGGCGAAGGCAGACTCGCTCTTCCGGGCACGCTCACGCTGCCGAGTAAACCGGGTCCGCATCCGGTTGTCGTCCTCGTTCACGGTTCCGGCGCCAACGACCGTGACGAGTCCATCGGCGGCTCCAAGCTGTTCCGGGATATGGCGGTCGGCCTGGCCGCCGAGGGAATCGCCACTCTCCGCTACGAGAAAGTGACGCGCGAGCACCCGTTCAAATCGGCTACGCCGGCTTTTACCGTACAGGACGAGACTGTGGCGGATGCCGTGTACGCGGTTAATCAGCTGGCGAAGACGGAGGGGATCGATCCCCGGCGCATTTTCGTAGCGGGTCACAGCCAGGGAGGAATGGTCGTTCCGCGCGTTATCGACGGAGTCAAGGACGTGAAGCTGGCCGGTGCCGTCGTGATGGCCGGACCGACCAATTCCATCGAAGACGTCGTGCTGGAGCAGTCCAAGTACCAACTGGAAGTCAACCGGGAAAGGGGTCTGGATACGAGCATGCTGGAGCAGCAGGTCGCCTTCTGGGAGCAGCAGCTTAAGCTCATCAAAGATCCGAAGTACTCCGTGGACAACCTCCCCAAAGATCTTGCGCTGAGCAACGCCTACTGGTGGATGGATTTCCGCAACTATTCCGCTTCCGAAATCGCTAAAAAACAGGACAAGCCGATGCTGATCCTGCAAGGGGATAACGATGCCCAGGTGCTTGCTTATCATCTGGACAAATGGAAAGAAGCCCTTAAGGATCGTACGAACGTGGAGTATAAGCTGTATCCGAAGCTGAACCACGTATTTGCGGAGGTTGACGAAAAATCGACCGGCGCCGAGTATAATGAACCGGCCAATACACCGGCTTCCGTTATCAAGGATATTGCCGATTGGGTGAAGAAAACGAAGTAAGGCCGTACATTATAAAAGCCTGCACGGAAGGAAATTTCCTCTTCCGTGCAGGCTTTTTTGTGTGAGTAGGCAGCTTGCGATCAAAGCTTCCGTCCGCTCATCCGGTTCAGCACCTCGCCGGTTTCCCGTACCAGCTCTTCGATGATTTGAGCGGCTCCGTTATGTTGGGCGAGAGATGCGGCCTGACCCGCCCACATGGCCATATAGGCCGGATTGCCCGCTTTGGCGGCGCTTCGTCTGATCCCTTGAGTGAGGGCGTTCTGCGCGGGATAGGAGGGGAGCCGGCTTTCCAAAGGCTGAAGCTCTTCCAGCAGTGCCGTCCGGATGCCGCGGGCATGCTTGCCGGACACCGCTCGCGTGAGCACGGTGGACTCGTCGCTTGCGGAGAGCACGGCTTCCTTGTGGACGGCGTGGGCCCCGCTCTCCACGCAGGCGAGGAACGCCGTGCCGAGCTGCACGGCGTCCGCCCCGAGGGCCAGCGCGGCGGCTATGCCGCGGCCGTCCATGATGCCGCCGGCGGCGATGACCGGCACACGGACGCGGTCCGCGATCTGCGGCACGAGAGCCATCGTGCCGATGAGCGGCGGCTCGCCGTCGTTATCGCGCGGAAACGTGCCGCGGTGGCCGCCGGCTTCGCTGCCCTGGGCGACGATCGCGTCGACCCCGGCTTCCTCCAGCGCGGCGGCTTCCCGCATGGTCGTCGCGGTGCCGATCGTCCGGATGCCGAGACGCTCGCATTCTGCGAGAGTCGCCGCATCCGGCACGTCGAATGTGGAGCTGAATACCGGGACCCGCTCCTCCAGGAGGACGGCGAGCTGTTCCCGGTACGATTCGCTCCACACGGCGGGAGGCCGCTCCTCGCGGGTGCCCGTTTTCTCCCGCAGGGGAGCAAGCAGCCGCCAAGCTTCGTCGGCTTTTTGTCGCTGCTCCTGTTCATGAGGGCCTTGCCCGGGTTCGGGCAGGATGAACAGGTTTACGGCAAAAGGGCGGTCCGTCCGGCTGCGGATTTCGCGGACGGCGGCGGAAATTTGCTCCGGCGTCATGTAGCCGGCGCCGAGCGTCCCGAGGCCGCCGGCTTCGGATACGGCGGCTACGAGGGCCGGCGTTGTGCTTCCTCCGGCCATTCCGGCCTGGATGAGGGGATAGCGGATTTGAAAAAGCGTGCAAATCCGGTTGGAGCGGTTGGAAGGATTCATGATCGGGAGCCTCGCTTTCTGATCTGTTTTTTTGCGGGCACGGTTGACTGCTGATTGGCTGCAGGGGGGATCTTTTTAAGAAAAAAATAGGGCTATGCGTTTATCCCGGCCCGGCGTCTATAATTCAAGCGGATGTTATAAGTATACCTCGGTTGGAACAATTTTGCTGCCGGGCGGCGGGCAAGCAATTGCCATCTGCGCGTGGTATACTAATACCTATTGCAGATGTTTATCAACCAGAGGAGTGATCCCGATGAAGGCGGTACAGATCAAACAATACGGCGGACCGGAAGAGCTGTATATCGGGGAAAGGCCGGACCCCGTTGCGGGCGAAGGCGAATTGCTTATCCAAGTGAAGGCGGCGGGTCTCAACCGTGCGGATCTGATGCAGCGTGAAGGCAAGTACCCGGCGGTTCCGGGGGAATCGGACATACTCGGCCTGGAAATGGCAGGCGTTGTTATAGGGGTAGGAAGCGGCGTTACCGGCTGGAGAGAAGGCGAGCGGGTCTGTGCGCTCCTTCCCGGGGGCGGTTATTCCGAGCGGGTAGCCGTTCCTGCCGGCATGGCGATGCGGCTGCCGGCTAATCTGAGTTATGCGGAAGGAGCGGCTATTCCGGAGGCATTTCTGACGGCTTATCTGAACCTCGTTAAACTGGGGGGGATGACGGAAGGAGACTACGTGCTCATTCATGCAGGCGCAAGCGGGGTCGGTTCGGCTGCGATTCAGCTGGCCCGGGAATTCGGGGCTCATGCTCTGGTGACGGCGGGCTCAAGCGAAAAGCTTGAATTTTGCCGGGAGCTTGGCGCGGAAGGCGGCTGGAATTACCGCGAAGGCTCGTTCGTCCCTTGGCTTAACGAGGCGACAGGCGGACACGGCAGCGATATTGTCCTTGATCTCGTGGGCGCCCCGTATTTTACGGACCATCTGGCCGGCGCCGCCGTAGGCGGACGTATCGTCCTCGTGGGCATGACGGGCGGTTCCGAAGTCCCGATGGAGAGCTTTGATTTGAATCCTCTGCTCATGAAAAGGATTTCCATCATCGGGTCCACGCTGCGCAGCCGCAGCCGCGAGGACAAAATCCGGCTGACCCAGCAGTTCTGGCAGCAGGCCGGTCCGGGCTTCGCGGACGGTGCTCTCCATCCGGTCGTAGACCGGATTTTCCCGTGGAGCCGTGTGCGTGAAGCCCATGAGTGGATGGAAGCGAACCGGAACAAAGGCAAAGTGATTCTGGATATTACCGCGGATGCGGAATAATTAAATCGGTTTTAAATCGGTGAAAAACCGGAAAAGCACTCTAACTATAAAATTTAGTTGGAGTGCTTTTTGTTATGTCATTCTATTTCAATAATATTACTAAGAAATAAATTTATAGGTTATTAATATTATATTTAAAAATATATAGTTTATTTTATAGGCCTATAGTATTATTATAATAATAAATAAAAACATATTAGTGGAGGAAAAATTAAAAATGATTAAAAAGCTGAGTTTATTTTCGTTTCTTTTGGCATTTTTTATTTGTGTTGTGAGTCAAAACGAAGCCGCTGCGGCAGGAACCTATTTAGGCGGCTTATTGGATAATGTTCCGCTGAAAACGGGCCCTAATTTTCAACAACCGACAGGCGCCGATGTAAAAGCAATAACCGATGGCGATGCTTCAACCAGGCATTACATGCAGTATCCGTTGGTCTGGCACAAATTTGAGGATGAACAAACTATTGGTGCGGTAATTGTGAACGGTAAAGGGGCCATTGTCGAATTTTACAATTCGAAAGAAGAATTGGTGGGTACCTATACTCCCGTTACGAACGACGGTGTTGAATCTCTTCCTGAACCTGTGGAACACGTATCGATTATCGTCTTAAAACATCCAGACAAAAATGTATTCGAGTGGAACGTTTTTAACACTGCGATTTACAAAGCAGAGCCCACAATGATTACTTGGATACAGGCAGGAGACAAATCAGTAGATTTGGATTGGAAAACGACCGGGGCTGAATCTTATAATGTGAGAAGATCCGCTTCTCCTGGCGGTCCGTATGCTTTGATCGCGAATGTTAAAGGAACCTCCTATGCCGATGAGTCTGTAGTGAATGGAAAAACTTATTACTACGTAGTAACTTCCGTAAATGCAGCCGGAGAAAGTATTCCCTCTTTAGAAAGATCGATAAAACCGGAAGCGACCATATACACAGGCGGATTATTGGACCGTAAAGTACTGGATCTGGGTACAACCTTCGGCAAATCTACGGGAACGACTCGTATTATGACTGATAACGATGAATACAGCATGCAGCTTGTTCGCGGAATGGCCTGGTATTCTTTTAAGACTCCAGTGAATATTGAGTCGATCATTGTCTATGGCGCTCCGGGCTCAAAAATAGAATTTTATAGGGCGGATGAAACACTCATCGATACTTTTGTACCGACTTTGAACAACAAAACAGAAAATTTACCGTCTCCTGCGAAAAACGTGACCTCGGTAGTGCTTAAACATACGGAAGGTAACTTCCGTGAATGGAACGTCTTCGGCAAATCCGTCGAGCCGCCGGTTGCCGCTCCGCTTAACCTGACAGCCGCAGGCGGGGACAAGAAAGTTACGCTTGCATGGAACAGCGTGAACAATGCGACTAGCTACAACGTTAAACGCAGCACAACTGCAGGCGGTCCGTACGTAACCGTCGGTTCAGTTACGGGTGCGACGTATACGTACACCGATACAAATGTCGTCAACGGCACGACTTACTACTATGTAGTAACGGCTGTAGCCCCAGCGGGAGAGAGCGCTCCGTCCAACGAAGCGTCCGCTACTCCTAAAGCGGGAGACGTAGTCATTCCGCCGGTGGAAGAATCCGGTGACAGCGCTATTCTCGTCATCACGCTTAACAACGGAACCGAGAAAGAGTACGACCTTTCCATGAACGAAGTGAACGCGTTTATCGCTTGGTATGAAGGCCGCGCGGCTGGCAAAGGCCCGGTTATGTTCGCGATCGACAAGCACGAGAACAACAAGGGACCTTTCAAAAACCGTAAGGATTACATCCTATACGACAAAATCATTACGTTCGAAGTGAACGCCTACGATAACGGCAAAGGCGAAACCACGCCTCCCGTTAATCCAGAAGACCCCGGCAATTTATAAATCGGAACTTCAGCGGAAAAAGATAAGCTTTCACGGCAAAAGGCCCTTGATCAGGTAAATACGATCAAGGGCCTTTTGTTTACAATCGTGCGCTGCTTACTGCCTTCCATGTGCAGCGTCTCATAACGGCTCGGGGCATCCATTCCTTATCCGGAAATAAGGTCGGAGACGATCCGCTTGTTCACGGGGCCGTTTCTGGCGCAGGAGGCTTGTATAACTCGCTGAGTTTAACGAAGGACAGGGTGTCCTTCAATTTCGGCAGCGTATCCCTCAGGGCCGAGGCCGTTATTTCTCCCTTGGCCCCGACGTGGCCGATGGCGATGCACGGCTGATGCGCTTTGGAATGGGCGCCGATCAGCTGAATCTGCTGGGTTACTTTGCTTTTCGTATGGATATCATCCAGAAAAAGATGGTTTTCCAAACAAGGCACGTCGGCTTTTTTGGCCTCCCGGCAGGCGATGCTCCGGTAATTCGTATGGCTGTCCAGAAAGAAGAGCCCTCTTTCTCGCAGCACCTCCATCACAAGCCGCATCACGCGTTCATCGCCGGTCGCCTTGGAGCCCATATGATTGTTCACTCCGATCGCGTGCGGGATATCGTCAATGGCGGCGTTGACCCGTTTGCGCACCTCGGCATCGCTCAGATCCGTGGTAATGACACCGGGACCTAGCCAGCTTTTGCGGCCGCTGACGGGCTCCATCGGAAGATGGACGATTACGTCGTGTCCTTTGCCGAACGCTTTCTCGGCATCGCTGTGCGAGGAAGGGAGAAACGGCATAACGGCGGCCGTAATCGGAAAAGGCAAATCCAGAATCGCTTCGGTGCCTTTCATGTTGTTGCCGAGGTCGTCGATGATGATGGCGGCCTTTCTGACTGCTGGGGGTTCGTCCACGTGTGCCGACGCAGCGCCTTCGAGTCCTGTACATATGGACAAGCCTGCAAGCAATAGAGTCAAAACGAGCAGACGGCGGGACCGGAACCGGATACCAGGCATAATCGCATTCCTCCCGGCGGTAATTTTTTTGATGCCGTTCTTTTTTTAATATGGGAATGCCTGACGAAAGTTATGCGGGGAGCAGAAAAAGGAGGCTGCAACGGTGCCGAAAATGGTATAAATTCCAAGCCGCGGCGAATAGCATGGAGTAAATCCTCAAAAATTGCGAAAGGGGTGTCACAATCCGGACGATGCTCCGGTTCGCGCCTTTATGCTGGCTATCCCTGGCTTTGACTTCAAAAACCGCGAGACGCTATACTGTAAAGTAGGAAGGACTCAAACCTTTTTTGATCTTTCATTTTTCAACTTAAAAGGAGGTGTACCTGTCTGCTTCCAAGAGGCGGATAGGGATTAATTGGATAGTGACCCTTTACCAGTGTTACTGAATTTTGTACTGATTGTGGTTCTCGTTCTACTGAACGGATTTTTTGTGGCAGCGGAATTTGCGATGGTGAAAGTGCGCGCAAGCCGTATCGATGCGCTTGTCCTGGAAGGGAATGTGAAGGCGCGCTTCGCCGGCAAAATCGTTCAGAACATGAATGCGTATTTGTCCGCCTGCCAGCTCGGCATAACCCTGACGTCTTTGGCGCTTGGTTGGATCGGCGAGCCTACGGTGGCGTATGTACTCGAACCGCTATTGGTGAACATTGGTGTCCCACCTGTTATTATTCACACCATTTCTTTTATCATCGCATTCTCGGTTATTACGGCGTTTCACATTATTATCGGGGAGCAGTTTCCCAAAACGTATGCGATCCGCAAATCGGAAGAAGTGACTCTTTGGGTTGCCGGTCCGGTCCTGATTTTTTACAAAATCATGTATCCTTTCATCTGGATGCTGAACGGAACCTCCAACTGGCTGCTCCGCAAATCCGGCATTGAACCCGAGGGCGACCACGATACGGTTCATACGGAAGACGAGATCCGGCTGCTGATGAAAGAGAGCCACCGGAACGGGCTGATCGACAATACGGAACTCACCCTGGTGGATAATATTTTTGAATTCACGGAAACGAACGCACGCGAAATTATGATTCCGCGTACGGAAATGGTGTGCCTGCATGCCGCCCATTCCTTCGAAGAAAACAAGGAAATGGCCATCCAGGAACTTTACACGCGTTATCCGGTTTGCGACCCGGACAAAGATAACATTATCGGCTTTGTCCATATCAAGGATTTGTTAAAAGCAAGCGACCAGCTTGACGATATACGCAAGATTATAAGACCGCTCATGACGGTGCCCGAGTCGATGCCGATCAGTACGCTGCTCAAGCTGATGCAGAAACGCAAAACGGAAGTGGCGCTGCTGATCGACGAATACGGCGGCACGTCGGGTCTTGTAACGGTTGAAGACATTCTGGAAGAAATCGTCGGCGAGCTGCAGGACGAATTCGACCATGAACGTCCCGTTATGGAGAAGAAAGACGAATTTACGTACTCGATCGACGGCATGATGCTTATCGAGGAAGTGAACAATCATTTCGGTACGGAAATCGAAACCGAGCATTACGATACGATCGGCGGCTGGGTTTATTCCCAGGTGGAAATTCCGCCTATGAAAAACCAGCGCATCCACCTGGGGCCGCTTCAGTTTATCATTGATGAAGTAGAGCATATGCGGATCGTACGGCTGATCGTACGCAAGGAACCTCCTGAAGAACAAGTGCTGCTTCAGCAGGTCGTGTCTTAATAAACTCAAACACAAGAAAACGCCGCGTTTCCGCGGCGTTTTCTTGTGTTTCTTCTATAGCGGAGAATGTACTGGATATGGAATCCTTGTAGCTGCTTAGAATGTTGCAAGAACAATGACCAGCAAGATGTAAAGAACCAGAATGACCGCTGTGCTCGTGAACCCAATGCCTGCTCCGTAACCCGACATGTTAACGCCTCCCCGAGTTTGTGTTGTGCTTTGTTTACAGAGTTATCTTATGAAGGGCGGGGGCGTTTGTCATGGACGGACGCCCGGGGAGTCCAAATTTTTACGAAAAGCCGTCTGGACCCGCTGCATTTTTGTGAAGATATGCAAAAGAGTGCAGGCGGCCGACGGCCGGCCGGTACAGGGCAAAATCGTCATCGTCGTCGTGATCCTGTCCGTGCCCGGCCTATCCCGTTATTCCCGGTTCTCGCTTACGCGCTTCATAATGTCCACCAGAGCCTCGGGAGGTCTGGCTCCGGAGAAGCCGACTTTTTTATTGAGGATAAAAAAAGGCACACCGTTTATGTTCAGCCGCTTAGCGAGGGCATAATCCGCCCGTACGCTGTTTTCGACGTCTTCGTGATGAAGGCGCTTTGCGGTTTCGGCTGGATTTAATCCGCATTCCCCGGCAATCCGCAGCAGTACGGATTCCGTGCCGATGTCAAGGCCCTCTTCAAAATAGGCCCGGTAAATGCGGTCAAGGACGAGCGATTTCGAACTCTCCGGCACGGCGGCGATCAGTTGATGAGAGAGGCGGGTATCCGGCATCGACAATATCCGGTCAAAACGGAAGGGGACGCCCGCCTGCCGTCCGGCCCGCGTGACGCCGTCCAGTACGGCCTGCAGCTTTTCCCCTTGGGGGTCCTGCAGCTTCCGGTTCATCGCTTCCGTAAAGGGGACGCCCTTAGGCGGGATAGACGGGTCGAGGCGGAAGGCCCTGAAGCGGACAGAAACGGGTTCGCCTTTCCATAAACCGAGGGCCTCCGTCAGATAGGACTTACCGATCCGGCACCAGGGACAGACGGTATCCTGAAAAACATCGATAATCAATAGAGTCAGCTCCTTCCGTCCTAGAATCTTTCCACGCGTGTATCGAAATAAAGCATACTCATTATAGTATACTTCCTGCCGGAAACCGAAACGCTCCGACCTGCCAAAACCCGGAAGATTGTTTGAGACCCGGTGAAAACGGCTAAAAAACCTGATGGAGTTCTTAAACTAGCGAAGAGGAGCGATCTTAAGGTGGCAGATAAAAAAGACAAAAACAAAGACAAAACCAAACGGGGCGAACCGATCATCGGACAAATCGACCGTACGCTCGTTCCGGATAAGGCCCTTGCTCTCTGGCATCTGGGTCAGGAAGGCATAGCTTTTAAAGCGGCGGGAATCATCGGATATGTGGATCCGTATTTAAGCAATTACATAGATGACGAATTCGGCCATTCGCCGCGCAACTTCGAAACACCTCTTTCCCCGGAGCTCATCGGGCATGCGGATCTCGTTCTGATCACGCACGATCACCCCGACCATCTCGATCCGGTCTCCGTACGCGCGATAGCGATCGCTTCCCCGCAAGCGTCGTGGATCTGTCCGGCACCGGTGGTTCCGCAGCTGACAGAGCTCGGGATTGCTCCGGACGCGGTAATCGGAGCCCGGGCGGGGCAGATGATCGACTTCCGGGATATGCGGATTACGCCGGTGACCGGCAAGCACGAAGACTTCGAAACGGATGAGAACGGGAATCACCGGTATCTCGGCTATGTCATAGAGCTCAACGGAGTTACGCTGTATCATGCCGGAGATACGGTCGGATACGCGGGTCTGCTGGAGACGCTTCGTCCGCACCGGATCGATATTGCCTGCCTGCCGATTAACGGCCGGGATATCAAACGGTACGAAGCTAATCTCATGGGCAATATGAATTTCCGTGAAGCCGCGGATCTCGGGGTCGGGATCGGAGCGGATTTGATCGTGCCCATGCACTACGACCTGTTTGCGTTCAATACGGAGAATCCGGCTTATTTTGTCGACTATGTCCATCATACGTACCCTCACCAGAAGTTTAAGCTGTTTGCCCCCGGAGAGAGGCTGATATATTATGCCGATGATGAAATGAAAGAAAGCGGCGGGGAGAGCGGGGATTAAGCTTCCCTGTAGGGGTTCCCGGACCCTACCGGCTTAACGGCTTGAACGGAGCGTCTTGTCCGCCGCAAACCTTTCGAAGGGAAGTGTGCGGGCAAGCGCCGCCGCAAGTCCGGTATAAGTGACCGGAGCGGGCGTATCCGCATCGACGGTCTAAAAGCGGGACCTTCGGCCTGCTCCCTTGTTGACGCTGCTGTCCTTATAAGGCATTATTAAGAGATAAGATGCAGCTTGGAGGGACCGCAGTGAAAGCCGAAGAAATTATACAGGCCATGTCCGAACAAGGGATGCGGATAACCGATCAAAGACGCACGTTGGCGGAATTGTTCGCCAAGTCCGAAGGGTATGTGACACCGAAAGCCGTGTATGAAAGCATGGGGAAAACATACGGCGGCCTCAGTTTTGATACGGTCTACCGCAATTTGAGAATCATGCACGACATGGGCGTGCTGGAACAGTTTGTCTTCGAAGACGGGATCAAGTTCCGTGCCCGTTGTTCGGAGATGGATCACCATCATCATCTGATCTGCCTGCAGTGCGAGAAAACGATCCCGTTCGTCTTTTGTCCTATGGACGAGGTGAAGGGATTGCCGGAAGACTTCAAGGCGGTCAAACATAAATTCGAGATCTACGGATACTGCAAGGATTGCCAGAAATGAAAAAGGTGCTCCAGGCACCCATTCACGCCTACCGTAAATATATATCCCCTCTTAAACCGCCTACCTGCCGCTTCTATCCGACCTGTTCCCAGTACGCGCTGGAGGCGATAGAGCGGCACGGGCCGTTATACGGATCGTGGCTGGCGGCCAAGCGGATCTGCCGCTGCCATCCTTTTCACCCGGGCGGGGTCGATCCGGTTCCACCGCCGCGGAAAGAGGGGCGAAATACCGGTTGACACAATTTGCGGGATTCGCTATATTGTTGGTTAAACCTGCCTTTTCGCGGGAACAATGAAGCTAGAACGATCATCACTTTATGAATAGACAGGTTCGATGAACGGATGAGTACGGGAGGAAGCTGCTGCAGAGAGCCGGGTCAGGTGAAAGCCGGTGCAGTCGGAACCCCGGAGTATGGTCCAGGAGAACATGCCTTCGAGCGGCCCGGATGAGGAAGGATTACCCTTCCCGCGTCAGGGCGTAAGGGGGCATCGCTTGTCCGGCGTTAACGGACGGAGCCGCCGGGCAGCCGGCGGCTGCCGAGCTTCGCCCTCGCAAGAGGCGGAGGAATCTGGGTGGTACCGCGTGAGCGCAGCTCTCGTCCCTTTGTTGGACGGGGGCTTTTTGTGATTTTCCGCTTCCGCGTCTCGTTTTCATAGAACATTACGAAGAAAGAGGATGGGTAACATGGACAACAACCGGAAAACCTTTTATTTAACGACACCGATTTATTACCCCAGCGACAAACTTCATATCGGGCATGCCTATACGACGGTGGCGGGAGACGCCATGGCGCGCTACAAGCGGCTTCGCGGCTATGATGTCATGTATTTGACGGGCACGGACGAGCACGGCCAGAAAATCGAGCGCAAAGCGAAGGAAAAGGGGCTGACCCCCCAGGCGTTCGTGGATGAAATCGTCGACGGCATCAAATCCTTGTGGAGCCGGCTGGATATTTCCTACGATGATTTTATCCGCACGACGGACCAGCGGCATAAGGACACCGTTCAGAAAATTTTCGACCGCCTGACTCAGCAGGGAGACATTTACCTGGATACTTACGAAGGCTGGTACTGTACGCCTTGCGAATCCTTTTTCCTGGAAAATAAGCTGGTTGACGGCAAGTGTCCCGACTGCGGACGTCCGGTCGAATGGGTGAAAGAGGAAAGCTATTTCTTCCGGATGAGTAAATATGCCGACAGACTGCTTAAATATTACGAGGAAAACCCGGAGTTCATTCAACCGGAATCCCGCAAGAACGAAATGATCAACAACTTCATCAAGCCGGGGCTGGAAGATCTCGCCGTTTCGCGGACGACGTTCGATTGGGGCATTAAAGTGCCCGGCAACCCCAAGCATGTCATCTACGTCTGGATCGACGCGCTGACGAATTATATTACGGCCCTCGGCTACGGCAGCGAAGATCCGTCGAAGTATGAGCGCTACTGGCCGGCCGACGTCCATCTCGTGGGCAAGGAGATTGTCCGCTTCCACACCATCTACTGGCCGATTATGCTGATGGCCCTGGACCTGCCTCTGCCGAAAAAAGTGTTCGCGCACGGCTGGCTTCTCATGAAGGACGGCAAAATGTCGAAATCCAAAGGCAACGTCGTAGATCCGGTCACGCTGATCGACCATTTCGGACTCGATGCACTGCGCTATTACCTGCTGCGCGAAGTGCCTTTCGGATCGGACGGCACCTTTACGCCCGAGGCGTTTGTCGAGCGGATCAACTACGATCTCGCCAACGATCTGGGGAATCTGCTTAACCGGACTCTGGCGATGCTCGGCAAATATTTCGACGGCGTCGTTCCGGACTTCCATCCGGGAGTTACGGCTTTTGACAAGGAACTGATCGCAACGGCGAAGGAAACGGTTGAAACCGTAGAAGCGCAGATGGAGAAAATGGAGTTTTCGACTGCCCTGGCGGCTATCTGGGCGCTTGTCAGACGCGCCAACAAATACATCGACGAGACGCAGCCCTGGGCTCTGGCCAAAGACGACGTAAACCACGGCACGCTAGGCTCCGTCATGTACGCCCTGTTCGAGACGCAGCGCATCGTCAGCGTGCTTCTGCAGCCGTTCCTGACCCGCACGCCTGCGAAGATCTGGGAGCAGCTCGGCATCCAGGCCGGCGCGCTGACCGCTTGGGACAGTGCTCACACGTTCGGCCTGCTGCCTGCCGGCACCAAAACGGCCAAAGGCGATCCGCTCTTCCCGCGTCTGGATATGGCCGAAGAGGTCGCCTTCATCGCGGCCGCAATGACAGGCGGTCAGGCGCCGGCCGGTGAAGCCGCAGCCGAGCCTGCATCCGCGGCAGAAGGGTCCGCTCCGGCCGGGAAGACTCCGGCGGAGGATGCCAAGCCCGCGCCGGAAGCGAAGCCCGAAATCGGTATCGACGATTTCGCGAAGGTGGAGCTGCGCGTGGCGCAGGTAACGGCGGCGGAGCCCGTCAAGGGCGCCGACAAGCTGCTTCAGCTCCAGCTGGACCTCGGCTACGAGCAGCGGCAGGTCGTTTCCGGCATCGCGAAGTACTACAAGCCGGAAGAGCTTGTCGGACGCAAGGTCATCTGCGTGACGAACCTGAAGCCGGTGAAGCTTCGGGGCGTGCAGTCGCAGGGGATGATCCTGGCGGCTTCCGAAGGCGACGGGCTGACACTGGCGACCGTGCCGGATTCGATGCCGAACGGCGCCATCGTGAAATAACCCCCTTTCCCGACCCGGAAAAAATGCGGACATGTTTCGCGTTTTTTCCGGGTTTTGACATGGGGAGGGGCGAATTTTTGTCAATTAATCGTAATGTTTATGATTAGTATTGACAGGAGGCGGGCCGGGTCCGTATAATCAGCAAGTAAATAAAAATAATTACGATTTACACAGCTTGATTATTGTGACAGGCTGCCGAGAGGAGTTATTTTCTATGAAAAGACGGCGTATACTTACAGGGTTGACACTGGCGATATCTCTGCTGCTGGCAGGTTGCGGAGGCGGCCAGAAGTCGGCGGTCGCGGAAGATAAAATTAATATCACGACGAGCTTTTACCCGCTTTACGATTTTGCGGTCAAGGTCGGGGGCTCCCATGTGAATGTCATCAACCTGGTACCAGCGGGTGTGGAGCCTCATGATTGGACACCGAAAGGCCGGGACATCAAAAATATCGGCGATTCCCAGTTGTTCCTCTATCAAGGAGCGGGTTTTGAAGGCTGGGTGGACGACTTCCTCAAAAGCTTGAAGGACAGCAAGGTAAAACCGGTCGTAGCGAGCGGGGGAGTCGAACTTCTTAAAGCCGGGGAAGAGGCGCACGGGCACGATCACGATCACGGCAAGGACGAACACAGCCATACCGAAGAGGCCGGCAAAGATACAGACCCTCACGCGTGGCTGAGTCCCAAAAACGCCAAAAAAATGTCCGAGAACATCAAAAACGCACTCGTTGAAGCCGATCCGGCGCACAAGAGCGACTATGAAGCGAACTATTCGGCTTACGCGGCCAAACTGGACGCTCTGGATAAGCAGTACAAGGACAGCCTCTCCGGGCTGCCGAAGAAAGAAATTGCCGTGTCCCACCAGGCATTCGCCTATTTGTGCCATGACTACGGGCTGACTCAGATGGCCATTATGGGCCTTTCCCCGGATGCCGAGCCGACCGCTCAGGATATGAAGAAAATGAGAGAGTACATCGCGGAGCACGGGATCAAATATATCTTCTTCGAAGAACTGGTATCGGACAAACTGGCGAAAACGCTGGCCAAAGACGCGAAGGTCGAAACGCTCGTACTGAATCCGCTGGAAGGGTTGACCGAAGAACAGGTAAAGCAAGGCAAAGACTATGTTTCCGTGATGGAAGATAATTTGAAAAATTTGACGAAAGCTTTACAATAGAAGAGACTCATCATCGAAGCGACAGAAGCGAAAGCCGCCCGGCGGCGAAGGGAGCAGAAGAACGGAATGGAGACATGGAAACCGGACGGCTGCCATAACAAAATCGTGGAATTCAGCGGCATCTCCTTCTCATACGGAAGCAAGCCGGTTATAACGGATTTAAATTTTGACGTTCTAGAAAGAGATTTCGTAGGACTGATCGGTTCCAACGGAGCGGGGAAAACGACGCTTTTGCGGATGCTGGTCGGCCTGCATAAGCCTACGGAAGGCGATATCCGCTTGTTCGGACAGCCGATCCGGCAGTTCCGGGACTGGGAGCGCATCGGGTACGTACCCCAGAAGAATTCGCTGAATCCGCTGTTCCCGGCAACCGTCCGCGAGGTGGTTATGTCGGGGCTTTACACGAAAAAGAAGCTGTACAAGCGCCTGACCAAAGAGGATATGCGCCGGTGTGACGATGCGATGGAAGCGATGCGCATCGAAGATCTGGCGAAACGCAGAATCGGAGAATTGTCGGGCGGACAGCAGCAAAGGGTGTTTCTTGCGCGTGCTATCGCCAACAATCCCGAACTGCTCATTCTGGATGAGCCGACGGTGGGGATCGATGCGGAAAGTCAGGCGGTATTCTTTAACATGATCCGCCATATGCACCAGCATCATCACATGACCTTCATCATGGTGTCTCACGACCGGGAAATGATGAGGTCCTATCTCGGTTCGGAACCGCAGACGCAGAGCGGAGGACTGAAGTTTTTCGTGAAGCACACGCACGAACCCGAGAATTGCGAAGAGACCGACCTGACGCATTCTACCGTCAGAGAGCTTCAAACAAGTCAATAAAGGCATGCCGCCTGTTGACAGCGGATTAAGAGGAAGTAAGGGGCGAGCAGCTTGGACATTTTTACGGAACCGTTTTTTGTAAGAGCACTTATCGGTGGCATCTTGATCGGGCTGACCGCTCCGTTGATGGGTGTCTTTCTGGTGCTGCGGAGGCTTTCGATGATCGGGGACACTCTCGCGCATGTTTCGATCGCGGGGGTGGCGCTGGGGTTTCTTCTCGGCGTGTATCCGATCGGAATGGGGCTTCTTTTTGCGCTTCTGGCATCGTTTGCGATCGAGAAGCTGCGCAAGGCGTACAAAACGTATGCGGAGCTGTCCATCGCGATAATCATGTCCGGCGGGGTGGCGCTGGCTACGCTGTTGTTTACGCTGGGCAAAGGGTATAATATTAATGTGATGAGCTATTTCTTCGGCAGCATTTACACACTCGATTCCAGCGACCTGTGGGTCGTTTTCGGCGTGTGCATCCTTGTGCTCGCCGTGGTTGCCCTGCATTTCAAGGAATTGTTCCTCATGTTCTTCGACGAGGAGGCGGCTGGCGTAAGCGGGCTGCCGCTGAAAGTGTACAACATCATGATCACGATGCTCACGGCGCTGGTCATCTCCGTGTCTATCAAGATCGTGGGCGCGCTGCTCGTATCCGCGCTTCTTACGATTCCGGTCGCCTGCAGCCTTCTCGCGGCGAAGAGCTTCCGGCACTCGGTCGTGCTGTCCGTCATTATTTCGGAGATCGGTGTTGTCGCGGGACTGGCCTTGGCGGCGTGGTACGATTTTGCGCCGGGAGCGACCATCGTTCTTTCCCTGATCGTCGTCCTCATCGTTCAGTTGGTTTGGAAAACGGTCCGCCGCGCTTAAAAAAACGGCGGCCGGAAGCAGGAGGAATGCTTACACATGCAGCATGTTAATGTTTGGCTCGCTTTCTGGGCCGGGTTCGCTTCGTTTATCTCGCCGTGCTGTCTGCCGCTGTATCCTTCGTATTTGTCTTACATCACCGGAATTTCGGTCAGTGAACTTAAGTCGGGGCAGACGAAAGGCGCGGCCAGACTGCAGACGATGGCCCATACGCTTGCATTCATTCTCGGATTTTCAATCATTTTTTACAGCCTCGGACTCGCGGCCAGCTCCGTTTCGGAGTTTTTTGTAACGAACCGGGATCTGCTCAGACAAATTGCGGCTCTGCTCATCCTTGTGATGGGATTGTTCCTGCTCGGAATTTTTCAGCCGAAGTGGATGATGAGAGAGCGCAAACTCCAGCTTAAATGGAAACCTGCGGGCTATCTCGGATCGGTCCTGATCGGAATCGGCTTCGCCGCGGGCTGGTCGCCTTGCATCGGACCGATTTTATCGTCCATGCTTGTGATGGCTGCCGCCGAGCCGGACTCGTGGCTTCCGCTGATCAGCGCTTATTCGCTCGGATTTGCGATCCCTTTTTTCGTCCTGTCCTTTTTCATCGGATCTACCAAATGGATTTTGCGCTACTCCGCCACGATTATGAAAATAGGGGGAGGCGTCATGATTGTATTCGCCATTTTGCTGTACACCAATCAGATGTACAAAATCACAATTTGGCTGAACAACATAACGCCCCAATGGCTGCAATTTTGACATGAGCTTCGGAAGACCGGGGATCAATCAGGTAAAATATTCGATTTTGGCGTTCGGAAACTTATCGAAAATCTGCTCCGTAATAAATTCGCGCAAAGCCGTCGCCTGCTCATCGGGATATACATACTTGCCGCGGCCGTAGCGGCCCCATTTATACTTGCGCTTCGCCTCGTCCATCTCCAGCTTGGATTTGGGATAGCGGCGTTCGATCACGTTCTTCGCCGTCTTCGTGAAACGGTGCTGGATCAGCTCGAATGTCAAGTCGTCGAGCGCTTCCGGGGGCAGAGCGTTATGGAGCTTGACGATCAGCTCCTCATAGCCCTTTTCCCAGCCGTCGTGCCAAATAATCGGGGCGATGATGAAGCCGAGCGGATAACCCGCGCGGGCCACTTTGCCGGCCGCCTCGATGCGTTCATGAAACGCCGAGGTGGCCGGCTCGAAGTTTTTAATGACATAGTCGGCGTTTACGCTGAACCGGAACCGGGTATGCTTGTTATGCTTCGCATCAAGCAGAGGTTCGACATGGTGGTATTTCGTAACGAAACGAAGACGGCCGAGCGGCTCGTTGGCCATAAATTCGATATATTCTTTGAGAGAGCCGGTAATATGCTCCAAACCGACGGGATCGGAGGTGCAGGCCGCTTCGAACCGCGTAATTTCGGGGGCTCTTTCTTCGATATACTGCTTGGCGGCTTTGAGAATATCGTCGGTATTGACGTATACCCGTACATAAGGTTTGTTGCCTAAGGTCGTTTGAAGATAGCAGTAATGACAATGTCCCATACAGCCTGTCGCAATCGGCATGGCATATTCGGCGGACGGCTTGGACGTATCGAACTTCAGCGTTTTCCGGATTCCCACCACAAGCGTCCGCTTCGCGATCCGGTACTTCTCCAGCTCGGTTTCGCCCGGCAGATTTGTAATCCGGTTGTGGGAAGTCGTCATGTGGATGGGCAGCCCTTTGCTTTGGGCCCATTCCAGAATACGTTTGCCCTTGGGATACAGGAGGGCGTCCGGTTCGAAATAAACGAGCTCCGGCACGAACAATGCGGTGCTCCTAGTGCGGGTCATCTGTTCAGTAGCCATGGCGTGCTCCTTTAAGACGGGAAGTAACGGAACAGTCCTTCCGTTCGGCTATAGTCTGCACCCTGGACAACGCTCGTAACCGTGGGAAAAGTTCGCGGTAATGGCTGCGGCGTAGTCCGTTAACTTGCTTTATTAGTTAATAAACGGTATTATACTAAAGCAAATAAGCAACTAATTTTAGCAAAAGCAGGGGGAACTCGGGATGGCGACGCCCAGTATGGAAGATTATTTGGAACGGATCTACAAACTGATCGACGAGAAAGGCTACGCCCGTGTGTCCGACATTGCCGAAGGCCTTGAAGTGCATCCTTCTTCCGTGACGAAAATGATCCAGAAACTGGATAAAGATAAATATCTGATTTATGAGAAATACCGCGGACTCGTTCTGACTTCAAAAGGCAAAAAAATGGGCAAACGGCTGGTGGACAGACATGCCTTGCTGGAACAATTTTTAACCGTTATCGGTGTTCAGGAAGAAAATATTTACCGCGATGTGGAAGGAATCGAGCATCATCTGAGCTGGGATTCCATTACCTGCATCGAAACGCTGATTGAATATTTGAACCGGGACCCAGCCAGGCTGGAAGATCTCCGCAGCATAAGGGCAGAGCTGGACAACAGCTCGGACTCCGAATAAAACCGAAACGTTTGCCGATCTAAGATGGCGGACGTTTTTTCGTTTTTTACTGTGAAAATCGCGTCTAGGAACGTCCATTGCCGCATACATACCTAGGGAAGGTGTGCGGAGGTGACGGAATGAAAATCAACGCGGTATTCGAAGGCGGCGGTGTCAAAGGAATCGCACTTGCAGGGGCGGTCAGCTCGGCGCTGGATAACGGATTCGAGTTTCACGACGTGGCGGGAACCTCATCCGGTTCAATCGTGGCGGCTTTTCTCGCGGCGGGATACACGGGGGAAGAAATCAAGCGGCTCATTATCGAAACCCCGTTTCACAAATTTTTAAAGCGCTCTCCCATTTTCGATACGGGAATTGTGGGGTCGGCCGCCAGGCTTATTTGGAAAAAAGGGCTCTATTCCGGAGACGCCCTGGAAGATTGGGTGCGCGAGAAGCTGGAGGTCAAAGGAATCCGGAAGTTCGGCGATCTCCGTAAAAACCAGCTGCGAATCGTGGCTTCGGATATTTCCCAGGGAAAGCTGCTCGTTTTTCCGGACGACGTCGCTCAGTACGGAATCGATCCCGGCCGTTTTTCCATTGCCCGGGCCGTCCGAATGAGCTCTTCGATTCCGTATTTTTTCGATCCCGTGAAAATCCGGAAACCCGCGCGGCAGACCCGGCACGATGAACCGTTCCGCAACCAGTTTGTGTACATTGTGGACGGGGCCATTCTGAGCAACTTCCCGTTGTGGCTTTTCGACGAGCCGGAACAGCAGCCGGGCCGCATTCCAACCTTGGGATTCTCTCTGGTCGGCAAAATACCGAAACATATTCATAAAATCAACGGGGTTATCTCCATGTTCCAGGCTTTGTTCACGACGATGATGGATGCACACGACACCCGGTACATCGAAGAGAACAACTATTTCCGGACGATCAAAATACCTGCGCTCAACGTAAACTCGACCCAGTTCAATCTGACCCTGGAGGACAGCGAAAACTTGTACGAGGCCGGGTACCGGGCTTCCGACGACTATTTCCGCAAGTGGTCCATGCATCTGTATGAGTCCGCTTATGAAAAATACGTCCTGCGCAAGCCGGTATGAGCGATATATGCCGGTTACGGCGGATTAGCCCGGCGTTTGCAGGTATCCGTAAAGCCCAAGGGGTGAAAGAGGCTATACGGCAAGCGCGCCTATCGCGTTACAAGATTAAAGCCGCGGAGAGCGGCCGCGCATCCGGCCAACAAAAAAAGCGAACCTGAAAAGGTTCGCTTTTTTTGTTTCCGCCTTCTTAGTGGTATCTTGGCGGGTCTTCCGGAGGATCGGAAGGCTTGCTGCCTTCAATGACCCGGAACTTGGCTTTGCGCTTCCGCTCCGACGCCGAGAGCCGGTCCGGCTTGCGGCTCGCGGAGCGTGTTTTGTAGGAGGTGCCCTGCCCCTTCCGGGGGGCCATCTTGTACAGGACGAAAATCAATCCGAGCACCAGAAGGGGAATGAGAAACTGGTTTAAGCTGTAGGCAAGTCCGATCAGAGCGAGCGCCGCGATGACGACGGTAGCGGCCGACCAGCGGCGATTCATGCGCTTGCCTTGGACTGGGTGAGCCGGCTTTCGGCTTCACGCATCCGGTTGAATGAGGCGATCGAGACTTCCACCTGATCGTCCGTAGGCTCTTTGGTCGTCAGCTTTTGCAGCCAGAGCCCCGGATAACCGAGGAAACGGAGAACCGGCACTTCACGAAGGGAGTTCGTAAAACGAAGAACTTCGTAAGAGACGCCGATGATGACCGGCAGAAGAACCAGGCGCTGAATGATACGGTCGATCATATTGTCGTAGCTGAAGAACGAGTAGATGATGACCCCGATGATGACGGTAAAGACGATAAAACTGCTGCCGCAGCGGTAATGAAGCGTACTGAACTGCTGGACGTTGCGGACGTTCAGCTCGACGCCGGCTTCATATGCCGAAATGACTTTGTGCTCGGCGCCGTGATACTGGAACAGCCGTTTGATGACCGGCGTGAGCGAAATGAAGTAAATATAGGACACGAGCAAAACGATCTTGATCAGTCCTTCGATGATGTTGTGCCAGATCTGGTGCTCCTGGAAAAAGCGCCCGAACAGCGTTTGTTCCAGAATAACCGGAACGAGCGTGAAGATCACTTTCCCCATCAGGAAGGACAGGACGCCGACTACGGCTACCCCGAGAATCATCGACAGGCTGAACCCCGACTTCTCTTCCTTGGCGGGAGCCTTGCCTTCGCCTTCTTCTTCTTCCGCGAAGCTTTCGGCCGAGAAATTGAGGTGCTGCGCGCCTTTGGCGCTGGATTCGATAATTCCGACGATACCGCGGAGCAGAGGGATTTTCTTCAGTTTGTTGACCCAGCCGATTTCGGTCTTGGGAACTTCAAGAAAATCGATGGTGCGGTCTTTTTTGCGGACCGCGGTAACATGAACATTCCGGCCGGCAAACATGACGCCTTCAATAACGGCTTGTCCGCCGTAAATGCTTGTATTGGATTGTGACACGTTCTATCCACCTTCTCTAAATAGCTGGTTTCTTCTCTATTTTAGCGAATTTTCCAGCAGAATGCCACCGCTTTCTATTTCGGTTAAGAAGCGGGAATTGGTACATACTAGGTTGGACGTAAAGTTACGGATAATGGACTAGCCGGGAGGAAAAGGAACATGGTTTTACATACACAGGGAACAGCAGCGGCAGGGAATGGCAAATCCGCAGGCAGCCAACGAAAGTCGTTTTCGCAAAACGGCGGGGCGGCCGGAGACGAGAAGAAAACGAACCGGGCTTTTTTCGCGCTGTATCTGGGTTTTTTCGCGGGGGGAATCTGGGGAGCCGTTAAAATCATCGAGTACATATTCAAATTTACGAGGATCATTCCCGCCTTTCTGGCCGAACCGTTCTACCGGCACGATTTTCTCCTCACCTGGCAGGGGATACTGGTGGGTTGGTTGTTTTTTATCGTTTTCTCGATTCTCGCGTCTTTCATCTATATGTTCCTATTCGGGAAAGTAAAAGGGCCCTGGATGGGGGTCGGGTACGGAATCGGGTGGTGGTGCCTGCTCTATCTGGCGATCGGCCCCTGGACGGGCATGATGGGCTGGCTGTATTACAGCGACTGGAACACGATCCTGACGGATTTTTGCCTGTTTCTGCTCTGGGGGATGTTCATCGGCTATTCGACTGCCTTCGAATTTACGGAGGAGCATAGCCGCAAACCCGCTTAGCCAGCTACCTTTTCCAAGCAACTTATGGTAAAATGGCTACGGTAAAGCGAGAAGCCGGAGCACGTTCGGCCGGCTATGAAGGAGGCGCCTAAGCGTGAATAAAGTGCTGGTCCTTAACGGGCCGAACTTGAATATGCTCGGTATACGGGAGCCGGCCGTTTACGGAAGGATGTCTTTGAAAGACATCGAAACGGCAATGACGGAAATAGCGGGAACGCTGGATCTCCAGCTGACCTTTCACCAGTCCAATCACGAGGGCCGGTTGATCGACTGGATTCACGAAGCCCACGGGACGATGGACGGGATTCTGATCAATCCCGGGGCTTTTACCCATTACAGCTACGCCATTCGCGACGCGATTTCATCGGTCGGACTGCCCGCCGTGGAGGTGCATTTGTCGAACATTCACAAGCGTGAAGAGTTCCGGCACCGTTCCGTTCTGGCCGCCGTGATGGTGGGGCAGATTGCGGGCTTCGGGGCTTTCGGCTACGAGCTCGGATTAAGAGCGCTTCATCAACATTTTGTGGAAGCTAGGTGATATATTATGCAGGACAAGCGTCTGGAACGTCTACGCCGGCAGCTGACGAAGCAGGGAATCCCTGCGGTACTCGTTACGAACGCCATCAACCGCAGATACCTGACGGGCTTTACGGGCAGCGCGGGCATCGTACTGGTAACCGGCGGAAGAGCCGTCCTTATTACGGATTTCCGGTATATGGAGCAGGCTCCCAAAGAAGCCGCGGGTTACGAAGTCATCGACCATAAAGGTAAAATCGGCCGGACTATTCTGGATATTCTCGGCAAGGAGTCGATCAAGCAGCTCGGCTTTGAAGAAAATGACTTGACTTATTCCGCTTATTCCGGCTATACTGGCGATTTGCAAGGGGTTGAATTGATCCCGACCGGCGGTATCGTGGAGAAGCTCAGGATCGTCAAAGACGAGTCCGAGCTCCAAATCATGCAGGAAGCCGCAGATCTGGCGGACCGGACTTTTTCTTACATATTAACGAGATTGAGAACGGGCGTGACCGAGAAGCAGATCGCGCTGGAGATGGAAATTTTCATCCGGGAGAACGGAGGCACATCCTCGTCGTTCGATACGATCGTCGCTTCCGGCGAAAGATCGGCTCTTCCGCACGGTGTGGCGAGTGACCGGGTGCTTCAGCCGAACGAATTCGTCAAACTGGATTTCGGCGCCTTGTATAAGGGCTACTGCTCCGACATTACCCGCACCGTCGTGCTGGGTCAGCCTTCGGACAGGCACAAAGAGATTTACGGCATTGTACTCGAAGCCCAGCTGAACTGTGTCGGCAACTTGAAGCCCGGCATGACGGGAAGCGACGGCGACGCGCTGTGCCGCGATATTATTGCCCGCTACGGGTACGGGGACAACTTCGGCCATAGCACGGGACACGGCCTCGGGATGGAAGTCCACGAGCAGCCGCGGCTTGCCAAAGGCTTTGCCGGCGTTCTCGAACCCGGCATGGTCGTGACGGTGGAACCGGGAATTTATATTCCGGGCTTCGGCGGAGTCCGCATCGAGGATGACGTCGTCATCGAGCAAAGCGGCATCCGGCTGCTGACGCATTCCACGAAAGAGCTTATCACCATTTGATTTATTTCCAGGAGGGAACTTGAGACGTGATTTCAGTTAACGATTTCAAAACAGGTTTGACGATTGTAGTAGATAATGATTTATTCACCGTTATCGATTTCCAGCACGTAAAACCGGGTAAAGGCGCCGCGTTCGTACGCTCCAAGCTGAAGAACCTGCGCAACGGCAACGTTGTGGAGAAAACATTCCGCGCAGGCGAGAACGTGGGCCGCGCTCATATCGAAAACCGCGAAATGCAGTACCTTTATGCGAGCGGTTCCGAATACACGTTCATGGATACGGAAACTTACGACCAGATCAGCCTGGAAGAAGCGCAGCTGAAATGGGAGCTGAACTTCCTCAAAGAAAACATGAACATCAACATCATGAGCTACCAGGGAGAAATCCTCGGGATCAACCTGCCTAACAGCGTTGAGCTCAAAGTGGTTGAAACGGAGCCGGGCGTTAAAGGCAACACGGCTCAAGGCGCAACGAAGAGCGCGAAGGTGGAAACCGGCCTGAACGTTCAAGTGCCGCTTTTCATCAACGAAAACGACGTCCTTCTGATCGATACGCGCGAAGGCAAATATATCTCCCGCGCTTAGTTTACAGGCTCGATATGCCCCTGATTCCCGCCAAGGAATCGGGGGCTTTTTGCGCTTTGGCGAACACCGGGAAAAGGACGCAAAAATATCGTTTCGGGAATGAAACGTTTTCATTGACGACTTTAGGCCAGCGGGTTATTATAACAATAACGCTTTACAGGTTTTATGCTTTCATGCAGTAAAACATTAATTCAACCGATGGTTAATTTTAGGGGGAAAACAAAAATGAAAATGAAACCGTTCGTTACGCTTTTATTGGCGGCTTCTTTGGTCACCGCCGCGGGCTGCGGCAAACAGGCGGCACCGGAATCAACCGGCGGCGGGGCCTCCACGGCTCCCGAAGGCAAAAAAGTGAAAATCGGCATTATGCAGATCGTCGAGCATCCGTCTCTGGACGCCGCCCGCCAAGGGTTTATCGCCGCTCTCAAGGACAACGGCTATGAAGACAAGAAAACGGCCGAGATCGACTACCAGAATGCGCAGAACGATATGAACAACAACACTTCGATTGCCCAGAAATTCGCGGCCGACAAAAAAGACCTCGTGCTTGGCATCGCCACTCCGTCCGCGCTTGCCGCGGCGCAGACTGTCAAAGACGCACCCGTCCTGTTTACGGCTGTGACAGACCCCGTCGACGCGAAGCTCGTGAAAAGCATCGAGAAGCCGGGCGGCAACGTAACGGGCACCTCGGACTTGGATCCCAAGGCCGTCGATCAGCTGACGGAGTTTGTGGGCAAGCATTTCCCTAACATCAAGACGATCGGAATCGTGGCGAACGAAGGGGAGCGGAACTCCCAGGTGCAGATAAAGCAGGCGACGGAAGCGTTTGCCAAACACAACATCAAGGTCGTCAAGGCATCGCCCTCCAACAGCTCCGAAGTGAAGCAGGCGGCCGAGTCGCTGATCGGCAAAGCCGACGCGCTCTACGTGCCGCTCGACAACACGGTCGTTTCCGCCTTGAACGCGGTGATCCAGGTGGCGGAGCAGGGCAAGAAACCCCTGTTCGTAGGCGAGAACGATTCCGTTAAAGGCGGCGGTTTTGCGGGTTACGGCTCCAACTACTACGATTTGGGATATACGACAGGTCTTCAAGCCGTCGAAATTTTGAAGAACGGCAAAAAGCCTTCGGACATTCCGGTCGGGTACCCGAAAAAGCTCGATCTGGCCATCAACATGAAAGCAGCTAAAAATATGGGCGTTGAAGTCACGGACGCAATGAAAGCGGAAGTGAAAGAAAAGGCCAACCTGTTTGAATAAGAAGAAATGGGGGCGGCTTCGGATTTCGAAGCCGCCTTATGATTGAACACGAAACGGAGTGAACATGATGACCATCGATTGGGGAACGGTCGCGCAGGGATCGCTGGAGCAAGGGCTGTTTTACGCGATTATGGCACTCGGCGTTTACATTACCTTCCGCATTCTGGATTTCCCGGACTTGACCGTGGACGGAAGCTTTACGACGGGGGCTTCCATCGCGGCGGTAATGATTACGCACGGGGTGTCGCCTCTGCTCGCCACACTCGCCGCATTCGCGGGGGGAGCGGTCGCCGGGCTTGTTACCGGACTGCTGCATACAAAAGGCAAAATTAATGCCCTTCTTTCGGGGATTCTTATGATGATCGCGCTGTATTCGATCAATCTGAGAATTATGGGCAAGGCTACGATTTCGCTGTTCGGAAGCGAAGTTCTGCTTGACAAGGAATTAATATTGTATATCTTGCCGATTGTCGTGGTCGCCATCAAGCTGGCGCTGGATTGGTTTCTTCATACGGAGCTTGGTCTTGCGCTTCGGGCTACGGGAGACAACAAACGGATGATCCGCAGCTTCGGCGTCAACACCGATAACACGATTATCCTCGGGGTTTCCCTCTCGAACGGGCTTGTAGCATTGTCCGGTGCGTTGTTTGCCCAGTATTTAGAATTTTCGGACATGCAGATGGGCGTAGGCATGATCGTTATCGGTCTGGCTTCCGTCATTATCGGGGAAGCGCTGTTCGGGGCCAAAACGATCATCCGCGCCACGTTTGCCGTGGTTCTCGGCGCCATCATCTACCGATTCGTCGTGGCGATTGCGCTGCAAGTCGGTCTGGAATCGACGGACATGAAGCTGATGACGGCACTGATCGTCGTCATCGCGTTAACGCTGCCGAAAATTCAGGGGTCACTGAAGCAGAGAGCGGTTATCCGCAAACGGAAAGCAGAGCTGGCGGAGAAGAGCGGAGGTGTGGAACATGCTCCACATTGATCGCGCATCGAAAATATTCAATCCGGCCACTCCGGATGAGAAGGTCGCTCTTTCGGACATTCAGCTTCATCTCGCTCCGGGCGATTTCGTCACGGTCATCGGCAGCAACGGAGCGGGAAAGTCCACCCTCATGAATGTCATTTCCGGCGTCATGCAGCCCGATTACGGCGTCGTCCGGATCGAGGGCAAAGACATCACGTCGCTCTCCGAGCACAAGCGGAGCCGCTGGATCGGCCGTGTTTTCCAGGACCCGATGGCGGGCACGGCACCGACCATGTCCATCCAGGAAAACCTTGCCATGGCGCATGCCCGTGCGGGCAAAAGAGGCTTCGGTCTCGGTGTGACCAAACAGAGGAAACTCGCGTTCAAGGAACATCTGGAGCGGCTTGGCATCGGTCTGGAAAACCGGCTGAACGCCAAGGTCGGCCTTCTCTCCGGGGGGGAGCGCCAGGCGCTCAGCCTGCTGATGGCGACCTTCACGCAGCCGAATATTCTTCTGCTGGATGAGCATACGGCGGCTCTCGATCCGTCGCGTGCGGAGCTCATTACCCGGCTGACGAAGCAGATCGTGGAGGAGTCCAAGCTCACGACGCTGATGGTGACGCACAACATGGAGCAGGCTATCCGGCTCGGCAACCGGCTGATCATGATGGACAAAGGCCGGATCATCCTCGACATCCCGGCGGCTTCCAAACAGGATCTGACCGTGGAGAAACTGCTCCGGGAATTCGAAAAAATCCGCGGCGAGAAGTTCGTCGACGACCGGGTGGTACTGGGCTGAACGTCAAGGAAAGCGTGTCTGCTTCCGGACAACGGGGCGGGCATGCTTTCTTTTTTTACGGACAAATAGAACGGGATTTCCTCCATTTCTTCTAGGGATAAGGGGAAATGTCGGAAAGTGGAGTTTTCCGCTCCCACAATTCCGAACGTTTATGCTATAATGATCTACAATTATTCATTTGCAAGCATAGGGAGTGAACAGGGTTGTCTTTAATTGTGATGAAATTCGGCGGCAGCTCCGTTGGCGATGCCGAACGGATGAAACGCGTGGCCAAGCGGATCGTGGACCGCAAAAGAGAAGGACACCGCTGTGTCGTGGTCGTTTCCGCGATGGGCGACACGACGGACGATCTCATCGATTTGTCCAGACAGTTGTATGACGGCGCACCGCCGGCAAGAGAAATGGATATGCTGCTGACCACGGGAGAGCAGGTTTCGGTCGCGCTTTTATCGATGGCGATTCAAAATCTTGGCGAACCCGCCGTTTCCTACACCGGCTGGCAGAGCGGCATGATCACGGAAGACCTGCACGGCAAAGCCCGTATCACCGACATTCAGCCGCACAGGATTCACACGGCGCTTGAGAAAGACAACGTCGTGATCGTGGCAGGCTTCCAGGGCATGACCGAAGACGGCGAGATCACGACGCTCGGACGCGGCGGATCCGATACGACCGCTGTAGCACTGGCCGCGGCGATTCATGCCGATCTATGCGAAATTTACACAGACGTAGACGGGATCTACACAACCGACCCCCGTGTTGTCAAAAATGCGCGAAAATTGAAAGAAATCTCGTATGACGAGATGCTGGAGCTTGCCAATCTGGGAGCTGCGGTCCTGCACCCCCGTGCAGTGGAATATGCCAAAAATTACAATGTGGCGCTTGTCGTTCGTTCGAGTTTCACTCAAAACGAAGGCACGTATGTCAAGGAGGAAGCGGAGATGGAACAAGGAATTGTCGTAAGAGGCATCGCCTACGATAAAAATATCGCAAGAATCAGCATTCTGGGCGTACCGGACAAACCGGGCCAGCTGGCCAAAGTATTTACATCCCTGGCGGCGCAGCAGATTGACGTGGATATTATCGTACAAAGCGGCGTGTTAAACGGCCTGGCCGATTTCTCCTTCTCCGTCTCGCTTTCCGACCGCGACAAGGCGCTTCAGACCATCGAAGGCATCCGTGGTGAGATCGGTTTCCGCGAAGTGACTTCCGAAGGCGATCTCGTTAAAATCTCGATCGTCGGCGCAGGTATGGTCAGCACACCTGGAGTGGCGGCCAAAATGTTCGACGAGCTCTCGAAAATCGGCGTCAGCATCAACATGGTGTCCACGTCGGAAATCAAAATTTCCTGCGTGATCGAAGGCAAGCTGCTGGCGGAAGCCGTTCAAGCTCTCCACACGGCTTACGGACTCGACGCCCAGGAGCAGGTATTCGTGGGCGGACCGCAGGACAGACGTTAATTCGTCGTTCCGGTCGGGCTAGTCGTCCCGCAACCGCAGCCTTCTAAGCTGAAACATGAAAATAACCAAAATAAAACCGGCCTCGGGAGGCCGGCAAGGCGCTGAACTGTCCGACGACAGTTCAGCGCTTTTTTATTTACAGGCTGTAAAAATCCGGATGTTCGGAACTCAGGAGATTCGATCCGCGACGAACGTGAATATTTTCAGCAAAACGGCTGTAATGCCTGCCGCCATCAAGGGCCCGACGGGAATCCCGCGCATAAAAATGATGCCGAAAATAGAGCCGATCACGAGCCCGACGATCAGTTGCGGATCGATTTTCAATAAATCGAGCCCTTTGCCGTTCATGTAAGTGGCGATGGCGCCGCCGGACAGAGCGAGAATGCCGGGCCAAGTCGTAAATACCGTCAAGATATCTTTATACGAAATCCGTTCGCTCGCGAAAGGGACGAGCACGCCCATCGTCAGAAACAGCAGCCCGAGCTCCAGCCCTCTTCGTTCGATGGCGGGCAGATAGCGGTCCAGGCTGATCAATTTGACGACGAGCAGGACACAAGCCGCCGTTGTAATGATGGGGGAGCGTCCGATCAGGCCCACAATGATCAGTATAACGAGAAGCAGATCTCCGTTCATGAGAAAACCCCTTGTACCAGTCTCCCTTTATTGTATGAGCGGGGACAAGTTTTAGAACGAAGCGGCTCTTGCAGGCGTGCGGAAAAACGCCCCCGTTCAGCGGGGAAGATGCTCCCTGGCGGGCGCCCAGGGGACGAGGACGTCGTCTCTCAGCAGGGGGACGATGTCCGAGACATTCACGCGGGCGGCGAAGGCGATGTCCGCTTCGCAGCCGATGGAAGCCAGCCTGCGCCCGCTGTCGCAGGCTGCCAGCGGCGCGGCGGGATCGTCCGCATGCCGCTCGTAGCAGGCCGCAAGGCTGCGGCCGAGATCGCTGACGTCGGCGGCGCTCCCGCAGAGCCTCTGCAGCGCGGAGACGATGAGTCCGGCGCAGAGGCCGTCCTCGAAGCAGAACGCGCCGGCCGTTCCCGCGCACAGAAGCGCGATGTCGCGCTTCCACCCGGCGGCGGCCCTGGCGCACGCCTCGCCGTTCAGCAGGGCGGCGGCCGCGATTTTGTCCGCCGGAGCGGCCTTCTGCAGCGCCCGTGTGCCGTTGGTCGTGGTCAGCACGACCCTGCGGCCGCCAACGGCTTCGGGCGTGTACTCCAGCGGCGAGTTGCCGAGGTCGAAGCCGGGAATGCGCCGGCAGCGGCGTTCCCCGCCGAGCACATCCCGCTTCCCGCGCAGCATGACCGCCTGCTGGACGGACTCGGCGGCAAGAACCCCGGCGCTGCCGCTCTCCAGCGCGGCAACGATCGTGGTCGTCGCCCGGAGCACGTCGATGACGATAGCGGTCCGTCCGGCCAGCAGCTCGCTTCGCACTTCGCTCAGGGAAGGGATGACGTCAATCCGCATGGACTCTGGCGCCTTCTTCCCGGGCGCTTTTTCTGAGTCGTTCTCCGAAGTGAAGCGTATCGGAACGCAGGCCGCGGCGCAGCGCCTCCAGGGCGATCACATCGGCCGGAGCGACGTTGCCCAGGTGAACGTCCGGACCCAGCAGCTCCAGCAGGTGAATCTGCTGGTTTTTGAGCGGAGCCTCCCAGAGAAGAATATCGGGGCTGGGGACCGAGCGGAGCACACCGTTCAGCTCTTCGTCTTTACAGGCGCCGTTCTCGTCGAAGATACCGACTCCGATCCCCGATTCCCGGGCTTCGATCGTAACGAGCTCCGCGCCCATTTCCACATCCCCGGTTACCGTAGCGACCAGCGCCTCCGCTTCTACCGAAGACCCCCAGCATTTTTTACCGTATTCCGTGATCACCTTAAGCCCGGCCTCGATTCCCCGGACGATCAGCTCGCTGCGGAGACTGCGGTCCAGCTCAATCGTTCCGTCCGATATTTCGACGCAGGTGAAGCCCAAAGCCGCCACGGTGTCGAAATAAGACGAAATAAGTCCTTCTTGAACCGCCACCTCCAAAAAGGTGCCTCCGGGATAGACGTCGATCCCCAAGACCTTCGCCCGTTCGATCTTGTGCCGGAGCAGCTCTCGCGGATAAAGCGGGGAAGTGCCGAAGCCCAGCTTTATATAGTCCACATGTTCTCCTGCGGCCTGCAGCAAATCGTCGTAAGCGTTCAGGCCGAGGCCTTTATCCATCACCATCGTTTTCCCGAGTGCCCGGGGTTTGCTCTGACGGCACCCTGTCGGATCGGCGAGAGTCGGATGCCACTTTTTGCAAGAAGACTCTTCCATAACGTCCTCACCTCAGTACTTTCCGGTGGAGTAAATTTCGTAGTCATCTTATGCGGGCGCTTCTGGGTAGGTGCCGCGTATGCCTAAAATCAGACAGGCCCGCATATGGTGAATCGAATAGCTGCAAAAAAAGGAGAGGTGACGGCTGTGATTAACAAAATCGTGCTTAGCATGGCGTCTTTGCGTCTGCTGTCGGGATCGCTGGAAATTATTGCGGCGCTGCTGATGATCCGTTTTAACCAGATTGAAAAAGCGCTCCTCGTTAATACGGGTCTAGCCATGGCGGGACCGCTGATTCTTCTGGCGACGACTACTATCGGACTGGTCGGCATTGCGGAGAAACTTTCCTTCGGCAAAATGCTCTGGGTCGTGGCCGGCGTCAGCTGCATTTTTATCGGCATTCTCAAAAAGTAAACCGACATATTCACTGCACCGGGACATACATATAAAGACAAAGGACAAGACAATTCCGGAGGTGAGGCTGTGCTTGCGTCCGTATTCGCCCATCTGCCCGCTTCCATACGCGGGATACTGGAATCGCTGCCGGCGCACCTGCGTTCGGGGCTGGAAGAAATCCGGATCCGTCAGGACCGTCCCCTTGAGATCGTGTTTGACCGGCGCTGCGCGTTCGTTACGCGTGAAGGGCTGACGGACGCCGACGCCTCGCGGGCGTACAGGCCGTCTCGTGAAGAGTGCAAAAGTCTGCTCGAACTGTTGACCCGCCACTCCTTCTATTCTTTCGAGGAGGAACTGAAGCGCGGCTTTATCACGATTCCGGGAGGTCACCGGGTAGGGCTGGCGGGGCGGGTCGTCCTCGAAGGGGGCAGCGTCAAACATATCCGTGATGTCAGCTCGTTTAACATCCGGATCGCGAGGGAACTCCCCGGAGCCGGTAAGCCGGTTCTGCCTTATCTCCTTGACCGGGAGGCGGACACGGTTCACCATACGCTCCTGATTTCGCCTCCCCAGCTGGGAAAAACGACGCTGATCCGCGATCTGGCGCGGATGATCAGCAGCGGCGAAACCCCGCTTCCGGCAGCCGGCGGTCCCGGCGCGGGGCCTTGCGGCAACCCGGGCGGCGGGCCTGGCTTGCCGGGCGGACCGGGCAGCATCCGGACCTCGTCGACCGGTGCCGGTCTCGAAGCCGGAAGCCTGGAGCCCGCCCGCAGGCCGTCCGCGCCGGACCGTCCGCAGAGGCGCGCCGGCTGGAAAGTCGGCATCGTCGACGAGCGCTCCGAAATCGCCGCTTCCGAGCGGGGGGTGCCGCGCTTCGATCTAGGGCCGCGCACCGATGTGCTGGACGCCTGCCCGAAAGCGGAGGGCATGATGATGATGATCCGCTCGATGTCCCCCGAGGTGCTGATCGTGGATGAGATCGGGCGTCATGAAGACGCCGAGGCTATCCGCGAGGCCCTTCATGCGGGCATCCGGATCATCGCCACGGCTCACGGACGGGACCTGGGCGATGTGAAGCGCAGACCGGTCCTGCGGGAACTGCTCGAAAGCGGCGTTTTCGGCCGCTACGTGATTCTCGGCCGTTCGGCCGCGGGCGGGCGCCTCGTGCAAGTGCTGGACGGGGACGGCCGCCAGCTTGCCGTCTTCGGCGCTTACAATGCTCCGGCCGAAGAGAAGCCAAGCGGCTGGGAGACTTTATTTTCAACCGGCGGAAGGGGATGAGGCGATGTGGGTCAAACTTGCGGGAGCCGCGCTCGTGCTCGGAGCCGGGGCGGGCTTCGGATTCGCCAAAGCGAGAAGGTACCGGAGACGGCCGCAGCAGATCCGGGAAGTGATCCAGGCGCTCCAGCGGCTGGAGACGGAAATCGTCTACGGCTCGACGCCGCTGCCCGACGCGATCGCCACGCTGAGCGAGCAGACGCGGGCGCCTTTGGCGGGCGTGTTCCGCGAGGTGGCGGACCGCCTGTCGGAGCCGCAAGACGACACGCTGAGCGCCATCTGGCGCGACGCTGTGCAGCACGGCTGGCGGAACTCCGCGATGAAACCGGCCGAGCTGCAGGTCGTCCTCCGGCTCGGGCAGACGCTCGGGGCCAGCGACCGTACCGATCAGGCCAAGCATTTGCGCCTGTCGGTTCTCCAGCTCCAGGCCGAAGAGACGACGGCTGCGGAAGAGCAGAAGCGATACGAAGCGATGTGGAAGAGCCTGGGCGTCCTGGTGGGAGCACTGATCGTTATTTTGATGTATTAAAGTGGGGTGCCGAACATGAACGTAGATGTAAACGCCATTTTCCAGATCGCCGGGATCGGAATTATTATCGCCATGATCCACACGGTGTTGAAGCAGATGGGGAAGGAAGACATGGCCCATTGGGTAACGGTCATCGGTTTCGTCGTCGTGCTGTTTATGGTGGTGAGGCTGCTCGATAATTTGTTCCAGGAAATCAAAACCATCTTTTTGTTCCAGTAGGGGGGATGACGTGGAGATTATTCAAATCGTCGGACTCGGCCTGGTCGCCACCGTCCTCATCCTCATTATCAAGGAACAGAAGCCGATGTTCGCTTTCCTGCTGGCGGCGTTTACGGGCATCCTGATTTTTCTTTTTCTGATCGGCAAAATCGCTTCGGTCATTGAAGTGCTCCATAATCTGGCGCAGCAGTCCGGCGTCAATATGGTGTTTTTGAAAACGATCCTCAAAATCATCGGCATCGCGTACATAGCGGAATTCGGGGCGCAGATCGTAAGGGATGCCGGGCAGGAATCAATCGCTTCGAAAATCGAGCTTTCCGGCAAAATTCTCATTATGGTCATGGCCATTCCGATCATCACTGTCATTATCGAAACCGTGATTAAACTGTTTCCGTCCACCTGATCAACCGGACAAGCGTGTGCCGGAGGCGGACCGGATAGGGAGTGGAGAGCATTGGCGCAGCAGCTGTCGCACCGGACGTGGACAACCCTCGTCTTATTCGTCGCACTATTCTTAAGCTTCCTCAGCCACACGGGAGCGCAAAATCTAAACCCCGCAAACCCGATCGATACACTTGTAAAAGAGCAGACGAACCAGCTTGACACGGAGTCCGTCGAGAAATTCTGGGACAAGCTGATGAAAGAATACGGGGGCTATTTTCCCGATAACCGGCCCCCGAGCTTTTCCGATCTGATCACCGGGGCCAAAACGTTCGATTTCTCCAACCTGTGGAAAGGGGCGCTGAAATACCTGTTTCACGAGATTGTGGTCAACGGGAAACTTCTCGTGTCGATTGTGATCCTGACCGTGTTCAGCATGCTGCTGGAGACGCTGCAGACCTCGTTTGAACGCAACAATGTCAGCAAGGTCGCCTTCGTCGTGTCTTATCTCGTGCTGCTGATCATAGCCGTGAACAGTTTTCAGGTGGCCATCGAATACGCCAATGGCGCGATCTCGTCCATGATCCAGTTTATGATCGCCCTTATGCCTCTTCTGCTGTCCCTGCTCGCTTCATCGGGGGGGATCACGTCGGTGGCGATTTTGCATCCCCTGATCGTGTTCATGATCCATACCATCGGTACGGTGATCTACGTATTCGTGTTTCCGCTGCTGTTCTTTTCGGCCGTTCTTCATATCGTCAGTTCCATGTCGGACAAGTATAAAGTAACCCAACTGGCGAAGCTTCTCCAGAAAATCGCCATCGGCACACTTGGGGTATTCGTGACCGTGTTTCTGGGCGTCATTTCCGTGCAGGGGAGCATGGGAGCCGTAACCGACGGCGTGACGCTGCGGACCGCCAAATATATTGCGGGCAATTTTATCCCGATCGTGGGCAGGCTGTTCTCGGACGCGACGGAGACCGTGCTGGGAGCCTCGCTGCTTGTGAAGAATGCGGTCGGCCTGACCGGGGTCGTCATCGTGATTCTGCTGTGCGCGTTCCCGGCGATCAAAATTTTGGTGCTGGCTCTGATCTATCACATTTGTGCGGCGGTCATGCAGCCTCTGGGCGACAGCCCCATCATCGCCTGCTTATCCACGATCGGCAAGAGCATGGTGTATGTGTTCGCCGCCTTATCGGCCGTAGGCCTCATGTTCTTCCTGGCCCTGACGATTATGATAACGGCCGGGAATATCGCCGTGATGGTGCGCTAGATTGGTATGACCCGCAAGTTTCCGTCAAAAAAATTGGTATATCCCGAGATGCGGACGAATATATACAAGCATAGGCGAACAAGCTCAAACAACCTGGAGCGGCCGGATGAGGGCTTGCTCGCCTAAGAAGGAGGCTTGCCCCGTGGATTGGCTAGGCGGTTGGCTTAAGACGGTCGTCGCCCTGATTCTGCTCGCCACGTTTATCGAGCTGATGCTCCCGACGAACAAGATGCAGCGGTATGTCCGGACGGCCATGAGCCTGTTCATCCTGCTGACGCTTCTTTCGCCCGTGCTGCAGTTGACCCGCAAAAACTGGGACCCGGCAAGGCTTCTCGCCGAGGCTCAGCTGGGACAGCAGCTTGGGGGCGGCGGCGCGGCAGGCGGACGTCAGACACCCGCAGGGGCCGTTCCTTCCGGCCAGCCGGCATCGCTGCAGGCAGTCATGGAGCAGGCGGACCGGCTCCAGACGGGCAGCCGGGAACAAGCGGTCCGCCTGCTGGAAGAGAAGCTTGCCGCCGAGATGAGGCAGACGCTGCAGAAGGAAACGCCTTATCCTATCCGGGATATCCGGGTGAAGACGGCGGTGGACGGGCAGGGCGCCGCATCGGTGGCAAGCGTCGAGCTGACGCTGGACGACGCGGAATCTCCGGCTGCGGAACCGGACGCCTACGGCAGCTCCCTCGCGGGTGGCGCCGGAGGCTCCGGCATGACGCCGGTCGCGCCCGTCGCACCCATCGCGCCCGTGGACGTCCGCATCGGCGGCGCAAGCGGTCCGGGCGGCAGAGCCGTTCCCGCCCAGACCGGAGAGCAGCTGAGCCCGGCGCAGCGGGAAGCGGAGCGGAAGCTCGCCAAGGCGGCGGAGCTTGGCTGGAAGGTTGACCCGTCTCACATTTCAGTGCAATGGACGAAGGAACAGTCGAAGCTTTAGGAAAACCAGAAGAAGCGGCAGGGAGCGATGGTGAGGTGAGCGGATGGGCTTTTGGAAGCAGTGGAGGAGTAAATGGTTCGGGACAGGCGAGGACGGCAAACGTTCCAATTCCTTTCTTTGGATTGTACTGCTCGGTCTGGTCGGTGCCGCCTTGATGATTTTAAGCTCGTTTCTCAATTTCAAAGAAGTGGAGCCTGCCGGCGACAGCCGGGCGTCTCCTTCGACCCAGCCGGGCAAAGAGACGTTTATGGGCGGAGCGGCCAAAGACAAGACGCCTTTCCGGGAATACGAGGAAGCCTACGAATCCCGGCTCCGCGATATTCTCCGTAAAGTAGTCGGCGTAGGAGACGTGGAAGTACTGATTACGATCGAATCTACGGAAGAAATCGTCGTGGAGAAGGATTCGAAGGAAAATCAGCAGCTGACGACGGAAAAAGATACCAATGGCGCCAACCGGAATATTTCCCAGGTTACGAAGGAAGGCAAAGTCGTGCTCTATCAGGTGTCGGGCGATCAGCAGCCCCTTGTCGTCAAGACGATCAAACCCAAAGTGAGCGGCGTCCTTGTAGTCGCCAAAGGGGCCGAAGATCTGACCGTCAAGAAAATGATGATCGAAGCCGTCGCCCGGGGCATCGACGTTCCGGTTCACCGGATTTCCATTCTCCCGAGGAAAACGGCCGAATAGCGGGGGGCTTGCAAGGAGGACCCTGCATTCCGGCATAAATGTAAAGCGGCTTTACAGCCATCCCATTACTTATTAATCCGTTAGGAGGAATTATTCCATGAATGCCAAAAGACAAACAATATGGCTCGTTTCCATGCTTAGCCTGATGGTCGTACTGTCCGCTTATTACCTGTTTACCGAGGATGTCAGCAAGGTGGATGTCGCTTCTACGGCCCCTAAAGCGGACGAAGTCAAGATCGATCTCAGCCAGGTGTCTCCGGAGCAGGCCGTCGCCGAAGCGGGTAAAGCTTCCGCAGACAAAGCGGCCGGTGCGAAGGCGGGCGATACGAAGACGACAGCGGATGCCAAAACCGATGCCAAAACCGACACGAAAACCGATGCGAAAGCGGAGGCCAAGGCAGGCGACGGCAAGGCACAGGACTCCAAGACGGGCGCAACCGCCTCGAAGGACGACAAAGATGCGGCGGCCGCTCCGGCTTCGGCGGAAGCCAAAGTCAGCCAGCAGACGCAGGCCAGCAGCAAATCCGGCCGTGACTACCTGACGAAGCTTCAGCTCGACCGCCAGGACGCCCTCTCCAAGAAGACCGAAGAGCTGCTGACGCTCATCACCGATAAAAATCAGTCCTCCGATGCGGTGAGCAAAGCACAGCAGGAGCTTCAGCAGATCGAAGACACGAACACGCGCGTGACGAATGTGGAGGACGTTCTCTCCAAAGACTATCCGAATGCGGTTCTGACCCAGGACGGAAGCAAGTGGAAAGTGACCGTACAGTCGGATAAACTGGAGAAAAGCCAGGCGGTTTCCATCGTGGAAACGGTGATGAAAGAACTGAAGGTCGGACCCGAAATTTCGGTTCAGTACGTGAAATAAACGGCCATAAGAAAAGCCCTCCCGGCCGCATAAACCGCATATTAATCACGAGTGGAAAGAGTCCGGACAAACTGGACTCTTTCCATTTCTTGCGGTTGTGATATAATACATACGTCGTATTACGGCATCGGTTCACCATTTTTGAAGGAGTGACATGGATGTTCAAGCTGAGCGAAATTAAAGAATTAATGAAACTAATGGACCAGACGTCCCTGCAGGAACTCGAAATTGAAAACGAAGGTGCGCGTCTGTCGATACGCAAACCTAACAAAACCGAGTCCGTAGTCGTTACGGCGGCTCCCGTGCAGCAAGCGTACGCGCCGGTCATTGCTCAAGCGGTACCCGGAAGCGCTCACGCACAAGTGGCCTCAGAAGCTCCGAAAGCGGATGAACAGAAGGAATCGGATTCTACCTTACATAAAATCGTATCGCCTATGGTAGGCACATTCTACCAGGCTTCCTCTCCGGGATCTGCCCCGTTTGTTTCGAAAGGTTCTAACGTGAACGAGAAATCGGTCGTCTGCATTGTGGAAGCCATGAAGCTGATGAATGAGATCGAAGCGGAAGTAAAAGGCGAAATCGTTGAAATCCTGGTCGAGAACGGCCAACTTGTCGAGTACGGCCAGCCTCTGTTCTTGGTGAAGCCGGAGTAATTGAACGGAGGGAACAAAATGGGTTTTCAGAAAGTCTTAATTGCAAACCGCGGTGAAATTGCCGTGCGGATTATTCGCGCCTGCCGTGAACTTGGCATTCAGACGATTGCCGTCTATTCGGAAGCGGACCGGGACGCTCTTCACGTCCGTCTTGCCGACGAAGCGTACTGCATCGGACCTACGCCTTCCAAGGACAGCTATTTGAATTTTACAAATATCATGAGCGTGGCCACGCTCACGGATACGGACGCCATTCACCCGGGTTACGGGTTTCTGGCGGAGAATGCGGATTTCGCGGAAATCTGCGAAAGCTGCAACATCACGTTTATCGGCCCTTCCCCGGAAGCCATTACCAAAATGGGGGACAAGGCAGTCGCGAAGCAGACGATGAAGGAAGCGGGCGTTCCCGTTATTCCCGGCTCCGACGGACTGATCGAAGACCTCGACGAAGCCATTTCTCTCGGCCGTGACATCGGCTATCCGCTGATTATCAAAGCGACCGCCGGCGGCGGAGGCAAAGGCATCCGGATCGCCGAGAGCGAGGATATGCTGATCCAGCATATCATGACGGCCCAGCAGGAGGCTCAGCTGAACTTCGGCAACTCCGGCGTTTACCTGGAGAAGTACCTCACGGGTATGAAGCACGTCGAAATTCAGATCATTGCGGACAAGCATGGCAACGCGGTCCATCTGGGCGAACGCGACTGCTCGGTGCAGCGTCGCCGTCAGAAGCTCGTCGAAGAGGCGCCTTGCCCGACCTTGACGCCGGAAATTCGTCAAGCGATGGGGGAAGCGGCCGTTCGCGCAGCGAAGGCCGTCAACTATTCCGGCGCGGGTACGCTCGAATTTTTGCTCGGACCGGACGGGAACTTCTATTTCATGGAAATGAATACCCGTATCCAGGTTGAGCATCCGGTCACCGAATACGTAACGGGCGTCGACCTGATCAAGGAAATGATCCGCGCCGCCGAAGGCAACCCGCTTCCGTTTACGCAGGAAGATATTCAGATCAACGGCTGGTCGATCGAATGCCGGATTAACGCGGAAGACCCCGAGCGCAACTTTATGCCGTCGCCGGGACGCATCAACTTCTACCTGCCTCCGGGCGGTATAGGCGTCCGCGTGGACAGTGCGGCTTACCCGGGGTATGTGATTCCTCCGCATTACGATTCCATGATCGCCAAGCTGATCGTATGGGGAGCGACCCGCGAGGAAGCGGTGAACCGGATGAAGCGTGCTTTGGCCGAGTTTGAAGTCGATGGCGTCCATACGACGATTCCTTTTCATTTGAAGCTTTTGAATCATCGCAAATTCCTGAGCGGAGATTTCGATATTAAATTCCTGGAAGAGCACGACGTGAACGACCCGGAATCCTAAGCGGGATTCGTTGTCATAAAAATTCCGGAATGGTATAGTATTAAATTAGTGGGCTTATCCCAAACGTGCAGGAGGTGTGCATAGGATGACGATGATTGCAGCGGATTATGAGAAGACAGATATGGGCACCATTCAGATCGCTCCGGAAGTCATAGAAGTGATTGCGGGACTCGCTACCGTCGAGGTTGAAGGCGTGGCCGGCATGAGCGGAGGTTTTGTCAACGGCATTACCGAGCTTCTCGGACGCAAAAACTTTGCCAAAGGCATCAAGGTGAACGTCGGTCAACGCGAGGCGGCGATCGATGTGTCGATCGTGATGGAATTCGGACACCGGATTCCCGAAGTGGCCGGCAAGATCCAACAGAACGTGAAATTGGCAATCGAATCGATGACAGGGCTGAGTGTCGTGGAAGTAAACGTTCACATTCACGACGTCCAATTCAAGACGGCCGAGAAGCCGGTTGAAGAGGATTCAGCCGCACTGCGCGTAAAATAATAAATAGCAGCGGCTACACATTGACCCCCAACCGCTAAGGACGGGGGTTCCTCACTTATTTCGGAAGGAGCCATTTGCTGTGGTCAAACTATTGGACAGACTCCTGTTATTTCTATTCAGCCTCGCGATCATGTTCCTATCCGCCATCGCCGTACTCGCAGCTTTTCAGCTCATTCCGATGAGATCGACCGATTATTTTCTCCAGGATGTATTTGACAGCGGTTTTACCTTATCCAAGGCATGGGTGATCGGTGCCGGAATCGTCATTTTTCTGATCAGCATCCGCTTTTTTTACATATCCGTCCGCAGAAGCCGTACGCAAGCGCCGTCTATCGACCAGCGCAGTGAATACGGAGATATCCGGATTTCGGTGGAAACGGTGGAGAATCTGTCGTTGAAAGCGGCCGGAAGAAGCCGCGGCGTTCGCGATCTGCGTGCCCGTGTGAAGGTGAGCGAGGCCGGACTTGAGATCGGCATCCGTACCGTAGTGGACGGGGAAACTTCCATTCCGGAACTTACGGAGGAAATACAGTCCGCGATCAAGAATCACGTGGAAGAGATTACGGGAATCCCGGTCTCCGGCGTATCCGTCTATGTGGCGAATATCGTGCAGAATACCCCAACGTTTAAAAGCCGGGTAGAATAGAGGTGGGTCCTCTCATGTGGAGAAAATTGTGGCAGGAGCACCCCGGAACGATAACCGGCGGAGGAGCCGGACTTGTTCTGGGCCTGGTCTATCTGTTTTTCGGCTTCTGGGATATGCTGATCTTTGCATTTATCGTGTTCCTGGGGTATTATATCGGCAAAAAAGTAGACCGGGGAGAGGATCTTTGGCTCCCGTTCCAGAACCTTTGGCAATTTCTTACGCAAAAATGGAGAATGTTTCGCTGAAATCCTGGGTTCATCCTTGGATTTTTTTGTTTGGGTTGGATTTAAAATGACGTATACTAGACGTAGACGAACGAACTAGCGGTTTAAGATGTGGGAGGCATACAATGAGGCGTAGAGTAGCCAGAGAAATAGCTTTGCAGAGCTTGTATCAGATCGATATGAACGGGGTTTCGGCGGCGGAAGCGGTGAACGTTGCCGTACATGAGGCGGAGAACGATAACGAGGCTCAGGTGGATCATAAGGAAAAAATTATGCCGGAGTATATCCGCGAACTCGTGGACGGCACGTTAAGCAACCGGGACCGGATCGACCAGCTTCTGGCCGGTTACCTGAAAGGCTGGAAAATGGACAGGCTGTCCCGCGTAGACCGTGAAGTGCTGCGTCTGGCCGCATTCGAAATGCTGTTTCAGGAAGATGTCCCGCCAAAGGTCGTCGTTAACGAGGCCATCGATCTGGCGAAGCATTTCGGTACGGACGATTCCGGTAAATTCGTGAACGGCGTACTCGGCAAAATGATCAAAGACGTAGATGCGCTGAGGGAAAATATCCGCAGCGGCAAAGAGTAATGAAACAGGCGCACGGTTGCCGGGACTTCTGAGGAGTCGTCCGGGCAGCTTTGCGCTATCTGCTTATAGCGGGCTACAATAGGAAAACAACACGCACAACAGGAAAACAAAGAAAACCATTAACGGATAACTAGGGAGGAGAACCGTCATGGCAGCAGAAGTGATTAACGGCAAAGAAATCGTCCGTTCCATCCGGGAAGAAATCAAGCAGGAAGTCGAGGAACTTTCCACCCGCGGTACGACACCAGGACTCGTGGTGATTATCGTAGGCGATGACCAGGCTTCCCATGTCTATGTCAATAACAAGGAAAAAGCTTGCGCCCAGGTGGGCATCCAGTCTCATGTGCACCGTCTTCCGGCAGATACTTCCCAGGAGGAGCTTGTCAAGCTGATCCATGAGTATAACCGGAATCCGGAGTTCCACGGTATTCTTGTACAGTCTCCGCTTCCCGGCCACATCAACGAGGAGCAGGTTGTGGACGAGATAACTCCGGAGAAAGACGTGGATTGTTTCCACCCGGTTAACGTGGGCAACCTGATGATCGGCAAAGAAGGCATGCTTCCTTGTACGCCGGCCGGCGTCATGGAAGTTTTGAAAAAAATCGGCGTATCCCCGGCAGGCAAACACGCCGTCGTCGTCGGAAGAAGCAACATCGTCGGCAAACCGATGGCGATGCTGCTGCTCCGCGAGCACGCTACGGTTACGATCTGCCACTCGCGCACGCCGAATCTTCAGGATATTACACGCCAGGCCGACATTCTGGTTGCCGCGGTAGGCAAAGCCGGCGTGATTGAGGACCGGCACGTGAAACCGGGTGCGGTCGTGATCGACGTCGGAATGAACCGCAACGCCGAAGGCAAGCTGTGCGGAGATGTCGACTTCGATGCCGTCAAAGAAATCGCGGGTTACATCACACCGGTTCCGGGATGTGTAGGTCCGATGACCATTACGATGCTGCTCAAGAATACGCTGAGCTCGGCCCGCCGCGCGTCCAATACGGGTACAGAAGCGGGCGTGTAACGCATGAGCGAGCGCGCCGTATTATCTATTAAGGATCTCAACCGCTATATCAAAATGAAGCTGGAAGGCGACAACCGCCTCCAGGACGTTTGGGTGCGCGGGGAGATTTCCAACTTTACGCATCATTCCAGCGGTCATATGTATTTTACGCTTAAAGATAAAGACAGCCGCCTCAAAAGCATTATGTTCGCGTCGTACAACCAGCGGCTACCTTTCCGTCCGAAGGAAGGTACGATGGTGATCGCCCGGGGGAACGTTTCCGTCTACGAACGGGACGGGCAGTACCAGTTCTACGTGACGCAGATGCAGCCCGACGGAATCGGCGGCTTGTACCTCGCGTTCGAGCAGCTTAAGCAGAAGCTCGATAGCGAGGGCTTGTTCCGCACCGAGCGGAAGAAGCCGATTCCCCGGATGCCGAAAGCCGTCGGCGTCATCACTTCCCCGACGGGGGCCGCCGTCCGGGACATCATCATCACCCTGCAGCGCCGGTTCCCGAATGTGCCGATTCTGCTGTATCCGGTGCTGGTGCAGGGCGCTCAGGCGGCCCCGTCCATCGTCCGAGCCATCGAGACGATGAACAGCCTCGGTGAAGTCGACGTGCTGATCGTCGGCCGTGGAGGGGGATCGCTGGAGGAGCTGTGGGCGTTCAACGAAGAAATCGTTGCCCGCAGCATCTTCGCCTCCGCGATCCCCGTCATCTCGGCCGTCGGCCACGAGACCGACTTCACCATCGCGGACTTCGTCGCCGATCTCAGGGCGGCGACGCCTACGGCCGCGGCGGAGCTGGCGGTGCCTCACCATCTGGAGCTGAAGCAGCAGATGGCTCATCTCGGCCAGCGCCTGCACCGCGGCCTGCTGCAGCAGCTGCAGCGCCGTCAGGACCGGCTGGAGCGGCTCCGCCGCTCGCCTTACCTGACGAATCCGCACCGGCAGCTTCTGCAGCATCCGGCCCAGCGGCTGGACCGGCTGGGCGAGCAGCTTTCTTTCCGCATGCGTCAGCTTGTCGGCCGGGCCGGCGACCGCCGCATGCGTCTGGAGCGCACCCTGTCGGGCTTCAACCCGCAGGAGCAGGTACGCTACGCCCGCAAACGCGTCGAAGGCGCGGAGCGGGCGCTTACACTGGCGATGCAGGGCGTCGCCAGGGGCCGCAGGCAGCAGCTCGTATCCACGCTGCGCCACCTGGATGCGCTGAGCCCGCTTAAAGTGATGCAGCGCGGGTACAGCCTTGTTTACGACGAGAAAGAAAAACGCGTATTAAATTCGATCGAGCAGGTTCAGATCGGCGACATGGTCCGAGTTCAGTTGACCGACGGACGGCTCGATTGCCACGTCTGGGCGATGGAGGAGAAAACAAATGGGGAACGAAAGTAATCTGCAGGAAGAAACCGCCATCAGCTTCGAGGAAGCGATGGACAAGCTGGAAGGAATCGTTGCGAAGCTGGAGAGCGGGGATGTTCCTCTCGAGCAGGCGATCGAGCTGTACCAGGAAGGCATGAAACTGTCTCACCTGTGCGGCCAAAAGCTTGAAACGGTGGAGAAGAAGATCGAAATGCTCGTGGAAAGCGAAGCCGGCCTCTCGAAGAAGCCGTTCGGAGCCAATATGATCGAGGATAAAGGGGAATCCCGTTGAACACAGACATGAACATCCAAGAATACATCGCTTCCTATGCGAAAGAAGTCGAGGTAGAGCTTCGGGAGCTGTTCCCCCGGCTTTGGGACATTCCGGATGTGCTGCGGCAGTCCGCCCAGTATTCGATCGACGCGGGAGGCAAGCGGCTTCGGCCGATTCTCGTACTTGCGGCGGCGGAAGCGCTGGGAGGACGCAAGGAAGCCGCCATGCCGGTAGCCTGCGCCATTGAAATGGTGCATACGTACTCCCTGATCCACGATGATTTGCCAGCCATGGATAATGATGACTACCGGAGGGGCAAACTAACCAACCATAAAGTTTACGGGGAAGCCATGGCCATCCTTGCGGGAGACGCTCTGTTGACGCAGGCGTTTTACAGCGCTTCACAGGCGCGCAGGCACGGTGTACCGGCCGAACAGGTTCTGAACATCGTCGAGGAACTCGCCGAATTTTCCGGAGCCCGGGGAATGGTAGGCGGGCAAGTGGCCGATATGAAGGGCGAGCAGGGCATTACGGAGCTTAGCGGCCTGGAATATATCCATCAGCACAAAACGAGCGATCTCATCATTTTCTCTCTCCGCGCGGGCGGACGAATTGCGGGCGCGGACGACAAGCAGCTCGAAGCGCTTACGGCCTTCGGCCGCTCGATCGGGCTGGCGTTCCAGATCCAGGACGATATTCTGGATGTGACTGGCACGCAGGAGAAGCTGGGCAAAGCCGTCGGCAGCGACGAGAAGCAGCAGAAAGTGACTTATCCCTTTTTCATCGGGATGGAGGAATCGGAGCGGCGGGTCGCGCTGCTGACGGACGAAGCCAAAACGGCCATCGCAGGCGGGGTTCTGCCGAAACCGCAAAGGCTGCTGGAGCTGGCCGATTACCTGATGAAGCGTGACCGCTGAAATTATGGTATAATGGTGAAATCAAATACACGAACACATGAACGTATTTCATAAATTTTGCTAATTTTCACCTTTGGAAAGCGAGGAAATTAATGTGCTGCTCGATCATATTAACCAGCCAGAGGATTTAAAGAGGTTGTCTACGGCGGAACTTGAACAGCTGGCAGGGGAAATCCGGCAATTTCTCGTTGAAAAGCTGTCTGCTTCCGGCGGGCACCTCTCCTCCAATCTGGGCATAGTGGAGCTGACCATCGCGCTGCATACGCTGTACGACAGCCCCCGTGACAAATTTATTTTCGACGTGGGGCATCAGGCGTACGTGCACAAAATTTTAACCGGGCGTAAAGACCGTTTCGATACCCTGCGTAAGTATAAGGGGATGTGCGGCTTCATCAAGCGGGCGGAAAGCGACCACGATGTATGGGAAGCGGGACACAGCAGCACCTCGCTATCGGCGGCGATGGGGATGGCCATGGCCCGGGATCTGAAAGGCGAAGACTTCCGTGTTTTTGCCGTGATCGGCGACGGAGCCATGACGGGCGGTATGGCGCTTGAAGCGATGAACCATATCGGCCACGAGAAGAAGAATCTGACCGTTATTCTGAACGACAATGAAATGTCCATTGCCCCGAACGTGGGCGCGATCCACAATTATTTGAGCAAGATCCGGTCCGATAAGCACTACCGCAAAGCGAAAGAAGAAGTCGAAAGTCTCCTTAAGAAAATCCCGGCTATCGGAGGGACTCTGGCCAAGACGGCGGAGAAAGTCAAGGATAGCCTGAAATATTTGCTTGTTTCCGGTGTCTGGTTCGAGGAACTCGGCTTCAACTACATCGGTCCGGTTGACGGCCATAATCTGCCTCTGCTGCTTGAAACGTTGAAACAGTCCGAGAAAGTGGAGGGCCCCGTCCTCATCCACGTTATTACGACCAAGGGCAAAGGGTACTCTCCCGCCGAGATGGATTCCCACAAATGGCACGGAGCCAGCCCGTACAAGATCGAGTCCGGCCAGTTTCTTAAAGCCGTGGGCAATCCCATGTATACCGAAGTATTCGGCAATACCCTTATTGAGCTTGCCGAGAAAGACGAGCGCGTAGTGGCGGTCACGCCTGCCATGCCGGGAGGATCGGGGTTGATGAATTTCGCCGCCCGCTTCCCCAAGCGCATGATTGATGTAGGCATCGCCGAACAGCATGCCGCTACATTATGTGCAGGCATGGCGGCGGAGGGGATGAAACCGGTATTTGCGGTTTACTCGACTTTCCTCCAACGTGCCTACGACCAGGTCGTGCATGATATTTGCCGTCCCAAGCTGAATGTCATGTTTGCCATTGACCGCGCGGGCTTTGTAGGACCCGACGGGGAAACGCACCAGGGCGTATACGATATCGCCTTCCTGCGCAACCTGCCGAATATGGTGCTTATGATGCCAAAAGATGAGAATGAGCTCCGCCGCATGATGCGGACGGGGATTGACTATAACGAGGGGCCGATCGCCGTCCGTTATGCCCGCATCAACGGGCTCGGCGTCCCGATGGATGAGAATCCGCAGCCGATTCCGATCGGCACTTGGGAGACGCTGACCGAAGGAGATACGATGGCGGTTCTGGCCGTCGGCCCGATGAACCAGGTCGCTCTGGAAGCCGCGGATATGCTGAGAAAAGAAGGCATTAATCTGCGCGTTATCAACGCCCGGTTTATCAAACCGCTGGATGAGGCCATGCTTCTCCAGCTTGCGAAAGAGCATATGCCGATCATCACGATGGAAGAAGGATCGGAACAAGGCGGCTTCGGCAGCGCGGTGCTCGAATTTTACGCGAAACAGGGCATCGAAGGCGTGCGTGTACGCACGATGGGCGTACCGGATTACTTTGTGGAACACGGTTCCATCAAAGAACAGCGCCAAGAAGTCGGCTTAACCGCCGAACACCTGATTACGCAGGTGCACACGCTGCTGCCGCGTAAACGCCAGCGTTCCGCCGGGCTCAATGCCTAACACCGCGCGAGGAACCCGGCGGTCTGGGCTTGGCGTTACATGACGAGTTCAACCACGGGAACCAACCGCACGTGCCGGCGGCAGCCGGCACACAAGACGAACGATAACAGGAGCTTATGGAATGGCGACAGATAAAGAACGAATTGATGTACTGCTCGTCGAACAAGGCTATTTTGAAAGCAGGGAAAAAGCCAAGGCCGCCATTATGGCTGGCCTTGTTTTTGCTGATGAGGAGCCTGTCGATAAGGCGGGAATGAAAATTAGCCGCGCGGCCGCCTTAAAAGTAAAGGGTGCGGTTCATCCTTACGTAAGCCGCGGAGGTTTGAAACTGGAAAAAGCATTGAAACAATTTAACATCGACGTAAAAAACGCGGTAATGCTTGATATCGGCGCTTCTACCGGCGGTTTTACCGACTGCGCGCTTCAGAACGGAGCCTCCCATGTATACGCGATCGATGTAGGCTATAACCAGCTCGACTGGTCGCTTCGTCAGGATGAGCGTGTCCAGGTTATGGAACGCACGAATTTCCGTTACTTGACGCCGGAGGAACTGACCGGTCCGTCCCCGTCTTTTGCCACGATCGATGTTTCTTTCATTTCCCTGAAAATCATTCTGCCTCCGCTGAAAACGATGTTGGGTGTAAAAGGGGAGACGGTCGCCCTCATTAAGCCTCAATTCGAAGCGGGACGCGAGAAAGTCGGCAAATCCGGGGTAATCCGGGATTCCGAAGTGCATAAGGACGTCTTGGAGAGTGTCCTCGGATTCGCGAAGGAGATCGGGTTTTACTTAAAAGGACTTACGTTTTCCCCGATTACCGGCGGCGAAGGAAACATAGAATTTCTTGCGTATTGGACCTGCAACCCCGAAGATCCGGAAAAGCTGGAGGAACCTCTTCAATCCCTAATCGACCGTGTCGTTCCGGAGGCCAAGGCCATGTTCGCCAAACCGGAAACCCGGTATTGATGGTAGTGAGGTTTTAACGAAAGCAAGGTTTTCCATAGGCAAACACAGGAAACCACTTGGAAAAAGACGTCACAGCCAAAAGGAATCCCCGCCTCGCTTAGCGAATAGGTACGTCGAGGTGATCCGGTATGCAGCACGGGGATACGCTTATCCTAATTTTGCTCTTAGGACTTCTCGCAGCATGGGCCGGCATAAGTTTCCGAAAGTGGCTGTATGAGCCTTACGCTGATTCGTTCCAACCCGTCCGCATTACGGACTATAACGAAGTTCCGGAAGACGATGATGTCGTCGAACTTCTGATCGGTGCCGGGTTTGACGTGGTAGGCGGGAAAACCAAAATCCCGATTTCGATGACCCTGAATCAGAAGGAAGAGCTGTACAGCCGCCTGTTTATCGACTATTTTGCTGAAAAAGAGGACAATCTGTATCTCGTCAAGGTGGCGCGCGAACGCAAGCCGCTCGAGATGACAGGAAGCGCTATCCGCGACATGCTGCTGGTGTACTCGCTCCTCGTGCCGGAAGCGGCCGGAGTGCTGTACGTGGACATGAACGGACGCAAGATCAAACAAATTACGTTTCACATTGAGGTGTTCGAATGAAAGGGCAACGCCACGTTAAAATCCGGGAAATCATTACGGGCCATGAGATCGAAACTCAGGACGAGCTGGTGGAATCGCTGCGCACCGCGGGTTTCAACGTGACTCAGGCAACGGTTTCCAGGGACATCAAAGAACTGCATCTGATCAAGGTCCCGCTTGATGACGGAAGATACAAATATTCGATGCCGGCTGATCAGCGCTACAATCCGATGCAGCGGCTCAAACGGGCGCTAAGCGATCATTTTATCAACATCGATTTTACCGAAAATCTGGTTGTCATGAAGTGTATGCCCGGAACGGCAAATACGATCTGCGCCTTGATCGATAATTTGGAATGGAATGAAATCATGGGGACGATTTGCGGGGATGACACGATCCTGATCATCTGCCGGACGAAGGACGTCAGCCAGAAAGTCGTGAATCAGATTATGTCGCTGATCTGACTCGGTCATGCAGCGAATTCAGGGGAGGACCTATGCTCACAGAACTGTCTATCCGCAATTTGGCGGTTATCGAATACGTTCACATCGGATTTAAATCCGGCTTTCATGTTCTGACGGGTGAGACCGGTGCCGGTAAATCCATCATTATCGACGCGCTGAGCTTGATTGTCGGCGGCCGGGGTTCCTCCGAACTGGTCCGCTACGGGAGCGAGAAGGCCGAGATCGAGGCTGTTTTCGAAATCGGCGAAGGACACCCCGTATGGACGACGCTCGCCCAGCTCGGTATCGAGGCCGCGGGGGAGGAGCAGCTGCTTATCCGCCGCGAAGTCACGGCAAGCGGCAAAAGCTCCAGCCGGATCAACGGCCAGCTCGTCAATTTGACGATGCTGCGCGAAGTCGGCGGCTGGCTTGTGAATATTCACGGCCAGCATGAGCATCAGTCTCTTCTCAAATCGGACGAACACATCCACTGGCTGGATGCTTACGGAGATAAAGAGGTGGGTCCCAACCTGGCGGCATACCGCGAATCGTACGACCGCTACACGAAGCTGCGCAAAGAGCTGAAGGCGCTTCAGGAAACGAGCAAGCAGTCCCTGCAGATGATCGACCTGTACCGCTTCCAGGTGGACGAAATCGCCGCGGCTTCCTTGAAGGAGGGCGAAGACGTCACGCTGGCGGAGGAGAAAAGCAAGCTGGCGAACGCCGAGAAGCTGTATTCGAGCGTGGCAGGCTCCTACGATACGCTGTACGGCGCGAGCAGCGGGCTGGACGCCATAGGCAAGTCCATCGCCCGCATCCAGGACGTGGCGGCCATCGACAGCGCGGGAATCGCTCCTTTGCTGGAGCAGATGCAAAGCGCGTTTTACCAGCTTGAAGATGCCGCTTACCAGCTTAGGGATTACCGCGACGACATCGAATTCAATCCGGAGCGGCTGGACGAAATCGAGCTCCGCCTCGATTTGATTGCTACGCTGCGCCGTAAATACGGCGATACGATTGCGGAGATTCTGGCGTACAGCGAGAAAGTCAGCGGAGAACTCGCCACGATCGAGAACAAGGACGAGATTATCCAGAAGCTGCAGGAAAAGCTCGACCGTGAAGTCGTCCAGCTCACGAAAGCGGCCCGGAAGCTGTCCGATTCCCGCAAAAAAATCGCGGACCGTCTGGCCGGTGAAATCGAAACGGAACTCCGCGACCTGCATATGGAGCGCACGCAGTTCCGAGTTCAGGTGTCGCATACGCCGGTTCCCGCGGGCGGCGGAGGGCTGGAGATCGGCGACGAGCCCGTTAAATTCACTCGGGACGGAATCGATCTTGTCGAGTTCCTGATGGCGCCGAATCCCGGAGAGCCGCTACGCGGACTCAGCAAAATCGCTTCGGGCGGTGAGCTGTCCCGGATCATGCTCGCCATGAAGAGCATTTTCGCCCGCCTGGATCAGATCCCCGTACTTGTCTTCGACGAGGTGGATACGGGTGTCAGCGGACGCGCGGCTCAGGCGATTGCGGAGAAGCTTTCGCTGCTTTCGCGCAGCTGCCAGGTCTTTAGCATTACGCATTTACCGCAGGTGGCATGCATGGCCGACGTACATTTTTACATTCATAAAGAAGTACAGGGGGAACGCACGTTTACCCGCGTGACCGATCTGGACCGCCGCGGACGCATCGAAGAGCTTGCTCGGATGCTCGGAGGCGTCGAAGTGACGGAAACGACCCTGCATCATGCTCAAGAAATGCTTGCTTTGGCAGACGAAAAAAAGTCAAGGAACTAACTGAGGCCTCTAGAAGCATTTGCAGTTATAAAACGAATGGAGGGAGGATACCTTAAGGGTACGCATTTGACGAGGGTTCGTCAGGGCAAGAAAGCAGAAGGAGGGTGTCTTGTGAAATCGAATCGTCGTAGAAGATTCATTGGTCTCCTGCTCGTTTTCTTCGTTTGTATCCTAAGTGTATCCGCCCCTTTCCAAAGCTTCGCCTCCTTCCCCGATGAGCTCCGGCTTTTTAGCGGGCAAGCCAAAGAACTCAGGCTTTCCATGCCGGTCAACGCCATGCTTACGGTGGAAGACCCCGAAATAGTCAAGGTTAACGGGAACTCCCGGCACTCATTTCAAGTTAATTTGAAAGATCCGATTTCCCTCCAGTCCAACCAGCAGGGCTACACCGAGATGAAACTGAAGCTGTTCGGAGCCATTCCTCTCAAGACCGTTAAGGTCAATGTCGTGCCGGACCTGAAAGTCCTCCCCGGCGGGCAAACCATTGGCGTCAAAATCAAGTCAGCCGGCATTTTGGTTGTAGGCCATCATCTGGTCGCCGTGAACGAGAAACAGAAGATCTCGCCGGGTGAAGAAGCGAAGGTGCAGGTCGGTGATTTGATTGTTGCGATCAACGGGAGCCCCTCTGCGGACGTGTCCAAGGTATCCGGTCTCGTCAATAAAGCCGGTCAAAGCAAGAAGCCGCTGGAACTGACGGTTCAAAGAGGCCATCAGCGCTTCGAGCTGAAGCTGAAGCCCGCGTATGACGTCGTGGATAAGTCGTACAGGCTCGGCTTGTACATTCGCGATTCCGCGGCCGGAGTGGGCACCCTGACCTTCTACGCTCCCGAGCAGAACGTCTACGGCGCCTTGGGTCATGTGATTACCGATATGGACACTCAGACCCCGATTGTGGTCGGCAGCGGCGAAGTCGTTCACTCCAACGTGACGTCCATTGCCAAAAGCCAGAACGGCGAGCCCGGCGAGAAGCATGCGCAGATTTTCCGGGACAGCAAAGTGATCGGTACGATTGAGAAAAATACTCCGTTCGGCATTTTCGGCAAAATGGAAGAAGCTCCTGAGTATAGTTTATCCCGAACGCCGATTCCGGTCGCATTCGCGGAAGAGGTAAAAGAAGGGCCGGCTCAAATTTACACGGTCGTGAACGGACAGAAAGTGGAGAAATTCGATATCGAGGTTGTGCATGTGGCCAAGCAGGGAAGCCCCGCTACCAAGGGGATGGTCATCAAAGTAACCGACAAGCGGCTGCTTGAGAAGACCGGCGGTATCGTGCAGGGGATGAGCGGAAGCCCGATTATCCAGAACGGCAAAATGATCGGCGCGGTCACCCACGTATTCGTGAACGATCCGTCCAGCGGGTACGGCTGCTTTATCGAATGGATGCTCCAGGATGCAGGCATACTGCTCCGGCCCGAATCAGATGCGAAAGGACTGAAGGCGAGCTAGCCTTTGGTTCTTTCTTTTTTTGCGAACGATTTGTCGAAAAATGTTGAAATACCAAAATAAAACTCTATTATAAAATAACCGCACACAAAAATAAAGAAAATAATTTTTCGACAGAAGGAATTTGATTGGGCGTGTCGAAATGATAAAACAAGGAATTAGAAAACCCTCGATTTTTTTACAAATAAAGGAGGCTTTCAAGTTGCAAAAGATTCAAGTTTTGTTAGCGGACGACAACCGAGAGTTTACACATTTACTTTCCGAATTTATCAGTGAACAGGAAGATATGGAGATTGCAGGCATCGCCTATAACGGAAACGAAGTGCTCCGTTTTATGGAAACGCAGAAGGATGTGCCTGATATTCTCATTCTGGATATTATCATGCCTCATCTGGACGGCCTGGGTGTACTCGAGAAGCTTCGCGAAATGAACTTAAATCCGGCTCCGCGGATCATTATGCTCACGGCCTTCGGCCAGGAAAATATCACGCAGAAAGCCGTGCAGCTTGGCGCCTCCTACTATATTTTGAAGCCGTTTGACATGGAGGTTCTGACGAACCGCATCCGTCAACTGGTGGGCAACCAGCCGGCTGTCACGTCGACCAGTTCCATCAAAGCGAATGTCGTTCAGATGCCGAAAAGCAAAAATCTGGACGCCAACATTACGACAATCATACATGAAATCGGCGTTCCTGCGCATATTAAAGGATATCAATATCTGCGCGAAGCGATCACGATGGTGTACAACAACATAGAAATTCTCGGCGCCATCACGAAGACGCTGTACCCCGCCATTGCGGAAAAATACAAGACTACCCCGAGCCGCGTCGAACGCGCCATCCGTCACGCGATTGAAGTCGCCTGGACGCGCGGCAACATCGACAGCATCTCGTTTATTTTCGGCTACACCGTGAATATTAGCAAATCGAAGCCGACCAACAGCGAATTCATCGCGATGGTGGCGGATAAGCTGCGGATTGAGCATAAGGTGAGCTGAGAGGGTTAGAAACCTTGTGTGGTAAGGGATTTGATTTTACAATCAACAGTGAATATCTGGAATAAGCAATTCTAAGCCGATAGCTTCTATGTAACATACCAACCAATACCGTTATTTATTGGGTTTGCAAAAATCCAATGAATAACGGTATTTTTTTATTATGACAAAAAATAGGGAAATTCTACGGTTCTCTTGAATCCTCAAGCCATTTGCCTCCCCGCTAAAACGAAAGGGAAGCGTTTATTGCAAAGATGCCAGCCTAAGGTAAAAAATTGACCTAATAAAGTCAAAATCGTTCACGATAGAGCAAAAAAATGAACTATGACGCAGCTAAATAGTTCTCTAAGATATTGTTGAGAGGAATTTTTTTCTTGATTCAGAATGAGAGAGGAGCAAAGTGGAATGACTTCGATGAGCAAAAGAATCTCTGTATTTCTGTTTTTTTGCTTCATGATGCAGGCGCTTTCATTTGGGACGGCAGTCCATGCAAGCGAACCGCAGCTGGATTTGGTTTCAAATGGGGGATTTGAAAGTGTAAAGTCTGGGGCAGGAAAGTGGGAAGCCGGAGTTGAACCCGTTGGTTGGGGGTTATGGTTAGCAAGCGGGACAGGAAAGGCCTCTGTGACTAGGGATGTTTACCATACAGGGACTCAAGCGGTCCAGCTTGAACATTTGGCACTGAGCAGAACCGGTCTTTCTCAAGATGTACCGATTACGGGTGGACAAACGTATAAACTGAGCGTTTGGGTAAAAACGAAGGATGTCAATTCGGGCATCGGCGTATTTGTAAGAACGCAGTTTTTTAAAAGCATCAAAGGTCTGGACGGGAAAACACAGGATGACAAGATAGGGTCCGGGCCCTCGACGGAAGAATTAACGGGAACCCAGGACTGGATGAAGCGGGAAGTCATCCTATCCGCTCCAGAGGAAGCGAAATATATCCGGCTGGAACCCTTTTTCGAAACAGGGACAGGCACGGTGTGGTTTGATGATATTTCATTAGTCAAATGGAACAGTGTGACGGGCCTGGCGCTGGACCAAACGAACATAACGCTGGAAAAGTTGCAAACCGCCGTCTTAACAGCCAAGGTGACGCCTGAAAATGTAAGCGGTTTATCTCTCCAGTGGCGGGTAGATAACAAAGATGTTGTGCAGGTGGAGGCTCAAGGCCCTCTTGCGGTTCTGACAGCTTTGAAGCCGGGTAAGGCGATCGTAACAGTGATGACAGATGACGGTACTTTTGCGGCGACAAGTGAAATTACGGTAAAAGAAGCAAGCATCCCAGGTGATCTTACGAACGATGGAAAAATAACCGTCGGTGATTTAGCCATGGCGGCCGCACATTTCGGTAAAGATACAAGCAGCCCGGATTGGGAAAGGGTAAAGGCTGCTGATGTGAACGGAGACCATAAAATCGATCGTAGTGATCTGATGTGGTTCACGGAACGGATTTTTCCATAAGTCAGTTACATGAACGAAAGGAGTGTTTATTTTCATGAAAAAGTCCATTTTGCAGTATGCAGTCATCGCTTTAACGATAGTCGCGCTCATTTTTACCTCTTATCCCGTTTCCGTTCAGGCCCAGCAGCCGGACCCGATTGATTCCATGAGGGACAAGTGGCTTGCGTTTTTGACGGGCGGCCAGCAAATCGATTTGAACGATGAAGATATCCGTCAAGCGGTGGAGGCCAACGCCAAAAAGGTAACCAACGACCAAAAAACCGGCTTTTGGGACCTGCTCCTTAAAGACCCGGCCCGCAAATCGTTGTGGGCGGATTATGCAAGTACGACGGATTCAAGCCATATTACCCTTTCTTATAACCGTTTGAAAGACATGGCGATTGCTTACTCGACTCAAGGCTCGAACTTGTACCGAAATGAGCAGCTAAAACAAGATATTATGGCGGGTTTGGATTGGATGTATACGAATCGTTTTAATGAGAACAAAGCGAAATACAATAACTGGTGGGACTGGGAAATCGGATCACCGCTGTCTCTCGGCGATATCATGACTTTAATGTATGATCAACTTTCTCCTGAGCAAGTTGCCCGTTATACCCGAACGATTGACAAGTTTATACCCGATCCCACCCTACGGCTGGGCAGCACATTGAAAGAAACAGGCGCAAACCTTTTGGATAAAGCATTGGCGGTACTGATTCGAGGAGTTATTGGCAAAAGTGAAACGAAAATCGTTCAGGCGCGCGGCTCCATTAGCTCGGTGTTCCCGCCGGTAACAAGCGGCGACGGTTTTTATGCCGACGGTTCTTTTATTCAGCATAACAATATTGCGTATACCGGAAGCTACGGAAGCGTCCTGCTTGGCGATATGGCTAAGCTTTTGACGATATTGAATGGTTCGCCATGGCCGATTCAAGATCCGAACTTGGCGAATACATACGATTGGATCACCAATTCGTTCGAGCCGCTCATTTACAATGGACATATGATGGAAATGGTCAGCGGGCGGGCGGTATCGCGGTATAACAACAATACCCGCGGAACTGCGTGGACAATTAATCGGATGTCGCAATTTGCTCCTCCTGACCTTGCGGCCCGTTACAAAAGCATGGTCAAAGAATGGGTTTTATCGGATACGAGTGTGTCCAACAAATATGAGGGCATGCCGATTCGGGATCTTGTTCTTTTCAAAGCCTTAATGAAGGATACGTCTGTCGTGCCGCGCGGGGATTTGATTGTCCATCATCAATTTTCGGCCATGGATCGTATTGTTCATGCACGGAAGGGATATGCCTATGCGATCAGCATGTCGTCCTCGCGGATTTCCAACTATGAGGGAGGAATCAACGGCGAGCATACGAAGGGCTGGTACACGGGCGACGGCATGACGTATTTGTACAATAACGATGCCGCTCAGTTCAGAGACGCCTTCTGGCCGACGGTGGATTCCTATCGGATGCCGGGAACAACCTCTGACGGCTTGCCACGGACAGGCAGTAAAGTAACCTCTAAAAGCTGGGTCGGCGGAGCATCGATGGACCAGTTGTATGGTGCGGCAGGAATGGACTTGGCTCCGCCAGGAAGTAAATTAACAGGAAAAAAATCGTGGTTTATGTTCGATAACGAGATTGTTGCATTGGGAGCGGGGATCACAACTTCCGATAGCCGAAAAGTCGAAACGATTGTTGAGAACCGGATGATTAATTCGGCGGGAGACAACAAGCTGATTGTAAATGGCGAGACTATGCCGAGTAATCTGGGCTGGTCCAAGAACCTTACAGGAGTAAAATGGGCCAACTTGCAAGGTACGGCAGCCGGAGCCGATATCGGCTATTATTTTCCCGAAACGGCAAATGTCAGCGCTTTACGGGAGGCGCGAAGCGGTTCGTGGAGAGATATTAATCCAACAGGCCCGACGGACACCATCACGCGTAATTATGCAAGCTTAGCGATTGATCATGGAACCAAGCCGACCGATCAATCTTATTCCTACGTGCTGCTGCCTACTTTAAATGCGGCGGCTACTCAATCGTATAGTGAAAACCCGGATGTGCGTATCTTGAGCAACACGGCGAAAATCCAAGCGGTTCAAGAAACCAAATTGGGCTTGACCGGCATTCACTTTTGGGTACCGGGGACGCTGGATCGCATACGCGCTTACCAGCCTGTTTCGCTCATGATGAAGGAAAAAGGCGATGAGCTTACGATTTCGGTGTCAGACCCGACGCAATCCCAGTCCAAAGTGAAAGTGGAGCTGGCGGCCGCGGCCTCGCAGGTGCTTGCAAATGATCCTAGCGTTAAAGTACTGCGGATGCTGCCAACCCTGCAACTGGAAGTAGATACTAGAGGTTCTTTGGGAAAAAGCCATACGATTCAATTGAAAATTAACCCGGATCAGGAAGTGGAGCTTCCTGGGGAAACCGATTATGAACCTGACCCGGCCGCAAAGGTTCGAATTCCGGTCACGGAAGATACATTCGTCAATGGCGGGACGGATGCGAACAACAATTTTGGAACAAGAGGATTTTTAAATATTCGAAATGGAAGCGGCAACACAGATCGCAAAGTTTTTCTGAAATTCGCGCTGCCTTCATCTATGCAGGACATTCATTCTGTGAGCCTGAATGTATATGGGGAGACGAAAGACGGAAGCGGTAATATCTCGGATATTGGCGTTTATGAGGTGCCTGACGATAGCTGGACAGAAACAACCTTAACTTTTGCGAATAAGCCGGCGCCAGGTAAACAAATTGATGTGGCCACGTTCACAACACCGGAACAATGGCGTAAATTCGATGTGACTCCGTTCGTGATGGCACAGCAGCAAGGAGACAAAGTGGCAAGCTTTGCTTTGCAGCAGGTCGGAAGTAACCTCGCTTCAACGATTCGAAGCCGCAAAAGTGAAGAAGGAAAATACCAAGCTTATTTGGAAGTGCTGGTTAAAGACACGAAAGCGCCTACAACCTCCGTGCGTGTTGATGGAAATAGCGGAGCCGATCAAGAAAATTATAAGGACGTGACCCTACACTTTACCGCGGTGGACGATCCGAACGGTTGGGGTGTTTTGAGGAGCGAGTATCGAATCAATGGCGGGAAATGGATGGCAGTTAAAGCAGGTCAGGTCATTATTCGAGAAAAAGGCGTGCAAAACATCGAATATCGATCGATAGACAAGGCCGGCAATATGGAAGAAGCACAAAAATTGACCGTCGTCCTAGCCAATGCGGATACTGAATTGAGCGGAAATCAATCCGTAGTTAAGGGTGAGCTGCTGATTGTTACCTACCGAATCAAAAAAGCTGTGAGCGATATGTATGCACATGACCTGACACTCGATTATGATGCTCATGTGCTGGAGTTTGTCTCCGCCGAGTCTATGCAAAGAGGCGTATCCATACTCAAGTCGAAGGCGGAAGACACCGGACGTTTGAGTTTCGTGATTGCTGGCGAGGGACAAGAAATCCAAGGGAACGCCGACTTATTGAAGCTTACCTTTAAAGTGAAAAAAGCAACGGACGCTGTAAGCGGCAAGATTGAGGTGGCCCAAGCGATCCTTGCCGATAAACAGGGAAGCGAAATGGCGGTGACACCGAGTTCTCTTCATTTTAGCGTCCAAGCTTCAACAGAAGGGCCTGGTCCGGTTAAACCTAACCCTGGAGATAACGGCAATGGAAACGGAAACGGAACTGATAACGGTAATGGCAACGGCAATGGAAACGGTAACGGTAGTGGGAACGGAAGCGGTAACGGAACCGATAATGGTACCGGAACGGATAATGGAGGCCCTGTACAGCCCGAAATTCCAACGGACAACACAGAAGCTGTTGTTTTAAATGATTTGAATGGTCATTGGGCAGAAGAAAAAATACAAGAAGCTGCTAAAAAAGGGTTGATTTTAGGATACCCGGACGGATCATTCCAGCCGAACAAGAAGATCACGCGCGCCGAATTTACCTCCTTGCTCGTTAGAGGATTAAAGCTGGATGAAGAGACCGAGCTTACGTTCAGCGATCACGATCTAATTGATCATTGGGCTAAGTCGGACATCGCGAAGGCGGTTAAAAAGGGAATTATCTCTGGTTATGAAGACAACACATTCCGTGCTGAACAGGATATAACGAGAACGGAGCTTACGGTGATGGCAGTGAAGTCATTGAATTTGACGGAAGAATCTCCAGATTTAACATCCTTCGTTGACCAAGCCGATATTCCCGTCTGGGCACGGGGGTGGGTAGCAGCTGCAGTAAGCAAAGGCCTCGTTACAGGGCGGGATAACAAGACATTCGCTCCTCTAGCACCGGCAACTCGTGCGGAAGCGGTTGTCATTCTTCTGAATTTATTATCTTTGAGGAAGTAGTTCAGACTCGAAAGAGAACTTTATATTGAAAAAAGAAATAGGAGCCTTTCACGTAGATTCTTACGATGGTAATATCCCCTTACGGTAGACAACGAAATGGAGACATCTGCTAAGATGGTCTTTATGTTGTCTACCGTAAGGTTCTTTTTATGGGTAAACGAAGTCGTACGAATAGCGCGAAGTTGCAATTCTCAAGAGCAAACCCAATGAATAACGAAAAATTGAATAGGTTACATAAAAAAAGTCCCGATTGCCGAAAAACCTATAGCCATAAAATTGGAACAACTAATTCAATAATTCTCTAAACCCGAAGGATGTTCCTGTCTTACGATTAAGATATCCATCGCCCCTGCTTCATTCCACTCCTGAATTTGATCGGCTACTTTCCCTATTCAAAGGTTTTCTTTCGAAAATATCTCTTTTGCAATTAGTTTATATGATTGAATCCGATCTTTCGGAGAGTGCGTAATTGTGTTGATCATGATTTCATCTGCTTGATACTTAGTTTGTAACTCCATTAACTTCCGTTTCAGCTCATGAGGATTGCCGATGATCATGTTCTGTTTCATTTTGTTTAACGAATCCTTTTCTTTTTCAGTTATCTTGTATTGCTTAGCTTCTTTAACCGAGGGAACACGTTGATGTCCCTCCCCTTTATCTGTTTGCAAAGACCAGATGAGAAAGCTTTCTGCAATTTCTTCTGCTTGTTCCGTAGTTTCTCCACAAATGGCTGAAACAGTTACGATGACTTGTGGAGTCTGTGCTTCCTTTCTTGGTCTAAAAGCATCCCTATATGCCTGGATGATAGCTATCCCATCATTGTCGCTCATAAAATGACCAAAAGTATACGACATGCCATTTCTTGCTGCAAGTAGCGCACTTTTTTCACTTGTGCCAAGAAGCCAAGGCACAGGCGAATTTTCAGGTATGGGAGAAGCGGAAATCTTCGAATACTCGTGATCTGCTGAAAAATCATCCTCTAAAAAATGGAGTAATTCTTTCATTAAAGCAGGTAACTCCCAAACTTTTTGCAAAAAGTTGTCAGATAAAGCGTTCGTCGCTTCAGCTGATCCACCTGGCGCTCGTCCTATCCCCAGGTCAATCCGATGCGGAAATAGAGTAGCTAACATATTAAATACTTCTGCAACTTTATAGGGTCGATAATAAGGTAACAAAACAGCCCCAGAGCCAATTCGAATTCGATTCGTGTTAGCCCCGATATAACTTAACATCACTTCAGGTGCAGAGCAGGCAAGTCCAGGTAAATCATGGTGTTCGGCAATCCAATATCTTGTATATCCTAGTGCTTCTCCAGCTTGCGCTAACTTCATTGATTCAATCAATGCATCATTAGCTGTTTGATTTGAAGATATGGGGGATTGATCTAATATACTTAATCTCATTACAACTCAGCCCTTTGCTCCATGACCTACTTCCATCAAAGTCAATTTATATTGTCCGACTTGGTCCTTTACGTACAAATTAGTAATGGAAGTAGAATACTCATGAATGGTTCCCCTAAATGTTAAGTCTCTCTCGGGAATCTCCACGTCAAATGTTTCGCTATAGAGCAAAGTAGAAATGTCATGATAATCTTCACTTGTTACGTTAAAATCAACTGAAACTTTATACAATCCATTTGTTTTTTCTTCCTGATAACTACTTAAATAAATCAAAGTGCCATTTAAGAACATCTTTTTCACCAAGAAAAACACTCCTTTTAACATTAAATTGAAACTGAACATTATATGTGTTTTCTGTTATATACACATATAATGTCCAGTTGAGCCTGTAGCCTTTTTATCGTGCCGAAAAACTTTATACTTCTTTATTGGATAATGCCGGGAAGAATGGAACCACTTCCTCCCCTAATTCTTGGATTACCTCTTCAACCGGCCGCTGACCATATTTCAAGTTGAACCCAAGATGGTTTACACCGATTTCTTTTAATGCATTGAGGTAGTCAATTAAAAATTGATGTCCAGTTCTGAATCCTAAGTGTATAGGAGAGGGATCTTCATTGGGGTTCTCTGATAAATCTATATATAAAGACTGACTAAAAGGCTTAAATATATTTGTTAATGTACGCCATTCTTTAATAAGCGCAGCTTGATTATTTATATTTCGTGGGTAATAAAACCAGCCGTCACTGTTTTCTGCTATCCATTTTGGCGTCTGCGTCGAATGACCCGTTACCAAAATTGGAATATCTTTTAATTCCGGTTTGGGTAACAAATCTCCACCCTGAAGGTTCAGACGTGGTGAATAAATTTCCGGAAATTCTTCATTCCACACTTTTCTCATGACATGCAAAGATTCTCGAAATAAATTACTCCGTTGTTCCCGGTCTACTGAAAACGCTGAAAACTCGCTAGGGCGATCACCCGTAGCAATTCCAAGAACAAGTCGTTTCCCAGAAATTCGATCAACAGAAGCTGCTGCTTTTGCCACGTGCAGTGGATGGCGTAGCGTTGTGACAATACTTGCGGTACCCAATGAAATCTGTTTTGTATGGGCAGCCAAGTAACCAAGAAAAACCCATGGATCGTATAGCTGTCCTGCATCTCCAAAACTTGGGACATTTAACGGCACATCTCTAACGAATAATGAAGCAAAGCGTGTTTCTTCTGCCTTTTTTGCCAAGTTCATTTGATGTTCCAAATCCATCTCCGGGATACTTCCCGTATAAGACTCTAAAGGGAAATGCAACCCGAGAGTAAGTTCCTTCTCTTTAAACATGTTTGAATAGCCTGTATGTGAAGCAAATTTATCCATTTTTCTTATCCTCCATTACGAATTGATGATATGAAACGAAATAACAATATGCACTCTACCACATTAATATATTGTGATATATCAATATATTAAGTGTAAATAAAAGAGGACGTCACTATATGATTCCAACCAAGGACCCCCAATTACAGCACCAAATTTTGTTTTTTCATTACTCATTATTTATACTCCCTTCTAATGATAGAATTATATTGTTATATTGCAAATTGTGAATATTTTCTCCGAAAAAAATACTGAAAACAGATTTGAAACCTGGATTCAGTCTTTTTTTATTTCTTTTTTCAAAAATAACCCTACTTGATTAATTGCATCTTCGTTTCTTCTGTAATAAGTCCATTTACCAATGCGAGTAGCTGTAATTAGACCAGCTCGTTGCAATATTGCAAGGTACTGAGAGGCTGTCGACTGATTCATACCTAATTTCTCCGTGATTTGACTTACACAGACCCCAATTTCTTCAAGATCAATCCCTTCTTGGGGAGAGAAATATACTGCAGGATTCTTTAACCATTCTAAGATTTGCAAACGCGCCTCATTTGATAATGCTTTAAATACTTCAATTTGCTCCATAGAGACATATTATACTAACATATTGTAATTTGTCAATGTGATGTGCTGTAAAAAGTTATCACCATAGCTCTTCAGTAGACAAATGAACGATCCTTTATTCCAACAACGATCACTAATGTGATAAAGCCGGTAAGAAAGTGGATATCGATGTCATGCCCATAGAAGCCATAAATACAAATAATGACGCGATTAGAGGCATTAACGGCCCGTGTAAAAGAAAAACGGACAATGTTGAAACACTACTAATACAAGAAAGAATTAATGCAAGAATAAGAAAACTGCGTTCTGCCTTCAAGTGATTGAGCCGCCCAACAACCTGGGAACCAAGAATTAGACCAACTGCATTTATCGCAAGTAAAGCCGAATACATTTGAGGTGAAACACCATAAATATTCTGATATACTGTACCGATAACAAGCTCCGCTTTAGAGCATACGGGCTCTGGAGAAATATGGCCGGAATTGATTCCATACAACCTGAAGTGGATGAAGAAGCTCAAGATTATATCAGCATAGAAGATGAGGAAAATATCCGCTTGGTGTTAAAGTATTTTAATTATACGATGTTATTTATAGCCGATGAACCCGAAAACCAGCAGACCAAAAACTTTACGCTCAAACAATACGTGGATTCTGTCAAAAAGAAGGCGGCCATTTCTAACGATGATATCCTGGATGAAAAACAAATAAGTGTGTTTGGACATGACGCTGTGCAATTGACTTACAAGAATCATCTAGATTGGGACAGCAGAATTGATACGCTTATCGTATTCAAATCGGACGCCCAATTTTTTACCATCAGGAATTCATCCTATACGGTTACTTATAAAAGTTCACTGGAGAATTTTCAGCAATTAATGGAGACGATGAAATTTAACGAAAAGCTGTAGATACTGTGAAACAACTTGAAAAAACTCACCCCAGCCTTTGCGGCGGAGTGAGCTTTTTTACGTTCAATACCTGACAGCCGCCTCCAGCAGCGTGAGTGTTGCGGCCGACGCGTTCAAATTCACATTGGCGCCGATCGGGATGGCGGCTTTGTAGAGGCCGTGAGCGGAGGCAAGGTTGGTCAGCATCGGTTTTCCCAAGGGGACGATCACTTCGCTGATCAGGTCCTCGTACGTCTTGCCGTAGGCGGCCTCGCAGTTGGTGCATTCGCCCATGACGATACCGGCGCAAGCCTGGAGTTTGCCGGCCAACCGAAGCTGTTCGACATAGCGGTACACGGTGTTGACCGGCTCGTGCGTTTCTTCCAGGAGCAATATTTTTCCCGTGGTGTCGACTTCAAACGGCGTTCCCAGCGATCCGACCAGGGAGGTGAGGTTCCCTCCGATAATCGGGCCGGAGACGTTGCCGGGGACTCGCCCAATTAAAGGGATGCCCGGAGGGTTCGCGATGGGGCGTGGAGCCGCAACAGATGAGGTCGCCGTGAAAAATTGCTCGAAGTTGTACGGCGGCGTGTCCGGCCTGAAGTCGATGAGCAGCAGGCTGTGAAACGTAATCAGGTCCGCCAGCTTATAGAGGGCGTTGAGCAGGACGGTAATGTCGCTGTAGCCCGTCACGATTTTGGGATTTTGCCGGATAAAAGCATAATCCAGGTACGGCAGGATGTCCGCGACGCCTACGCCGCCTCTTGTCGGCAGGATCATTTTCACGCGGGGATCGGCGTAGACCGACATAAAATCTTCGGCGCGTTCCCGGTCCGTTCCGGCGAGATACCCGTTTGCGGAGTACACGTAACGGCCCAGAAGAACGTTTAGCCCCAAGCTTTGCAAATAGGCAATCCGTGCCTGAATGGTTTCGGCGCTCAGCGGACTGCCCAGGGTGACGATTCCGACCGTATCGCCGGGCAGCAGTGCGCCTGGCTTGATCGCCATAGAACCGCCTCCTTTCCCGCTCGTTTATTACTAACGTATGAGTGAGGGAGAGGGAATAGGCTAGTAACTTGGGCGCAGCCGTAGGTTTACATTCGAGCGATAGAGGCCCCGCGCCCCCTAGGCCTCTGACGCTGCATCTTGCACGGCGTCTACACGCGTCGAGAAGACCGCTGTGCGTTTCTGTACAATATGGCGAAACGTAAATTCCATCTGTCTCTGTACCTTTGTCTCTGTACGGGTTAATTCGCCCGATCCGATCCGGTTTCGGGAGCGCCGGCAGATGATCTCTGATACACTTAAGGCAAACTCACTTGAATGGAGAAGCCCAGATTATGCAATCCGATACCCTATGCATTATCCCTCCCGGCAAAAGAAAAATATGGGACCGGGATGCGACCCACGGACCGGCATCGGCGAGAGACGCTTACACCGGGGCCCTGAACCGGAAAGCGCGTGCCTACGCGGAAGCCAGCGGCTGCGATTGGGTCATTTTATCCGCTAAATACGGCTTCCTGATGCCTGCGGATACGGTGCCCGGCAATTACGACACGGCTTTCGGAGCCGTGAATGCCGGCATCATCTCTTCGGATGAACTGGCCCGGCAGTGGGTAGAGAAAGACCTTCACACCTACAGCCGGGTTGAAGTGCTCGGCGGTAAGAAGTTCCGTCCGATTATCGGGGCGCTGGCAGGTTCGGCAGCCGTTTATTTTCCTCTCGAAAACAGCCGCGGAATCGGGGATATGCTGCACTTGCTCGATGCTTGGACAGTACGGATGCTGAAAACGGATGACGAATGACGCGGACGTGGAATGAAAGGTTCTATGAACGATTAAGGCGATGGCGTGCGCATCGAAATAAACCGAAGATTAAAGCCGGCCGAATACGGTTGAGTTGTCAGTCAAACCCATAGGTTCCCTTCTGAAAATAAAAACCACCACAGGCCCTGGCCTGTGGTGGTGCACACAAAAGGTGTTTCGCTGTATGTCGGCGGTCGGTTGACCACCCTGCTTGCAGCTTATATGCTGCCTAAGGCCGTGTGAAATCCGATACGGCTTTCAGCTGCGGTCGCATGAACAGTTGAACTTGCTTTTGCCGCTCAGCCTTTCAACACTCCGCCCAAGCTTGCTCCCGGGGCAAACAGCCGCATGATATTCTTCTCGACCTCGGGGTCGGGAACGAGAGGCGGAGCCTGATGCGGCTTGACGCGCGCGTCGATGATGACGTTGTCGCAGGCCCAGTGCTTGTACTCGTAGGCGCTGTTCACGCCGTACATATCGTGCGACGGGTTGCTGCGCGTAAACGTGGCCCACAGAAAATTGGCGAAGTCCGCGCTCAGGAACTCGCTGTCGTCGCACAAAACGATCATCGGGCAGCCTGGAAGCGGGCCTTTGCCCGCAATGGCGCCGCACAGATGTTCCAGCTCCTGCGAAGCCTTCTCGTATGTCTCGAAGGCAGGTCCCCGCATCGCGACAACGCCCGGCATGACGAGCCTCGCCTCTGCGAACGGAGATAGTTCCGTCAGAGCAGGGGGAACTTCCGTGCACAAGTCCCTTTTCTTATCCCCATAAGCGGCAAAAAGCACCTTGCTTCCGGTATTCAGGCCCGTACCCGAATAATCGAGCGTATCGATCGTGGTGTTCGTGTAAAAATGAATGTCGCGCCTCAGATCGATCCGTTCGAGGATATAGGCGAGAAAATCTTTTTCTTTATGGGTATCGAGCGGCTGCTTGTCTTCCGCCGTCATAAACAAATACTTGGCGAGGCTCAGCTGACCTGTGCCGAGCACCCGGTTGGCCAGAGTAAGAATTTCCGCAGGCTGCTTGACCTGCTGATAAGGCGTATACCGTTCGCTGCCGATCGCAAACAGAAGCGGATGCACACCCGCCGCATCGACGGCATGAACTTCTTTGACGCCGGGAATCTCCTGCTTGATCGCATCCCCCGTCAATTCGTGGATGAGCTCGCCGAATGAGGTGTCCTCCTGGGGAGGACGCCCGACAACGGTAAACGGCCAGATGGCGTTTTCCCGGGCGTACACTTTGTGCACGCGGAGAACCGGGAACGGATGCGTCAGGCTGTAGTAGCCGAGATGGTCGCCGAAAGGGCCCTCCGGTTTCGTTTCGCCGGGATGAATTTCCCCGGTAATGACGAAATCCGCATCGTGGCTGATGCAGTAGCCGTCCGCATAGCTGTAGCGGAAGCGGCGTCCGGCAAGAAGGCCGGCAAACGTCATTTCGCTCAGGCCCTCCGGCAAAGGCATAACCGCCGACAGCGTGTGAGCGGGAGGCCCGCCTACAAAGATGCTTACTTTTAAAGGAGCGCCCTGCTTGTTGGCCTTATCCTGATGAATGCCGATGCCCCGGTGAATCTGGTAGTGGAGGCCGATCTCCTTGTCCGTTTCGTAATCGTTGCCGGTGAGCTGGACACGGTACATCCCCAGATTGGAGTTCATGATGCCCGGTTTCTCCGGGTCCTCCGAATAAACCTGCGGCAGGGTGACGAAAGCTCCGCCGTCCATGGGCCAGTGCTGAATCAGGGGAAGATCGGAAATCGAGATTTCCCTGAAGCCCGCGGGAAGGCCGGATTTTTTTAACGGAAGAGCCTTAAAAGCGGCCAGGCCGTTGCCCGCGGTTTTGAACGGCTGCTTAAGCGCCTTGACGGGATCGTTGCGGAGGGCGATGATGTTTTCGGCATCCTGCCATGTATGTCTGAAAATAAATTTGCTTCGTTCCAGCGTGCCGAACAGGTTGGAAACCGCCTGGAATTTCGAGCCTTTTACCTTTTCGAACAGCAGGGCGGGACCTCCGGCTTCATAGACTTTTAAGTGAATGGCCGCCATTTCCAGGTAAGGATCGACTTCTTCTTTGATGCGGATCAGGTGTCCGTTTTTCTCCAAATCAGCTATGCAGTCTTCTAAATGGGCGTACATGGTCGATAGTCTCCGTTCTCTTGAGGTCGGCTGTTTACGCGAGAGACGCCAGCCTTTAAAATCAGTTAAAGCCAATTTCGCGCGGGTGTCAAATGAATCCGTCCGGATTTACGGAAACGGGAGGAAATAGTACCTTTTCATCTAGGTTTAAAGTTTTTTTGTGTTTGCTGTAATAAAAGTCGTTACGTGTAACATTTTGTAAAAAAAGCTTGTTTAACGTGCTTAAATCTCCTATTCTAAAAGAGTGAGAACGCGTGGATACGAATAGAAGGTTACCGCGGCCCGTCAAGCTAAACGGATAACCGGAGGCGTCTACTATGAAAAAAATACTCGCATTAACGTTACTGGCCGCTTCACTGGCGCTATCGGCCTGTTCGCAGACGGCAAACACTTCGGGCGGGACCAAGCAGGAGTCCGCAGAGAAGCTAACCGTGACCATTATGGCGCCGGAAAAAGTGCCGCTGAACCAGGAAACCGTTCTGAAGGTAGAGGTCAAGCAGGGCCAGGAGCCCGTCAAAGATGCGGGAGATATCCAGTTCGAAATCTGGAATATCAAGAACGTCGACACCGCCGTAAATGTGGTTGCAACCTACGAGGACAAGGGGGTCTATAGCGTAAAAAACACGTTTAAAGAGGACGGGATTTATTTTGTCCGGACTCATGTAATCGCTCGTAATCAGCACATCATGCCCAAGCAGAGAATTATTGCCGGCAACGTGTCCGATGAAGAGATCAAGACGTTTGAAGAGAACACGAAGAAGAAATAGCAGCGCACGTAAAAAAGCCGGATCTGCGGAAGCAGACACGGCTTTTGCTGTGAAACGCGGGGGCTTAGGCACCGCTTATCTGGAAGCCCATGCGCTCTCCGCACCGACCAGACGGGAAACGGGATACATTCTCCGGACGGGAAGGACGATCAAAGCCCCGATAAACGCTTTTACGGCATCGCCGGGGAGATAAGGAATGCAGCCGACGGACAAAGCCTTCGTCAGGGTCATGTTGGAAACGACATGGGCCATCCAAGGAACGCCGGTAACGTACAGCAGCAGCGAGCCGAATACGAAGAGAGTCAAGAAAATAAGCACGAATGCGATGACTCCGCTGCCTTTGATGCGCGGAACAAGGAGGCCGATGAACAGAGCGGCGAAAGGGTACGCCCAGATAAACCCGCCCGTCGGACCGAGTACCAGGTCCAGTCCTCCTCTTCCGTGCAAGAGCGGAAGCCCGAGAGCCGTTAAGCCTACTACAAGGGCGATGCTGAAAAAGCCGTAGCGGGCGCCCAGCAGAGCCCCTGCGAGCATGATGGCGAAATTCGCCAGCGTAAAAGGCACCTGCGAAAAACCGAATTGAATATTAACGAAGCTTAGCGCGACAAGCAGTGCCGCAAACATGGCGCTGAACGTAATCCCGCGGACGGTGAATGACGAACGTTTCAATTGCATCTTCTCCAATCATTTGTTAACTTTGTATTATGTATTTCGGTTGACAATCCGCATTGTAGCACAGCGGGGGCGGTTTTGTGAATAGGTTTGTGAACAGGCTGGAGGTATTTGCACGGAAATGGAAAACGATCACGAGAAACATACGCAATCTCCCTATAGAATGCACGAAGTGTCCGTCATAAAAAGAGGAGAGCCGGCGGAGGGCGTCTCAGCCGCGGATCAAACACTTCTGAACGAAATAAATATAGAGCTGCATAAAGGCGAATGGCTCGCCGTCGTCGGCCGCAACGGCAGCGGCAAGAGCACCCTGGCAAAAGTGATGGCCGGGCTCATTCCGGCGGCGGGCGGTTCTATCGAACCCGGCTGGACGTCCGGGGAGCGGATGCGCATGGTACTGCAAAATCCGGATACCCAGCTTATCGGCGAGACTGTGTACGAAGATGTATGCTTCGGAATGGAAAACGCCGGAATAGATCCCGAACGAATGCCGGAAACAGCCCGTCATGTATTGGGACTCGTCGGTTTGGCGGATAAACGCGATGATAGCTGCGAAGCTTTATCGGGCGGCCAGAAGCAGCTGACGGCTGTGGCGGGAGCGCTGGCTGTCGGCGCTTCCGTTCTGCTGATGGATGAAGTGACTTCAATGCTGGATTCCTTTTCGCGCAGCATGGTGCTCGGCGCGCTTTCGCAGCTTCACGGGCAGGGCGTGACCATCGTCTGGATCACCCAGAGGCTGGATGAACTCGCTCTCGCGGACAGGGTTATCGTTGTGGACGAAGGGAAGATCGCCTATTCGGGCGATGTGCGGAATTTTTTCTACGGAACATCGTCTGAAGACGGCTCTTGGGTCAAAATCGGGGCAAACAGGCCAGCTTCTTCTCCTTGTCTGGAGCTGGGATACGAGCTCCCCTACACGGTAGAGGTCGCAAGGGAGCTACACAGGCTGGAAGCCCTCGGCCTTGAAGAGCGGCCGGTAACGCCGGGCGAATTGATGGAGGTTTTGAACCGATATGGACTGCCTGCACGTTAAAAACCTTTCGAAAACCGTCGGCGGGCAGGACGCTACTTTTGCCGTCCGGGACGTATCCTTCACGGCAGTTCCCGGAGAGATCACGCTGCTCATCGGCCGAAGCGGAGCGGGCAAATCGACGCTGCTGGATATGCTGGGAGGGCTGTCCGTTCCGGACGGGGGCGTCATCCGGTACGGGGATACCGGGCTGTGGCCGGGCAGCAAACAAAGCGTCAGGGAGGCGAGGCGGAAGCTGGCGCTTGTTTTCCAACACCCGCACGAGCAGCTTTTCGCGGCAACGGTCCGGGGGGAGTTCCACTATACGCTGAGACCGTTCAAGCTGAGCGGGGAGGAGCGGGAAGCCCGCATAGCCGAGGCGCTGGAGCTGTTCGGCCTCGGCCCGGAGCTGCTGGACGAGCGCCCTCACGAGCTCAGCGGCGGTACGCAGCGCAGAGCTGCCCTCGCGTCCGTCTTCGCGTCCCGGCCCCGCTGGCTGCTGCTCGACGAGCCGACGGCGGGCCTCGACCACGAGGCGGCCGCGAGGCTCACCGACACGCTGCGCAGCTGGACGCGGCGGACGGGCGGCTGCGCGCTCGTCGCGACGCACGATCTCGATGCGTTCCTGCCGATGGCGGACCGCATCGTGATGCTCTCGCAGGGTACAGTCGTGCACGACTGTACCCCTGCGGAGCTGGCTGCGCGTCCCGCTATGCTGGGGGACGCGGGGCTTCTGCCGCCGGAAGCGCTGGCGCTCGGCAGCCTGCTTCGCCGGCACGGCGTGGACGTGCCGGCAGGGCTTCCCGCGCCGGAGGAGACGGCGCAGGCGATCGCCGCCGCGCTGGCGGCAGGGGCGCGGCGCGGGCAAGGCGCGGACGCGGCGGCGGGGCTTTCCGCGCCGGAGAAGCGGCTAAGCGCCGCGGCCTCCGCGGATGCGCCCGCGAGCCCCGGCAGCGCGTCCCGCGACGCCGTGCTTTGCGGCAGCCTTGGCGCGTCTGCCGCATCCGGCAGCCCGCCAACCTTCGCTTCCGGCAGCGCGACCGCCCCGGACGGCGCAGTTTCAGCCGGCCCGTATGAATGCGGCATACCGGCCGGCTCGCCTGCTATCGAGGTTGACTCGTCTGCCGCCGAGACCGTACAGGCAGGCACATCGGCCGATGACCGGTCTCCGTCTTCCGGCAGCGGCCTATCCCCGGCAATGGAGCCCTCTCCGCCCGCCCTGCCGATCGGACGCCGTTTCGATCCCCGAACCTTCTGGATCGGGTATGTGCTTTTGTCGGCGGGAATCCTGCTGCAAAAGTCGCTGATCGGCCTGGCTGTGTCCGCGGCAATAACCGCGGCGGCCGTTCTGTTGTCGCAGGTCCCCTTCAGAGCCGTCTGGAAGCCTCTGCGCGCTTTTCTGATTTTTACGGGTCTGTCGGCCGTAATCGCCGGACTGACGATTGGGGCCGGTCAAGGTGAAAGTCCGATAGGCTTCAACCCCCAGGCGGCGCTTGCGGCGGTCCGGGCGTTATCGAACCTGATGCTGGTGCTTGTCCTGGGCGTCCTTTTTCCGCTTACGGTGGGCTATTTGCGGATGAAGCAGGGTGTGGAGCAGGGGCTGGCCGTTCTCGCGGGGCTGAAGTTCCCGGTGGAGGCCGTTGCGCTGACGGCTTCGCTTATGTTCCGGTTTATTCCGCTTATCGGCGGGCAGTGGAACCGGTTCGGCCGTATCGCAAAAGCGAGGGGACAGGGGCGCAGCGGCAAAAGCGGGCTAGGGCTAGCCGAGTTTCGGATTATGGCGCTGCCGTTCATGTTCTCTCTGATCCGTATGGCCGACGAGTTCTCGACGGCTTTGGAGATCAGAGGCTACAGCCGGACGGGAGGCAGAAGGACCCGAAGCCGGACACTACGGATGCAAGCTCGCGATTATGCCGCGATGGGTGTTTTTCTACTCGTATTTCTCTGCCTGGCCGTCCTGTCCGACACACTCGGATAAACCGCCGGCTTTCCGCAAATTCCGGCGGAAGCAGTGTCCGTGAGCCGTCTCCAAACGTACAGTTTATAAAAAGCCTGCAGAACGGATGAACGTTCCACAGGCTTTTTATGCTTGCTTCCGGAGAAGGGTTAGGATTCGATTTTTTGAAGAGCTTGGCCGGAAATGTTGTCCAGGTACCGATCCAGGCAGTTGCAAAGGAAATCTTTGCGGCAGATCGGGCAAGGCTCCTTCAGCAGCCGGGAAATACGGGATGCTTTGATTTCTCCGGATTGCAGATTGCGTTCGAAGAAAATACGGCCGTGTGTACGGTCTTTCAGAACGACAACGACTTCAAACAAGCCGTTTTTCGGGTTATCGCTTACTTTGGTTGCTTCAACAACCTGCGGATCATATGCCATGTTTCTTCCTCCTTAGTCACTCCTGCGTCTTCGGACAAAGACAGGCAGTGGATTTTTATATTATAATAAATTCAGCACGTTGTATTCAATAGAAAGGTTGGAGGCCCTATGGAGATCGATTATGCGGAAGTGATTTCGGCGGAAAGCGAACTGAATCTTGCCGTCGGCGTCCATTTCGAAGACGAACCGGATTCTTACTACGTCGTGGATGTTCTGGCTTCGCCGGAAGGACGCATCCGCAGCCTGGAGCTGCTGTTTAACGGTTTTTCTTGCAAATATACCTTCAAGCCGGACGAGAAGGAGCAGCTTGTCCGTTACTTAAACGCTCATAACCCGCTTGCTCTGCCCTGGGTGATCCCGGATGAAGAAGCCGGTGTAAAATAATAAACGGAACCGTCCTCCGTATGCGGGAACGAGTTCCGTTTATGTTTGTGCGCGACTCTTCTTTTTTTCTCCTGCAGAGTCGGTGTGGATTTGGTGGCGGGCTGAACGCCGTCCCACGATTTCCGTTTGATTGCGGGATCGAGTTTTCCTTCGCGGATTTGTTTGTCCCGCAGCTTGCGTGCTCGGCTGATCGCCATGTCGGATGGGCCTCCTTTTAAGTCTTCACAGACTTTTGAATACTCTATCTAGTATACTCCTTAAGGCGCCGGATTGACAATGAATAGTACGGGCAGCAAAGATGTGAGCCATAACAACCCGCACCAAGCGAGCAAGGCGGGACGGCCGGGCCTGAAGCTGACGGGACGCTTACTGTCCTGCAAAGACCGCGAACATTGAAGGAGGTGCCGGGAAGCGTGAAAATCAGAATAGACCTTTCCGTAGGCGGCGAGTACATTAAAGAAGCTTTTCTTCAGATAGAGGATCGTAAAGTGGATCATTTAACGGAGGAGGAACTGCTGCAAGCCGTTGAGATCAATATCCGCAGCTGGGCGGACCGGGAAATCGGAATCTCCTGGGAAATCGTGGAGTTTCCCGTGCGGCCCGAAGACGAAGAAGAAGGCTAAAGCGCAGCGGCCGGTGTTCAGGCTGTCAGGTTGCGGGAGCGCGGAACGGTGCCGACGCCGCTGATTTGCTTTTCGTATGGGCGCAAGGCGCTTGGGGCACTCTACAGGAGACCAAACGGAATCTGCCAGTGGGGTGACTACAATGAGTTCTGCAACACATGCGGGCGGCGGGGCGATGGACGCCAAGATCGACGCCTATAAAACCGGAATTTCACAGCTGCAGGAACAGCTTCCGTCGGTAGCGGACGCTTATCATCAGTTTACGGGCGAATGCTTCAAAGACGGTGCGCTTCCCGCGAAAACCAAGCAGCTGATCGCACTGGGCATGGGGCTTTTTGCCAACAATGAGGTCTGCACGTTCTACCACGTCCAGGAAGCGCTGAGCAAAGGGGCGAACGCCGAGGAAATCAGAGAAACGGTAGCGGTCGCGGCCGCAATCGGCGGAGGTCATGCCATGTCCCAGGGAGTCACACGGGTGGAGCAGGCTCTTCAAGGTGTCGTTCATTAACGATTGATGATTTTTTCCGCGGCATAAAAAAACAGCTCCCTGCTGAAAGGATGACCTTTCGGGCGGCGGGGCTGTTTGTCTGTTCGGAGGTTGCACAGGTGCTTGTCCGCAATCTAACGGCCGGAGCGGAATGAATGTCTGCCGGGCGGATACCCTCGGTCATGCATCATGCGATACCAAGCCGGGCGACGGAAGCTCGGGAATTCTTTTTACCGGCCTGGACGAACTTAAATTACCGTCTGCGCTTCACTTTGAACCGCGGTGCGACGTAATTGCGCTTGCGGTCCCGGAAAAAGGTCCAGCCGCCGATAAAGGCGACGCCGAGACCGAATAGAATGAAACCGAGGACGAATTTGCCCCAATGCATATAGCCTTCCGCCTCGAATTGATGGAAAAACGCGTCTTTCATGGACAGAAAACCGTAGGTCGCCATAACGCCGGGAATAACGAGAAGCATGATCGCGACAAAACGGCTTAATTTATCTTTCATAATGCGGCTCCTTTTCAAATCAGAGAAGAGAATAAGTGAGGGCTTAGCGCCTTTATTCCCATGATACCGTGTCCGGATGCTTCTGTCTATTTTGGACGCCTACTATATTTTAAGGGCGTACAGGGGTTACAATGAACGGGACGGGGATCGGCCGTACGGGGACACGCGCCTGCCCGGCAGCCGACTTTTACGGAAGGCCCTTGTACGTTGTACAATGAGGACGAATCAACCCTGCCATACATAACAGGTTCATACACATAAAAGCATGAAGGATCATGAAAGATCATGAAAAATCATGAAAGATCCAAAGGTTTCGTTAAAGAACAGGAGGAACATAAAAATGAGTGGACAAGCGTACGATATCGTAATTTTGGGAGGCGGAACGGGCGGTTACGTCGCCGCTATCCGTGCGGCCCAGCTCGGCAAGAAAGTGGCGTTGGTGGAGAAAGACAAACTGGGGGGAACCTGTCTGCACCGCGGCTGTATCCCGAGCAAAGCGCTTTTGAGAAGTGCGGAGGTTCTGGCGACAACCAGGCAAGCGGAAGAGTTCGGTGTCATTGCGCCTGACGTTTCCCTGGACTTCACCCGTGTGCAGTCACGTAAAGACGGCATCGTAGCTCAGATTCACAAGGGCGTGCAGTATCTCATGAAAAAAAATAAAATCGACGTCTTTAACGGAATCGGCCGTATTATGGCTCCGTCGATTTTCTCTTCGAGAAGCGGAACGCTTTCCGTCGAAATGCCGGATGGCAGTTTCGAGACGCTGGTTCCGGAACACCTCATCCTCGCCACGGGATCGCGTCCGCGCATCCTGCCCGGTCTGGAGCCGGACGGCGAACACATCCTGACAAGCGACGAGGCTCTGGCGCTTGAAGCGCTGCCGGATTCGCTGATCATTGTCGGCGGCGGTGTAATCGGCGTGGAGTGGGCGTCGATGATGAACGATTTCGGCGTGGACGTAACCGTTGTGGAAGCCGGCCCCCGCCTCGTGCCGACAGAGGACGAGGAAATCTCCCGCGAGCTGGACCGGCTGCTCCGCAAGCGCGGCGTGAAGGTGCTCGCGAACGCAAGCGTGCTCGCGGACACGCTCCGCAAGGACGCTTCCGGCGTCACGGTCGCCGCCGAGCAGAAGGGCGAGCGCGTGGAGCTCGCCGCCGCCAAGATCCTCGTATCGGTGGGAAGAGCTCCGAACGTGGAACAGTTCGGGCTGGAGAACACCGATGTGAAGCTCGAGCGCGGCTTCATCCGCGTGAACGGGCACATGCAGACGAATATCCCCCACATCTATGCCATCGGCGATGTGATCGGCGGTCTGCAATTGGCCCACGCGGCCAGCCACGAAGGCGTCGTCGCGGTCGAGCATATCTGCGGCTTGAAGCCGCACACACACGAGGCGCACCGCATCCCGAGATGCGTCTACACGCGGCCGGAAATCGCGTCCGTGGGCTGGACGGAAGCGGAAGCCAAGGAGAAAGGCTTCAAGATCAAGACCGGCAAGTTCGGCTTCAAGCCGCTCGGCAAAGCCATCGTGTACGGGGAGAACGACGGCTTTGTCAAAGTCGTGATCGACGCGGACAAGAACGATCTGCTCGGCGTTCACATGATCGGACCTCACGTCACGGATTATATCGCCGAAGCCGCGCTGGCTCAGCTTCTGGAGGCTTCCCCGTGGGAAATCGGCAGCACGATTCATCCGCATCCGACGCTTTCGGAGGCGTTCGCGGAAGCGGTTCTCGCCGCCGAAGGCCGGGCCATCCACATTTAACCAAGGGTAGAAACCGGCTGTCTGTGCCAAATGTCCGTTGAATTGGACAAGAATACCGTTTATAATAAGCATATAGTGTCTAGTATTAAGACCAGGTAACAAAAAGGAGGCGCAGCCCCAATGTCCATCGGTCAATACGTTAAGCATCAGCAATTAGGACTTTCCGATGAAAGAGTCATTCAAATGTATACATCCATGCTGCTCGCGCGCAAATTCGACGAGCGGTCCCTGCTTCTGCAGCGTTCCGGCAAAATTGCCTTTCACGTATCGGGCGTAGGCCAGGAAGCGGCTCAGGCCGGAGCGGCATACGCTCTTGACGCCGAGAAAGATTATTTCCTCCCGTACTACCGCGATTACGCGTTTGTTCTTTCGGTGGGCATGACCATGAAGGAACTGATGCTTTCGGTATTTGCGAAAGCGGAAGATCCCAACAGCGGCGGCCGCCAGATGCCGGGCCACTTCGGACACCGCAAGCACCGGATCGTGACGGGCTCCAGCCCGGTTACGACGCAGGTGCCGCATGCGGTCGGGATTGCCCTGGCCGCCAAGATGAAGGGCGACGAGCTTGTCTCCTTCGTGACCTTCGGAGAAGGTTCCAGCAACCAGGGAGACTTCCACGAAGGCTGCAACTTCGCCGGCGTGCACAAGCTGCCGGTCATTCTCATGTGCGAGAATAACCGGTACGCGATTTCGGTTCCGCATGACAAGCAGGTTGCGGGCAATATCGCCGACCGGGCGATCGGCTACGGCTTCCCCGGTGTGAAGGTGGACGGCAACGATCCGCTGGAAGTGTACCGCGTGGTGAAGGAAGCCCGCGAGCGCGCTCTGCGGGGCGAAGGCCCGACGCTGATCGAGGCGGATTTGTACCGAGTTCCTCCGCACTCCACGTCGGATAACGATCTCTTGTACCGCACGAAGGAAGAAGTGGAAGAGAACCGCGCCAAAGACGGACTGCCGAAATTCCGTCAATATCTGATCGACTGCGGCATCTGGAGCGAAGAGAAGGACCAGGAGCTGCAGGCTGAGATTCAGAAGGAAATCAATGAAGCGACAGCCTACGCGGACACGGCTCCTTATCCGACAGGCGAAGATACGCTGAAGCACGTATACGCCCAGGCGTAAGTGCAAGAGCAGAGGGAGGCAGCAACGTGGCAGTAATCACCTATTTGGAAGCAATCCGTTCGGCGATGCAGGACGAAATGCAGCGCGACGAAAATGTATTTGTTTTGGGAGAAGACGTCGGCAAAGGCGGCGTGCTCAACGCGACGAAAGGTCTGCGTGACCTGTACGGCGAAAGCCGCGTTCTTGATACGCCGCTGGCCGAATCGGCTATCGTCGGAACGGCGATCGGAGCCGCGATGTACGGGATGAAACCGATCGCGGAAATCCAGTTCGCGGACTTTATTTTTCCGGCGACGAATCAGATTATCAGCGAAGCGGCCAAAATCCGCTACCGTTCCAATAACGACTGGAGCTGTCCGATCGTCATCCGCGCCCCTTACGGAGCGGCGGGAGGCGGAGCGATTTATCACTCGCAGTGCCCGGAATCGGTATTCTTCGGAACGCCCGGCCTCAAAATGGTCGCGCCGTCGAATCCTTACGACGCCAAAGGGCTGCTTCTGGCGGCTATCCGGGACCCGGACCCAGTACTTTATTTTGAGCATAAGAAATGCTACCTCTCGCTTTCGGCGGAAGTGCCGGAAGGCGATTATATCGTACCGATCGGCAAAGCCGAAGTGAAACGCGAAGGCACGGATTTGACCGTGATCGCGTACGGAATTGCGGTGCACTACGCCCTTCAGGCGGCGGAAGAGCTGGCGAAGGAAGGCATCAGCGCCCACGTGCTCGATCTGCGCACGATCCAGCCGCTTGACGTCGAGGCGATTCTGGAAGCGGCGGCCAAGACGGGCAAGGTTCTGATTGCCCATGAGGATAACAAAACAGGCGGGATCGGAGCCGAAGTTGCGGCTATCGTGGCCGAAGAGCTGCTGTACGATCTCGATGCGCCGATCCGCCGGTTATGCGGCCCGGATGTCCCGGCCGTCGGAATGAACCCGCCGATGGAGAAGTTTTTCCTGCTTAACACGGACAAATTAGCGGACGCGATGAGAGAACTCGCGCAGTTTTAATGGGGGAACGCGATATGAGCGAAACAAAATTCCGGCTGGCCGAAGTGCCGGTGCCTCATCTGGCGGAAAGTCTCGTTTCCGCTACGGTCGGTACCTGGCTGAAGCAGCCCGGTGACTATATCCAGCAGTACGACGTGCTTTGCGAGCTGTACACGGACAAAGTCAACGTCGAAATGCCCAGCCCGATCGAAGGCAGGCTGGTCAAAATCCTCGTCGGCAGCGGCGAGACCGCAGCCGTAGGAGACCCGATCTGCCTCCTGGAAGTGCCGGAGACGGCGGAAACGGCTTCCGCGGGCGCAAGCGGCGGCCCTGCATCGCAGGGAGACTCCGCGGCGGCAATCGCGGAAGACAGCGCCGACCAGAGCATGCGCGGCAGGTACTCGCCCGCCGTGCAGCGTCTTGCCGCGGAGAACGCCGTGGATCTCGGCCGCGTCAAGGGCACGGGTTTCGGCGGGCGCATTACGCGCAAGGACGTCGAAACCTACATAGCGCAGGGCGGGGCACCTGCGGCTCCCAGCGGCGGCAGCCAGGCTGCACGGCAGACGCATGCGGCTCCCGCGGCGCAGCAAGCGCCATCCGCGCCGGCGCATCAACCGTCTGCGGAAGCGCCGATTGTTAATCCTTACAGACCCGAACCGCAAATTCCGGTGCGCAGCAGCGGCATTCACCTATCGCAGAATCCGCCGACGCCGCTCGAATTCGACAAGAATTCCGATTCGCGGGGGGAAACGTTCATCGATGTGACGCCGATCCGCAACACGATCGCGAGCCGCATGCGCCAGAGCGTATCGGAAATTCCGCACGCCTGGACGATGATCGAAGTGGACGTAACGAATCTCGTGACCCTGCGGAGCAAGGTCAAAGAAGAATTCATGCGCCGCGAAGGGATCAATCTTACCTATCTTCCGTTTCTTCTGAAAGCTGTGGTCAACGCCATCAAAGACTACCCGATCATGAACTCGGTCTGGGCGGTCGATAAAATCATCATCAAGCGGGATATCAACCTCGCGCTTGCGGTCGGTACGGAAGAATCCGTTCTGACGCCCGTGATCAAGAAAGCGGATCAGATGAATATCGCGGGGCTTGCCCTCGAAGCGGACACCCTAACGAAAAAGGCCCGCACCGGCAAGCTGTCGTTAAACGACCTGCAGGGGGGCACTTTTACCGTGAACAACACGGGGTCCTTCGGTTCCATCCTTTCGCAGCCGATTATCAACTATCCGCAGGCGGCCATCCTGACCTTCGAATCCATCGTGAAAAGGCCGGTCGTTATCCAGGATATGATCGCGGTCCGTTCGATGGTGAATATCTGCCTGTCGCTGGACCACCGGATTCTGGACGGGGTTATCTGCGGACGCTTTTTACAGCGCGTGAAGGAAAATATGGAAGCCTACAATCTTGAAACCAAGCTGTATTGAGGCGTATTATGAGGTTGTCAGGAAGCTGAGGGAGACCATCAAGGTCGATGCGACCATGCTGAACAGCATGATGTACACGACGATTTTGAACAGACGGTTGCGTTTCATACCAATCACTCCTATTCGGACAAACTTTTCGCTGACTCTATTGTAAACCATTGCAACAACGGAGGGAACCCATGATCCAGCAGGAACGGTTAATAAAAGAATTTATCGAGCTTGTACAAGTCGACAGCGTGACGCAATACGAGCAGGAGATCAGTGTCGTCCTGCAGACGAAATTCAAGGAACTCGGTCTTTCCATCCAGACGGATGACGCGGCCGAGAAAACCGGTCACGGCGCCGGAAACCTGATTTGTATGCTGGAAGCGAGCGGCGCACCGGAGTCCACTCCGTGCATTTTCTTTACCAGCCATATGGATACGGTAGCTCCGGGCAACGGAATCAAGCCGCAAATCGGTGAAGACGGAATTATCCGCAGCGACGGAACCACGATTCTGGGCAGTGACGACAAAGCCGGAATCGCGGCCATGTTCGAAGCTATCCGGGTGCTGAAGGAGCAAAATATCGCTCACGGTCCCATCCAGTTCGTCATCACGGTTGGAGAAGAATCCGGGCTGAAAGGCGCCCGCGCGATGGATCCGTCCGTCATGAAGGCGGAGTTCGGCTATGCGCTGGACTCCAATGGCGAGATCGGCGAGATCGCCGTTGCCGCTCCGGCCCGCGCCGAAATCAAGATCGTCATGTACGGCAAATCCGCTCACGCGGGTGTGAACCCGGAAGACGGCATTTCGGCCATTCAAGTGGCAAGTAAAGCGGTATCCCGCATGAAGCTGGGCCGTCTGGATTCGGAGACGACGGCTAACATCGGCAGCTTCTCCGGCCTCGGTCCTCTTAACGTGGTTTGCGACCGCGTGCTTCTCGAAGCGGAAGCGCGCAGCATCGTCCAAAGCAAGCTGGAGGCCCAGCTCGCCGCGATGGAGCAGGCGTGCAAAGACACGGCGGCAGATTTCGGCACGACGTGCGATTTCGAAGCGGATATCGTGTATCCCGCTTTCATGCACGACGAAACATCGCCGGTTGTGAAGCTGGCCATGAAAGCCCTGGAAGGCATGGGCTGCAAAACCAGCACGTTCCACTCCGGCGGAGGAAGCGACGCGAATATTTTCAACGGCATGGGAATTCCTACGGTGAACCTGGCGGTAGGTTACAAGGAAATTCACACCACCAACGAACATATCGCCGTATCCGATCTCGTGAAAACAGCCGAAGCGGTCGTGGCTATCGTCCGCGAAGTAACGGAACAAGCGAAATAAGCAGTCCGAACCAAAAAACCTCCATCCCGACAGGCCTAACGGCCATCCGGATGGAGGTTTTGTTTTTGGGTTTCCGTTCTTCCAGTTGTATCAACAAAAACGTACGGCTCCCGGAGGAGAAGTATGTCTTACGTCTTTGTTTCGGTTTCACAAAGTTTCCCGCTTTCTACAGAAGATGTTAGGGGCGGGGATCTTTTTTTTGCCGGCGGTTTCCCCATACTACTGATATTGCACATCTTGCAGAATCGGGGGGTGAAACGGGACGGATGAAACGAGAACGCAGAAGAAAACGGTTCTGGCTCTGGGCTGCGCTGCCGCTTGCCCTGCTGCTCGCGGTCGGCGGTTATTACGCGTGGAACGCTTATCACAGCTGGAATCTGGTGTACAAAGAACGGACTGAAATGGGAGTTCCGCAAACGAATCCGGTGAATCCCGCACCGGTCCGTGAAACCCTTGCCAAACAGACGTATGTGTTTCTTATGCTGGGAATAGACTCCGGGAACGTGGAACAGGGGCGTTCGGACACGAACATGCTGGCCGTTGCCGATTCTTCAAGCCAGAAAATAACGCTGCTTTCGATCCCGCGGGATACCCGGATCCGCATTCAGGGACACGGCAAAGAGAAGCTGGCCCACGCTTACGCTTACGGAGGGGCGGATCTGGCGGTGAAAACCGTCGAAGCGTTTTTCGGCATCCCGGTAGATTACTATGTGGCTTTTAATTTTAACGGCGTCAAAGAATTCGTGGATACGCTCGGAGGATTGTCGATTGACGTGGAGAAAAATATGGACTTCGACGACCGGATTACCCATCGTCATGTGTATCTTATGAAAGGCAGGCAGACGCTGAACGGTCAGCAGACGCTTAATTATGCCCGGTACCGGGGAGATGCGGACGGAGATTTCGGCCGAATGCGCCGCCAGCAGCAGGTTGTGCGCGAGCTGCTTACCCAGACGGTTCAATACCGCAACGTGGCTAAGATCAATAACCTTCTTAAAATTATGGGAGGCAATGTCCGCATGGACATACCGGCCCGAACCGTTTTCCAGTTTGCGAGCACATTTTCCGCTCTTACCGGAAACGACGTGGTCACGATGCCGCTTGACGCTGCTACGGCGATGATCGGGGGAGTATCGTATATGAATATAACGGAAAGCGAGCGCAGCCGGGTTGCGGCCGAATTACAGAGGCTCGTCCGTAAACAGCCGGAACCTACCGCGGCGCCTTTACAATCGTACGGGATTCACGATTTGATTGAACCTGGGGTCGGAAGCCGGTTCGGAAGGCCTTAACCGTTTTAGGCTTGCAGGGAGAGGTCAGCGCCGGTTCATCCTGATTTTTGTTCCAAAAAGACGACGAGAGGCAGATCGCGTCCGCCTTTCTGAACGGCGAGCTGAAGATATTGTTTAATTTCCCATGCCTTTCCGACAAGACACAGGCTTTCGGAAGCTGTATAATTTTTCATGATTCATTCCTCATTTCCGCACTTAGTTTAGGTTAAAACCTATGCGAGTAAGGGACGAGTTATGTCAGCTGTTAAAATAAGGCACAAAACCCTGTATTCATTCTTTCCCCGTTTTGCCATAATTCAACACAGGGTAAAGCCGTTTTTTTTCAGCCATTTGATATAATAGTGGAGAAAATAAGCGTTTCCGGGATTTACCCGGGGGAGGAGCGGGACATGTCAGCTGATCAAAACAATCGGAAATTTGAGGAAGTTACGATAAAAACCGAACCCATCTTCAAGGGGAAAATCATTACGCTGCAGGTGGATCATGTCCGTCTGCCAAACGGGGAAACGGCCACGCGCGAGATCGTGAAGCATCCCGGTGCGGTGGCCGTTCTGGCATTAACGGACGACGACCGGATGATCGTGGTGGAGCAGTACCGCAAGGCGCTGGAAAAAAGCCAGGTGGAAATTCCGGCCGGCAAGCTCGATCCCGGCGAAGAGCCGATCCGGGCGGCGATCCGCGAGCTGGAGGAAGAAACAGGCTACAGTTCGGAGTCGGTCCGTTCGGTCTGCTCCTTTTATACGTCTCCGGGCTTTGCCGATGAAATCCTTCATCTGTTCGTAGCCGAGAACCTGGTCCGCGGGGAAGCGCGGCCGGACGAGGACGAATTTCTGGAGTGCGAAGCGATCACCCTCCAGGAGGCGAAAGAGCTGATTGCGCGCGGGAGCATCAGCGACGCCAAAACCATCACGGCCGTATACGCCTGGCAAGCGTACAAGATGACGGGCTCGTTCTGATGCTGCGGACGTACTACGCGGATCTTCACATTCATATCGGCCGGACGGAGAAGGGAGCCGCAGTCAAGATCAGCGGAGCCCGGAACTTGACGTTCTACAACATTGCCCGTGAGGCGTCCGACCGCAAAGGAATCGAGATCGTCGGCATCATCGACTGCCATTCGCCGGCGGTGCAGGAAGAGATCGAGCACTATCTCGCTGCCGGCGAAATGAAGGAGCTGGCCGGCGGGGGCATCCGGTATCACCAGACCACGGTTCTGCTGGGGAGCGAAATCGAGGTGCGCGATCCGGGTATGGGACCCGTGCATCTGCTTGTTTTTCTCCCGAAGCTGGCTCAGATGAAAGAGTTCACGGAGTGGATGCGCCCGCGGATGAAAAATGTGGAGCTGAGCTCCCAGCGCATGTATGTCACGGCCAGGGAGCTTCAGGCCGAAGTGCTCCGGCGGGGAGGTATACTCATTCCCGCGCACATTTTTACGCCGCACAAAAGCATCTACGGCAGCGGGTCGACCCGCATGGAGCATATGCTGGATCTGGACGGGCTGGCGGGCGTCGAGCTCGGGCTCAGCTCCGATTCCGAAATGGCGGGCTATTTGCCGGAGCTGGACCGCTACACGTACGTCACGAATTCGGATGCCCATTCGCTCGGGAAAATCGGCCGCGAGTACAACGAGCTTCGGCTGGCGGAGCCTACGTTCGCGGAGCTGGTGCTCGCTCTCCGTAGAGAAGGAGGCCGCGCGGTTACCGCGAACTACGGTCTGAATCCGCGGCTCGGCAAATATCACCGCACCTACTGTCTGAGCTGCGAAAGCATCCTGGACGAGAGCGAGGCGGCCGTTGGAAGGTGCCTGTACTGCGGCAGTCCCAAAGTAGTCCGCGGCGTTATGGACCGCATCATGGAGCTTGCAGACCGCGAGGAGCCGCATGTGCCGGATTACCGGCCGCCCTATTACTACCAGGTACCGCTGGAATTCATTCCGGGACTGGGCAAAAGAAAGCTGGACCAGCTGCTCGCCAGATTCGGCACCGAAATGAACATCCTGCACCGGGCAACGCGAAGCGAGCTGGCCGAGACGGTGGGAGACGACATTGCCGGGATGATCCTGGAGGCCCGGACGGGCGTCCTCGATCTCCAGGTGGGCGGCGGAGGCACTTACGGTAAAGTCAAAGCGCCGGCGAAAGCAAAGCCGGCTGACAAGGGAACGAACGGGACCCGCGCAAACGGATAAACACAAACACGGGCCCGTAACAGAAGCGATCTAATTCCCGCAAAGGGAGAGGGGAATCTGAACATGAAGAAAAAGTGGGGCCTGCTTACGGCCACCCTTTTGTGCGCCAGCATGCTGGCCGCCGCATGCGGAAGCGGCGGAGCCAAGCAGGATGCGCACGGTGACGGCGCGGCGCATCAAGCCGCCAACGGGGACTTGCAGGAGAAGACGGCTTCGTCCGCCGTCCTGCCGAAATTTCTGAACAAGCAGCGCGAAGAAATCCGCCTTGTTTACGAGCTGGCCGGCAAAAACGCGGACTTGCTGCAGTCCATGCCGTGCTACTGCGGCTGCGGCGAAAGCGCCGGCCACAAGAGCAACCAGAACTGCTTCATCCGCGAAACGAATGCGGACGGTTCCGTCGTCTGGGACGATCACGGGACGCGCTGCGGCATCTGCATGGAGATCGCGGTAAAGGCCGTCTCGCTTAAGAAGGACGGCAAAACGCCGCTGGAAATCCGCAAGCAGATCGACGAGACCTATAAAGGCACCGCGGGCAAGCCGACCGATACGCCTCTGCCGGAGGCGTAGGACAGGCAGCAACCGACGCCTGAAGGCCGCTTCTGCCGGATGACCGCCGGTGGCGAATCGCCGAAGCAAAAGCCCTCAAGCCGAGAGGGCTTTTTTGCTTTTTTCACATTGCCGTACGGCTTGGTCTATCCCGGTTATCCGCCGCATATACTGCCTATAGTGAACAAGCGGACAAGGAGGACTTATCATGCCGGCTATGCAGACCTTGAAGCAGTATTTCAAAGAACAGTTTACGCTCTTTCTATTCGTCTCGGTCCTCTTCGTCGTGGGTGTCGTGTTCGGCGCCGTCATGGTCAATGCGCTGTCTCTCGAACAGAAGCAGGAGCTGGGGCGCTATCTCAGTTCGTTCTACCGGACGATAGAGGACGGGGCCCAGGTGGACGGGAAGCAGTCGATGCTGGCGGCGTTCTCGCTTCATATGAAATGGATTCTGCTCATCTGGACGCTCGGGCTGTCCGTTATCGGACTGCCGCTTATTCTCGTGCTGGATTTTCTAAAAGGCGTCCTGATCGGCTTCAGCGTAGGCTTTATGGTCGGGCAGCTTTCTTGGAAAGGCATCGCTTTCGCTCTTGTTTCCATCGCGCCCCCGAATCTGATTGTCGTTCCCGCCATTCTGATCTGCAGCGTCGTTTCCATCAGTTTCTCTCTGTTCATTATCAAGAACAGGCTCGTCCGCCGGAGCGGAACGATCTATCACCCGTTCATGCGTTACTCCGGCGTTACGCTCGCGATGGGCGTCTGCATGCTTGGGGCGGCGCTTTTGGAAGCATTCGTGTCTCCGACGATGATGAAGTGGGTTACGCCGATGCTGGCGGCTCTTACTAACTAGAATCATTCTAAATAGTCGTTTGACTTTCGTGACTCCCTCCCTCTATAATGAAAAAAGGGAAACTATCGCGCCGTTTAGACGCGTTGTAAGAGGGGGAGGAGTATGGAAGCACGTATTGAGAAGATCAAGCAGCAGCTGCAATCCCAAGGTTACAAGCTGACTCCCCAGCGGGAAGCGACGGTTCGAGTGCTGCTCGAGAATGAAGAAGATCACCTTAGCGCCGAGGACGTATTTATGCTCGTCAAGGATAAAGCTCCTGAAATCGGACTTGCTACCGTGTACCGGACGCTCGAATTGCTTAGCGATATGCATGTGCTTGAGAAAATGAATTTTGGAGATGGCGTAGCCCGTTACGATCTTCGCAGCGACAGCACTCATCACCATCATCATCATTTGATCTGCGTGCAGTGCGGCGCAGTGGACGAAATTATGGAAGATTGGCTGGGACCGCTGGAAGAACGGCTCGCCCGTGAATATAATTTTAAAGTGCTGGATCACCGCCTCGATTTTCAAGGTATCTGCCACAGATGTCTGGAGAAGGGCGCCGATCAGCCGAAAAATAAAGATGCTAACCCGAAGCATCACCATCATCATGCAAGCGCAAAACCTTCTACGCTCGTTTAAACAGACGCGGAAGGTTTTTGTCTGCTTGATGCGTCTGCATGCCCCCTGGAAGCCCGCTGCCCGTTCAGCGGGCTTTTTGGCGCTTCTGCAGCCGATCGCAGCCCTTCTCACGAAGATGAAAATCGGGCGCGTTCTGTCGTTTCTTCGGGCGGTTCACCGGGTAAGGAGGCAGTGGAACATACCCATCACCAACATGCCGCTACCTTGCAGGTGTCGGCTTTCAGAGGAGGACGGTCCATGGAGCAGACCAATACCGTACATACAGGGGAATACGGCCTGGCCGGAAAAACGGCGCTTATCACCGGAGCAAGCTCGGGGATAGGCAAAGCGGCGGCGCTGAAACTCGCCAAGCTGGGAGTCAAGGTCTGCCTGGTGGACATCCGCAAAGAATATGCCGAGGATGTCCAGGAAATTATTATGCGCAAGGGCGGAGAAGCGATTGTCGCCGAAGCGGATATTTCCGACCCGGAACAGGTCAAAGAGGCATACGTGAAGCTGCAGGAAACATGGGGACGGCTTGATATCGTGCTGGCCAATGCGGGCATTAACGGTAAAATCGCGCCGATCGAAGACCTGGAACCGGAAGAATGGGACGCAACCCTGCAGACCAATCTGAAGGGGACGTTCCTGACCGTAAAATACGCGGTGCCGCTGCTCAAAGAAAACGGGGGCAGCATCGTGATCACCAGTTCCATCAACGGAACCAGGATTTTTAAAAACTTCGGGTTTACGGCCTACAGCTCTTCCAAAGCGGGGCAGGCAGCCTTCGCCAAAATGGCTGCGCTTGAGCTGGCCCGCTATAAAATCCGCGTCAACGTCATCTGTCCGGGTTCGGTCGACACGAACATTGAGGACAGTACGGAACGTACGCCGGAGCTGGAGGAAATCCGGATACCGGTGGAATATCCGGAAACGAGCATGCCGCTGGCGGATCGTCCCGGAACGGCGGATCAGGTGGCGGACCTGCTGGTCTTCCTGGGTTCCGACCTTTCCGGCCACGTTACGGGGACGGAAGTTTACATCGACGGCGCGGAATCGCTTCTTTAACGGTTGGGGAGGGCCTCTGCGGGGCGCTCCCTCTTTTTATAGCCGAAACATTACACAGGTGCCGCGGAGCCGCATATCCTGCGTTCCCTTATCATACGCTTGTTATAAAGGGGGGGACGGGTTGTATGATCGTATCCGTACATAAATGGCTGGAGAGGACCAAATTCCTCGTTTTGTTCGTTACGCTGACTTATGTCCTGTACCGGGTGTTTGCCCTGTTTTCGGTCTGGGTCGAACCGGTTGACAAGTACCGCCATCCCAGCGGCACGTCGGTAAAAGTGTTCCAGCAGCACGCGATTCAGACGGAAGGCAGCGAGAGTATGGGCGCGAGGCTCCGTTTGTTTTATTGGTACGGGGAATAAAGAGGAATTATCGGTTTTGTGACGAATGGTATATAGACTTAAACCGGCTAGCTTAGAAATGCCATGAAGGAGCAAGGAAACTTGAGAGAAGATCTGGAAGTATTCATGGACTATCTGGAACATGAGAAAGGCTTGTCCCGGAATACGCTCGAATCGTATGCTCGGGATCTGCAGCAGTATATAGAATTTCTGGAGCAGCAGAACATCCGGACGCTGGGCGAGACGAGCAAGGTGCACGTGGTCAGCTACATCTCCCGTCTCAAGCAGCTCGGGAGGGCTACGGCGACCCAGTCCCGGACGCTTGTTTCGATCCGTTCCTTGTACGGTTATATGATCCGCTGCGGCAGGATGGATTTCGACCCTACGCGCGATATCGAGAATCCGAAGCAGGAGAAGAAGCTGCCCCAGGTGCTGACCATGGACGAAATGGAGCGCCTGCTCGCGGCGCCGCAGTCGGACACGAGCAACGGCATCCGGGACAAGGCCATGCTGGAGGTGCTGTATGCGACCGGCATTCGCGTATCGGAGCTGATCAGCCTGGATGTCGGCGACGTCAACACGAGCCTCGGATTTGTCCGCTGCGTCGGAAGCGGGGCCAAAGAACGGATTATTCCGCTCGGAAGCATGGCCGCCAAAGTGGTCGACGAGTATGTGTCCGCCTCGCGGCCTCAGCTGATGAAGGCGCACAAGCCCGAAACGGCCTTGTTCGTGAATCACCTCGGTACGCGCATGACGCGCCAGGGCTTCTGGAAAATGCTTAAGCGTTACGCCGCGGACGCCGAAGTGGACAAGGACATTACGCCGCATACCTTGAGGCACTCCTTCGCCACGCATCTCCTGGAGAATGGGGCGGATCTGCGCTCGGTGCAGGAAATGCTGGGCCATGCCGACCTTTCCACTACCCAGGTGTATACGCATGTGACGAAGTCGAAGATGAAGGAAGTTTATGACCGGACGCATCCGAGGGCGAAAATGACGTGAACGGTGACCCGGCCCCTTAAGGGGCTTTTCCTTTTGGGCGGAATATAAAAATCCTTTAATGCGTCAATGCGGCATTGGGTATTTTTGCATCCCGGAGGCAATAATGAGATAATGTCCATGCTGTTTTTGCCTTACATAAAAAATTACCAGGCTGTAACCCGCATTTGACAACCGGAGGGGGTTGTCCAAATGAACAACCTTATTCAAGGAATTCAAATAATCGGACACAATAAGAGAGGAAGTGTTCTTACATGAGCACAGAAAAACAACGCGTCAATGAAGCGGCGGCCTATATCGAGCAGAAGCTCGGCTTCCGTCCGACCATCGGTCTCATTCTCGGCTCCGGACTCGGCGTCCTGGCCGATCTTATCGAAGAAGCGGTCGTTATCGACTACAGCGATATCCCGCACTTCCCGGTTTCGACCGTGGAAGGTCATGCGAGCGAGCTTGTGGCCGGCACCATAAAAGGCAGACAAGTCGTCATGATGAAAGGCCGTTTCCATCAATATGAAGGCTACGGCGCGGAAACGGTCGCATTTCCGGTACGCGTCATGAAAGACCTGGGCGTTCAGACGCTCATCGTAACCAACGCGGCGGGCGGCGTGAACACGTCTTACGAAGTCGGCGATCTGATGGTGATCCAGGATCATATCAACTTCATGTTCCGCAATCCGCTCATCGGTCCTAACGACGACGAGCTCGGAGTTCGCTTCCCGGATATGTCGGAAGCTTACAGCAGAAGGCTTGGCAAGCTTGCGCACAGCGTTGCCGAGAAACAGAATTTCTCGCTGCGCGAAGGGGTTTACCTCGGGCTTCTCGGTCCCACTTACGAAACGCCGGCCGAAATCCGCATGATCCGTACGCTCGGGGCGGACGCCGTCGGCATGTCGACCGTGCCGGAAGTGATCGTCGCCCGTCATGCCGGCATCGAGGTGCTCGGTTTCTCCTGCATCTCGAACATGGCCGCGGGCATCCTGGACCAGCCGCTTTCCCACCAGGAAGTGATGGAGACGACGGAGCGGGTCAAGCCGAAGTTTCTTCAGCTGGTTCTCGGTATTATCGAGGAATTGTAGGCTTTACGCAACCGGCTTTGCTTCGGGCCGCTGACGGTCCGAAACGGCCTGCGGATCAAAATATCACGGAATTGTCACAAATTATTCGAAGTTTGCCTCAGGAAAGGATTAGGCAATTTCCGTTATTTTAGGTACAATAATTAGGTAATTACGCGATGGGGGGATCTTCATGTACAAGTGGATCATGTTTGTACTATTTATCGGCGCGAGTGCTATGGGAGTGGGTTTCCTCTTTCAAGATATCAATGCCCGACAAGCGGAAAGAGCCGCGGAAGAAACAGCCGGCGCTTCTCTCAAAATTGCAGCATCCAACTGGAAATTCGATCAAGCGGAGTACAAAATTCCGAAAGGCCAGACCAAGGTTTCTCTCATCCTGAAAGAAGGCGTGCACGCCATCGACATCACGGGTGAAGGCGTTGACGTTAAACTGGACGGAACGAACAAGTCCCAAGAAGTGAACTTCGAGAAGCCGGGCAAATACGAAATTAAGTGTATCCTGCCTTGCGGCGAAGGCCACAACGATATGAAGTCGGTTCTGGTGGTCGAATAAGCGGTAGTTCGGTTTTAAAAAGGGGCCCCGGAGGGCTCCTTTTTATTTGTCCAAGCGGAGGAAAGTTTTGCAAAAATCTAGTAAACCCGGTTAGCAAATCACAGCGATCAATAGTATAATAGTTAAATTAAGCTGTTTGTTACGAACTGCAAAAGGTCAGGTTATTCAGGCCTCTACGAAGTCGCGTGCCCGTCAGGAAGCATGCGGCCTTTTTCAGCCGCGCCCTTTTTGGTTCGTTAAAGGTAAGTATCCGTAACTAGGGGGAGTAAGAGTGTTGCGAGCACGTCGTTTCAGTATCCGGTGGAAAATTATGTCCGGTTATCTGCTTATCTTGGTCTGCCTGGCGGCCTCGATTTTTGCCGTAAACGGACGGATTGTATCTTTGCAGAAAGAGATCGACTTTGTCACGGAACACGATATTCAGGTACATGATTTGACGTCGGAGGTTGAGAAGCAGCTTCTCGACATGGAAACGGGGCAGCGGGGGTACGTCATTACCGGGGATGACCGTTATCTGGAGCCTTACGAGAAAGCGCAGGCAAACTGGTTGACGGATTACGATACGCTTCACGGTCTTGTTGCCGACAATCCTTCCCAGCAGAAACGGCTGGAGGAACTGCGGTCCGTTATCGAGAAATGGATCGCGGAAGCGGGACAGCCTGTCATTGCGTGGAAAAAAACCGGGAATACTTCGCAAATCCAGCAATATTTTCAAGAGGACCCCGGTAAAAAATATATGGACCGGATCCGGGTCATGATTGACACCTTCCGCAGTACGGAAACCAAATTGACCCTAGACCGGGTGGCTAATCTGGACGAGCGGAACAAGGATATGCGCAGCGCCCTGTACCTCATGATGCTCGGCGTGGCCGCTGTAGCCGTCGCGACTGCGATCCTGATATCCCGGTCGATTCAGGGGACGATCAGCAAGGTCATTCGCGCCATCAACCATCTGGCTTCGTCGGACGGGGATCTATCCGAACGGATCGAGGTCAAGTCACGGGATGAAATACGCGACCTCGGGGATGCGACGAACCGTCTGCTCGACAATGTGCAGCGGGAAACCGAGGAGAAAACGCAGGTGGCCGAGTTGACGACCGCCCTGCAAGGCTTTACGGACACGGCGGCTTTGTCCGACATGTTCGTACGCAAAGCGGCGGAACTGTTCAACGCCCCGTACGGCGTGGTTTACATGCTTCACACCGTAGATGGGGAGTACGGCCTTCACCGGATGGCGGCATACGCGTCCGATGGCGGAAACGAGGAGCGCTCCCGCATGTTTAAACCGGGCGAAGGTCTCGTCGGACAGTGCGCGGAGGAAAACCGGATGCTGGCTGTCGACCACCTGCCGGAAAACTACGTGACGGTCCGTTCCGGCCTCGGAGAAGCGGCGCCGCGGCATATTCTTATTGCCCCGGCTTCTTTCAAAGGTTCGGTTACGGCTGTGGTGGAATTTGCCTCCTTCGAACCGTTTACGGCTTCTCAGCGCCAAGTATTGAGAGAGCTTCTCACTTCGTTCGGCATCATACTCAATAGCGTGGGAAGCCGCATGGAAGTGGAGCGCCTTCTCCAGGAATCCAGAGTCATGGCGGAGGAACTTCAAGTCCAGTCCGAAGAGCTGCGCACCCAGACGGAAGAAATGCAGGTCACGAACGAAGAACTCGAAGCCCAGTACCGGGTATCGGAACAAAAAACGCTGGAGCTTGAGCAGGCGTCGCTGGAACTTCAAGCCAAAGCCGAGCAGGTCCAGCTGGCTTCCCAATACAAATCGGAATTTCTGGCAAATATGTCCCACGAGCTGCGGACTCCGCTGAACAGTATGCTGCTGTCGCAGTTCCTCGCCGAAAATCAGAACAACACGCTGAGCGAAGAGGAACTCGATTACGTGGAGCTGATTCATAAAGCGGGCAATGATTTGCTAACGCTCATCAACGACGTTCTCGACCTGTCCAAAGTCGAAGCGGGCAAGCTGGAAGTTAATTACGAACCGTTCAATTTAACGGAGCTGCCCGACAAAATGGAACATCTTTTCGGCAAAATGTTGAAGGACAAAGACGTTGCGTTCAAACGTACCATGGAGCCCGGACTGCCGGAGATCATCCAGACCGACGGACAGCGGCTGGAGCAAATCGTCAAGAATCTGCTGTCGAATGCGGTTAAATTTACACATTACGGTGAGGTAACCCTGTCGCTGCGGCGGGCGAAAGAGGAGGAAGAGAATCACCTGCTGCCCGGTCTCGACTGGACGACGGCACTGGCGATATCCGTCCGGGATACGGGGATCGGCATCCCGAAGGACAAGCAGGAGCATGTCTTCGAGGCGTTCAGACAGGCGGACGGAGCGACAAGCCGGCAGTATGGAGGCACGGGACTCGGACTGTCCATTTCCCGCGATCTGGCCGGTCTGCTGAACGGCTGCATCCATCTGGCGAGCGAGGAAGGAGCGGGAAGCACCTTCACGCTGTATATCTGCTGCCTGGACCGGGCGGATACGGCGGGTATGGAAGCGGCATCCGCGCTCGAAGCGGAGGCGTCTGTCCTGCCGGCGCCCGCGAAGCCGAAGCGCGAGGCTGCCGGCCGAACCGGAACGATTATCGCCGGCAAAACCGTGCTTATCGTGGATGACGATCCCCGCAACGTCACGGCGCTCAGCGTAGCGCTGGAAAGCAGGGGAATGCGCGTGCTGACGGCAGGCGACGGGATCGAATGTCTGGCGCTGATGGACCATACGCCGGATATCGACGTCGTGCTGATGGACGTCATGATGCCGGGGATGGACGGGTATGAGGCGATGACCCGCATTCGGGAACGCGCGGAGTGGGCGGATCTTCCGCTTATTGCCGTCACGGCCAAAGCGATGAAGAACGACCGGGATAAATGTATCGAAGCCGGTGCTTCCGACTATATCCCCAAGCCGGTAGATTTGAATCAGCTGATCTCTCTGCTGATTGTATGGTTGAACGAAAACTGAAAATTCGTTACGGATGAAGAGCGCGGCTGAGGAGTCCGCTCTTTTTTTTGTTGAAGTCTTTTGTCCGGATAGGGAATCCCTGGAATATTTTTGTCCGGTTCCGTCAAGACTGCTTAATGAAATTCCCGGTTTACATACTAGCCACCCAGTTTGTGAATCGTATGTCTAATTGTTGAGCAGGAGGGGTAGAAGACGATGTGGAAGAAAATGAGCTGTGCGGTTCTGGCGCTGAGTCTGCTGCTGTCCGCAGCCGGACCGGCCGTATGGGCCAAGGAGGAGAAGCCTCAGCAGGTTGATCTCGCTCCCAATGCGCAATCGGCAGTTCTAATGGATGCGGACTCGGGCGAAATTATTGTGAACAAAAACATGGATACCAAGCTTCCGCCGGCCAGTATCACGAAAATTATGACCATGCTTCTCATCATGGAAGCCGTAGACAGCGGAAAAATCAAGATGACGGATAAGGTAAGCACCAGTGAATATGCGGCGTCGATGGGCGGCTCGCAGATTTTCCTGGAGCCCGGCGAAGAGATGAGCGTTGAAGAAATGCTCAAGGGTATCGCGATGGCTTCGGGGAACGATGCGTCCGTAGCGATGGCCGAGAAGCTGGCGGGCTCGGAGGAAAACTTCGTCGCGATGATGAATGAGCGCGCCAAGCAGCTCGGAATGAACAACACCCATTTCTCCAACTGCAACGGACTGCCGACGGAAAATCATTATACTTCCGCGCACGATATCGCGATTATGTCGCGGGAACTTCTCAAACATACCGGCATCACGAAGTTTACCGGCAACTACCAGGACCATCTGCGGAAAGATTCCGCGAAACCGTTCTGGCTCGTCAATACAAACAAGCTCGTCCGTTTCTATTCGGGAGCCGACGGCTTGAAGACCGGCTATACGAGCGAAGCGAAGTTCTGCTTGTCGGCAACCGCCGTCCGTGACGGGTTTCGCGTGATTGCCGTCGTGCTCGGAGAACCGAACACGAAAACCCGCAATGCCGAAGTGACAAAGCTGTTCGACTACGCGTTTGCCCAGTACAGCAATTTCCCGATCTTCAAAGCCGGAGACGCCCTGGGCGAGCTTAAGATCAGCAAGGGCGATGTCGCTTCGGTGCCTCTGACCGCAACGCGTTCTTACAGCATCCTGATGAAAAAGGGCGAAGGCAAAGAAGGAATCCGCCACGAGCTCCAGCTCAATCAGGATCTGAAGCCGCCGATCGCCAAAGGGCAGCCTATCGGCAAAATCGTGGTGTATAAGAACAACGAAGTGCTGACCGAGTACCCGATCGAGTCTCCCGCCGATGTCAAAAAAGCCGGCTGGTGGACGCTTATGAAGCGTTCGGCCCGCAGTCTGTTCGGCGGAGAATAAAGTCGCATTTTCCCGCTTCCGAAGAGCTTTTGGCGCTTTTCTTCTAGTTTTGTCAGCAGGCAGGAAATGCCAAAGGGATTGTAGAACTTGTGAGTCATGTGGGAAGGAGTGACATGGCACATGAGTTTGCAAATCGAATTTGAGCACAGAAGTAAAGCGCTGGTCGTTCGTCTGAAAGGGGAACTGGATCACCATACGGCCGATGTGGTCAAAACCCGCATGGAAGATGCCATTTTCCGGCAGGATACCAAGCACCTCATTTTGAGTCTGAAGGATCTTTCCTTCATGGACAGCTCGGGTCTGGGTGTCATTCTCGGGCGCTACAAGCAGATTACGGGCAAGGGCGGCCGTATGGTGGTTTGCGACATCTCTCCGGAAGTTTACCGCTTGTTCGAATTGTCGGGCATGTTCAAGATCGTAACGATTGAAGACAACGAGAGATCCGCGATCTCCAGTCTGGAGGTCGCGTTATGAGCGAATCGAATTTCATGAAGCTCCAATTCGCCAGCAAGTCCGAGAACGAGGCTTTCGCGCGTGTCGCCGTCGCTTCGTTCATCTCCCAGCTCGATCCGACCATGAACGAATTGACGGATATCAAGACCGTCATTTCGGAGGCGGTAACGAACTGCATTATCCACGGCTATGACAATAAACCCGACGGTGTCGTAACGATCGTGACGGAAATTGTGGACGATGAGGTCTATATCACGGTGGAAGACAACGGAGCGGGAATCGAAGATCTGGAAGAAGCCAAGCAGCCGCTGTATACGTCCAAGCCGGAGCTGGAAAGGTCCGGAATGGGATTTACCATTATGGAAAACTTTATGGATGAGGTCGACGTGGTTACCGAAGTCGGTACCGGCACCCGCATCCGGATGAAGAAAAGAATTGAATCCAAAAAAGCTTTGGTAAACTAGGGGTTTGATACGATGGATGTCGATTTGAAAGGTTCCTCGCACAGTTTCCTGGATGACAGTGAAGTCAAGCGTTTGATCGCACTCAGCCAATCGGGAGATTCGCTCGCCCGGGAACGGCTGGTTAACTCCAACATCCGGCTCGTCTGGTCCGTCGTTCAGCGTTTTCTGAACCGCGGCTACGAAGCCGAGGATTTGTTTCAAATCGGCTGCATCGGACTGCTCAAATCGGTGGACAAGTTCGACTTGTCCTACGATGTGAAGTTTTCGACCTATGCGGTTCCGATGATTATCGGGGAGATCCAGCGGTTTCTCCGTGATGACGGAACGCTGAAAGTCAGCCGATCGCTTAAAGAACTGGCCAGCAAAATCCGCAAGACCAAGGACGAGCTCTCCAAAGGCATGAACCGCCTTCCGACGATCAAGGAGGTCGCGGATGCGCTGGGGATTACGCCGGAGGAAGTCGTCTTCGCCCAGGAGGCGAGCAAGCCGCTCTCCTCGATCCATGAAACGGTTTTTGAGAACGACGGGGATCCCATCACGCTGATGGACCAGATCGCCGACGAAACCCAGGATAAATGGTTCGAGAAGCTGGCTCTTAACGAAGCCATCGGGGCTCTTAACGAACGGGAGCGGCTGATCGTGTATCTCCGGTATTTCCGGGATCAGACGCAGTCGGAGGTCGCCAGCAGGCTCGGCATTTCACAGGTCCAGGTGTCCAGGCTGGAGAAAAAAATCTTACAATCCATAAAAGATCAGATCGCTCAATAGCGTTCTGGTCTTTTTTCTTTTTGCCGGAGCGGACGCGAAAAAAAATCCACGATTCGTCCGCCCGCCGGGAGCTGAAACGTTTCGTGGATCCGTCCCCGGTTTCCCTCCGGAGCATGGCTGGAGGAAATGCCTGGTTAACGTACGGTAGCATCGTCCCGGAAGAAGAACGAAAGGCTGTAGATACCCGCCAATCCGACCAGTGTATAAATGATCCGGCTGAAGGCGGAAGAGGTGCGGTGCACTTCGCCGCCGAAAATCGCGGATACCAGATCCCACTCGAAGATACCTACGAGGAGCCAATTCAGCGCGCCTACGATAATCAGGGTAAGAGCAATTCGAGACATGGGTGTTCACCACCTGTTTGAAAGTTGGGAAAGCTTGTTCGTTCCTAATGTTCCTCGGCGGGAATTTTTTATGCATGCGGGATTTAAACGTAGGATGCGCCTCGCGCAAAGTTTGGGAGCCTTTCCTTGGATGATTCTGCCGAATGCGCCGCATACTACTGGCAAAAGGATGTTTTTGGGGGGATGAGGGTTGAATCAAACCGCAGACGCCTGTCTCTATATCCGCTTGCGCCGCAGAATACGGGTACCCGCACGGGAACCGGTCACCTTGGGGAGGGTCGCCCAGATGATTGTCGAGCCCGCGTATGAAAGCACGCTTCGGGGGCTTGTTCTGGTCCAACCGAAAGTCAAGGACGGCAACCGTATTCTGATCGATATGCTCAGCATCGTGGCGGCTGTCAAAAACGTGCACCCTAATCTGCAGATTGAACATTTCGGCGAGCCGCATACGCTCGTGGAGATCGATTCCGGTACTCGTAAACCTAATCTATTGTTTCTCGCGGCGGTTTGGGTTCTGCTTTTTATCGGGTCGGGCCTTACGATTATGAATTTTCATGCAGACGTGAGCATGCTGGAGGTGCATCAGCGGGTGTATGAGCTTGTAACCGGCAAAAAGACCGAGCATCCGCTGTTTCTGCAAATTCCGTATTCGCTTGGTATCGGAATCGGCATGGCGGTTTTTTTTAATCACTTTTTTAAGAAAAAATTCAACGAAGAGCCGAGCCCGCTCGAAGTCGAGATGTTTACCTATCAGGAAAATATCGACCGCTATACGATAGCCGAAGAATATCAGTCTTTAAACCGCGAGAAGCGCGAGTCTTCCCCATGATCACGCTGCTGGGCTGGTCTGCTGCGGTCGTGACAGGACTTGCCGGAGGCATCGCGGTCGGCAGCGGAATGGTGGCTTTCCTGTTAGTGCTGGATATCATACCGCGGCTGCTTCAGGTAAGCCGGGCTCAACACCGCATCCGCAGCTGCGAGATCGCGGTCATTGCCGGTTCGCTGGTTTTTACCTTGATGGATTTCTTTAATTGGAAGCTGTCCGCTCCTGTCTGGTGGACCGGTATTTTCGGGTTGTTTGCGGGAGCGTTTATAGGCATGCTGTCCGCGGCCCTGACGGAAATCATCAATGTCCTGCCGGTTCTCGCCAAACGGGTGGGCATGACGTCCTACATGGTATGGCTGCTCACGGCCATGATCGCAGGCAAGGTTCTGGGCTCCTTGTTCGAATGGTTTATTTATTGAGGCTGAGGAGGAGTACGCATGAAGAAGTTGATCGGTAAGATGATGGTGAAAGATAAAGACCGCAGGCATGGGGGGACGGGGGAAATTTCCGGTTCCGGTGCCGACGCCGATGACAGATCTAAAGCTCCCGCCCTCCAGATCGATGAGGAAGGCAACGTTTTTGCCGCTCCGGAGATGGAGGAGAATGCACCATCGGGCACGGAGCTGAACGAAGACGCCGGGGATACCGGGCGTGAGGATCAGTTGCAAAGCCGGGCGAATGGCCCGGAAGAGACTCCGGAAAAAGAAGCGCCCGGACGGGAAAGGCAGGAACCGGCGCAAGGAACCGGACAACCGGACGAATCCCGTCGTGAATCAAGGGACGGCGGAACCGCCGCCGGATTACGAGCCGGAACCCGTGACGACCAATCAGGCGGCGCTGCCCGATCCGGTAGAAGGTCCGAAGCAAGAAAAGGTTTCCGGGCCGGACCGCGATCCCCGGAAGAATCCCAGGACCGTGAAAGCGGAAGCAAGGAGCAGGACCGTTCCGGGGGAATGCCGGAAGAAGAGGCATTCGGGATCAAGAAGCTGTTGCGGGATGGGAACAAGGATCCTATTCAAGCTTCTTTCTCCCGGAAGCGCTCGTCTGCGGATCAAGGCGGCGAAGAGCAGCCGCCCAACGCCGAAGGCCACGGTGCCGTGCCAGACGGCAAACCCAACGAGGGCACCAGGCAGCAGAAACAGGCTTCCGGCGCCAGGGGGGATCAACAAGGCCAGAAGGGCAAGGGGCCGTCGAATGGCGATGCATCGAAACCGGTGGACGACCCGATCCCGCTCTCGATGCAGGAAGTCAAGGATATGCTGGAAGAGCGTTCGGGCCTGGGGACATCGTTTGACCTTGTGCTGCGCGAGATGGTGTTCGGCTCGATCCGGGTCGGCTTTTACTACGTGAACGGGCTGGCCAAAGACCAGGTGCTCACGATGGTCCTGGACCGGCTAAGTTACGCGGACCACGCCGCGATGGAGAATAATCCGGCCGAGAGCCTCAAGGAATATCTCATTCCGCACATCCAAGTGTCGCCGTACCAGACGATGAAAGAAGTCATCGGCCAAGTCATGACCGGGGCGACCGGTGTTTTTATCGAAGGCGAAAAGACGGCGCTCGTCGTCGACGCCAAAAACTTCCCCGTCCGTTCGACAGAAGAGCCTGACCTCGAAAGAGTCGTGCGCGGCTCAAGGGACGGCTTCGTGGAAACGCTGATGACGAACGTGGCGCTTGTGAGAAGAAGGGTCCGCGACCCGAAGCTGCGGGTCGAAATTATGCAGGTAGGGAAGCGGACCAGCACCGATATCTGTATCGGTTATATCGACGATATCGCGAATCCGAAGCTGGTTGAAGCCATCCGTGACAAAGTCAAGAACGTGGATCTTGACGGAATTCCGCTGGCCGAGAAGCAGTTGGAGGAAGCAATCGTAGCGAAAGGCTGGAACCCGTATCCGCTGGTCCGGTACACGGAGAGGCCCGATGTGGCGTCCGCCCATCTGCTGGAGGGGCACGTTATCTTGATGTCGGACACTTCGCCGAGTGTCATGATCATGCCGTCGACGTTCTTCCATCATCTCCAGCATGCGGAAGAGTATCGGCAGCTTCCGATTATCGGTTCCTATCTGCGCTGGGTCCGTTTTCTGGGAATATTGGCTTCGCTGTTTCTTTTGCCGCTTTGGTACCTGATGGTATTAGAACCCGGTCTCAAACCGACCGGCCTGGAGTTTATCGGACCGCAGAATCCGGGCAAAATCCCGGTTCTCATCCAGTTTCTTCTCGCCGAACTCGGGATCGATCTGATGCGGATGGCTTCCGTTCATACGCCAACGCCTTTATCCGTTGCCATGGGGCTGGTCGCGGCTATTCTCATCGGAGACATTGCCGTTAAAACGGGGCTGTTCACGAATGAAATTATATTCTACATTTCAATCGCGACGATCGGCATGTTCGCCACCCCCAGCTACGAGCTGAGTTTAGCCAACCGGATCGTCCGGCTTATCCTGCTGTTTTCGGTGGCGCTCTTCAAAGTTCCGGGTTTCGTCATCGCAACTACGGTATGGTTGATATTCTTGTCCCTCCAGCGTTCGCACACGGCTCCATACATGTGGCCTTTCCTTCCGTTCAATGCGATGGGGCTGCTGAACATCTTGTTCCGTCTGCCGGTTCTAACGCACAAAACAAGGCTCAGCATCACGCGTTCCAAAGACGGAACCCGTCAGCCCGGACCCGAATGACGGCGTGTCCTATCCGGCTTGCCCGCTTCCGTGAAAGTTGTATTGTCAGCTAAGTGACATTGTGTTACTTTAGTTAATAATGTAATGGAGAAACAAGACGGAAGCAGTCATGGATATGGATAACGAAGAGGGGAAACGGACGATGCATCTTCATGGAACAAGCCGAGTTAACGCTCTAGGCCATTTGGAAGTCGGCGGTGTGGATACCACGGAACTGGCCGCCCGCTATGGAACACCGTTATATGTTGTGGATGAGGCGCTCGTGCGCAGGCGCTGCCGCGAGTTTGTCGATGCTTTTCAGGCGTCCGGGTTAAAATTTCAGGTTGCTTACGCAAGCAAAGCGTTCTGTGTCATGGCGATGTGCCGCATCGTAGCCGAAGAAGGACTGTCCTTGGACGTCGTATCCGACGGGGAGCTGTTTACGGCGCTTCAGGCGGGTTTTCCTCCCGAGCGCATTCACTTCCACGGCAACAACAAGACGCCGGCCGAGATCGAAATGGCGCTTGACGCCGGAATCGGCTGTTTCGTGGTCGATAACTTCACGGAGCTTCGCATGCTGGATGCGATTGCGGGTTCGAAAGGCAAGCGCGTACCGATTCTGCTGAGAATAACACCGGGCGTAGAAGCCCATACGCACGAATATATTTCCACCGGCCAAATCGATTCGAAGTTCGGATTCGACCTTGGGAACGGGGCCGCGTTCGAAGCGGTCAAAGAATCCGCCGAGGCGAATCATCTGCTCCTGCTCGGCGTTCATTCCCATATCGGATCGCAAATTTTCGAGGTCGAAGGTTTCCGGGTGGCAGCCGAGAAGGTGGCCCAGTTCGCCTCGCAGGTACGGGATGAGCTGGACGTGGTTTTCTCGGTCATCAACCTTGGCGGCGGCTTCGGAATCCGCTATGTGGAAGGCGACACGCCTCTGCCGATGTCGACCTATGTCGAAGCGATCGCGGAAGCGGTCAAAACCCGCTTCGAGGCCGTTTCTTATCCGATGCCGGAGATCTGGATCGAACCGGGCCGGAGTATCGTCGGCGATGCCGGAACGACTTTGTACACCGTAGGAACGAACAAGGATATTCCCGGCGTTCGCAAATATGTTTCCGTAGACGGGGGCATGACGGATAATCCCCGGCCGGCCCTGTACCAGTCCCAGTACGAAGCGATGCTGGCGAACCGGGCTTCGGAACCGTCTCAGGAGACGGTCTCCATCGCGGGCAAGTGCTGCGAAAGCGGCGATATGCTGATCTGGGACGTGGAGCTTCCTCTCGTCGAGACGGGGGATATACTGGCCGTTGCCAGTACGGGAGCGTACAATTACTCCATGGCCAGCAACTACAACCGGATCCGCAGACCCGCCGTCGTATTCGTAAAAGACGGAATGGCCGACATGGCGGTCAAACGGGAAACGTACGAAGATCTGGTCCGCAACGATGTCGTGCCGGAACGGATGAAACAAATTCAGCCGGTCCGCTGATTTTCATCCATAGACGGGCATAACGTCCCGATAACGGCCAAACAAGCCGGAGGGCTCCCTCCGGTTTGTTTTTTTACTCTATACGCTTGGAAAGTCCTGCAGCGCGGCGAAAGATAGTGAACGGTTCCCGTTAACAGACGGTCGAGCCTGACTCGTAAAAGTGACGCTTATTTGTACATCCCTCCAATATGGAGTACAATGAAAGAGATTGCTTTCACAATCATGTACCCCGCAATCCAAGCAGGAACCGATACATAAAAGGAGAGTGTCCCACATGGCAAAACAAGCGAAAATCACAATGGCAGGCGGCGGCGAAGTGCTGATCGACCTCTTTGAAAAGGATGCCCCGAACACAGTGGCAAACTTCGAGAAACTGGCTAATTCCGGTTTCTACAACGGACTCAATTTCCACCGCGTTATTCCGGGCTTCGTAGCCCAAGGCGGCTGTCCTCAAGGCACCGGCACCGGCGGTCCCGGATACACGATCGACTGCGAAATCAACCCGAACAAACATGAGCGCGGAACGCTTGCGATGGCTCACGCCGGACGCAACACAGGCGGCAGCCAGTTCTACATCTGCTACCAGCCGCAGCCTCATCTTGACGGCCAGCACACGGTTTTCGGCAAAGTAACCAAAGGCATGGAATATGTGGACGCGTTCAAAGGCCGCGACACAATGGAGAAAGTTGAAATCGTCGAAGTTTAATGAATGTATCCAAAAGCCCCTGGACAACCGCTGTAAGAAAGCGGCTGGTCAGGGGCTTTTCAGGATCAGGGCATCGAGGCGTATTTCCGCGTACGCAACATCCAGCAGAGAATCCACGCCAGCTTTACCGAGTTCGTCCCAGAGCCGCGCTTTATCCCATCCGCAGGCTGCCAATCCCTCATGGAGTACACGGCCGCGCACAATAACGGGGATCCCGTCAGAATGGCCATGATATAGGTTTGCGAAGCCGACGGCCGCCGTGTTTTTGGCCGCCTTCAGGCACTTTCGGGAAAAGTCTGTGTTCCTTTTCATTTATTCGGCTTCCCTTTCGTACAAGATGATCGCCCCGGTTTTCCGGGTATCTGCTTGAATATCCGGAATGGCTGAATACCCCCCTGTCCTTCCGCTGCAATCTCCATTTATGTGCGGCACATAAGGATCCTTCCTTGATGGGAAATCCGTTCCGCTTTTGTTCCGCATGACATATAGGACAGACTTATCCAGCCTTTCCCCGATTCGGCCCTGCTTATACCGTTTTCCGACCGGACTAGTCAACTTGACACTTGCAATTTGGAAATGACAATGGTACTATTCAGTCAACAATCGAATAAGATTGAATCAATCCTTCGGGGCGGGGTGAAAGTCCCTACCGGCGGTGTTGCCGCAGTACCGGTTATCCGGTCTGCAGCTCAGTCCGTGACCCGGCTTGTCTGTTTTTTAAGCGTTCGAACGCAGGACAATCCGGCTGACTTGGTGAGAGTCCGAGACCGACAGTTAAAGTCTGGATGGGAGAAGGAGAACGAAACGATTCAGTCTGCATACGCAGCTTCACCTGCATTCGCACAGAAAGGGCTTTTTTAGGTACATACGCGGCCTGGGTTGGCCGGCTTATTTGTGCTCTAAAGTTCATAAACAGCGGCGAGACCGGACGGCGGGCCATCGTGGCCTTAGCTTGTGCTATCTTTTCACTGCCGTTTTTTCCGATCTCGTCCTTTCTGCAAGCAAGATGCGAAATGTGTGGTAGCAGCACGTTTCTTTGGCATACCTGCCGGAGAACCCCGTATCCGTTCCCTTATTAAGGGGATCGGAGGTACTTTCCCGTACCCGCAGACTGGCTTCACGCGCGTTCTTGCTATTCCATAAAACCGCCCTTGTCCGAAACGGACAGGGGCTTTTTCAGGTTCAACATTTTGGCCGATGCGGGAGAGACTAAACACAGAACGAACCAAGCCGGAAAGCTGCTGAGGCAGAAAAGAGGGAAGAGCCAATTCCCTTCCCGGAAAGGAGACCGCTCATGCTTCAACCTTTACAGGACGAAAGTTACATGCGCCTGGCGCTGCAAATGGCCCAGGCGGCGCTCGGACAGACGGGCATCAATCCCGTCGTCGGCTGCGTCGTCGTCAAAGACGGCCGCATCGTCGGCATGGGCGCCCATCTGAAGCGGGGAGAGGGCCACGCGGAAGTGCACGCGCTGAAGATGGCCGGCCGCGAAGCCGAAGGCGCCACGGCTTACGTCACGCTGGAGCCGTGCAGCCATTACGGCAAGACGCCGCCGTGCAGCGGCAGGCTCATCGAGAGCGGCATCCGCCGGGTCGTCGTCGCGGCCGTAGACCCGAACCCGCTCGTGGCGGGGTCGGGGATCGCGAGACTGCGGAGCCGGGGCATCGACGTGGAGGCCGGTCTGCTCGCGGACGAGGCGAACGCCTTGAACGAGGCGTTTGGCAAGTTCATCGTGACGCGCCTGCCCTTCGTCACGATGAAATCCGCGAGCACGCTCGACGGCAAGATCGCCGCCAAAACCGGCGACAGCAAGTGGATCACCGGCGCGCCCGCCCGCGAGCTCGTCCACGCGATGCGGCACCGCCACGCCGCGATCATGGTCGGTATCGGCACGGTGCTTGCCGATGATCCCGAGCTGACCACCCGGCTGTCCGTGCCGGCGCTCCATCCGCTGCGAATCGTCGTCGATTCGCAGCTCCGGACGCCGCTGTCCGCGCGGGTGCTGCGGCAGCAGGATGAGCGGCCGACGCTCATCCTGACAACCGCCGGCGCCGATCCCGCCAAGCGCGAAGCGCTTGAAGCCCTCGGCGCCGAAGTGCTGGCGTGCGGCAGCGGCCCGCACGTCGATCTCCCGCTCGCGATGCGGCTGCTGGGCGAGCGGGAGGTGCCCTCCGTCCTCCTGGAAGGCGGAGGACGGCTCAGCGGGGCGATGCTGGAGAACCGCCTGGTGGACAAGGCGGTGCTGTTTTTCGCCCCGAAATGGATCGGCGGCGGGCCGGAGGCGCCGGACAACGCGGCGTTCGCCGGATTCGGCCGCATGAGCGAGGCGATCCGGCTGGCGCGGATGACCGTCGAGACCGTCGGCGAAGACGTCTGTCTCACGGGTTACCCGCAGTACGCCGAGAAGGAGGGTTCATCATGTTTACCGGATTAATCGAAGAAATCGGCGTTATGCGCCGCATACACAAGCAGGGCCAGGCGATGGTCCTGACCCTCGGCGCACGCCTGGTGCTGGAAGATGTAAAGCTTGGCGACAGTATAGCGGTCAACGGCGTCTGTCTGACCGTCGTCGCCTATGACAAGGAGACCTTTTCCGTCGATGTCATGCCGGAGACGTACCGCAAAACGAACCTCGCATCGCTTCAGACGGGAGCACGCGTCAACCTGGAACGGGCGATGCCGGCGAACGGCCGTTTCGGCGGACATCTCGTGCAGGGCCACGTAGACGGCACCGCCCGGATCCGGGCGAGAACGCCGGAGGAGAATGCGGTCGTCTACCGGCTGGAGCCGGACGACGATGCTGTCCTCCGCTACATGATTGCGGGCGGCTCCATCACGATCGACGGTATCTCGCTTACGCTTACAGACGTGACCGACAGCACGTTTGCCGTTTCAATCATTCCGCATACCCTGGCCCAAACGATTCTGCAGGACAAACAGCCCGGGGACAGCGTGAACATCGAATGCGACGTGCTTGGGAAATATATTGAAAAGCTGCTCCGCGCGGGTCCGGGCGGGAAGACACATTCTTGCGGCGGACAGGGCGGGCTGACCGAGAAGTTTTTGGCGGAGAACGGATTTTTCTGACGGTAAGCCGAACGGTATTTTTTTGAAGGAGGGAACAAAATGACAGAGAGAGAAACCTATTCGTTTCATTCGATCGAAGAAGCGGTCAGCGACCTGGCCGCAGGGAAGGTCATTATCGTCGTGGACGACGAGGACCGCGAGAACGAAGGCGATTTCATCGCCCTGGCGGATAAAACGACGCCCGAGGTTATCAATTTCATGATCAAGGAAGGCCGCGGTCTCGTCTGCGCCCCGATCACGGAAGAACGGGCGCAGGAACTGGACCTGCCTCCCATGGTATCCCGCAATACCGATTATCACGGGACGGCTTTTACGGTGTCCGTCGATCATGCGGAAACTACGACGGGGATATCGGCCCACGAGCGCTCCCGGACGATCCGGGCCCTCATTGATCCGGAAGCGAAGCCGCTTCATTTCCGCAGGCCGGGGCACATATTTCCCCTGATTGCGAAAAAGGGCGGCGTCCTGCGCCGCGCGGGTCATACGGAAGCGGCCGTCGACCTGGCACGCATGAGCGGCTCGTATCCCGCGGCGGTTATTTGCGAGGTGATCAAGGAAGACGGAACGATGGCCAGGGTCCCCGATCTGATGGAGGTTGCCCGCATTCACGGGCTGAAGATCATTACGATCAAAGACCTCATCCATTACCGGAGTGAAAAGGAAAACCTGGTCAAACGCGAAGTGGAGGCGAAGCTGCCGACGGATTTCGGTACGTTCCAGGCCATCGCGTATACAAACCAGCTGGATCAGAAGGAGCATGTCGCGCTTGTCAAAGGGAATATCGACGGTTCGGTCCCGACGCTGGTGCGCGTGCATTCCGAGTGTCTGACGGGAGATGTGTTCCACTCCCACCGCTGCGACTGCGGTCCCCAGCTCGCTGCCGCTCTACAGCAGATAAACGATGAAGGAGCGGGCGTGCTGCTCTATATGCGCCAGGAAGGGCGCGGCATCGGACTGATCAACAAGCTTAAGGCCTACGTGCTGCAGGAAGAAGGCCTCGATACGGTCGAAGCGAACGTCAAGCTGGGATTCGCTCCCGATCTGCGCGACTACGGAGTAGGGGCCCAGATTCTGAAAGATCTCGGAATCCGGCAGATTCGCCTTCTTACGAACAATCCTCGCAAGATCAAGGGTTTGGAAGGCTACGGACTGGAGGTCGTCGAAAGAGTCGCGATCCAGATGCCGCATAATGAAGATAATGCCAGATATCTGCATACCAAGCAGGAAAAGCTCGGTCATTTGCTCCAATTTGATCCAAACTGATGGTTTTTTCTAAAAATCTCTTTTTATCTGCGTCATCAATTTGTATACTAGAAGGAGTCGGTTATTGTGGTAAAAAATTATGAAGGTCATCTGATTTCCCAAGGACAGAGATACGGCATCGTTGTGGGCCGTTTCAATGAATTTATTACGTCCAAGCTGCTGGGCGGAGCGCTCGACGCGCTAAAGCGCCACGGAGTGGAAGATACCGAAGTCGAAGTCGCCTGGGTACCGGGCGCATTCGAAATTCCTCTGATTGCACAAAAACTGGCGGAAACCGGCAAGTATGACGCCGTCATTACGCTGGGTACCGTTATTCGCGGCTCCACGCCTCACTTTGATTATGTTTGCAACGAAGTGGCCAAAGGCGTTTCCGCCATTTCATTAAAAACGGGTGTTCCGGTTATTTTCGGAGTCCTGACGACCGACTCCATCGAACAGGCGGTGGAACGGGCCGGCACGAAAGCGGGCAACAAAGGCTGGGATGCCGCCGTTACCGCGATAGAAATGGCTAATCTTACGAAGCAGCTGCAGGGCTGACCGCGGTTTTTGAACTCGCGCCTCCCTACAGCGCTTAGCAAGCGATTCGGAGCCCCGGCCACTTAGGACGGGGATCTTTTTTTGGGAGAGCAGATTCATGAAAATGCTGTATAAACTTGAAGCGTTCGAAGGGCCGCTCGACCTGCTGCTTCACTTGATCGATAAGTCCGAGGTCGATATTTACAATATCCCGATCAAGGACATTACGGAGCAGTACATGGAATATGTCCAGGCTATGCACGAGCTGGAGCTGGAAGTGACGAGCGAATTTCTGGTCATGGCCGCCACACTGCTGGCGATCAAGAGCAAAATGCTGCTGCCGAAACCTCCCGTACTCGATCTGGACTTCGATTATTACGAAGAGGACGACTTCGATCCGCGGGCCGAACTCGTGCAGAAGCTGATCGAATACCGCAAGTACAAAGCGGTTGCCGATCTGCTGCGCGACAAGGAAGTGGAGCGGAGTCTTGTGTTTACGCGCGAGCCCGAGGACTTGACGCCCTACGTTCCCCAGGTGCAGGAGAATCCCGTTAAAGGGCTGGACGTCAATGACCTGATGCTGGCCTTCCAGCGGACGCTTCGGAAGATGGTGCACCGCAACCAGGTCACCAAAATCCGGCGGGACGAAATATCCGTGAAGGACCGGATTGTGGATCTGGTGGAGCTTCTGCGCAATAAAGGCGGGCGGCTCCTGTTCTCGAAGCTTTTTGAAAAGGAATGCAGCCGCGAGGAAATCGTGGTCACGTTTTTGGCATTATTGGAACTGATGAAGATGAAAAAGATTCAATGCTTTCAGCACCGGCTGTTTGAAGACATCGTCATTCAGGCCAAAGAGGGAGAGATGACGGATGGACTTTCAACAGATGAAATCGATTATTGAAGGGCTGCTTTTCGTGGCGGGAGACGAGGGCCTAGACAAGAAACAGCTCGCCGATATTCTGGAGACGGACGCGCACATCGTCACCGAGCTGGTCGAAGAGCTTCAGGAAGACCTGCGCAGCGGAGGCAGGGGGATCCAGATCACGAGGGTTGCCGGTGCCTATCAGATGACGACGGTTCCGGAGCATGCGCCTTATTTCGAACGGCTGGCCTATTCTCCTTCCCGTTCCTCTTTGTCGCAGGCCGCGCTTGAAACGTTGTCCATCATCGCTTACAAACAGCCGATCACACGGGTGGAGATCGAGGAAATCCGCGGGGTCAAATCCGAACGGGCCCTTCATACGCTTATGGCGAAGGAGCTCATTGTGGAAACAGGGCGCGCGGAAGCGATCGGACGGCCGATTTTATACGGGACGTCGAAGCCTTTCCTGGAATACTTCGGCCTCAGTTCGATCGACGATCTGCCGGAGTCGCCGGCTTTTGTCGGCGATTTCGATCTGGAGGAAGAGACGAAGCTTCTTTTTGACAAATTGAACGGGGACGAAACCGACCAGCTGACTTTCGAAGATTTGGGACGGGATCTGCTGGACGGGCTGGATGCCAAAAACGCCGGTTTGTCCGTGGACAACGGGGAGGACTTGACGCTCTTGGAAAATGACGGTGAGAAGCCCGCCTCTATTCCGGAACGGTACGAATTTACGTCATCGTCACCGAACGATTGGGAATTTCCAGAAGTGCCTGAACTGCCGGAACTGCCTGAAGGGCTTGCCAAAGATCCGGACGTACCTGACAAAGAATAAGCAAAAAGAGAAGCGTCTTGGCTTGCGGTATGCAAGCGGGGCGCTTTTTTTGGGTCGGGACCGATGCCCGGGTCTCACAAAATGTTTGAATGATCTGGATGGAGCGGGTGATACTAGGAAGGTCGGTTTGCGGGAGGAGGGTACCTGTGTTAATCGGGGGAATAATAATCGCCATTGCGCTTGTTTTGGTCCTGGCGGCCGTCTTGGCCATGCTCAGCTCCGTTCAATTTACGTTTTACTGGAACCGGGTCGGGGAAAATGACGAAATGTACGTTCAGGTCCGTGCGCTGTACGGCTGGATTAAATACCGGTTTAATGTGCCGGCCATTCAGTTCAACAATCTGGTTGATGGACTGACGCTGAAAATCAACCAAGCCGATCAGAATAAGATGGATATCACTAAAAAAAGCAAAAGCAAAATCGATAAAGAGTATATTCAGGCTTTTTACCGCGAAGGAAAAGACCTGCTGCGGCACACGCAAGGGCTAAACGCCTGGTTTAAACGCACCATGAGCGCCTTTCGCTGCACGGAGCTAAAATGGAGCACGGGAATCGGGGCCGGCGACGCGGTACAGACCGCTATTCTGTCCGGAACCGTATGGACTTTGAAATCGGCGGCTGTCGGGCTGCTGACGAAATATGTGCCGCTGTCCGCCATTCCGAAACTGGCTGTAAATCCGCAGTATAACCGTACCGCTTTTCAAATCGAGTTTGTGTGTGTCATTCAGGCTAAAGCGGCGGCAATCGGTCTTTCCGGATGCAGACTGATCTACAGGATTATCAGAACGCCCGGAGGATTGCGCGCCTGGTTCCGGCTCCTTCGTCAAGTCATTCCCGGAGACAGAACGCGCGCCAAAAGGCCGGAGCCGGCCGCGACGTAAAACCGGCACGGGCTTAGGGCGGTTTACATACGAAGATCATTCCCGGGGCAACCTATCGGATGCAGACCTAACACTCCTTCAAGCATGGAACTTCCGCTTTGAAGGAACCAAAGGAGGAGACTTCATTGACCGATCATCCGATTCAAGGGCTGATGAAAACAGCCATGGAAAACATCAAGCAAATGGTGGATGTGAACACCATTGTCGGCGATCCGGTAGAAACACCGGACGGCAGCGTCATTATGCCGATCAGTAAAGTCGGGTTCGGTTTCGCGGCAGGCGGCAGCGAATTCACGACGGAAACTCTTCCGGACGTGGGGAGCCGGGGCGGGCTTGAGAAAGCGGCCGTGGAAATGCCGTTCGGCGGCGGAAGCGGCGGCGGTGTCTCCATTACCCCGATCGCGTTTCTTGTCGTAGGCAAGCATGGCGTCAAGATTGTGCCGCTCGACAATCAGACTCATCTGATTGAGCGTCTGATCGACTCCGCTCCGCAAATCGTGGACCGTGTGCAGTCCATGATCAAGCAGGGCGGAAGCGCTTCGGGTCTTGGCGGTGCGGGTACTTCGAACATTAATATCGAAGCGGACACCATCAAAATGTAACTTCTTCTCCCGCCATGCGAAAAGCCCGGAATCGGATCAAACCGATTTCGGGCTTTTTTACCGTTTTGGCAGGGTAACGGATTTCCGTGGTCAGGGCAGAAAAATCATGTAGCGGAAATAGAGATACAACTGTGAAATAAGCAGCGAAACGAAGGTAATGGGCGCTCCGATTTTAAGGAACTCCAAATAGCTGAATCCTTTGCCTTCTTTAGCGGCAATGCCGGCTACAATGACATTGGCGGAAGCGCCGATCAGAGTCCCGTTGCCTCCAAGACATGCTCCCAGGGCCAGAGACCACCAGAGCGTGTTGATCTCCATGGAATCGACAGGAAGCTGCATGTTCACGGCCATATCTTTAATAAGAGGGATCATGGTGGCGACGAAGGGGATGTTGTCGATGGTGGCGGATGCTATCCCCGATCCCCATAAAATAAGCGGAGCGGCGAGCCTCACGTCTCCTCCCGTAACGTTCAGCACCTGCAGAGCCAGACTTTTAATGATGCCGACTTCCTGCAAGGCTCCGACCAGGGAGAACAAACCGGCGAAGAAGAAAATGGTGACCCATTCCACGGAATCGAACGCCTCTTCAACTTCTTGTTCTTTTAATCCGAAAAGCATTAAAAGCACGGCGCCCGTGATGGCTACGACGGCCGCTTCCACATGAATGACGGAATGAAGCACGAATCCGATAATGGTCAGCCCGAGAATGATCAGCGATTTTTTCATGAGGACCGGTTCTTGTATATAGGCTTTTTCGTCCAGCTTCATCAGTTTTTCTTTGTGTTCGGGGCTGGTTTTAAGCTGCTTTCTATAGATGACGCGCAGCATCGCCAGCGTTGCGATGAGGACGAGAGCGGTCACCGGCGCGAGATTGCTCAGAAAAGCGTTAAACGTGAGATGGGGATTAGCCGACCCGATCATAATATTGGGCGGATCTCCGATCAGAGTAGCGGTCCCTCCGATATTGGAAGCGATGATTTCGGAAATGAGAAAAGGCACCGGGTTAATGTTCAGCATCCGGGTGATCGACAAGGTGACCGGTACGACCAGAAGCACGGTCGTCACGTTATCGAGCATGGCCGAACCGATTGCGGTCAGAAGGGATAGGAAGATGAGGATGCGCATCGGGTCTCCCTTGGCCATTTTTGCCGCGCGTACGGCTACGTATTGGAACACGCCGGTCTTGTTGGTGATGCCGACAAGAATCATCATGCCCACCAATAGAGCGATGGTTCCCCATTCGATATATTCGGTGTACACCTTGTGGACGTCTACAATACCGAAGATGACCATAATGGCGGCCCCGAGCAGGGCGACGACGGCGCGGTTTTTCTTCTCCGATATAATGACGGCATACGTCGCCAGAAAAACGATAAGTGCGATCCAGACTTGATTCATAGGGTGAACTCTCCTTCTTGTTAGCGGTTTACAAGCGTTTCCCGCATCCCCATTCGGGCGGATTTAGACTGCTGCGCGGGTGTCCGGCGGAACGGATGCGGAGGAAAAAAACGCAAAAAGGAGCCTGCGATGACAGGCTCCTCCGGTGATTTCCATATTCACTTGATAAGTGTTCTCGGCCGTTTCTTAAACAATCCTAAAGAAGTATACCGGAGTTCCGGGAATTTGTAAAGAACCGCCCGCACTCAGACAAGCGGGTCATAAGCGGACGGGTCAAGCATATACTTGTACAAAGTTCCCTGTAGGGAAGACAAGTCTTGACCCGGATGCGAGGGGCAATGGGAGGAAGGGCATATGAGCAAGCGGATGTGGGTATCCGGTATGCTGGCGTTTTTGTGCATGCTGAACCTGTTGGGTACAGCGGCCTTGGCGGCGGAACCCCCGGCGATAGGAACGAATGCGGAGGCCGCGGCCCTCGTCGACGTGAAATCGGGCAGAGTTCTTTACTCGAAGCGGGGAGACAGGCCGATGAGGATAGCGAGCCTGACTAAAATCATGACGGCGATCGTGGCCATCGAGGAGAGCAAGCTGACGGACATTGTCAAAGTGAGCACCCGAGCCGCCGGAAAGGAAGGCTCATCCTTGTACCTGAAGGCGGGGCAGGAAATGAGCCTGAAGCATATGCTCTACGGGCTTATGCTCCGTTCCGGCAACGATGCGGCGACAGCCATAGCCGAGCATGTAGGCGGCAGCGTGGAAGGTTTTGCGGTAATGATGAACCGGAAAGCCGAGCAGATCGGTCTCGATCACTCGAACTTCACCAACCCGTCGGGATTGGACGAAAGTGCCGATCATTATTCCAGCGCCGACGATTTGGCGAAGCTGGCGGCTTACAGCCTGAAAAATCCGACTTTCCAGGAAATTGTCCAGACGAAAATGATCAAAGTGCCGAACCCGAACGAATCGTGGGAATACACCTGGTTTAACAAAAACAAGATGCTGGGTCTTTTCGATGGGGCCGACGGGGTTAAAACCGGCTATACGAAGCTGGCCAAGCGGTGCCTGGTGTCATCGGCAACTCGGAACGGCCAGCAGCTTGTCGTCGTGACGCTTAACGACGGCGATGATTGGGCGGACCATACCAGACTGCTGCGGTGGGGATTTGAGCATTATCCGCTGGTTCCTCTGTTGCAAAAGGGCCAGGCGGTTGACGGAACGCCTTATGTGGCCGAGCGGGATTTCTCGTACCCGCTGCTCTCCGTGGAAAAAGACCGCGTCACCGCCGAACCGGAGCTGTTCCCGCCGGACTCGCTGGACTCGCGTCTCGGCGAAAAAGGGACTCTCCGGCTTAAGCTGGACGACCGCCTGATCGGGACCGTACCGCTGGTGGATCCGGCAAGCCCGAGGCTGAAAGCGGCCGACAAGGCGGCATTCGGCTTTCAGGCTACCGATGCGGACATGAGCGTCTGGAACGCATGGAGTGTAACCTTGCGCAAAGCCATCCGGGCGATGTTTTCACCCGGCGTGTAAGCAAGTACAGGAAAGGAGGAAGGCACGATGGTGAATTGGATCTGGTTGTTTTTCATCGTAACCGGCTTTGCGGTTGCCGCAGTCCAGGGCAACGTGGAAGCCGTAACGCAGGCGGCCTTCGACGGCGCCAAAAGCGGCGTGACGGTCTGCTTCGGCCTGATCAGCGTGCTGGTCTTCTGGCTCGGCATGATGAGAATCGCCGAGGATGCCGGCCTGTTGTCCAAGCTGGCGGTCCTGCTTCGTCCGGTCGTCCGCTTCCTGTTTCCCAGCATTCCGAAGGATCATCCTGCGCTGGGATACATCATGTCCAACATGAGCGCGAACATTCTGGGGCTCGGCAACGCCGCTACTCCGATGGGAATTAAGGCGATGCAGGAGCTGCAGAAGCTGAATCCCCATAAGGATACGGCCAGCCCCGCGATGTGTACGCTCCTGGCCCTGAATACGGCCAGCATCACGCTCATTCCGACGACCTTGATCGCCATCCGGATGAATTACAATTCCATAAATCCGTCGGAAATCGTCGGGACGACACTGCTGGCTACGATCGTATCCACGGCCGCCGCGATCATCGTCGACCGCTGGTACAGGCGCAGGCTGCCGGCGAACCCCGCAGTGAAAGGATGAGCCGCTGATGTACGAATGGGTTAACGTGCTCTCGGCGTGGGCGATCCCGGTCCTTATCGTCTTCATTCCGCTGTACGCCGCCTACCGGAAAGTGCCCGTGTACGAATCTTTCACCGACGGTGCCAAGGAAGGCTTCGATACGGCGGTCAAAATCATTCCCCATCTCGTCGGTATGATGGTCGCGATCAGCGTGTTCCGGGCATCGGGGGCGCTGGAACTGACCCTCGGCTGGTTGAAGCCGCTGTTCCAGGCTCTCGGCGTCCCGTCGGAGGTGCTCCCGCTGGCTGTCCTGCGCCCCATCACGGGCGCGGGATCCCTTGCCTTTACGACCGATCTGATCGCCCAGTTCGGTCCGGATTCGCTCGTCGGCCGGATCGCTTCAACGGTCCAGGGCAGCACGGATACGACGCTGTACGTCATAACGGTGTACTTCGGGGCTATCGGCATCCGCAAAGCCGGCTACGCGCTCAAAGTCGGCTTGATTTCCGATGTCGTCGGTTTCATCGCTTCCATCATCATATGTCTGCTCGTGTTCGCTACCTGAAGACCGCCCGGACCGGGCGGCTTCTTCGTTTTTCCGGGGAAACCGTTCAGCCCGGCCTGTATTTTGGCAAAAAATGATTATTTTCCTCCGCTTAAGGGAACGATTAGCAGAAGAACCTTCCAAACTCACGCCGCCGATACAACCGCCTGATGTAGCCGTCTCATCCGTCAACGCTCGTCCATGAAAGACGGGAAGGGAGGCTTCGGCCCCGTATCCCCCGAAAAACATTTGCGGATTCGCCGGGAGAGAACTTGTGATTTCACGCAAGGATGGTTATCATTAGCTTTGAGGTGAACGTTGAGGATGGAGAGATTGCAGAAAGTGCTGGCCGAGGCGGGCATAGCTTCCCGCAGGAAAAGCGAGGAGCTGATCCTGGCCGGCCGTGTGAGCGTGAACGAAGAAGTCGTCACGCAGCTTGGCGTGAAAGTGAATCCCGCTGAGGATATGATAATGGTAGACGGACGGGCCATTAAGCAGCAGACGAAAGTGTACGTGATGCTGAACAAACCTAAAGGCGTTATTACGAGCGCCGCGGACCCGAAGGGCCGCAAAGTCGTAACCGATTACCTGCCGGGGATCAAGGAGCGCGTCTATCCGGTCGGCCGTCTTGATTACGATACGGAAGGTCTGCTGATTCTGACGAACGACGGGGAATTCGCCAACCTGATGATGCATCCTAGGCATCATGTGGCCAAGACGTATCATGCGACCGTCAAGGGTGTCGTGCACGGTTCCGTTCTCGACCGATTGAGAGCGGGCATCGAGCTGGAGGACGGCATGACCGCTCCCGCCGAGGTCGAATACGTCGATGTGCGCCCGGAGCAGAATGAGAGCGTTATTTCCATTACGATTTACGAAGGCCGGAACCGTCAGGTGAGAAGAATGTTCGATGCCGTATCTTTTCCGGTAGTCAAATTAAGACGGGTACAATACGGACCCTTATTGCTTGCCGGTCTTCCGAGAGCAAAGTACAGAGTCCTGCGCAATGACGAAATTAACAGCCTGCGCGATGCGGCCTTGCAGTCACATAAAATTCAAAAAGGCCGCTAAGCTTGGCCTTTTTTTTCGTTATAATGAGGATAGTTATGTCTTATTTTTGAGGGTGCTCGCTATGAAAAAGAACAAAAAATGGGTTCAGATTATCATTTTAGGCCTTGTTCTTATCATCGGTGTATTCACGATCGTCAACAACTTAACATCCGCCGACGATAAAAAATATCCGGTCGAGGGCTCCAAAGCGCCGGACTTTACACTCACCGGACTCGATAACAAGTCCTACAAGCTTTCCGACTACAAAGGCAAAGGCGTCCTGATCAATTTCTGGGGAACCTTCTGTCCTCCCTGCAAGAAAGAAATGCCGGCTCTGCAGAAGCAGTACGACATTTGGAAAAACAAGAACGTGGAGTTTTTGGAGGTCAACTTGGACACGAGCCGCGTGACGGTTCAGAACTTCGTGGACCAGTACAATTTGAATCTGCCGATCCTGCTCGACAACGAGGAGAACGTACGGAAACAGTACGGGGTCGTGGAATATCCGACGACGTTCTTCGTCAAACCCGACGGGACGGTCATGAAGATCCATAAAGGCGAGATGGACGAGGCTTTTATCGCTGACACGCTGAAAAAGCTGACAGCCGGTACCGGCGGCGGCCAATAAGGTATCCATTCAACAGCATAGAGGGGGAATGCGGCGTGTTTCAGAACACGAAGTGCGATTGCGGGCACCAGAACCATGTAGGGACTCTGCTCTGCGAATCGTGCGGCAAGCCGCTGACCGAAGAAGCGTTTTCCAACGAACCGCTGGAAATGAAATATGATGGGGTCGCGCGTCGATCCCAGCGGGAAAATCCGTCCTGGCTGGACCGGGTCTGGAATTTCTTTTCATCGGTGAAGGTGGCCGTGACGATTATCGTCCTGACCTTGATCGGTTCTTCGCTTGGCACCATTTATCCGCAGGAAAGCAATTTTATTCAGGTAGACCCTGCCACTTACTATAAGAATACATACGGAACACTGGGCCATGTGTATTATTTGCTGGGCTTATCCCATACGTACGAATCGTGGTGGTTTAAGCTGCTTATTCTGATGATCGGAGCCTCGCTCGTCATCTGCAGCCTGGACCGCGTTCTTCCGCTGTACCGGGCGCTCTCCAAGCAGAAGATCCAGAAGCACCACAGCTTCCTGCTCCGCCAGAAGGTCTCTTACGACGGACGCATTCCGGAAGGAATCAGCGAAGAAGAGTGGACAGGGCAAATGGCCCGCCAGCTCCGCAAAAAACATTACCGCGTACATACGGACGGAGCCGCGCTTCTTGCCGAGAAGTACCGGTTCAGCCGCTGGGGACCTTACGTGCTTCATATCGGCCTCATTATTTTTCTGCTGGCCGTGCTGATGCGCAGTTTCCCGGGCTGGCAGATGGATGAATATATGGGGCTTCGCGAAGGGGAGATCAAGAAAATTCCCGATACGTCGCTCTATATCAAGAATGAGAAGTTCACCATCGATTTTTACAAGCCGGAAGAAATGACCGAAGAGTTTAAAAAAAGGGAACGGGCCGTCCCGAAAATTTATGAAACCGAAGCCGTGATCTACACCTGTAAAGCGGACTGCGACACTCCCGGCCAAAAACCGGAGCTGCAGGAAGTGCACCGGCAAAAAATTATCGTGAACGAACCGCTCGATTACAAAGGCCTTCTCGCTTTTCAATACGATTATAAGGAAGCGCCGCTGCTCATTTCGGTCAAGCCTACGCTGACGAACAAACAGACGGGCGAATCTTACGGAAGCTTCGAGCTTCCGATGAAGGATCCTCAGGATACGTACCAGGCAGGCCCTTACAAGCTGTCGCTGAAGGGATATTTCCCGGAATTCGGCCTGGACGACAAAGGGGAGCCTATTACGAAATCGAATGAAGCGAAAGCGCCTGCATTTATTTTTCAGATTACGGGGCCGGGGCTTTCTCCAAACGGTGAGCCTTACATCTATTTCCCGAGACAAATAGACAAGCAGGAGTTCCGCCAGGACGAAATTAACGGATCAATAGGCGCTAAATTCGACTTATCTGTCGGATCGATGGAAAACGTCACGTTTTCCTCCTATACCTCTTACCTGAATATCCGGACGGACCGTGCGCTTCCCTACATCTGGATCGGGGCCGCGATCGGAATGATCGGTCTCATCATGGGCTTCTACTGGCAGCACCGCCGAGTATGGCTCCGGATCGACGACGGACGGCTCGTACTGGGCGCGCACACGAACAAGAACTGGTTCGGCGTCCGCAAGGAAGTAGCTGCCTCGTTGAACAAAACAGGCATTACCGTGGATCAGAAAACGCTTGAAAAAGGAGGGAAAGCTACATGAATTGGTTAAATTTCAGCGGGAACGCGCTGCTGGTTTCATTTGTTATCTACTGTGTGGCTTTTCTGGTGTTTGTACTTTCAATCGCCGGTAAAACATGGAGCAACCGGGATCCCGAAGTTCATGCGCGCAAATGGGGCAGAGCCGCTTACGGCCTGTCCGTTTTGGGCCTTGTGTCCCAGCTTCTTTATTTCTTCACCCGCTGGTACGGGGGCGGACACATTCCGACCAGCAACATGTTCGAGTTTATGACGATGCTCGGTATGATGATCATGATTGCCTTTATTATCGTATACGCCATCTATCGTACCCCGGTTCTCGGGGTATTTGCTCTGCCGGTCGTCGTGCTCATCATTGCGTACGCGGCCGTCTTCCCGAACGAAGTCCAGCCGCTGATTCCGGCGCTGCAGAGCTACTGGCTTAAAATCCACGTAACGACCGCGGCCGCGGGTGAAGCATTCTTCGCCGTAGGCTTTGCCGCGGGTTTAATGTATTTGATCCGGACGGTGAATTTTCAGGGGAAAACGGCCTCCGACCGCAAGGAACAAAGAGGGGTGGAATTCACCCTGCTCATTATTTTTATGCTGATCGCTTTTATCGCTTCCGTATTCACATTCAATGCCGCAGGCTATGAAGCCAAGTTCGTCAAAGAACAAATCCTGGCCAAAGAAGACGGCACCCAGCAAAAAGTAAGCCAGACCGTCACTTATGTGCTGCCGCCTATCGTGGCTCCGTACCAGACGACGCTCGAATCAATGGACACATTCCTCGGCATGGACAAGCCGCTCTTCACGGCGCCTTCCTGGATGAGCGGTGAAAATGCCGGCCGGAAGTTCAATACCGTGATCTGGACGGTTCTGATCGGCGTCCTTCTGTATGCGCTGCTCAGACTAATTCTGCGCAAGCCGATCGGGCAGGCGATTTCACCTATTATGAAAGGCATGGACCCGGAGGACCTTGACGAGATCGGGTACCGTTCCATCGCGATCGGCTATCCGATTTTTACGCTCGGCGCCCTCATCTTCGCGATGATATGGGCTCATAAAGCATGGGGCCGATTCTGGGGCTGGGATCCGAAGGAAGTGTGGGCATTGATAGTCTGGCTCTTCTATGCGGTATTCCTGCATCTCCGTCTTTCCCGCGGCTGGCAGGGCAAACGTTCCGCATGGCTGGCCGTAATCGGCTTTATCGTGGTTATGTTTACGCTAGTCGGGGTAAACTTGGTCATCGCTGGCCTGCATTCCTATTCGGGTGTATAATTTTAACCAATCATTTACTACAATCGTTTATGGACGGAAGGGATTGTGAACGTCATGGAACAGAGATTGAATATTCTGGTTGTAGACGATGAAGAACGGATCAGACGTCTGCTTCGGATGTACCTGGAGAAAGAGGGCTACGGCATCGAGGAAGCCGAAGACGGCGAAACGGCCCTGACACTGGCGACCGAGCGCGATTTCGATCTGATTCTGCTCGATCTGATGCTGCCGGGGATTGACGGGACGGAAGTTTGCGCCCGTCTGCGCCAAGTCAAGTCCACGCCGGTGATCATGCTGACCGCGAAAGGCGAAGAAACGAACCGTGTTCACGGGTTCGAAGTCGGTGCCGACGATTACGTCGTGAAACCGTTCAGTCCGCGCGAGGTGATTTACCGGGTCAAGGCGATCCTGCGGCGGTCGTCCGCTACGGCTTTTCTGTCCAAGGATGCGAATTCGAGCAACAACATCGTATTTCCGCACCTGGTTATCGAGCACGATGCTCACCGCGTAACGGCAGGCGGGCAGGAAGTCGCTCTGACGCCCAAAGAGTACGAACTGCTCCATTATCTGGCGGTATCGCCGGATAAGGTATTTTCGCGGGAAGAGCTGCTTAAAGATGTCTGGAATTACGAATTTTTCGGGGATTTGCGCACGGTCGATACCCATGTGAAAAGATTGCGCGAAAAGCTCAACAAAGTATCGCCAGAAGCGGCTGCGATGATTACGACGGTCTGGGGCGTAGGCTACAAGCTAGAGGTGCCGAAGTAACGTGTTTAGCCTGCGCAGCGTAGTCGGCAAGCTGTGGCTGACAATTATCGGTCTTGTGGCGGTTATTCTGATCACGCTCGGCGTGTTTCTCGTGCAGTCGCTGGAACAATATTTTTCCCAGTCCGAGGATCAGGTTCACAATCTGAAACAGCTTGCGGGCGATTATTCGAACGGAGCCGCCCTTCATCTGCAGGACGAAGAGTTTTACAGGATGGCCAATCAGCTCCTGGAACTTCAAGATGCGCGCATGATTGCGCTGGATAAAGATCTGAAAGAATTGAATCCGTCGGTCGAGGGCAAAAACCAGGAGCTTCTCCGGTTCAAAGCGGCCGACTTTTTTTCGGAGGCGGAGCTGAAATCCGTCTTGAACGGCCAGATGCTGGAGAAGCGAATCCCCTACAACAAGCAGGGTAAAATCAACCAGCGCAACGATTATATCGCCGTGGCCGTGCCGCTCTATCATACGCCGGACGGAGGGGTCAAAGATACGCAGGGCGCTATTGTCCTGTATCAATCCCTGAAATCCCTGGAAGCTACCCAGTGGGACGTATTCCGGCTGTTCGTAATCGTTTCGATTATCGGCTTTCTGATGACGACCGTGTTCGCGTTCTTCCTGTTCTACCGGATCACGCGGCCGCTGCTTCAGCTCAAAGATGCGGCGGGAAGAATCTCCCGGGGGGAATACGGCACGAAGGTTCCGATTCTTTCTTCCGACGAGATCGGAGAGCTCGCCAAATCGTTCAACGTGATGGGAGAAGAGCTTCAAGAGAACGTGAAAGCCTTGCGGCATGAAAAAGAGAACCTCTCCAGCGTTCTTCGGAGCATGACCGACGCGGTCATGACGTTCGATGCCGGGGGCAAAGTCATTGTGACGAACCCGCAGGGGGACAAAATCATCCAGGAGTGGGAAGAACTCTCCTGGAACCCGGACGGGCCGCCCGTCAACGGGGGCGTTCCGGCAGCGCTTCCTCTGCCGCTTGACCGACATATTCCCGCTCCGCTGCAGCCTATGTTCCATCAAGTGGTGACGGAGGCGCGGGAGCAGACCGACAAGCTCCACGTCGAGAACGAGGTCTGGTCCGTCGCGATGACGCCGCTGCATTCGCGCGACGGGGTACGCGGCGCCGTCGCCGTGCTCCGCGACGTGACGGAGGAGTTCCGGCTCGACAAGCTGCGCAAGGACTTCGTCGCGAACGTTTCGCACGAATTGCGCACGCCGTTGTCGATGGTGCAAGGCTACAGCGAGGCGCTGCTGGACGACATCGCCGGGTCCCCCGAGGAGCGCAAGGAGCTCGCTCAGGTCATCTATGACGAAGCGCTGCGGATGGGCCGCCTCGTCCGGGATCTTCTCGATTTGGCCCGCATGGAAGCGGGGCATCTCGAGATGAACTTCAACAGGACCGATATCGGCGGGCTCGTGAAACGGATGCACCGCAAATTTACGGTCCTGGCGAGGGAGAAAGACATCCGCCTGAATTTCGAGCTCCCGCAAGGGGAGCTGGTTTGTACGGCGGATGAGGACCGGCTGGAGCAGGTGCTGACCAACCTGCTCGACAACGCCTTCCGGCACACGCCGGGCGGGAAGACGATTACGATTAAGGCGGAGCCTTACGCGTACAAGTCTTCTCCCGGCTGCAAGCTGGAAGTGACGGACGAAGGCCAGGGGATTCCGGCCGAAGATGTCCCTTACGTGTTCGAGCGCTTCTATAAAGCGGACAAAGCCCGGACACGGGGAGCGACCGGCGGCACGGGCCTCGGACTGGCCATCGTCAAGAACATCGTGGACGCCCATCAGGGAACGATCACGATGCGCAGCAAGCTGGGGCAGGGGACGACGTTTACCATCGTCCTGCCGTGCAAAGAGTGTTAAGGCTCGCACGCCCCTTTAGTCCCCGTAACGTCTCTAACGACGAAGAGGGGATATTAGAGCCGACATCGGGAGCGGAGCCAACAAACCGTAAAAGGCTCCGGACGGCTTCGGCCCGAGCTCTGCAAGAATACATGCAAAAGGCGGAAAGCCTGCTGAGTCATTCAGCTGCTTTCCGCCTTTTTTGTTGAAAAAACGAATTAAATCTTGTTGTTCGTGAAACATTTCGCAGGCCGGATAAGAAGAGGCCGTAGCCATAACGTATGTTACAAGCGCCGGCCCCGTATAAATCGGCCGAGAAGTGCTTAAATGCCCAGCTGACGAACGTTGACGATTTCCGGCAGTTTCTCAAGCTCGGCAATAACTTCTTTCGGAGCGGTCTTATCGATGGTCAGAACCATGATCGCCGATCCGCCGACGACCGTACGGCCTACCTGCATGGTCGCAATGTTCACGTCATTGCTTCCGAGCAGCGTACCTACGCGGCCGATAATGCCGGGTTTGTCGTTATGCGAGATGAGAAGAAGCGAGCCTTCCGGTGCAAAGTCCACCGGGTATTGATCGATGCGCACGATGCGCTCGCCGTAACCGGCCAGCAGCGTACCCGCCAGTGTGCGGTCGCCTTGTTTGGATTTAACGGTAATCGTCACGAGATTGGTGAACGTTCCGGTTGTGGACGATTGCTGCGTCGTGATATTGATATCGCGGGATTTGGCCATATGCATGGCGTTCACGAGATTGATGCCTTCGAGATGCTGCGTGAAAACGCCTTTAACGATATAACGAGTCAACGGATTCGTGTCCACGTCGGCGAGATCGCCGGAGTAACTGACGACGATTTCATTGACCGGTCCTTCGGTCAGCTGACCGGCGATAAGACCGAGCTTTTCCCCGAGGTTGAAGTAAGGCTGGAGTTTGCTCATCACGGTAGCCGGCACAGGCGGCATATTCACGGCATTTTTGAACGGTTCGTTGCGCAGAATATGCAGAAGCTCTTCCGAGACGTCAATGGCTACGTTTTCCTGAGCTTCAATAGTCGATGCGCCCAAGTGCGGTGTGACGATGATGCTTGGATTGTTCAGGAACGGGTGGCTCGCCTGAGGAGGTTCCTGCTCGAATACGTCAAACGCGGCTCCGGCTACAGTGCCGTTTTCGATTGCGGCCACGAGGGCGTTCTCGTCAACGATTCCGCCGCGTGCGCAGTTGATGATCCGTACGCCTTTTTTCATGATGGCGAATTGAGCCGGGCCTACGATATGGCGCGTTTCATTCGTCAGCGGCGTATGGACGGTAATGAAGTCGGCTGCGGCCGCGATATCGTTGACCGTTCCGAGCTTGACGCCGATTTTCTCGGCTCTGTCTTCCGTCAGGAACGGATCGTAGCCGATGACATTCATGCCGAACACTTTGGCGCGTTTGGCGACTTCGCTTCCGATGCGTCCCATTCCGATGATGCCGAGTGTTTTGTTTCGAAGCTCGACGCCGACGAACGATTTGCGGTCCCATTCACCGCTGACCGTCTTTTTGTAGGCTTGCGGAATGGAGCGGGCTACCGACATCATCATCGCGAAAGTATGCTCGCAGGTTGCGATCGTGTTGCCGTCCGGCGCGTTGATCACCACGATGCCGTGTTTGGTTGCCGCTTGGAGGTCGATGTTGTCGACGCCGACACCCGCGCGGCCGATTACTTTCAGTTTAGGCGCGGCTTCCATGATGCGCGGTGTAACCTTGGTCTGGCTGCGTACGAGCAGGGCGTCGTATTCGCCGATGATCGTAACAAGCTCGTCTTCGCTTAATCCCGGTTTCTTGTCTACCTCAACATCGCTTGCGTCGTAGAGCATTTGGATCCCCATATCGCTGATCGGATCCGATACAAGTACTTTAAACATGTATATAGCCTCCTCTTGGGAAATAAAAAAACTCCCGAACCTCATACGTAACCCGTATGAAGGGACGAAAGTTATCTTCGCGGTGCCACCCTACTTCACCCGGCGTTCTCACGCAAGGCCTTATTGGTCCGTGTCGGGACCTGAACGATAACGGGTTCTGCCGATTGAGCCTGCGGCTTTCGCTTCGGTTCAATGCTCCGGAGTGCTTGGTATGCATGCGTCCTGCCGATTTCCACCAACCATCGGCTCTCTGAAAGGCTGTCCATGCGTACGTGTCTCCGTCAACGCTTTAACGTGGTATATGTCGTTAAGTTTCACTTAATGTAACATGGCCCCGGCAACGTGTCAATAGGGTTACCCGAATATTCACGCCGTTTTAACAAACGAAACGCCAAATAGGGTGAAAAATCCGTACTATTACTCTTGTATTCGGATATAATATTCGCTATTCTTCAGTTATTACGAAAATTTTCCACATGTAAGCGCATGTAAAAAAAGGAGAAGCCTGCATGAAACATATTGCGCCCGAAAAATTTCTTGAACTTCTGGACAAACCGGAGATGCTCAAGGGGATTCGAATTGTCGATGTCCGCGAACCGTACGAATGGGACCATTACCATCTGGATGAGCCGGAGCTCATCCCCATGAATACCATTCCGGAGCGATTGGACGAACTTGTCGGTGACGCCGACCTGTATGTCTTGTGCGCGCATGGTGTGCGCAGCGAGATGGTGTGCGGTTATCTGGAGAGAAACGGCTTCGAGCCGGACAAGCTGGTCAATGTCGAAGGCGGTATGGCGGCTTTGGCGATGCTCCGCGGTTTTGCCTACGATTAAGAGACATCAGACTTGTCATGTCTTTGAGGAAGCGGAAGCGCCTCACCCGGCTCAATGTTAAGCGCCATCCACTGTGGAGGGGCGCTTTTTTTATGTCCGGAGCGGAACTTTTGCAGGACTTATCCGTTCTATTAAGAAGGACAAGATTTCCTCTATGTGAGATTCATGGTATGTTAATAAGGATGAAGATGATGGTATCGAGACTCGGCATCATAGACAACTAATACCGCGTAATAGGGGAAACTCCCTGGGAAGGACCATCATGAGAAAATGGAACTGGAAATGGAAAGATCTGAAAAATATCCGCATTAAGACGGACATCCGGGTCGATGACCTTAATGACCGGATGCTGCTTATTAACTTATATGGAACCCAGGCGATTCTGCTGGTGGTCGGCGTTATCATGCTGTTCGTTCAAGGGGCGGACTGGCGGAGTCTTTTCAGCTTTGCGCCCGGCTGGTCCATCGTCCTCTGGGGAGGCGGTATCGCACTGGCCGTGCTGGCCGCGGACCTGATCGTGTCCAAATATGTCCCCGAGGAAGTTACGGACGACGGGGGAGTGAACAAGCGTATCTTCGGCAGGCGTCCGCTGTGGCATATCGCGCTCATCTGCGTGCTGGTTTCGATATGCGAAGAACTCCTGTTCCGCGCGGGCCTTCAGCATTACCTGGGTCCATACTGGACAAGCATCGTTTTTGCGGCCATTCATATCCGTTATCTCCAGCATTGGCTGATGACGGGTCTTGTTTTTTGCATTTCCTACGGGATCGGCTGGATTTTTATCCATACCGGGTCCTTGTGGACCGCTATTTTCGCCCATTTTATGATTGATTTTATTTCGGGCTGCATCTTACGTTACGGCAAGGAGGAGTAATCCGGCATGGAAGGCAACAAGACACAGGGGATAGAGTACGAACAGCCGATACTCGCGGAAAGCGATTTAGTCAATGACAATGAAGAAGAAAGCCACTACCTCCCTCCGAGAAGCTCGGTACATCCGTCCGAACGGGCCAAAGTTACACGCTGGTTTTACCGTCTGCTTCTGTTTTTGTTCATTCTTCTCGTCATGGGGCTCGGCTGGTGGGGAATCCGATATACATCCGGAACTTGACAAGTCAAGTCCGGCCGCAATCCAGATGCCTGACAAACCCGGAAGACGCGCGGCGCATATAAGCCGTTTGGTCACAAGGTTCGTCGGGCTTTTTGTTGTGCTGCAGGGGGCTTATTTCCTGTGGTCCGAATCCCCTCCTATTCCCACTTTACGGGCGAATGGCCCCCGGCTATCGGACGCAACCTAATCAAGACTCATACATTCTAAAAACTTGGAGGGATATGGGATGAAATTAGGCAGTTTCCTTATCGGAAGCGTCGCGGGCGCTGCACTTGCTATGTATGCCGGCAAACGGATAAAAAGCATGCGGTCCGCGATGTTCAGTTCGGAAAGCAGCGGAATCGGCAGCTCATTGAACGATGTAATCGGCCAGACCAAAAATTTTGTTTCCGGTTCCGGCCGCAAGGAAAGCTCCAAGCAGCAGTCGAATCAGAGCTCCAGCTCTTCTCACGGTTCCGGCGGATCTCATTCTTCGGACGGCAAGGAAGCGCTGGAAAATCTGATTGCCAAAGATTCGCAGGTAAAAGCGGCTGTAGACGAAATCCTGGTGAAAAACGCCGCGTCATCCCAGGCGACTCACTGAGTGTAAAGCTGCGCTGACCGCTCCGCGGGGAGCGTGAAAGACCGAAAGGCACCTCTTCTGCATTCCGCAGAGAAGGTGCCTTTAAATTTTTGCCGTATAGCTAACATTTTGGCTTTAACATGGTATACTAATACTAGGTGGCACCCATAAGCGTGCTTGTTTCCGCAAGCGCACACACCATGGTTTTCAAACCGGCATATTTTGTTTATAACCATTCAAACAGAGGTGTCATGGAAAGGAGGATCCTGTCATGAAAATCGAACGTTTAAGCCCGGACAAAATACGGATTTTCCTTACATTCGATGATTTGACGGAACGGGGCATCCAGAAAGACGACATGTGGAGGGAAATCCCCAAAGTTCACGATCTTTTCAGCGACATGATGGATCAGGCCTATTCCGAATTGGGTTTCGAACCTGCAGGACCTTTAGCTGTAGAAGTTTTTGCGCTCCCTGCCCAAGGAATGGTCGTCATTGTGACCAGGGGCAGCATGGACTTGTCCTTGCAAGCCGACTTGCTGGATGACCATGATGACGAAGAAGTGTACGAAATGGAAGTGACGCTTGAACAAAGCGACATCGTTTCATACGCCTTCCGCGATTTCGAAGATTTGCTTCGTGCTTCAAAAGTCGTCAATCCGATGCTAACGGATGGTGGAGCGCTTTATACGTATAAAAACAAATGGATCCTTCAGCTCGAACCGACCGAACTGCCGGAAGGCAAGTTCCAGACGCTCATCGCCGTTCTATCCGAGTACGGAGATGCGACCAACGTGACGAAGGCCGTACTCGAAGAGTATGGAAAAGCTGTAATTGAAGCTAATGCGGTCCAGGAATTATGCCGGCATTTCGCATGATTATGCCTTACACTCCAACTACCGGCGTGGACCATTCCCGACCTTGCCCGAATGTGCACGGCTCCGGGTGGCTGCATGCCGGACAAGATATAGGCGGCACCTGCTTCATAAAGCATTCTCCAAAAACAAGTGTTTTTGCAGGATGCTTTATTTTCATTGCGTTATAATACATAAACGAGGTGGTCAACATGGCTAACACCGAAAACTTGAACGTACTGGAATCTACTCAAACGATTATTGAAGATGCCCTGAAGAAACTTGGATATTCCGACGAAATGTACGAGCTTCTCAAGGAGCCGCTCCGCGTGCTGACGGTTCGGATTCCGATCCGGATGGACGACGGCAAAGTCAAGGTATTCACAGGCTACCGCGCCCAGCATAACGATGCGGTCGGTCCTACGAAGGGCGGAGTCCGGTTTCATCCCGGCGTGACTGAAGACGAAGTGAAAGCTCTCTCCATCTGGATGAGCTTGAAGTGCGGCATCGTGGATCTTCCTTACGGCGGCGGCAAGGGCGGCATCATCTGCGACCCGCGGAGCATGTCTTTCCGTGAGCTGGAAGTGCTCAGCCGCGGGTACGTAAGGGCGATCAGCCAACTGGTAGGTCCGAACAAGGACATTCCGGCGCCGGACGTCATGACGAACTCCCAGATCATGGCCTGGATGTTGGACGAGTACAGCCGCATCCGCGAGTTCGATTCCCCGGGCTTCATCACGGGCAAGCCGATCGTGCTGGGGGGTTCCCACGGACGCGAGACGGCGACTGCCAAAGGCGTCACGATCATGATCAACAAAGCGCTGGAGAAGCGCGGCATTCCGCTTCAAGGCGCCCGTGTCATCGTTCAGGGATTCGGGAACGCGGGAAGCTACTTGTCCAAGTTTATGCACGAAGCCGGGGCCAAAGTGGTCGGGATTGCCGATGTGAACGGGGCCTTGTACAATCCGGACGGACTCGACATCGAATATTTGCTCGACCGCCGCGATTCCTTCGGTACCGTGACGAACTTGTTCCCGAACGTAATGCCGAGCACCGAAATTCTGGAGCAGGATTGCGACATTCTGGTGCCGGCCGCAATCGAGAACCAGATCACGCAAGAGAATGCCCATCGCATTAAAGCGGGTATCGTAGTCGAAGCGGCAAACGGACCGACTACGCTGGAAGCGACCAAAATTTTGACGGAGCGCGGCGTGCTGCTCGTTCCGGACGTCCTGGCTAGTGCCGGCGGTGTTGTTGTGTCCTATTTCGAGTGGGTACAAAATAACCAAGGATATTACTGGACGGAAGAAGAAGTTCATTCCAAACTTCAAGAAGTGATGGAAAAAGGCTTCGAAAATGTCTATACTATTCATAAAACACGCGGAATCGATATGCGTCTGGCGGCCTATATGACCGGCGTACGCAAAATGGCGGAAGCCGCCCGTTTCCGTGGTTGGGTATAAGAAGGACGGAATCGTTCACCGGATCAGAAAGGGGGAAATGGGATGAACGTGTTTTCCGTTCTAATGGCGGCGGTTGCTCCCGGAATCTCCCTTCTTGCTTATTTTTATTTGAAGGACCGTTATGAAACGGAGCCGATCCACCTGGTCGGCAAGCTGTTTTTGTGCGGAGTCTTACTCGTTATTCCGGCTATGGTGCTTCAGAATTCGTTTATGCAGGAGATCGGCGGGGATAATCATTTTACCTTTGCTTTCTTTATCTCCGGCGGGTTGGAAGAGTTTTTGAAATGGTTCGTTGTGTACCATTTGATATACCGTCACGATTCGTTCGACGAGCCTTACGACGGGATCGTTTACGCCGTGGCCGTCAGCCTTGGATTCGCTACACTGGAAAATATCCTCTATGCGTTCGCCAATGGGATCAGCATGTCTTCGCTGCTCATGCGCGCCCTTCTTCCCGTTTCGGGACATGCGCTTTTCGGCGTTATGATGGGCTATTATCTCGGCAAAGCCAAGTTTATGCGTTCCCACGAACGCAAGTATTTGCTCGCCTCTTTGTTCCTGCCTATTTTGTGGCACGGGGCGTTCGACTACATTTTGCTGGTGGCGGCGAATAACTGGATCTGGTTTATGCTGCCCTTTATGACGCTTCTCTGGATCCGCACGCTCTGGAAAGTGGACCGTGCCAACGACCGTTCTCCGCTCCGCATCGTCCGCGGGGAAGAGGAGTTTAAAATCGGATAACGGTGACCATACTGGTTGTGAAAACACTTATTTGGTGCGCAAGCGAAGGCGCGGAAGGTGAACACATGACCGTGAACCGGGTGAAAGTTACGATCCGTTGCAGACAGTGCGGAGAACGATTTATCCTGAAGGGACGCCGCGACAAAGGCAGAATCGAAACCGGCTTTAAACGCTGCATCTGTGACAACGAGCATGATTTAGAGGTTGAAACTGAAGATTGAAGATTAATCCAACCGAATGCAAGTAAGAAGTGCAAGAAAGTCTGCGCATGGCGTGCAGGCTTTTTTGCTGTATAAACTTCGTTTCGAAGGCAGACAATAACGGCAATATCGCCTAAGAAAGGAGCTTACAAGCATGTACAGAAAAATGAGTATGGTTTTATTTCCAGTCTGCGCTGCGGCATTGGTCGGTACGGGGGTTTGGGGGTATTCTCAGCAAAAGCAGAAAAATCAAGTCTCCATTAAGGCGGAAAACCAGTATCAGCGTGCTTTTCACGATTTGTCCTATCATATCGAGAAGCTACATACGGAACTGGGCAATACGTTGGCGATCAATTCCACCTCGAATGACACCTACCGTAAAGGTCTGGTGAATGTCTGGAGGCTGACCAGCCAGGCGCAAAACGAAGTGAACCAGCTGCCGCTGGGTCTGCTTCCTTTTAACAAAACGGAAGAGTTCCTGTCCAACGTCTCGAAATTCAGTTACCAGACCTCGACGCGGGATTTGACGAAAAAGCCTCTGACGGACGGCGAATTAAAAACGCTGAGCACCCTGTATGAGCATTCAAAGGAGATTACGGGGGATTTGCGCGGAGTCCAGGAGAAGGTTATCGCCAATAACCTGCGCTGGATGGACGTGGACTTGGCGCTCGGAGCCAATAAGGAACCGAACGACAATACGATTATCGACGGTTTCAAAACGGTGGACAAAAAAGTCGGGTCCTACAACGATTTGAAAGAAGGCCCCTTCACCATGTCTACGCAGTCGAAATACACGGCTCAAATGCTGGACGGTCCCGAGATCGACGAACAGGAGGTCCGTAAGAAAGCGGCGGCATTCCTTGGGGTAAACAACCCGGCCGTCTTTAATGTGGTCAAAAACGGCAACGGCGCGGTCGAGTACGAATCGTATACGTGTTCCCTACCCGGTAAGAATGGTGCCGATATCACGATGGACTTTACGAAAAAAGGCGGGCAGCTGATCTACTTCATGAATCCCCGCGATGTGAAGTCGACCAAACTTCAGGTTGAGCACACGCGTGAAGCGGCGGCCCAGTTTCTGGAGCGGCACGGTTATAAAAATATGACTGCGGTCAGCTTCGACCGTCACCAGAATATCTGCAATATGACGTTCGCCAAGCAGGAAAAGGATACCGTTATTTATCCGGAGAAGCTCGTCGTAAACGTCGCTCTGGACGACGGTCAGATTCTTGGGCTCCAGAGCACGGATTTCGTGTTCGCCAACCGGAATCACAAAAATATCGACCAAGAGCCGAAGCTTTCGAAAGAAGAGGCGAGAAGCCACCTGAGCCCTCAGTTGAAAGTGACCCGGCACACCAAGGCGCTTATCGTCAACGATCTGAATCAGGAAGTGCTCTGTCATGAATTTATCGGCAGTCTGAACGGTCAAACGTACCGGATCTATGTCAACGGCGAGGACGGTACGGAGGAAAAAGTGGAAACGATCCGCAAGGAAGACGCCGAGCAGGCCAAGCAGCAGCCTGTCACGCAGGGGACTTGACGGGATCCGTTCAGACAAGCGGCTTCGGGAATCCCGGGGCCGCTTTTTTGTGTCTTCCTAAATGGTCGAGGCGTGCTATAATCAAGTAGAAACAGGCAGGATTTAACCGAAAAAAGGATGAGGTTACCGTGGCTCAGCTTATGAAAATCAACCAGCTGCTGCATCTTCATGTCAATACGATTGACGAGGAAGAAGCGAAACAAGAATACAAAGCGAGAATTTCGGACGTGCTCCCGGACCGTCTGTGGATCGAAACGCCTATGAACGAGCGGACGGGCCGTTTGAAACGGCTGTACACGGGGGACGAAGTAAGCGCCTTTTTTGTGACGGACGGAGGCGTGAAAAATTATTTCCAGACCTCGGTCATCGGCTTCAAAGAAGAAGGAATCCGGCTGGTCGCGCTGGCCATGCCCGATCCGGCCTCGATTACGAAAGTCCAGCGCAGGAGCTTTCTGCGGATTCCCGCGGAGCTGGAAATTTCCGTACAGGCTGGCGACACCGTTCCTATCGTAGCGTTGACGGAGGATGTCGGAGGGGGCGGGGTTTCCTTCACCTGCAAGGGCAGCGAATTTCCGGACAACGTCACTCAGGTGAACTGCTGGCTTCTTGTGACTTACAAGAACGGAACCTTGGAGCATCTGCCTTTCAAAGCGGAGGTCGTACGGGTTAAAACGCTGGAAACGGGACGCAAAATCGTCATGCTGCAGTTCAGCGAAATTACGGATCGCGACCGTCAGAAGCTGATTCAGTACTGCTTCGAGAAACAATTCGATTTCCGCAAAAAGTAACTTACATAAAACCGGCCCGTTCGGGAAACACTGCATTCCAAACCAAGCTCGTTTGCGGGAGGATGCCAGTGAAAATCCGGAGGTCCGGGCAGCAGCAACGCCCATTAACTTACGAACATTACGAACGGCTGTTTGTTGAATTTTCCGAGCGGGTCGAGAAGATGCTCTTAAGATCTTTATATGTACTGTTGGCCGGTTTGCTGATCAGCCAGATCCTTCTCCAATTTCCGGCTGTGCGAAAAGAAATCACCCGGGTCGATCCTTTGGAGGGAGTGCCGTACGTCCGGCATGGGGAGGAATAGTCGCTTTCCGGAAAATTCAGCCAGGCCGCAGACTTTTGCATCTGTCTTCCGGCTATGGTATAATTTACAGCGTTAGCAGGCTGCGCCTGCTTTTTTGTTCGTAAGGTTTTGTTAGGAGGAGCCTTTGTTTTGACTAAATTTAATATCGCGATAGATGGGCCAGCCGGTGCAGGCAAAAGCACCATAGCCCGCAAGGTCGCAGGCGAGCTTGGTTTTGTCTATGTGGACACGGGAGCGATGTATCGGGCGGTCACCTGGAAGGTGCTGCAGGACGGGGTTGATCCTCTGGACACGGAGGCTGTCGCAAGAACCGCTGCCGGCATGAAGATCGAACTCGTACCGGGACCGGACGGACAGCTGGTGTTTGTAGACGGCCGGGATGTATCTTCCGATATCCGTACCAAACTCGTCACGGACCAGGTTTCACAAATCGCCGCCATTGCGGAAGTGAGGAAGCTTCTGGTAGACAAGCAGAAGCAGATGGCCGCTTCCAAAGGCATCGTGATGGACGGCCGGGATATCGGCACGCATGTGCTTCCTGATGCGGAAGTGAAGGTGTTCCTAACCGCGAGCGTGCGTAAGCGCGCCGAAAGAAGATTTCAAGAAGTTCAGGGCACGGCAATGGCGACCACTCTCGAAGAGATGGAAAAGGACATTGCCCGCCGCGATATGCTGGATGAAGGCAGGGAAGTATCTCCCCTTGTACAAGCGGCCGACGCTGTAATGCTGGACAGTACAGATCTGACCATTCCCGAAGTGGTGGAGAGCATCCTGGAGATGTGCCGGTTGAGAGCAGGCGGTGAAAGAGCATGAGCTTTTACCATTTCGCGCGGGGAGTCTGCAATGTCGTGTATTCCCTGCTGTTCCGGATTCGCGTGATCGGCAAGGATAACATCCCCGAGCACGGCGGTGTGCTGCTCTGTTCCAACCACATCAGCAACTTTGATCCTCCGCTTGTCGGCATCCGCCTCAAACGTAAAGTTCATTTTATGGCGAAGGCGGAGCTGTTTCAAATTCCGGTTTTAGGTCTAATAATTAGTAAAATTGGCGCTTTTCCGGTTAAACGAGGAGGCGTCAGCAAAGAAACGATCAAGGGAACGCTGAACTTGCTTCGGGATGGAAACGTACTTGGCATCTTTCCGGAGGGAAGCCGTAAAAATCCCGGTGTGGGAAAGAAGGGCGCAGCGATGTTTGCCCTGAAATCCGGCGCGGCCGTTGTGCCGACCGCTATCATCGGGGATTACAAGGTGTTCGGCAGAATGACGGTCATTTACGGGAAACCGCTTGATTTGACCCCGTTCAGCGAAGCCGGATCGGCCGATCTCGAGCAGGTAACCGAGTATATCATGCAAGAAATTCAGACTTTGATCCGGGAACACCGGAAAGAAGTCGCTTAACTAAAAACGAACCCGGTTGTAAGGAAATGCTGCCGCGCAATCCGCGCTGTGCAGATGCCTATACAAAATTAACCGTCGGTGTGTTTATTTTCGAGGAGGGTATCCCATGTCAGAAGAAATCAAAAACGAAAATCAAACGAACGAAAGCCAAGAAGCTCAAGAAGCGATGAGCCAAGTCGCAGCCGTAAAGAAAGGCGACATCGTCAAAGGCAAAATCATTAAAGTCGAGCAGGATCAAGCAATCGTAGATATCGGTTACAAGTACGACGGCACGATTCCGCTTCGCGAGCTGTCTTCCGTCCAAATCGAGAACGCGGATCAAGCGGTTCAAGAGGGCCAGGAGATTGAGCTTAAAATCGTAACGATTGACGACAACAAAGAAAAGCTGGTTCTTTCCAAGCGCTCTGTCGACAGTGAAAAAGCATGGGAAACCCTGCAGCAGAAACTGGACGAGAAAGTCATCATCGAAGCTGTCGTGGCCGAAGTGGTTAAAGGCGGTCTCGTTGTTGACGTTGGCGTGCGCGGCTTCGTACCCGCATCCATGGTAGAACGCAGCTTTGTCGAAGATTTCTCCGACTACAAGGGCCGCACTCTGCGCCTGAGAGTGAAAGAAATCGACCGCGAGAAGAACAAAGTGATCCTTTCCCAGAAAGACGTTCTGGATGAAGAATACGAAGCTCAGAAGAAAGACATCATCAGCAAAATCGAAGTGGGCAAAGTATACGAAGGTACCGTACAACGCCTGACTCAATTCGGCGCGTTCGTGGATATCGGCGGCATCGACGGCCTGGTGCACATCTCCGAGATGGCTTGGCACCATGTTGAGCACCCTTCCGAAATCGTCAAAGAAGGCGACAAAGTAAGCGTGCAGGTCCTGAAAGTAGATCCGGAGAAAGATAAAGTGAGCCTGAGCCTGAAAGCGACTCAAGAAGGTCCTTGGGAAAAGGCCGAGAAAACTTTCACAACCGGCGAAATCATTACCGGTACGGTAAAACGTCTTGCAGGTTTCGGCGCGTTTGTTGAAATCGCTCCGGGCGTTGAAGGTCTGGTTCATATTTCCCAAATCGCTCACCGTCACATCGCGACTCCACAGGAAGTTCTGAAAGAAGGCCAAGAAGTTAAGGTGAAAGTCCTTGACGTTAACGCGGCTGAGAAGCGCGTAAGCCTCAGCATCAAGGAAACGGAAGAAGCTCCGGCTCAAACCGCATCTTCCGCGCCTTCCAACTACTCTTCCAGACCGGAAAGATCCTCCAACCACCAGAAAGAACTGGCTGGCAACGAGAATGTTTCCCTGAGCAATCAAGGCCTGTCCATGACGCTCGGCGAGCGCTTCGGCGACAAGCTCTCCAAATTCAAAAAATAATAGACGACTTGAACAGGAGGAAGCGGAATGCGCTCATCGCGCAAAATGGATCACGTGCAGTTTGCGCTCCAGACGGGTCAGTCCGGCAACCAGGGGTTGACGGATGTCAAGCTGGTGCCTAACTGCCTGCCAGACGCTTCCACCGAGTCTGTCGCTCTCTTTACGACAATCGGCGAACTCAATTTGAGTTCGCCGATTGTCGTAAATGCGATGACCGGCGGAGCACGCGAAACCGAAGAAATAAACCGCGAGCTTGCAGTGGCGGCCAGGGAACGGGGACTGGCAATGGCCGTGGGCTCCCAGATGTCCGCTTTGCGGGATCCCTTGCAGGAATCAAGCTACCGCATCGTCCGTCAAATGAATCCGGACGGGCTCGTCTTTGCCAATTTGGGAAGCGAAGCGTCAGTGGAGCAGGCGGCACGCGCCGTGGACATGCTTCGCGCGGATGCGCTTCAAATCCATTTGAACGTCATGCAGGAGCTGATCATGCCTGAAGGCGACCGCAGCTTCCACGGCATGCTGGAGCGCGTAAGCCGCATTGCGGCGGGCACAGGAGTGCCTCTGATCGTCAAAGAAGTCGGTTTCGGCATCCCGCTTGAAAACGCGAGACTGCTCAAATCGGCAGGCGTACAAATTTTGGATGTCGGCGGTTCCGGCGGCACCAATTTCGCCGCGATAGAGAATGCGCGGCGAAAATTGCCCCTCGATTGGCTGAACGACTGGGGCATGAAAACGAGCGTGACTCTGATCGAAGCGCTCCAAGTCTACGAACGAGGCAGGGTCATGGCCACGGGAGGCATCCGCACCAGCGAAGACATCGTCAAGGTGCTTGCCCTTGGCGCTTCGGCGGCCGGAATGGCCGGAGCCCTGCTTAAAATTTTGCAAAACGAAGGTACGCAAGCTTTAATCGATCACATCGACGAGCTGCATCACGGGATCGTTCTGATGATGACCGCTCTAGGAACGGTACGCATCGAACAGCTGTGGACACGTCCCGTGATTATCACGGGATCGACCGCGGAATGGTGCAGGGCCCGCCGGATCGATTTAACTGAATATGCCTGCAGAACGGAAGCGGAGTAAAAACGGGATGTTTTGTCATACTAGGAGTAACGAAACGAGCTAGGGTGACAAACTATGAATCCAGGTTATCTTGCTTCCGTACTCCTCGCCATCTCTGTCATATTTCTGCTCAGCGGATGGCGGGAAATTTTTATGAGAAGTATATCCGGACGTGACATACTTCTTTTTTTTATGTTCGCGCTGCCTGCCGCTTGGATGACCTTCTCCGTGGGAGGCGCTCTAATCAACGGCACCGTGCCGGTTGCCTTCTGTGCGGCTCTTCTGATCGGTATCCGTAAAAAGAGCCTCTGGGAAGGCGGGCATCTGTTCGCGACCGGTCTGCTTCTCGGGGCCGTTCATCTGCTGATGCTGGAGTTGTACAGCGTGGATCCCGTCATGATTGTGCTGAAACCCGAATGGGATATCGCCGTTGTCCTTGCGGTATTGGTAATGGGAATGCACCGGGGAGCGGCCGAGCAGTATGTTTCGCTGACGGTAGCCATGATTGCGGGAGACCTTTCTTTTGCCTGTATGCACGGCGGCACGATGCCGGTTCATCTCGGTACACCCTCGTTTCTGGACAAATGGTGGCTCTCCTTTTTTACGGCGCGGTTGCTGACCGTCTTCCTTGAATCGGTTTATTCGGGATGCAGGACAACCGCCCGGCAATGGATCCAGCGAAAGCGAGGTTGGAGGAAATGATTGCGCATATGCTGTCGCAAAAAGAAACGGTCGCTGTTTTTGTCGGATTGTTTTTCGGGATCGCGTCGCGTCTGTACTTATTAAGAACGGATTATCGTCAATATCCGACTTATCCCCACGGCAAAATCATTCATGTTTCGCTGGGAGTGATTGCAGCCGGTCTGGGTGCGGTGGCGGTACCTGCATTGCTCGACAAAAACTACACGGCTGTCACGTTTTTGACCGTTGCGGCCCAGCAGTTCCGCGATGTGCGGAATATGGAGCGTCAAAGCCTGATGCAGGTGGATCAGATGGAGCTTGTCCCGCGGGGCGTTTCGTACATTGAAGGCATTGCGATGGTTTTCGAAGGCCGAAACTATCTGGTGATTTTTACCTCGATGATGGCTTCGCTGTTCACTCTGGTTTTTGCCTGGTATTGGGGGGCGGCTGCCGGGCTGGCTGCTGTCGGAGTATCGATTTATTTTAAGACGGGAAAAAATATGACCCACATCGCGGATATTGGGATCAGCGAAGTGCGGCTGGACGGGCCTAATCTGTATGTAGGCGATATTTACATCATGAACGTCGGGCTGGAGAGCGACCGGGAGCTGATCGCAAGGCAGGGGGTAGGCCTGCTGGCCGTACCGAAAAATCCCGACGCCCGCGTCACACTGGCGAATCTGGGCCAGCGGCAGGCCATTCTGCATGATATTTCCACGGTCCTCGGCGTGTACAGGGACAGCGGAGAACCCGCTCTGATGCCGATGGCGAAGCTTCATCTGGACTCGGGGACGCTCGGTATTTTTGTCCTTCCCCAAGTGAAGGACCCACAAAAGGCGGCTGCCGCGCTCAAACGGGTGCCGGTACTGGAAAGCGCCATCCGCATGCCGACGGAGTCGGCGGCCGGACCTCACAAGGAGGCGTGAAGAGTGGCAACGATCAAAGCGGTTGCGGTTGTGGAAGGCGTTAAAGTCGATGGCGGGGCTCCCATTTTTTATGCAAAAGATGAAGCGGAGCTCCAGCAGCTCGCTTTTAATTTGGAGAAAATTCTGGATGTCAATGCTCACGTTTTAAAACCGGGAACCTTCATCCTTGTCGATCACAAGGGATAGCGTTCACTGAAAACATTAGCCAATCCAGCGCTTTTTTGCTATGATGAAGAATGTGAAATTTCCAATAATGAGAACTTGAGTGACCATCAGTAAGGAGTGAACCGAATGGCAAGACCCATTCTAGCGATTGTGGGGCGTCCGAACGTCGGTAAATCGACGATATTTAACCGGATAATCGGCGATCGGCTGGCCATCGTTGAAGATAAACCGGGCGTGACCCGAGACAGATTGTACGGGATCGGCGAATGGCTGGACCGTGAGTTCAGCGTCATCGACACCGGCGGTATCGAAGTCGAAGGCGAAGACCAGATCATGAAGTCCGTACGCGTCCAGGCCGAGCTCGCGATTGAAGAAGCGGACGTTATTATTTTCATGGTAGACGCGAAAGCGGGCGTTACCTCGGCGGACCAGGAGGTTGCCCAGCTTCTTTTCCGGTCCCGCAAGCCGGTTGTCCTGGCCGTTAACAAGGTGGACAACATTCAGCGGCAGGATGAAATTTATGAATTTTACAGCCTCGGCTTCGGGGACCCGATCGGGATTTCCGGCGCGCACGGCCTCGGAATCGGCGATATGCTGGAAGCCGCGGCAGCCCATTTCCCGGATCATCCGGATGAAGAATACGGCGAGGAAGTCATCAAGGTCGCGCTGATCGGGCGTCCGAACGTCGGCAAGTCATCGCTTGTAAACGCCATCCTCGGAGAAGACCGGGTCATTGTCAGCGACCAGGCCGGTACGACCCGGGATGCGATTGATACGCCTTTCGAGCTTGACGATCAGAAATACGTCATTATCGATACGGCCGGCATGCGCAAACGCGGCAAAGTGTACGAGAATACGGAAAAATACAGCGTAATGCGCGCGATGAAAGCCATTGAGCGCGCAGACGTCGTGCTTGTGGTCATCAACGGCGAAGAAGGGATTATCGAGCAGGACAAGCATATCGCCGGCTATGCGCACGAAGCGGGCAAAGCGGCTATATTCGTCGTCAACAAATGGGACGTGGTGGAGAAGGACGACAAGACCATGCACCAGTTCACGCAGAAAATCCGCGATCACTTCCTGTTTATGACGTACGCGCCGGTTCTGTATGTGTCCGCCCGCACGACCCAGCGTGTCCAGAAACTCCTGCCCATGGTCAACCAGGTGGCGGAGCAGCACACGATGCGCGTTCAGACTCACGTTCTCAACGATGTGGTCTCCGATGCGGTCATGTTTAATCCTCCTCCGACCGACAAGGGCAAGCGTCTGCGTATTAACTATGCCACGCAAGTTTCCGTTAAGCCGCCGACCTTTGTTTTCTTTGTGAATGAGCCGGATATGATGCACTTCTCATATGAGCGCTATCTTGAAAACAAAATTCGCGGAGCTTTCGGTTTTGAGGGAACCCCGATCCGTTTGTTCACGCGAAGAAAATCCGACGACGAATAGGGGAGAGTTCGTTTGATCTACATCATTCCCGCAGTAGCAGCTTATTTGCTGGGTTCGCTCAGCTTCAGCTTTATCATTGGGAAAATGGTCAAGGGGATTGATATCCGGGCGCACGGAAGCGGAAATGCCGGAGCCACCAACACGCTGCGCGTGCTTGGCAAAGGACCGGCTGTCCTGGTACTTGCGCTGGATGTCGTGAAAGCGATTCTGGCTGTCTGGATCGGCAAGTGGATGGCTCCGGATCTGATCTGGGTCCATGTCGCTTGCGGGCTCGCCGTAATTATCGGTCATAACTGGCCGGTATTTTTCGGTTTCCGGGGCGGTAAAGGCGTAGCTACTGCTATCGGTGTAACGGCTACCCTATGCTTTCTTCCCGCGCTCTTCGCGGGCATTATCGCCATTGCATCCATTTTTCTGACCCGTTACGTCTCACTCGGCTCCCTGCTGTTTACCGCATTTTTACCTTTTTTCGTATGGGGCATGGGAAGACCGGTCGAAATCTTGTGGGGCGTTATCGTAATCGGGGTATTTACTTTTTGGCGGCACCGTACAAATATCAGTAAACTGGTTCAAGGCCGAGAAAATAAGATCGGCTCCAAAAAGGCGTAGCCTGCTCGATGAATCGGCTTAGAAGGGAGACAGCCATGACTAAACACGTATCCGTACTGGTAGCGGGAAGCTGGGGAACGGCTCTTGCCTCCGTACTGGCCGCTAACGACCTGGACGTAACGATTTGGACGAGAAACGCCGGACAGGCGAAAGAGATCAATACCTTACATACCAACAGCCGTTATTTGCAGGACATCGCGCTGTCCCCGCGCATCCGTGCCACTACATCGATTCGTGAAGCGGTTGAAAATAAAGACGCCGTCGTATTCGTGGTACCTTCGGCAGGAATGCGCGAGGTGGCGTCACAAGTGAGAGAATTCTTAAGCCCGGATACGCTCGTGATTCACGCGACCAAAGGCTTTGAATCGCTCACGCTGAAAAGGATGACCACCGTGCTGGCCGAGGAGCTTCCGCAGTGCGATCCGGGACGTATCGTCGTTCTGTCGGGACCAAGCCATGCGGAAGAAGTGATTCGGGAATGCCCGACGACTGTCGTTGTGGCATCTCCGACGGTCGAAGCGGCCGAAGCGGCGCAGGATCTGTTCATTAATTCGTATTTCCGCGTCTACACGAACCCGGACGTAACGGGAGTCGAAGTGGGCGGCGCGCTCAAAAATATCATCGCCCTCGGCGCGGGTCTCTCCGACGGTCTCCGGTTCGGCGACAACGCCAAGGCGGCCCTCTTAACCCGGGGGCTCGCCGAAATCGCACGCCTCGGGGCGGAGATGGGCGCTAACCCGATGACCTTCGCAGGCCTGGCCGGAATCGGCGACCTCGTGGTCACCTGTACCAGTACGCACAGCCGAAACTGGAAGGCGGGCTATCTGCTGGGCCAGGGAGAGCCTCTCGACCAGGTTCTCGATAAGATGGGCATGGTCGTCGAGGGTGTCAAAACGACGAAGTCCGCCTATGCGCTTGCACAGGAGTACGGCGTCACAATGCCCATCACGAACGAGCTGCACCACGTTCTGTTCGAAGGGAAAGCGCCGCGAGCGGCGGTTGAAGATCTGATGGGCCGCGGCCGAACGCATGAGATCGAAGAGGTCGCCAATCAGACGGATAAATGGATTCTGTAGCCTACACCATTCCTGCCGAGCCTTCATACACTACCATAGATTCAAGTCCAGTTCCTTATAGCGGACAATATGGTTGGGAGGCGGCAGCGTGCCTAAAAATCCGAAAGACATTCTTAATGCCGTTAAGAAAAAAACGGGTAAAAGCGTAACCGAGAAAGATATCCAGAAGCTGGCCAGCGGTGTGAAACCGTCGACCGTTCAGGATGAAGCACAGCTGCGGCAGCTGATTAAGCAGGTTTCCCAGCTTGTCGGGATTAACGTGCCGGAAGAAACTGTCAAGGATATCATTCATGCGGTTAAAAGCAGCAAGCTGGACGGCAACAACATGCAGCAGATGATGAATCTCATCATGAAAAAATAGCGATAAACGCCAGCGGAAGCGCAGGGGGACCGTAGGAGGCCGAAAGGCAGCCCGCGGTCCCTTTACTCGTGATTCACAAAGTTTCGGCCGAAATGCTATAATCAACCTAGGAATGAAGCAGCATCGTTTACACGAAGGGGGAAGCATAGATGATTACACTGCGCACGAGAAAAGGGGACAAGACGGTCGAAAGCGAGACGGGACTTACCGTACTTGAACTGGCCCTCAAACATAAACTCGAATGGGGACATTCCTGCAAGCGCGGTACATGCGCGCGCTGCCGCTGTTTTGTCAAAGAAGGCCGGGAACGGCTCGCACCGCCTACGGAAGCGGAACTTGACCGTTTGGAACCCGAAGAAATTGAGCTGGGCTACCGTCTGGGTTGTCAGGCCGTGATTCAGGAAACCGGCGATGTTTCCGTTACTCACAAGCCTTACTTCTAGGAGGACCGGCATGAAAAGCGAACGTTCAAATGAGCGGCCGATTGCGCTCGAAATGCGTCGGGACCTTCCGCTGGAGGAGTCGTTAGTCCGGGTCATGTGTCAGGCGGCCCGTCTTCTCGACGGCACCGGAACCGGCTGGCTGATCGGCGGGAGCTGCGGTCTGGCGCTGCAGGGCGTGGAGATCGGAGCCCAGCCGCGGGATCTGGATCTGTACGTGGATACGGATCAGGCGTCAGCGGCAGCGCGTATCCTGGAACCCTATGCCGTGGATGAGCAGAAACTGGACCGTACGGGCATCTACGAATCGCTGCTCAGCCATTACGCCATCGGCGGAATTCAAGTGGAGCTCGTTGGCGGGTTTAAAGTTTGTGCGGCGGGATCGCTGTACATAGTCGAGGCGGCCTACTTGAGGGAGAAGCACGCGGAAGTGCGGCAGTTGGAAGGCGAGAGTCTGGCGATAATGCCCCTTGCGCACGAATTGCTCTTTAACATCCTGCGCGAACGTCCCGACCGGTACGAGGCTATCGCAAGGACGATAAACAGCTGTCCGTCCCGGCACGAAGCGGCTCTGACAGACCTGCTTTCCAGAAACAGCTGGGGAGAGCCTGCATTGTCCGTCGTCAAGCGACTTATTCCCGGACTATAGAAGCAATCGCGGTTTGCGGCAGCGGCGGCTTCCGTCTCCTTGACCGGAGGCCGGAGCGCAACGGGAACGAGCCGCGCCCTGAAAAGAAGCAAATGCTTAGACGGAGGGAGGGACGAGAATGAGCCAGACCAACCCGAAAGTGACCTTTATGCCGGACAACCGCAGCGCTTCCGTCCGCTTGAACACCACCCTGCTGGATGCGGCACGGCGGGCCAATGTGCACATCCGCACCCGGTGCAGCGGGCAGGCCGCCTGCCTGATGTGCAAAGTGCACGCCGGGGACCAGAGCGGCCTGGCCGAGCCCGGCAAGAACGAGCGGCTCAAGCTCGGCAGCCAGCTGCAGGAGGGGCTGCGCCTGTCCTGTCAGGCCCGGATTACGGGCGATGTGACGGTTAACGTCCCCGAAGACCCGCTGAAAGCCGCTGTACGCGCCCAATTGGCCAAGCAGCGGGAAGAAGATGACTGGCCTTAGAACCTCTCAGCGATCCGGAGAAACGAAACCAAAGGAGAACCGATGATGACAATCGTAAAGGGCGCTCTAGCCGGGCGCCTGACGGTACTGATGGCCGCTTTATTTTCGCTGGCTTTGCTTGGCGGCTGCATGTATCCCAAAGAAATGCGCAAAGAAAACCAGACTAACCCGGGCGAGTTTATTGCCGTAGTCCAGCAGAGTATCGACGAATATCATACCAAGAAAAGCGTCTTTCCCATTAAAAACAGCGATATGGAAACACCGCTTTATGAAAAATACGTCATTGATTTTCAAAAGCTGAAAAACAGCGGTTATTTGTCCAACCTTCCGGGCAATGCCTACGAAAGCGGCGGAGATTTTATTTATGTGCTCGTCGACCCCGACACGAAGGCAAAAGTGAAGCTTTTCGATCTGGTAGCTTACCGGACCACGGCTGACATCCAGAAGAAAGTAAACGACTATATCAGCAAAAACAACGGCGCCGTTCCGGGCGGAGAAACCTATTCTCCCGGCTTCAAGTATGTGGATTTCGGCAAAATCGGCATGAAAACGCCTGAACTCAAAAGTGTTTACAACCGTCAGAGCCTGATTAATTTCCTTGTTCATGACTCCGGCAAAGTTGCGATTGATTATGCACCCGATCTGGCTCAAAAGATCAGGGACAAGCAGCTTCAGGCTGCCCTGAAGGACGGTCAGGACCTTCTTCCCCTTCTGGTGGAGGACTCCTATTTCGTGCCTATCATGTCGTTTGAGTACAAATGGGACAGCGTGACGAGCAAACCTGTTCCCGTCATGAAATAGCCGGCCGTATACGTCTGCAAGGCGGTCTTATCCGCTGTATACGGGCTTTCGAACCCCTTTTCTTCCTCATGGAGAAAAGGGGTTTTTCGCGTCCGGCGCATATTCGGGTTCCGGGAATCATATATTTTTTCAGAGATTATTGCCAGGCATATTTCGACGACCGGCACATATATTTGTTACAAGTCCAAATGATGTACGAGTTATGTCGCATACGGATGGCAAAGGGAAGGCCGGCTGAAGAACGTATCGTGGCTCTCGCTTCATTTAACAACCTGTAGGAGGGATTCTCTTGGAGAAAGTGGATATCTTTAAGGACATTGCTGAGCGAACGGGAGGAGATATTTACCTGGGGGTCGTTGGAGCGGTCCGTACGGGAAAATCGACCTTCATCAAACGCTTCGTGGAATCAGTTGTACTGCCTAACATCCAGAGTGAAACCGATCGCATCAGAGCCACGGATGAGCTCCCGCAGAGTGCGGCAGGGCGCACGATTATGACGACCGAACCGAAGTTCGTGCCGAATAACGCCGTGCAAATTTCCGTAGCGGAAGGACTGAACGTCAACGTCCGGCTGGTCGATTGCGTCGGCTATGCGGTGGAAGGCGCCAAAGGCTACGAGGACGAGAACGGCCCTCGGATGATTTCGACGCCGTGGTTCGACGAACCGATCCCGTTCCAGGAAGCGGCCGAAATCGGCACACGCAAAGTCATTCAGGAACACTCAACGCTGGGGGTCGTCGTGACGACCGACGGAACGATTTCAGATATTCCGCGTTCGTCTTATGTGCTGGCGGAAGAAAGAGTCATAGCGGAGCTGAAGGAAGTCGGCAAGCCGTTTATCGTAGTCATCAACTCGCAAAAACCGAACAGCGAGCCGGCCCAGGAACTGCGCAGCGAACTGCAAAGCAAGTACGACATTCCGGTCGTCACGATGAGCGTAGCGACGGCAGGCGAAGACGAGATGATCGGCGTGCTCCGTGAAGTTCTGTACGAATTCCCGGTGCATGAAGTGAACGTAAACCTGCCGAGCTGGGTAATGGTGCTGCCCGAGAAGCACTGGCTGCGTACGCATTTTGAAAATTCCGTCCGCGATACCGTTCAGGACATCCGGCGTCTGCGCGACGTGGAGCGGGTTGTCGGACAATTCTCCGAATATGAGTTCATCGACCGGGCGGCTCTTGCCGGAATGAATATGGGGCAGGGTGTGGCCGAGATCGACCTGTACGCACCGGATGAACTGTACGATAAAATTTTGGTCGAAGTGGTCGGCGTCGAGATTCGCGGTAAGGATCACCTGCTTCAACTGATGCAGGAGTTCACCCATGCGAAAAGGGAATACGACCAGTTCGCCGAAGCGCTGGAAATGGTCAAAACGACCGGCTACGGCATCGCGCCGCCTACGCTTGCGGAAATGGCTTTGGATGAGCCGGAGCTTATCCGTCAGGGTTCCCGCTTCGGTGTAAGGCTGAAGGCGACGGCTCCTTCGATACATATGATCCGTGTCGACGTGGAGTCGGAGTTCTCCCCGATTATCGGAACGGAGAAGCAGAGCGAGGAGCTGGTCCGCTACCTCATGCAGGATTTCGAGGACAACCCGCTCAAAATTTGGGAGTCCGATATTTTCGGCCGCTCTCTGCACTCCATCGTCCGGGAAGGTATTCAGGGGAAGCTTGCCATGATGCCGGACAATGCCCGCTACAAGCTTCAGGAGACACTCGGACGTATTATCAACGAAGGTTCCGGGGGGCTCATCGCCATTATTTTATAACGAGCTTGACATTTCGTTTTTCTACCGTTTCCGGCGGGGAAATTCTTCAGAGAACTTCACGTTCTCCAAGAATTTCCCTGTTTTTTTGTGCATTTTCCACAAAATCAGCGACTTTGACTTGAAATAAGCTCTAGCGTATATTACTATAAGTTTGTTTCGTTTTCTTCGGTACTCGTTTTTCGTTGATGGGCTTGGGCTTTTGCCCGGTTCATGTATATTTTTTAACGAAACGGTGAAAACAGAAAGTAAAACAGTAGATATTTTGGGAGGGAGGTGAAAGGCATGAATAAATCCGAACTGATTGCTAAAGTATCTGAGACCTCCGAGCTTTCCAAGAAGGATGCGACGAAAGCGGTTGACGCTGTATTCGATGCAATTTCCGAAGCTCTTCAGCAGGGCGACAAAGTTCAGCTTGTTGGTTTCGGCAACTTCGAAGTTCGCGAGCGCTCCGCACGTAAAGGACGCAACCCGCAAACAGGCGATGAAATCGAAATCCCTGCAAGCAAAATTCCTGCTTTCAAACCTGGCAAAGCGCTGAGAGACGGCATTCAATAATCGCTTCTCTTACATATGGATTTTGTGTAGACCGTGTGCCTTCGGGCGCGCGGTTTAGTTTTTATCAGCCCTTTTTTTCCGCATTGACAACTTGCGATTATCCGGTATAATAGGGATACGGCGTCGGGGTATGGCGCAGTCTGGTAGCGCGCACCCTTGGGGTGGGTGAGGCCGTGGGTTCAAATCCCGCTACTCCGACCATGAAACCCATACATACACCAAATGCTTTCGCTCAGGATCAAATCCTGACGGAAGCATTTTTTAATGCGGCCGGGAGAGCTCCTTCCTCCCTTCGGCCAGGCGGCGGTCTCTTTTGGAAGCGGCGCCCGATTGTGTTACGATAGAATCAACAAATCCGCGGGAGGGGAACGGACATGCGGCAGAACGGTCAAACACGTGTTAAAAGCGCCCTGTTTACGGCAGCGGCGGCGATAGCCGTCATGACGTCGGGGTGTGAAGGGAAGCCTGCTTCCACAGGCGGCACGGGAGCCGGCCCTGCAGGCACGGAAGCGCCCGGGCCAACCGACGCCGGCCAGGCACGGGGGAGCGGCTCCGGGAATGCTCCCGTCGTGCCCGAACTCATAGAGCAGAAGGCGGCGGACTACACGCGGGAGATCGTGGCTTCCGGCCTGAATGTGCCGTGGGAACTGGTTTTTGCGCCGGATGGCCGCATATTTTTCACGGAGCGTCCGGGACAGCTGAGGATGATCCGGGGCGGCAACCTGCAGGAGAAGCCGCTTTTGAAGCTGCAGGACCCTTTTATCAGCAGCGGGGAGGGCGGGCTGCTCGGCTTGGCGCTCGATCCCGATTTCGCCGCCAATTCCTACCTGTATGTTTACCACACGTACGCCGGGGAAGGAGAGACGAAGAACCGGGTGCTCCGGCTGAAACTGCAAGGTGACGAGGCTCTAATAGACCGCGTGCTGCTCGATGGCATACCGGGGGCGGAGAATCATAACGGCGGACGAATCAAATTCGGCCCCGACAACATGCTTTATGTCACAACGGGCGAGAAATACGATCCGCCCCTGGCTCAGGGCAAGAACAGCCTCGGCGGCAAAATTCTGCGGATAAAGCCGGACGGTTCGATTCCGGAAGACAATCCGTTTCAAGGTTCGCCCGTGTACTCCTTGGGTCACCGCAACGCGCAGGGCCTGGCGTGGGACCCGCGAAGCGGCGCGCTGCTAAGCTCCGAACACGGACAGTCGGCTCATGACGAGCTGAACGTCATCGTCCCGGGGGGAAACTACGGCTGGCCTCTGATCGAAGGGGACGAAACGGGATCGCCCAAGGCGGCCGGACCGCTTATCCCTCCGCTTCTGCACAGCGGCAAAGACACATGGGCCCCTTCGGGAATGACGTTCATCCGCCAGGGGCCGTGGCAGGGACGACTAGCCGTCGCCGGGCTGAGAGGGACGAAGCTGCTGCTGTTCACGCTTGAACCTGACCGCACGTCAGCTCCGGGAGCAGCGGCTTCCGTACCCGTTTACAAGCTGACCAAGACGGAAGCCGCGTTCGCAGGCATCTTCGGACGGCTTCGCTCGGTAACGGAAGGCCCTGACGGCTCTCTGTACCTGCTGACGAACAACCGGGACGGGCGGGGTAAACCGGCGGGAGACGACGACAAAATCATCCGCCTGAAGCCGAAGCGGTCCGGCGCGGAATAAGGGTTGACAGGCGGCTTCTTTTTAAAGCATGATAAATTGTAAGCCACATACGGATAAGCAGTACGGATAGAAGGGGGTACCGATTTATGGATCAGACACAGGGAGATTATTTTATTATTAAGGCGAAAGAAAACGGCGTACATGTGATCGGCCTGACAAGAGGACACGACACGCGCTTTCATCATACCGAAAAGCTGGACAAAGGCGAGGTTATGATCGCCCAGTTCACGGAGCACACTTCGGCGGTGAAGGTCCGCGGCAAGGCGCTGATCATGACGAAGTTCGGCAATATCGAAACCGAACAATAATTTGCGTCGGCAGGCATAGCCTGCTTTTTTTCATTGTACAATGGGATATAGACAGGAGGTGCCCTTGTACGATGAACAAAATTGCCCGTCTGCTGACGATAGGCGGCCTGTCGGCGGCCGTTGTGCTGACTATGGCGTTCGTCCCGTTTCTGGACAGAAAGAACAGCGGACAAGGATCGGAAGCCTGGAGAAGTATTTCCGGCCCGGAATTGACGGAGGCTAATCTGCCCGATTACGTAAACGGACTCCCGCTTCAGCTGCGCGTGCGCAAGGTGGAACTTACACATTCCATTCTCTCGCTCGATCTGCTGCTGCCTGGTACGGCCGAAAAGAAGGTTGTTTACGGCGATCTGCTGCGGATCGCGCAATCGTCCCTGCTCCGGACCTCCAACATTAGCCGGGTGCTCGTCAGGATCGTGGAATACGGCGCAAAACCGGGCGAGAACGGTCCGCAGCTCGTCATGGCGATGGAAGCGGCCCGTACGGAGGCGAAGGCACTGTCTTCCTTGAAGGGAACCGACGGCGAAGAGAAGGTCGCTGCCGAACTACAGCGCAGATTTCTTCTGACCTTTACAAAGAAATGGCAGCGGCACTTTCCAGAATAATTGCTTGTGCGTCACTCAAAAGGTTATGCTATAATTACTTAGATACGATCTATGAAACTGGCACACGTACGGAGGCTTTTGTATGAACCCATATCGGATCCCTGAGATCGCTAAACAATATACGGATTATGACATGATCCGCCAGCATACGGATCTGCCTGATTTCCCGAACTTCCGGGCGCAGCTTCTGTATGCTTTTTTGAGCAGGGATTCCCGGCTTAACCCTTCGTCCGAATTGTTTGCGCTCGTCACTTCGCTTGTCCAGATGGGACTCGATACGCATGACGAGGTAACGGTTTCTAATGAGGTGAAAGAGAAGAAAGCCGCCAGGTCCCGTCAGCTGAAAGTGCTGGCCGGCGATTATTTCAGTTCCCGATTTTACCACCTGCTATCGCAAGCCGGTCAAATCGAACTTATCAAACGGTTGTCCACGGCCATCTGCGAGCTGAACCGGCTCAAAACGAACCTGTATGTGACGATGAAGCATCTTAAAGTCACGGCAGAGGACTACGTGCGGCAGTCCGTGGATATCAAGTCCCATCTGTTTAAGTCGTTCGGCGGACTGATGGAAGAAGTAAACCGCCGCGCCTGGCCGGAAATTCTCGAAGCGTTCACCCGCTGCGAAGTGATTTTCAAGGAAATTTTCCGTTCGGAATCTCTTCAGGATTTTCACGGGAGCTGGGGCTATTGGCACATTATCCAGAACGGCTCCAAAGAAGAGCGGAAGCTGCTCGAAGCTGAGGAGCAGGACCCGGCTAAACTCAAAGCGCTGATTCACAAATACAACGTGCCGTCCCAATTGTACAACCTGCTTGCGGCCCAGCTTCAACAGCTGGAAGTGAAAGTAAAGCAGCTTGATTCGGACAAGCTCGCAAGTGAACTGTTTCACATTGGCGAGCCATTTTTTCGTTTCATTTCCAAAACCAGATTACTGGAAGAGAGATAAAGGTGGGGAAAGCCGTGCAAGGCAAAACGAAAGAACAATTTGTTCATTCCGTGTTTGAAAGTATCGCTCCCAAATACGATAAAATGAACAGTATCCTAAGCTTCCGCAGGCACAAGGCCTGGCGGAAATTTACGATGGCCAAAATGAACGTCAAGCCGGGATCGACCGCGATCGATATTTGCTGCGGCACCTGCGACTGGACGATCTCCATGGCGAAGGCGAGCGGCACGGGACAAATGGTCGGGCTGGATTTCAGCCAGAACATGCTCGATTACGGCGCGGGCAAGATTCGTGAGGAGAGGCTGGACAACCAGATCCGTCTCGTGCACGGCAATGCCATGAGCCTCCCTTTCGACGATAACACTTTCGATTATGCCACCATCGGATTCGCGCTTCGGAACGTGCCGGACGTGGAGCAGGTGCTGCGTGAAATGCAGCGCGTTGTGAAACCGGGCGGGCTTGTCGTTTCTCTGGAATTGTCCAAGCCTACTTGGCGGCCTTTTAAAGCTTTGTATTATTTTTATTTTCAGAAAGTGCTTCCGATGCTCGGCAAATTGATTGCCAAGTCTTACGAGCAGTATAGATGGCTTCCGGAATCGCTAATCAGTTTCCCAGACTATAAAGAGCTTGCCGAAATTTTTCGCCAAACGGGGCTTCAGAAAGTCGAAGCTTACCCGCTGACCTTCGGAATTGCGGCGCTTCATATAGGCGTCAAAGGGAATTCGAGTCAGGAGAGTAAGACAGATGCGACAACTCATTCATAAAACAAAAATTTTCCTGGAAATGATCAAATTTGAGCATTCCCTTTTCGCCCTTCCTTTTGCCTATATGGGTTCTATTCTTGGAGCCGTTGTGGAAACGGGGGTCCTGCCAACGTGGACGCAGATCATGTGGATCACGCTTGCGATGATCGGCGCCCGCACGGCCGCGATGTCCCTGAACCGGGTCATCGACAAGAAGTACGACAAGAAAAACCCGCGGACGGCAAACCGGGCGATCCCGGCGGGCCTGATTTCAGTCGCGGAAGTGACGATATTTATTATCCTTTCATTCCTGCTGCTTTTCTGGTCAGCCTACCACCTGAACATGCTGTCCGTTTACCTGCTGCCGGTTGCGGCCTTTTTTCTTGTCTTTTATTCGTACACCAAACGTTTTACGTGGGCGTGTCATTTTGTCCTCGGCATTACCCTGGGCCTCGCTCCGCTCGGCGGATGGGTGGCGATTACCGGAGGAATCACGCCGGCCGCGCTTGTCCTATTTATTACCGTAGCGATGTGGAGTGCCGGCTTCGACTTGCTCTACGCCTGCCAGGATGTGGAATTTGACCGCGAGGAAGGCCTGCATTCCTACCCGAGCCGCTTCGGTATTCCGACGGCGCTGATTACGGCGCGCGTTCTCCATACGCTGACCGCCGTAGGTCTGATCTCGCTTTTCTTTATGACGAATCTCAGTTGGTGGTACCTCGTCGGCATTATCATCGCGTACATCATTTTGTTTTACGAGCACCGCCTGGTTTCGCCGACGGATTTATCTAAGCTGAATACGGCGTTTTTCACCATGAACGGGATACTCAGCACGGTCGTTTTCGTCTTCACGCTGGTGGATATTCTGGTGGAGACGTTCCGATGAAGAAACGCGGCTGGGTCGTCGGCATTACGGGGGCAAGCGGCGCGATTTACGGAGTGACGCTCGTCAAGGAACTTCTGAAAAGGGGTGTTCCCGTCCATCTGGTCATTACGGATGCCGGCTGGCGGGTGCTTCACGAAGAGCTGGATTGGGTGGCCGCCAAGCGGAAAGAAACGCTGGAAGCTCATTTCGGCGGTTTTCCGGGCCCGTACACGTATTATCCGCTCCAGGACATCGGGGCCGGCATAGCAAGCGGCTCGTTCCGCACCGAAGGCATGGTGGTTATGCCCTGTTCGATGGGCACCTTAGCGGGAATTTCCCGCGGCGCCTCGGACAACCTTCTGGAGCGGGCAGCCGACGTGATGCTGAAAGAAGGGCGCAGGCTCATTCTGGTTCCCCGGGAAACGCCGCTGCACGCCATTCATCTGGAGAACATGCTTGTCCTTGCCAAAATGGGCGTGAAGCTGATTCCGGCCATGCCGGCCTTCTATCAGCGACCTGAGACATTGGAAGACATCGTTGCCTTTCTCGTGGGGAAGGTACTAGACAACATGGATTTGGATCATGAATTGTTCAGAAGATGGGGAGAAAGCAATGACGACAACAGAGAAGAAACTGCGCATCGGGAGAATTGAATTTACGAATGCTTGGCCTGTGTTTTACCATTTTCCGGTGCAGAAGCTGGCAAATTCAGTAGAGTTCGTAAGTCAGGTTCCGACGGGTTTAAACCGGGCTCTGGCGGCGGGAGAGATCGATATGAGCGCTATCTCCTCGTTCTCGTATGGAGAAAATTTCCGGGATTACGTCCTGTTTCCCGATTTGTCGGTTAGCGCTTACGGGTATGTGAACTCACTGCTGCTTTTTCATAAAAAACCGCTGGACCAATTGAAAAACGGAAGATTTGCGCTTCCGACGACCTCCGCAACGACGACAAACCTGCTGAAAATCATCATGAACAAAAAATACGGCGGCAATCCGACCTACAGTTATGCTCCGCCTGTGCTGGAAGACATGATGAAAGACAACGACGCGGCGCTCCTGATCGGCGACCATGCCATCAAAGCCAGCTGGCAGGGCAGCGGGTATATGGTAACCGACCTGGGGCAAGAATGGAAGGAATGGACCGGGCATTGGATGTCGTTTGCCGTGTGGGCCGTCCGTAAAGATACTATCGAACGGTCGCCGGAGCTGGTTAAAAGCATCTTTGACGGTTTTGTGGAAAGCAAACGCAAGTCGCTGGACGACCTTACGGGCGTTGTGAATGAAGCCGTCCTCAAAATCGGCGGTTCGGAATCTTACTGGGAACATTATTTCAGAAATCTTTGCTACGAATTCGGTCCCGAGCAGTGGAGCGGTCTGGAGCTGTATTACCGCTATGCTTGGGAGCTTGGTTTTTTACCGGAAGAGGTCTCCATCCAGATCTGGTCCGATAATACGAGGGTGCGGGTGACGGAATGAAAATTCTTAACATATACGTGCGCAAGAAAAAAGACGTGGGCGCTATCGAGCGGGAATTGGAAGTGAGCCTGCAGACCGACCACGCATTATTGACGGAAACGTCCATGCATCTGCTAAAGGCCGGGGGCAAAAGAATCCGGCCTGTTCTTGTCCTGTTGGGCGGCGAATTCGGAACCTATGATATTGAACGGTTGAAAATGATAGCGGTGCCGCTGGAGCTTTTCCATTCGGCCTCGCTCGTTCACGACGATGTGATAGACGATGCGGACACCCGGCGCGGCCAGGATACCGTAAAGTCCAGATGGGACAACCGGATTGCGATGTATACCGGGGATTTTATTTTTGCCAAGGGTCTTGAGATTGCCGCCAGACTGGAAGATCCGCGTGTCCATTTGATCCTGTCAAAGGCACTGGTGGAGATGTCCATCGGTGAAATGGAACAGATCCGTTTCTTCTTCCATACGGAGCAGACGCTTCGGGATTATCTTCTCCGCATCAAGCGGAAGACGGCTCTTCTTATCGCGATTTCCTGCCAGCTCGGAGCTATGGTGGCGGGAGCCGACGAATACGTATCCAACCGGCTGTATTCTTTCGGCTACAACGTCGGGCTCGCATTCCAGATCCGGGACGACATCCTTGATCTGTGCGGTACCGAGAAGGAGATCGGCAAACCTCCGGGAAGCGATATCAAACAGGGCAACATTACACTGCCCGTTATTTTCGCCCTGCAGGAGGAGAAGCTCAGAGGCCCGATTCTGAGCGAGATCGAACGCATCCAGCAAGCGGACGGGCAGACGGACGTCAGCCGCGTTCTGGACATGATCCGCGGGAGCGGAGGGATCGAGAAATCCAGTGCGCTTGCCGACCGCTATATCGCAAAAGCCATTGCGGCTCTGGATACGCTTCCGAACATCCGGGCCAAGCAGGATCTCATCCAGGTCGCCCATTTTATCGGCAACCGCACGCACTAATCCTATATTTTATCGGCCCGGCGGGCTCCGGTTTCACGGATGTGTGCAATTGTTCATTGTACGTGCTGCTGAAACGGTGGTACAGTAAGAGAGATTACTTTTCTACCAATTGGAGGCAGATTACATGGAAAAAACTTTTCTAATGGTAAAACCGGACGGCGTCCAGCGCGGACTGATCGGAGAGATCGTCAAGAGACTGGAGCAGAAAGGCTTCCAGCTGGTAGCCGCTAAACTGATGCTGATGACAAGAGAGCAGGCGGAAGAGCATTATGCCGAGCATAAAGGCAAAGACTTCTTCGAGCCGCTTGTAGAGTTTATTACTTCCGGTCCCGTATTTGCCATGGTGTGGCAGGGCGAGCAGGTTATTGCGCTTTCCCGCATTCTGAACGGTAAAACGAACGTACTGGAAGCGGCTCCCGGAACGATCCGCGGCGACTTCGCCTTACATACGAGATTAAACCTGATTCACGGCTCGGATTCACCCGAGAGCGCAGAGCGCGAGATCAACCATTTCTTCAAGCCGGAAGAAATTTTGGATTACAAGCGCGACGTATCCCGCTGGTTGTAATCGGACTAGGGAAAAAGATATGGGCATTTTTGCCTATATCTTTTTCTTTTTTGCAGGAGAATTCGCCCGGGATAGGGAATATCAACACCTGGACAAATACATCAGAGGTGGGATACAACTTGGAAAACGACGATTTTCCGTTATTTATCCGCAAAATCAAGGACTTCACATCGATAGATCTCGCATTATACAAAGAAGCTCAGATGAAAAGGCGTCTGACGACGCTGCGGATCAAAAAAGGCTACAATACCTTCTCGGCCTATTTCGATGCCATGTCGAAAGATAAAGAACTCTTTTACGAATTTCTGGACCGGATGACCATCAATGTTTCCGAATTTTGGCGCAACCCGAACCGCTGGGAAGTGATGGAACAGAAATTTTTGCCGGAACTGCGCAACGCGAGCCGGAATCTCAAAGTATGGAGCGCAGCCTGCTCGACCGGCGAGGAGCCGTATACGCTGGCTATGATCTTGTCCCACATGGGCGCTTTGCGTGACGCCTCCATCCTTGCGACGGACATTGACGAAGGAGCGCTGGAAAAGGCGCGCCGCGGCATTTATGTGGAAAGATCGCTCAAAGACGTTCCGCCCCACTACGTGAAAACGTATTTCAAACAGGAGCAGCTCGGTTTCCATGTCACCGACGAGCTCAAGAAAGCGGTGAAATTCCAGAAGCAGAACCTGCTGGAGGATCGTTTCGATAGCGGCTTCGACCTGATTGTTTGCCGCAATGTCATCATTTATTTTACGGAAGAAGCGAAGCACCGGCTGTATCAGAAATTTTCAAAAGCGTTGAAACCGGGAGGCATTCTGTTCGTGGGTTCCACCGAGCAGATTTTTTCTCCGGCCCAGTATGACCTCGAACCCGCGGATACCTTTTTTTACCGGAAAAAGGGGTAGGAATGTATAACTTTTCCTTTTGAAACCGATACTTGGAGTACTGTCTTTCAAGGAGGACTCAAATGGATAAACGAAAGGTTATTGCCGCCTATCGCCGGGGGTTTATCACCATGCAGGAGTGTGCGCAGATTCTAGGCATAGATTCCGTGCAGATTCTCGGGATGATGAACGATCCGAAGATGGCCGGTCCGTCCGGTCCCTGGCAGAAGCAATCGGCCGGCGGCTGACGATCGGAAGCTCAGGTCTAATGGAAACCGGATAAAACACGCTTTGATGCCGCCTGGCACGCAGGGCGTGTTTTTTGTGCGTGCGGTTGTCAAACGCATAGGGGTATACTATAATGATAGAAAAACTTAGGCACTTGAAAGCGCTAAAGTGTTTGTCGGTACCGTAGTTGTACGGATTAGAAGGGAGCAAGAGTAGTGAGATATTTAACGGCGGGGGAAACACATGGTCCGCAGCTGACTGCGATCATTGAAGGATTTCCGAGTAATGTAACGATTGATTTTGAAGCCATGAACTTCCAATTACATAGAAGGCAGAAAGGCCACGGACGCGGACGCCGGATGCAGATCGAGAAAGATACCGCAAGCATTGTCGGCGGTGTGCGCCACGGCAGAACGACAGGTGCGCCGATTGCCCTGGTCGTCGAGAATAACGACTGGAAGCACTGGACTTCCATTATGAACATAGAAGAGCAGCCGGATACGGACGAAGGAAAACGGCGGGTTAACCGGCCGCGTCCGGGTCACGCGGATCTCAACGGCGGTTTGAAATACAACCAGCGCGACCTCCGCAACATTCTGGAACGCTCCAGCGCCAGGGAAACGACGATGCGCGTAGCTTGCGGCGCTGTTGCGAGACAGCTGCTTGAAGCGTTCGGCATCAAGCTGGCGAGCCACGTCGTCCGCATCGGCGAAGTGGAGGCGAAATCTCCGCAGCTGCCGATCGACGAGCTCATCGCGATTACGGAAGAGTCTCCCGTAAGAGTGACGGATCCCGAAGCGGAAGCGGCGATGATCGCGGCTATTGACGCGGCGAAGGCCGACGGAGATACGCTTGGCGGCATCGTGGAAGTTATCGTGGAAGGCGCGCCGGTCGGTCTGGGCAGCCACGTGCAGTGGGACCGCAAGCTGGACGGCCGCATCGCTCAGGCGGTTCTGTCCATTCAGGCGTTTAAAGGCTGCGAAATCGGAATCGGATTCGAAGCGGCCAAACTGCGCGGCTCCAGCGTGCACGACGAGATTCAATATGATCCCGAGAAGGGCTTCCGCCGGGCGAGCAACCGCGCAGGCGGTTTCGAAGGCGGAATGACGACAGGCGAACCGATTGTCGTAAGAGGCGTCATGAAGCCGATCTCGACTCTATACAAACCGCTTCAGAGCGTGGATATCGATTCCAAAGAAGCATTCACGGCTCAAGTGGAACGCTCCGATACCTGTGCCGTGCCGGCTGCCGGCGTCATCATGGAGAACGTGGTGGCCTGGGAAGTCGCGCAGGCGTTCATGGAAAAATTCGGCGGAGATTCTCTCGAAGAGATTCGCCGCAATTATGAGAATTACTTGAAGCAAGTGGAGAGCTACTAAGATGATGGAGCTGAAAGTTGATCTCGGCGAGCGCTCGTATCCAATCTACTTGGGAGAAGGGCTGCTCAAGGACTGTGCCGCGTATTTCGACAAACATGCCATCAGCAAACGCGCCCCGCTGCTGGTCGTTACGGATGAGTCGGTTGCGCGTCATCATCTTCAGCCCGTCATGGACAGCCTGACAGCCGGCGGATACAAGGCGTCTTCTTTTATCGTGCCGCCGGGCGAGGGCTCGAAATCTTTGCAGATGCTGGAGCAAATCGTTACAGCCGCTCTTGAAGCCGGGCTGGACCGCAAGTCCACCATCGTCGCACTGGGCGGAGGCGTCGTCGGAGACCTCGCCGGTTTCGCTGCGGCAAGCTTTATGCGCGGCATCGCCTTTGTACAAATGCCTACCACCATTCTGGCTCATGACAGCAGTGTCGGGGGTAAGGTTGCGGTCAATCATCCTTTGGCGAAAAACATCATCGGCGCTTTTCACCAGCCGGAGATGGTGCTGTACGACGTAACCACGTTACAAACCCTGCCAAAGCGGGACATTTCCGCGGGATTGTCGGAAATGATCAAGCACGGTCTGATCTGGGACGCCGATTTTGTGACGTGGCTGGAAAACAACCGGGAGAAGCTGCTTTCCCTGGACCCGGAAGCTCTGCAGTACGGGCTTTACCAGGGCTGCAAGGTTAAATCTCTGGTTGTATCGCAGGATGAGCGCGAGAACGGCCTCCGGGCGATTTTGAACCTCGGCCACACGATCGGCCATGCTTTAGAGGCGGTCGCCGGCTACAACGAGCTCTTGCACGGCGAAGCCATCTCTATCGGGATGGTCGGTTCGGCGCGGCTTGCCGTGAAGCTCGGATACTCCGAGGACATTTACACGGTGACCAAGCGTATCCTGCAAAGTTTCGGGCTGCCGGTCCGTCTGCCGGAGCAGTACGACACGGCCCGGATTATGAGCGCATTGATGCACGACAAGAAGTTCAAGGAAGGCACCATGACGTTCATTATACCTACGGCTGTCGGGCAGGTGGAAATCCGAAGCGATGTCCGCCGCGAATGGGTGGAAGAAGTCGTGGAACAACTTAAGCGGGAGGCATAACCATGTTCGTTAGAGGAATCCGCGGCGCAACAACCGTGGAAAGCAACGAAGAAGGACAGATTCTGGCGGCTACGCTGGAGCTTTTGGAAAAGATTGTCCGCGAGAACGACGTGAAACCCGATGAAATTTCCTCGGTCTTTATTACGGTCACCAAAGAACTGACCGCGACGTTCCCGGCGAGAGCCATCCGCCAGATGCCGGGCTGGGATCTCGTACCGCTTATGTGCTCCATCGAAATCGATGTAGACAACAGTCTTCCGAAATGTATCCGGCTTATGGTGCTGGCCAATACGACGAAACGGCAGGATGAAATGCGGCACGTTTATTTAAAAGGCGCGCAGGTTCTGCGTCCGGATATTGTAAAATTGACAAATCCCTAATCCGGGTAGTATAGTCAATATAGATGAGTAGAGCTTAGATGAGATCAGTTGAGTAGAGTTGAGCATAGACAGCGCATAACTATCGTTAGCATTTCGCATGAGTTGCGAAAGGACGATAATAACCGTTCCGTCCCTTTGATAGTAAGGGGGTTCTGTAGTTTTTCTACAGAGCGGAGAACTGTAGTCTTACAGCCGGTTCTTTTAACGAACCTTTACGGCTCTAGACGGTGCGCCTTGAATTCCTGCACTCTTACCAATCAAATGAACTCAACCAAACCTCTACGGATGCGTAGAGGTTTTTTTATTTTTTCAAATGCTGCCCGTAGAAAGGGGAAAACAAGAATGAATACCGAGCTTCAAGAAGTGATCCGCCTGGGAAAAGAATACAATCTGATACCGATTGTACGCTGCCTGCTGGCGGATACGGAGACACCGATCCGAGTATTTCAGCATGTTGCCGACGAGAAACGCGCGTTCCTGCTCGAAAGCGTAGAGGGCGGCATTAAGTGGGCCCGGTATTCGTTCATCGGCACAGACCCGTTTCTCATTATAAGGGCACGCGACGGCAAGACTCATCTGGAGACGCAGGGAAGAACGATCACGACGGAAGAAAAGCCGCTTGAAGCTTTGAAAAGCCAGCTTGCGTTATTCCGGAGCCCTTCGATTGAGGGACTGCCTAGATTCACGGGCGGAGCGGTCGGATTTTTCGGGTACGATCTTCTCCAGTATTATGAGAACCTTCCCAAACACCGCGTCGACGATATTCAGATGGATGATATCCAGTTCATGTTTTGCGACCAGGTTATTGCCTTCGATCACTTCAAACAGCAGATGAATGTGATCGCGAACGTGCACATTCCCGACGGAGCCAGCGAGGAAACGATAGCGGAAGCTTACCGGCAAACCTGTCAGAAGCTGGACGCGACGATACAAAAGCTCAAAAAGCCGCTCCCTTCGACCATGATGACCCATAGCGAAGTGGAAACGACTACGGATCTGAGCGGCTTCCGTTCCAATCTGAGCAAAGAACAGTACGTGTCCAATGTGAAAGCGGCCCAGGAGTATATTAAGGCCGGCGACATCTTTCAGGTGGTGCTGTCCCAGCGTTTCGAAACGGATACGGATGTCTCTCCGCTGCAGGTTTATCGGGTACTCCGTACATTGAATCCTTCTCCTTACATGTACTATTTGAAAATGGACGATGAAGTCATCGTGGGAACCTCTCCCGAAATGCTGGTGCGAGTGGAGGACGAGAGAGTGGATACAAGAGCCATTGCGGGCACACGACCGAGAGGCAAAACGCCCGAACACGATCTTGAGCTTGAGCGGGATCTGCTCGCGGACCAGAAGGAACGTGCGGAGCATCTGATGCTGGTGGATCTCGTGCGTAACGATGTAGGCCGGGTTGCCGAGTACGGCACGGTGTCCTGCGACAGCTTTATGCAGATCGAGCGCTACTCACACGTGATGCACATCGTGTCGAACGTGTCGGGGACGATGAACAAAGAGAAGGACTTCTTCGATGCCTTCCTGTCCTGTCTGCCGGCAGGCACGGTGTCCGGGGCGCCGAAGCTGAGAGCGATGGAGATAATCGCCGAATTTGAAAATGAAAGAAGAGGTACCTACGCCGGTGCTATCGGCTACCTTGGTTTCTCGGGGAATATGGATTCGGCCATTACGATCCGGACCATCGTTTTCAAGAACGGCAAAGCGTATATCCAGGCCGGAGCGGGTGTTGTTTTCGATTCCGATCCGGTGAAAGAGTACGAGGAGACGGTGAACAAGGCGCGGGGGATGATGACAGCGATCCGTACCGCGGAAGCGATGTTCAAGCGGGCGGCGGATAATCCGAACCTCGACTACTATGTCCACGTCCCGGCCCTTTAGGCGGGAAGGGTCGGAACTAGACGACGGAACGAACGGCAGATGAACGGTACATGAACGGCAGGTTAAAATCCATTTCGAAGAAGGAGGACGGTCAGATGGCGGCGAATGGTACCATTCAGCGGGCGATTTCGACACTCATTGGAGGCGGGAACTTATCCCGGGATGAAGCGAGGGAGGTCATGCTGTCGGTTATGGACGGGGAAGCAACCCCCGCCCAAATCGGCAGTGTGATGACCGCGATGAGGATTAAGGGAGAAACAATCGAAGAGGTGACGGGCTTTGCCGAAGCGATGAGGCTTAAAGCGACCTCGGTGCAGACCATCCAGGATAATCTGCTGGATACTTGCGGAACCGGAGGCGACGGAGCGGGAACGTTCAACATCTCGACCGCCTCCGCTATCGTGGCGGCAGCCGGGGGTATCCGGGTCGCCAAGCACGGCAATCGTGCGATGTCCAGCAGCAGCGGCAGCGCGGATGTGCTGGAGGCGCTCGGAGTGAACATCGAGCTCGACGGCGGTCAGGCGGCGCAGTGCCTCGATCAGATCGGCATTTGCTTCATGTACGCCCAGCGGTATCACCAGTCGATGAAGCACGCTGCGGGTCCGCGCCGTGAGCTGGGAGTCCGGACGGTGTTTAACCTGCTGGGCCCGCTGACCAACCCGGCCGGCGCCGACCGTCAGGTGCTCGGCGTGTTCGAACGCGGCAAGACGGAGCTGGTCGCCGAAGTGCTGGGAGCGCTCGGCCTTAAACGGGCGGTCGTGGTTTCCAGCTACGACGGTTTGGACGAAATCAGCATTTCCGCACCTACGCAGGTGACGGAATTGAAAAACGGAACGGTGAACACCTACACCATTACACCGGACGATCTCGGCCTGCAAACTTACTCCCTGCAAGACATCCAGGGAGGGAACGCGGCGGAGAATGCGGAAATCATCCGCACGATTTTCACCGGCGCCACAGGCGCACACCGCGAAATCGTGCTTGCCAATGCGGGCGCCTGCTTCTACGTGACCGGAATTGCCGGCACGCTTCAAGAAGGCGTCAAGGTAGCGGCCGATGTCATTGACAGCGGCAAAGCTATGGAAAAATTACAGCAATTAGCCCACTATACAGGAGATCTGAGCTATGTTTCTTGATAAAATCGTAACAACCAAGCGCAGAGAAGTTGAGGAACTTCGCGGACTTGTAAGCTCTTCCGAGCTGGAGCGTCGTATTTCCGGCCTGCAGGCGTGCAGAGGGTTCGAACGTGCCCTGCGGGACGGAAGAAATCGGCCGACGGGACTCATTGCGGAAGTGAAGAAGGCTTCCCCTTCCAAAGGCCTTATCCGTGCCGATTTCGATCCCGTCCAGTTGGCTTCGGCCTATGCCGAAGCCGGGACGGACTGCATTTCGGTGCTGACGGACAAAGATTACTTCCAAGGCGCCAACGACTACTTAAGCGCCGTCCGCGAAGCGGTAAACGTGCCGCTGCTCCGCAAAGATTTTACCATCGACCCGCTGCAGGTTCTGGAAGCGAGAGTCATCGGCGCGGATGCCGTCCTGCTGATTGCGTCCATCCTCAAGCCTTCCGAGCTAAAGGAACTCAAGCAGCTCGCGCAGGATGTCGGGCTCGACGTTCTCGTGGAAGTTCACGACCGCCGGGAGCTGGAGACGGTCCTGGAGCAGGACGCGACTCTAGTCGGCATTAACAACCGGAATCTGAAAACGTTCGTAACCGATATCAAGACGACGGAAGAACTGGCGGCGATCGTGCCGGACGACCGGATTCTAGTCAGCGAAAGCGGAATTTCTTCCCGGGACGATCTGGATTTCGTCCGTAAAGCCGGCGCACGGGCCGTGCTGATCGGGGAGCATTTTATGAGACAGCCGGATGTCGGCCAAGCCGTCCATGACTTGATGGGCGAACGCAGTATTACCCGGAATTTTTAAATGCTAAGGAACGGGCTGCAGAAGAAGTTTCCTTCGTAAGCGAGTGGAGTAATGGCGGCTAAATAGGCTTTTTGGCTGCCGGGGAGTGAAGAAAATGGGATCGGTTTCAAAAAGACCGGACGTAAAAATTTGTGGACTTCAAAGCGTTGAAGTGTTAAAATCAATCGTACATTTCCCGATTAGCCAGATCGGGTTTGTTTTTGCACCCAGCAGAAGACGAATCACGCCGGAGCGAGCTTCCGAGATGATTTCGTTTCTGCATGAACGTTCTCGGCAGGGCCACCGTGTTCCCAAGACGGTCGGGGTGTTTGTCAATCCCACCCGGGAGGAGCTCGCGGATGTTTTGTCCGTCGCCAAACTGGATATTATCCAGTTTCACGGGGAAGAGGCGCCCGAAACGTGCAGAAGCATCAAAGAACAATTTGGTGTGGAGCTTTGGAAAGTATCCTCGATCAAAAACGAAGAGCCTCCTGTCAACGAGAGCTCTTTTTCGGATATAAAAGACGGGGTGAACGGCTGGATACAGCGGTTGGATCCTTATCGCGACGCAGTGGATGCCGTATTGATCGATACGTTCGATCCGGTTTACGGCGGAGGGTCGGGGCGCACATTCTCTTGGAATTGTATACCCGCAGCCCGTAAATGGGCATTGTCCGCGGGCATGCCCCTGATTGTAGCGGGAGGGTTAAATCCCGACAATGTCGGCGACCTCATTGAACAATATGAAATCGACGGAGTCGACGTTTCGAGCGGAGTCGAGACGGACGGTGTTAAAGATATCGCCAAGATTGCAGCTTTTGTGGAAAGGGTGACAGGATAATGGCAGCAGCAGTACCAGATGAACATGGAAGATTCGGACGTTTCGGGGGAAAATATGTACCTGAAACTTTAATGAACGCACTGATCGAACTGGAAGAAGCTTACCGTAAATATTCACAGGATCCCGAATTTATAAAAGAGGTTGAAACGCTGCTGCATGATTATTCCGGCAGACCGACACGGCTTTATCACGCCCAAAGGCTGACCGAGAAGCTTGGCGGAGCCAAAATCTATTTGAAGCGTGAAGATCTTAACCACACGGGCGCGCACAAAATCAACAATACGATCGGCCAGGCGCTTCTGGCCAAACGGATGGGCAAGAAAAAAGTCATCGCCGAAACCGGCGCGGGACAGCATGGCGTCGCTACGGCTACCGTTGCGGCACTGCTTGGTCTGGAGTGCAAGGTATTCATGGGCGAAGAAGATATGAAACGCCAGCAGTTGAACGTATTCCGGATGCGTCTGCTCGGAACGGAAGTCGTTCCTGTGCTGTCCGGCACCCGTACGCTCAAGGACGCGTGCAACGAGACGCTCCGCTACTGGGTCAGCAACGTGCACGATACGTATTATATCCTCGGATCCGTAACCGGTCCGCATCCATATCCGATGATTGTCCGTGATTTCCAGCGTGTAATCGGAGACGAGACGCGCTCGCAGATTCTTGAACTCGAAGGAAGACTGCCCGACACGGTTATCGCCTGTGTAGGCGGAGGCAGCAACGCGATGGGGATGTTTTATCCGTTTGTCGGCGATGAAAGCGTGCGCCTGATCGCGACGGAAGCAGCCGGACGCGGCGTGGACACCGAAGAGCATGCGGCGACGATGGCGAAGGGAAGCCCCGGCGTGTTCCAGGGGTCACTCAGTTACGTGCTCCAGGACGAATTCGGCCAAGTGATTCCGGCCCATTCCATTTCGGCCGGTCTTGATTATCCCGGCGTAGGACCCGAGCACGCTTACCTGAAAGACTTGAAGCGGGCAGAATACGTGCCGATCACCGACGCCGAGGCGCTCGACGCTCTGCAGCTGCTCTGTAAGACGGAAGGTATTATTCCGGCACTGGAAAGCGCGCACGCGGTCGCGCAGGCGATAAAAACGGCTCCGACTATGTCTCCGGACGAGCTTCTTGTCATTTGTTTGTCGGGCCGCGGAGATAAAGACGTGGAAGCTATCATGGGCTATCTCGGAGGTGCAGATCATGAATCGCATTGATCGTAAATTTGCGGAGCTGAAATCCGCCGGTAAGAACGCACTCATACCTTTTATTACGGTAGGGGATCCTACGGCGGACGTTACCCTGGATATTATCCGTGAGCTGGAGAAATCCGGCGCGGACCTCTTGGAGCTCGGCGTCCCGTACTCCGATCCGCTCGCGGACGGCCCCGTTATTCAGGAGTCTTCCGGGCGTGCCCTGAAAAGCGGGATCACCGTACTGAAGGTAATCGAAATCGCCAAGCAGGCGCGCAGCGGGGGCTCCGAGCTGCCCATGATCTTGTTTACTTACTACAACCCGCTCCTTCGCATCGGGCTGGAGCGTGTTTTTGAACTCATGAAGGAAAGTGATATCAGCGGCGTTATTATTCCGGACCTGCCGATGGAGGAAGACGCGGAAGCCAAGCAGCTCGCGGAGCGGCACGGCATTCATCTGATTCCGCTGATTGCGCCGACTTCCAACGAGCGTGTGCAGAAAATCGTCGGCAGGGCTTCGGGCTTTGTCTACTGTGTGTCCTCCATGGGAGTGACCGGTGTACGCTCCGAGTTTCATGCGGGTGTAGACGATTTCCTGGCTTCGGTAAAAGCGGCCACGGATTTGCCGATCGCAATCGGCTTCGGCATTTCGAACCGCGAGCAGGTCGAGCGCTTCGAGAAAACGTGCGACGCGGTCGTTGTGGGCAGCGCCATCGTCCGCCGGATCGGCGAACAGGAACACCGCCTCCAGGACGAAAGTACGAAACAAGACGCGCTGAAGCAAATCGGTGAATTTGTCAGAGACTTGAAAGGCGCGTCTTATCAAACGCAAAGTTAACGAGTAAAGCACGACGAATGCAGATAGAGAGACAGGCTGAGGTGACAGACATGCGACCCAAACAACAGGTAACGAAACTGCCGGTTTACCAGCCGGGCAAACCGATTGACGAAGTGAAAAGGGAGCTTGGCTTGACTCACGTGATCAAGCTGGCTTCCAACGAAAATCCGTTCGGATTTTCGCCTAAAGCCAAAGAAGCGATTCTGGCTGACCTGGACAACTTGACCTTGTATCCGGACGGGGCGGGAGCAGAGGTGACGCAGGCCGTTGCCGGTCACTACGGCGTTAACGCGGACCAGCTTATTTTCGGGGCGGGATCGGATGATGTGATCCTTATGATCGCCAGGGCTTATCTCGTACCCGGAGATGAAACGATCATGGCGACCCATACGTTTCCCCAGTACAAACATAACGCGGAGATCGAAGGCGCGGTTTCGGTTGAGGTTCCTTTAAAAGAAGGAAAACACGATCTGGACGAAATGCTCCGCCGCGTCAACGAACGGACGAAAATCGTCTGGATCTGCAACCCGAACAACCCGACCGGAACGATAGTGACCGGACAGGAGCTGGAAGCTTTTATGAACAAGGTTCCTTCTGATGTCATGGTGGCTCTCGACGAGGCTTACTACGAATATACGACCGATGAGGCGTACCCGGACAGTCTGGATCTGCTGAACAGATATCCCAATATCGTGATCCTCCGCACGTTCTCGAAAATTTACGGGCTTGCTTCTCTGCGGATCGGTTACGGAATCGGACATCCGGATGTGATTCGCACGATCAATCAGGTGCGGGAGCCGTTTAATACGACCCGTTTGGCTCAAGCGGCTGCGGCTGCGTCTATCCGGGACCAGGATTTTGTGGAACAGTGCCGCAGGCTCAACCGGGAAGGGATCGCGTATCTCCTCGGCGAGTTCCAAAGACTCGGCCTTTTCTCGTATCCGGCCCACGGCAATTTTATCCTGGTGGATATCGGCCGTCCTTCCGGTCCGGTATTTGACGAGCTTCTTCGTCACGGCATCATTGTCCGCAGCGGGGAAAAGCTCGATTTTCCGACCATGCTGAGAGTAACGGTGGGCAGCAGAGAGCAGAACGAAGCATTCGTTCATGCTCTTGAGATTGTGCTTCACGGGGCTGTCCAAGAATCATAATACGTATAGGAAAAGGTTATCAAACATGACGACAATCTCAATTTTCGGCGTCGGGCTCATTGGCGGCTCGCTCGCTCTATGCTTCAAAGGCAAACCGGACATTACGGTCATTGGCCACTCCAATAACCCGACGTCGGTGGAAAATATGGTGAAAAGACGCATCGTGGACGAAGGAACGACCTCGATGCAGGCGGCGGCCGAAGCCGCCGATATCATTTTTCTGTGTGTGCCCGTTGGGGCGCTGGAATCGTATCTCGAACGGTTAAAGCAGTTCTCTTTAAAAAAGGGCTGCCTTATAACGGATGTGGGCAGCACCAAGTTGTCCGTCGTACAGTGTGCGGAGAAACTGCGCTTTAAAGACGCTTATTTCATCGGCGGTCATCCTATGGCCGGTTCGGAACGTTCCGGCATGGAAGCCGCCTCTTCGCATTTGTTCGAGAATGCATTCTACGTTCTGACACCGGGTACAGACACGCCGGTTGCTGAAGTCGAGCGTTTGGCCAAACTCCTTGCGTATACGCAAGCCCAGATTATCCGAGTGGACGCACGCGAACACGACGATATCGTGGGAGCCATCTCACACCTGCCGCACATGATTGCAGTCGCGCTCGTTAACCAGATCCGGACGTACAACGAATCCAATGAGCTATACAAAAACCTGGCGGCCGGAGGTTTCCGCGATATTACGCGTATCGCATCCAGCGATCCTTTTATATGGCGGGATATCCTCATCAACAACCGCACCGTTCTGCTGAAGCTTCTGGACGACTGGGATCAGCAGATCTCGGTGTTCCGCGAGCTTCTCGAAAAGGAAGACGGCGAGGGCATCCAGAAGCAGTTTGAGGTAGCCGGGACATTCCGCAAGCAGGTACCGGACCGCCGGAAAGGAATGCTTACGCCGCTGTACGATATTTACGCGGATATTCCGGACCATCCCGGAATGATCGGGCAGATCGCAACGCTGCTGGGCAAGCATCGGCTTAACCTGAGCAACCTGCAGATTATCGAGAGCCGTCTCGACGTGCCCGGTGTACTCCGTCTGTCTTTCCGGGATCAGGAAACCGCGGACAGAGCATCGGCCCTGCTAAGCGAGCAATTTTCCATCCACGTTTAGGTCGCTTTCTTGTGCGGAACTAATGAAGTCTCTTTCCCGATAGGCATAGCTGCCTTTTTTAGGCGGACGTGTGCGGGGGAGAGGCTTTTTTTATGGTAGCTGACAGCTTTCGAAAACTTTTTCGTAAACGTTTTCAAAAAAGCATTGACTTTTTGTAAACGGATTCATATAATAAAAGTACAGTATGGTTTCTCTCCACTCCTATCCGATAATCGCACATTGTGCAGCCGCCTCGTAGAGGTGGTTTTTTTTTGCCTTTTTTCGGTATCGCGGCGGACCCGGAGAAAATTTTACAGCTCTATGCAATATTTGTTATAGTGATATCATGTTGTGCTTCGATTGATGGAAGTTAGCCCGCAGACCGCGCAACTTTTTGGTTCCCGCCCGGTATAAGCATGTAAACGGAAGCGGGGAACCCGAACGTACTGTGCAGGAGGGGTGCACGTAATGACGGATACCCAGTTGATTCGTGAGGTTAAGGATGGAAATGTAGGGAAATACAACGAGCTGATGCACCGCTATGAGCGCAAAATTTTCGTTTTTATTTATCATATGCTCAAAAGCGCCCAACTGGAGCTGATGGCTGAGGATTTGTGCAACGAAACTTTTTACAAAGCTTACAGGAGCCTGAGTTCGTTCCGTGAAGCGGAAGCTTCCTTCTCTACCTGGTTGTATACGATCGCACGAAACACCGTGCTGAGTGAAATGCGCAAACACAAAATCGTTAAAATATCGTTGGACAATTGCGGACATACCCCTCAAACTTCGTTTGAATCGCTTCCCGAACAGACCGTGATACGGAAGGAGAAAGTCTCCATGGTCCGGATTGCGATCAATAGTCTGCCGGAGAAGCAGAGATCGGCTCTGATCCTGCGGGAATACGATCAGCTGGATTACCAGGAGATCGCATCCATTTTGGGACAAACCGTCAGTTCGGTCAAATCTCTGTTGTTTCGGGCCAGAGCCAGTGTAAAGCTGCAGATGGAGCCCTACTACAACACCGATAATTGGCTGGAAGAATGCGAGGGGATGACGCGGAGATGAAATGTGAGGATGTTCAGGAATGGCTGCTCGAATACATAGAGGGCACGGCCAGCGAGCTGAGGCGCCAGGCTGTCCGGGTACATTCGGACAGCTGCAAGCGCTGCTCGGAGCAGTTCAACGCGTGGCAAGAGTGCCGGGACCTGATCCGCTTATCGCTGCGTACCGATACGCCTGTCCCGCGAGTATCTATCGCGGATTCGGTCATGCAGCGGATCGGCGCTTACGAGCCGTGGCGTTATCCCGCAGAGGCGGGGGCCGCGGCAAGCTCCGGACGCGCGCGCAAATTTCGCAGCGCGGGCCGTTTGGCGGCTTCCTTCTGCCTGCTGCTTTTCGTAGGCGTACTGCTGTGCCTCTCACTGAACTCGTCTCCCGCTTTCCTGGGGAAGGGGGTAAGCTCGGCGTATGAGCATGCCTATGCCGGATCGCCAGGAATGGACGCGGCCTCGGCGATGAACGGCCGCACGATGAAGCAGGCCGTAGCGGGCCTGAATGTTTCAGGGGTAATGCCCAGTAGGAGCACGTTTGTTTTACCGCCTTACGTTCATCATCTCATCGCGTTATCGCTGATCGGCTTGTTTGTGAGCTTCCTGTTCCATGCCTGGATCGGACGCGGCAAACGATAAAAGAAAACTTAGGAAAGTACCCGCCAGCTCTTACGGAGCTGGTTTGTTTATGGAGGAGATTATATTGACCACAATCGGGTTAATCCGGCATGGCAGCACCGAATGGAACCTTTTGGGCAAAATACAGGGAGCACTCGACACGGAGCTTACCGAAGAGGGAAGAGAACAGGCAAGGCGGCTGGGTACACGGCTGCACGGAGAGGCGTGGGACGGTATCATCAGCAGTGATTTGAAACGGGCGAAGGAAAGCGCGCAGCTGATCAGCGAACGATCGGGCATCCCGATTGCCGGAACGGACAGCAGGCTCAGGGAGAAAGGCTTCGGCCTGGTAGAGGGCACGACGCTCCAGGAACGGCTCGACCGCTGGGGACCCGACTGGCTGCGGCTGGAGCTTGGCGGGGAGACGGACGAGCAGGTCCGCAGCCGCTGGCTTTCGTTCTATGCGAATTTGTGCGTGAACTACCCCCGCGGCCGGATGCTTATCGTCAGCCATGGAGCATTTATCGGACGAGCGTTAGAGACCATGAAACTGGAGCGTCCGGGCGACCCTCTCACGAACGCGTCCTTAACGATTGTCCGCCAGGACACCGCGGTGTGGGAATGCACGCTGTATAATTGTACGGAGCATTTAATCGTGTGAGCGACGGAAACGGGAAAAGCATGTCTGCCGGAAGGCGGATGTGCTTTTTTTTGCGTGAAAGGTTTAATTCAGGGAATTATTCCCATACTGAGTAGTACCAACAAGTATACGGCTAACTAGAAGGATTGCGGTCATGAAAGACGGACAGGAATCGTGAAAGGAGGTGGCGGACTTGAATCTGGCCGATATGCTCAGTTACGCGGATATCCACGATTTAAACCGGATAGCGGATACCTATTCCTGCGAATGCAACATGCATTCCAAGAACGAGCTGATCCAGTCTATATTGACTACGGTCGGCCGCAGGGACATTTTCGAAGAGCGGGTAGACGCGCTGACGATGGAAGATATCCGGTTTTTAAACACTCTGTTGTTTGAAGAGCGGGGGCTGTTCAGTCTGGAAGAGCTCGTTGCCCGCGTGCAGCAGGCCAAATTTTTGAAGGAAGAGAAGGAAAATTCCAACCCGCGCGACACGATCTCGAAATTCAAAAAGCACGGCTGGCTGTTTCACGGGTATTCCCAGCAGACCAAGTATCTTTTTCAAGTGCCCCATGATTTAAAGCGGCGTTTCGGCGATGTGCTGACCCGCAATTACAAAAGCCGCCTTACCTATACGAACGATCCTGCCGTCTATCGTGAAGAACATACCCTGATGGCTGACGATGTGCTTCAGCTAATGCGGCATATCAGGGACCATGAAGTGCTGCTGACCCATGAAGACGTCATGTACAAGCGGCAGTTGTCCCAGATACTGGGCGGCATGGCGGTCAAGGAAGAGCTTGTAGGCAAGACGGCATGGAGATTCGGTTACGGGCGCAAATTCAAGGAATATCCGAACCGGTTCTCGCTGATCTACGACTACTGCTTCTTCCAGGGGCTTCTCCAGGAACGGGGCGGGCTGCTGCTCCTGACGGAGAAAGGCGCGGAAATGACCGACGCCGGGATAAAGCCGGGCCAGGACGAACTGTACCGCTTCTGGCTCCGGCTCTACAAAGGCCCTGTCTACAACCTCCAGTCGATCGTACAATGGACGGCCCGGCTGGCCGACAACTGGGTGACGACCGCGTCGCTGGCGGAAGTGCTGTGTCCGTTGATCCGGCCGTTTTACTACGATTCGCCGGAATCGATTTTCGAACAGCGGATTATCGCCATGATGATGCATCTGGGACTGCTTGCCGTCGGGGAAGAAGAGCATGCCGGAGCCGTGGTCCGCATCACCTCTCTGGGCGGCAAAACGATTGCCGGCAACCAGATTGCCGAGGAAGACAAAATCGATTTAAAAGAATAGCGCCTGTTGATAGGCGGCTGCCCTTAATCGGCCGCCACGTTGACGGCATCTCCTCCCGGCATCTATGATGAGAAAAAAATCCAGAGGAGTGAGTTGGCGCTATGCTGCATCCTTTTAAAGGCTTATTTCCCGCTATCGCGTCTTCGGTCTACATCGCCCCGGGCGTACAGATTATCGGAGATGTTTCTGTCGGTGAAGATTCTACCATCTGGTTCAATGCCGTCCTGAGAGGAGATTTGGCTCCGATCCGGATCGGGAACCGGTGCAATATTCAAGACGGATGCATCGGTCATGTCAACACGGACCAGCCGCTGATCTTAGAAGACGACGTTTCCGTCGGTCATGGTGCCCTCATACACGGCTGCCGTATAGGCAGGGGCACATTAATCGGAATGGGGGCGATCGTACTAAACGGCGCCGAGATCGGTGAATATGCTTTAGTAGGGGCAGGTTCTCTCGTTACTGAAGGTACGATTCTTCCGGCTTATACGCTGTCGCTGGGAACTCCGGCAAAAGTTGTGCGGGAATTAACACCTCAGGATCTCGAACGGATGAAACGCACGACGGATAACTATGTAAGCAAGGGAAGAGAGTACCGGATGGAACCAGGGAAGTAATACAATCCTATCGCTGCTCTGCATTGTGCGGACGATACCTGGAGGTAGATCCCTATGGGAAGAATGAATGTTTCAAATGAAGCGCTGCTGGGTCTGATCGCTGAATTGGTAATGGACGACGCCATGCGGAAATATAAAGAAAATCATCTCTATCAACAGATTGACAGCGCTCTAGCCGAGGGTGATGAAGCTACATTTCTAGCGCTTACCGCCGAACTCAAATCCATCCAATCCCCCGGCTAGGCTGCCGGTGTCGTCACAAAACTCATTAAAAAACAGGACTGCCGCAACCGAGCATGTCCCGTCATTATCCTCTCTTTCTTGCCGACCATCCAAGCGGATGCGCTCTTGCGGAAAGAGGGGGTTTTTTGATTTTCACCGGATAAAAAGGGTACCCACCGTTTGGCCCGATATGGTAAAGTAGCTCTATTGACCGGAAGGGGAGAGAAGGATGAAGTTTAGCGAAATTACGGAAAAAGACTGGACGGATCTGCAGCCGTATCTGGACACCTGTCTGCTTCCCGTTACGGGGCTGGGCGGCGCGGAGCAGCCCTGGGAAGCGGGAGACACCCTGGAAAGCCTCAGGGACGTACTGGACGTGCTGGAGATACCCTACAAAGGAAGAGTCGTCACGTATCCGGCCCTCCATTACTGCACCCCGGAGGATACGGATCGCGAATACGTGGAAAGGACCTGCGGGCAGTTAAGGAAGGTCGGTTTCGCTTATGTCGTCGTGGTGACCGCTCATCCGGAGATCGGGGCCTGGCAGCTGCAGAATGCGGATCTGATCGTATACACTACCCCCGAGGCGCTGCAGTATCCCGGACAGGAAGCGAAGAAAGCGATAGGGGAACGGATCGAACAGCTCTGGTTTTCAAAAAAATCAGAAGAGATTCGTTAGAATTCGAAAATTTGGTAAAGATAAAAAGGATGGCGTGTTTCCCGGAGGAAATTGTGACAATTTTGTTAAAATCACAACACAACCCGAGAAGGCACTCCCTTGACCTTGCGGCTACATCCTTGACGCCCCAAAGGTCGTAGGATATTATTAGTAATGTCCTAGTCTATGAAGTGTAAGATAATGTCGAACGACACGTGATATAGGTTCGATTTGTCATGCGACAAATTGAATGGCTTAGGGGGGTAGCACGCGAAATGAGTGAACGCAACAATTCGAATGAGCACCATGGCAAGAAGCCAGTAGTACGGCGTCAAATGTCCCGCCGCCAGTTTCTTTCGTACACGCTCGGCGGTACCACTGCTTTCATGGCGGCCGGTATGGTAGCTCCAATGCTGAGATTCGCGGTGGATCCGGTGCTTCAGCCGAAGAAGGCTTCGGATTGGATCAAAGTAGTTGAGGAAGCCAAAATTACGAATGAGCCCACATCCTTCACGTTCCAGGTCCATCAGGTGGACGGCTGGTACGAGAGCGATGTGGAACTGACCGCATGGATCACCAAGGGTCAAGACGGCAAAATCTTCGCCTTGAACCCGACATGCAAGCACTTGGGTTGTACGGTTAACTGGAACAACAATCCGGAGTACAAAAACCAGTATTTTTGCCCATGCCACGGCGCGCATTACACCGCTGACGGCAAAAACCTTGCGGTAGCTCCAGCTCCGCTGGACGAATACGACGTAAAAATCGATAAAGGATTCGTCTACCTGGGACAGCTGCACGCTAACACAAGGGCGAAATAAGGAGGGCGTAACGATCAGATGTTTAAAAATATGTACAACTGGATCGACGAACGTCTAGATATCACGCCGATCTGGAGGGACGTAGCCGATCACGAGGTTCCCGAACACGTCAACCCGGCTCACCATTTTTCCGCTTTCGTTTATTGTTTCGGCGGTCTGACGTTCTTTGTCACTGTAATTCAAATCTTGTCCGGTATGTTCCTGACGATGTATTATACACCGGACATTATCAACGCTTATGCAAGCGTTGACTATTTGCAGCACCAGGTAGCATTCGGCGTTATCGTGCGCGGTATGCACCACTGGGGAGCATCCCTTGTTATTGTCATGATGCTGTTACATACGCTCCGCGTTTTCTTCACGGGTTCGTACAAAGCGCCTCGTGAAATGAACTGGGTCGTCGGCATGCTGATCTTCTTTGTTATGCTTGGTCTTGGTTTCACCGGCTACCTGCTTCCTTGGGATAACAAAGCCTACTATGCTACGCAAGTAGGGATCAAGATCGCGGCATCGATCCCATTCTTGGGTCAATATGTTCAAACGTTCCTGCAGGGTGGAGATATTGTAGGTGCGCAGACGCTGACGAGATTCTTCGCACTTCACGTGTTCTTCCTACCTGCAGCTCTCCTCGCATTACTGGCCGGACACTTCTTGATGATTCGCAGGCAGGGGATTTCCGGACCGCTATAAAATGAAAGGAGGGTACTTAAGTGGCTCACGGACAAAAAGATGGCGAGAAAGTCGTCTATGTAGGCGACTCTCGTGTTAAGAAAACAGTAAAAAACACCGTACCTCCGGATTATTCGTCTTATCCGGGGAAATCCGAAGCGTTCATTCCGAACTTTCTATTGAAAGAATGGATGGTTGCCGTTGTATTTCTGGTCGGTGTATTGTGTCTGGTTATTTCAGAACCGGCGCCGCTGGGCTACCCGGCTGATCCTAAGAACACATCCTTTATTCCGATTCCGGACTGGTACTTCCTGTTTATGTACCAACTGCTGAAATATCCGTATACATCGGATCAGTACGTCGTTATCGGTACGCTGATCGTACCCGGACTGATGTTCGGCGGACTTCTTCTGGCACCGTTCCTGGATACAGGGAAAGAGCGCCGGTTCTACAGACGCCCGATCGCTTCTTCTCTGGCGCTTCTGACGTTAATCGCTTCCGCATACTTGACGTATACCTCCTGGCATCATTACCAGCTGGAATTGAAAGCGACTAACACGATTCCGGAGCACATCAAGCGTGAAGAAGAAATGAAAGAGAAGAAAGCAGCTGGCGGCGCCGCTTCCGGCGGTGGCGGACAGCAGCAGAAAGCGGCAGGCGTCGTAGCCGCGGACGATCCGTCTGCTGAGATCTACAAGAAAGCGACCTGTGTATCTTGTCATGGCGGCGACCTGAAAGGGATGCCGAACAACGGAATCCCGGCACTTCGCGGTGTGGGCGACAAGCATGATAAGGAACAGATCATGAACATCATCAAGAACGGCCAGGGGGCTATGCAGCCTCAATATAAAGACAACATCGCCAAAGGGTTAACCGATGCCGATTTGGACAAACTGGCTGACTGGCTTGCTAAACAAAAGAAAGCCCAATAAGCATGTCTAAGAACCTGACCGTACGCAGACGGTCAGGTTTTTTTGTAAAACCAAATGGGTGTAAGAGATCCGTTAGCCGGATTTCCGAGGGGAGCAGAACGATGAGAAATAACGCCACCCTGCATCAGGCGCTTACTCTCTTGAGAAGCCGGCCTATGCTATGGCTGCTGTTTTGGATTAATGCTTTAGGAACCGTATACGGATACTACTGGTATAAATATCAGTTAATGGATACGTATGCTTTCGAGCCTGTCTGGTACCTGCCCTTTGTTCCGGACAGCCCGACGGCAAGCCTGTTTTTTACGCTAACTCTTCTGTATCTGTTAAGAGATGAGCGGACGAACGGAGTCGGTTTGGGTAAACGTTCGCTGCTTCGCGGATTTATTGAAGCGTTCGGGCTTGTGACCTCTTTTAAATACGGCATCTGGGCCGTAGCCATGATCTGGTCCGGGTATGCGCTGGGAGACCCGGTCGCCTGGCAGGATTGGATGCTTACTCTTTCTCATTTGGGTATGGCGATTGAGGTGCTTTTATTCGCATCGGTGATGACTTACTCGGTTCCCGCCGTGTTCCTGGTGGCTGTCTGGGTGTTTGCGAACGATTGGATGGACTATACGAAGGGAATCTTCCCCAGACTCTCCGAGGTGCTGATGCCTCATCTGGATACGATCCAGTGGTTTACCATCGGACTAAGCGCAGCGGGCATTCTTGCGGCACTTGCCTATCTGCCTTATCAAAAACACCGGCGCCGCAAGGTCTAAATGTGGACATCCCTCCATATGATGTGGTAGGAGGGATGTCCACATGTGGTTTAGTTCTTGCAGGCGGATCATCGGATTGCTCGGAGCATGGGCAATCTTCACTTCGGCGGCGGTTGGTTGTGCACCGGCCCCGAAAGAAGCAGTTCCCGCGGCATCGATGACTCCGGTTCAAATGAAGACGGCTGAATCCTTGAATGAAGCCGCGGAGCAGCTGTACAAGCTGTCGGAACAGGAGAAAACGACGGAAGCCAGAATCGAACTCGAACAGCTCGGAGAACTTGCGACTAAGCTGACGTATGACGGTTCGATTACGATAGAAGGTTTGCATGCACTGACGGAAACGATTACGGAGGCGAAGAAAACCTATGCCTCTGTTTCCTTTTCCCAGGATGAAGGGCGCTTTGCCGCCGCCAAAATCAGACTGGCCGCCGACGCGCTGACCCACCGGGGACAGCCCATGTGGCTTCAGTACTACAAGCTGATCAAAGATGACTTGAAACGGATCGAGACGAATGTAGCGGCACGGAAAAAGCTTGAAGCTCTGCTGGACTACAATAAGCTGTACCGGCATATGTCGACCATTCGTCCGGCGCTGCTTATAAGCCGTGCTCCTGCGGAAGTGGCGAAGCTGGATTCCTTGCTCGTGTTCATGAGAAAGGGATTGGGCGCTCCGACTCTCGACAAACCGAATTTGCTTCAAGCTTCGGAAGAGTTCGGCAAGACAATCGACGGGATATTCGGACGCTCCGATCGTGAAGCATTCCTGCCGCTGCCCGACACGCAGGAGCCCATATTCTGGTCGCTTGGTGTCGGCGCGTTCATTATCGGCGTCCTGCTGTTTGCCGGCTGGCGGATGTTCCGCTTAAAGCCCGGTTACGATACCGTCCGGAATAAAAAGAGAGAAGGCTTCTAGTCAACCTTGAAGCCTTCTCCCAATACTTCGTGCACTTCATTGATAATAATGAATGCGGTGGGGTCGATGGATTTGACCAGTTCCTTGAGCCGCCGCATTTCCTGACGGTAGACCACGCAGTAGACCACTTCTTTCTCTTGACGGGAGAAAGCCCCCTTGGCCGGAAAAAGAGTGACGCCCCGGTCCAATTCTTTTTGAATCGCCTGAGACACTTTTTCCGCTTCATTGGTAATGATCGTAAAAGCTTTGGCTGAATGCGAGCCTTCCGTGATGTAATCGATCATTTTGGAGCCGATAAATACGCTGACCAGTGAGTAGAGTACTTTTTCCTTCGGTATGTAGAGTAAAGACGTGCCGATAACGATGAGGTCGATCAGCAGGATGACCTGCCCGACACTCCATCCTTTCCACTTGTTGCCCAGTTGGGCAAGAATATCCGATCCCCCGGTCGTTCCTCCAAAACGGAATACGATTCCGAGTCCCAAGCCTATCGTAAAGCCCGCATATAACGCGGCAAGCAAATAATCCTGCTTGGTGGCAAAGGGGATTATCCATCCTTTTCCGATCATGATTTCCATCACCCATAAGAAAAACGAAGACGAAAGAGAGCCGAAAATCGTGTAGACCATAGCTTTAGAGCCGAAATGTCTCCATCCCAAGTAAAAGAGAGGCACATTCAGAACGAGCGTCGTCGCGGAAGGCGGAAGCAGGAAAATATAGTGCAGAAGCAGCGAAATGCCCGTGAGTCCGCCTTCCATCAGCTCATTGGGAATGACAAAATAATGAACCCCGAACGAAAAGATGGCGGTCCCGAATGCGATCGGCAAGAACTGCTTCAAATACGGCATTGTCTTGTCTTTTAAAGCCATTGCCATTGGTTTCTCCTCCTTCCCTGACTTACCACTAATCACCAATCCTATTGTAATGAAATTCGAGTCCGTTGTCATCCGGGCGCCACAGGCGACTTGATTGTTCCTGCCGGATCATATGGAAAAACAGGCCGAATTCCTTTCTTGGCCTGTTTTTTTGCATGGGAAGAAAAACGTTAATAAAAATCTTTTTTGCGGTATTTGCCGACAAATCCGGCTAAACCGAGTATACCGATGAAGCCCAGCCAGTCCCAGTCCGGATCGTCTCTCCTTGCGGATTCGGATACTTTGGAATCGAACGGCATCAGGTTGACGTTATACTTTTTGGACGGAGGGTAATCGCCCGGCTTGGGAATCGGGTCTCGGGGAGGCTGGGGCAGGCTAGTGCCCACGCCGCCGTTTGAATACTCTGCCGGATCGGCCGTTCCGGCGGATCCGCTGATGCCGGACTTGATCCGCTGAGTTCCGTAGGATGAGGGCTTATTATCGGGATAACCGAGCGTCCCGGGTTCTCCATGTATGCCCCGGTCAGCGGATTGCGCGATGCAGGTACCGCAAACGGCCAAAAACATCATAACGCAGAGTGAAAAACTGTACAGTCGTTTCATCTGATTCCCGCCTTCCTGGTTGACTTCGTTTGCTGCTTATCTTTGGTTTTCCCTCTACCCTAAATGTCATACAAGGAAAGTGTTGTCCGCAAATCGTAAATTGCAATAAAAACGAGTCTATAATAAGATGTTGGTAAGATTTAAGTTAGGCTGGAAAGAAAGAGAGGCCCTTTTATGGCGGAACGTTCAATGAAGGATCTGCAGCAGGAAGTGGATACATACATATCGCAGTTTAAAGAAGGCTATTTCAGCCCTCTTGCCATGCTGGCGAGAATGTCCGAGGAAGTCGGGGAATTGGCCAGGGAAGTCAATCACCAGTTCGGGGAAAAGCCTAAAAAGGCATCCGAAGAAGAAAACTCGATTGAGCTGGAGCTCGGTGACATTTTATTTATTACCATCTGCTTCGCCAATTCTCTGGGCATTGACTTAACGGAAGCGCACGATAAAGTGATGAAGAAATTCAACACCCGGGATGCGGACAGGTGGACGAAAATAAACACCGATTCCGACTAATCCTCATATGCTGTACCATCCCCGGCTCTTCTGCGGGCGGAAGGAGGATGGACGGATGGATGGGGAACAGGAAATTCAGAAGGCCTACGAGGCTATTCTGAACAATGATTTCGAAGAAGCGATCGCATGGTTCGAAAAGGCGGTTTTATCGGAACCAGGTAACGCTTCTTACCATTATAAGCTTTCGATTACGTATGCCAGGAGCGGAAAGCTCGCGAAAGCGATCGATCATGCGGTCGACGCTTATGATCTGGAACCGGCAAGCGAAGCTTATCAGTATCATCTGACTACGCTGAAAGCCAAAGCACTGATTGCGGAAGCGGACAAGTGTCTGGACCAAAGCCGGGATAGGGAGCAGCTTAAAAACGCGATCGTTCTGCTGAAGCAGGCGGCTGCCCTGGATCCGCTGAGTGCCGAGGCCTGCTTGAAGCTTGCCGCTGCGTACGCGGGCGTAAGCGACTTTGACCTGGCCGTACACGCGGCCGAAGAGGCCATTCGCCTTGAACCGCTGAATAAGGCAGCGGCGGCACTGCTGGTTGAGTACCGCAGGAAACTGCGCCAGTATTTGAAACCTTAAACACTGCACAAGATAAGAAAGGCGGTATATGTGATGACTCAGGAAGTAATTAAAGTGGCGGTTGCCGGAGCAAGCGGACGGATGGGCCGTGAAGTGGTAAAAATGGTACTCGGAGATTCCTCTTTGAAGCTGGTGGCTGCCGTTGACCGGTCCTCCGGTCCGGTAGACGCCGCATCTTTGGTGGGTCTTCCGGATTGCGGAGTTAAAATGTCCAACGATCTGGAACTGGCTTTGGTTGAAGGTAAAGCGGACGTTCTGGTAGACTTCACCGGACCTCAGAGCGCTGTCGCCAATACGGCGCTTGCTATTCGTCACGGCGTTAGACCGGTAATCGGAACGACGGGTTTTACGACCCAGGAGATCGAAGAGTTGGACAAACAATGCAAGGATAAAAAAATCGGCGGACTGATCGCCCCCAATTTCTCCATCGGCGCTATTCTGATGATGAAATTCGCTTCACAGGCGGCCAAATATTTCCCTCACCTGGAAATCATCGAATATCACGGGGACCAGAAGCTTGATGCTCCATCGGGTACTTCCGTGAAAACAGCGGAACTTATCTCTCAGAACCGCGAAGAGTTTCGGCAAGGAAACCCCAAAGAAGAGGAACAGCTTGAAGGAGCGCGCGGAGCATATTATAACGGCTTTCGTATCCACAGCGTCCGGCTTCCGGGTGTTTTTGCCCAGCAGGAAGTTATTATGGGGGCGTACGGAGAGTCGCTCAAAATCCGGCATGATTCCTATGAGCGCGCGGCTTATATGCCAGGCGTGAATACGGCCGTGCATAAAGTCATGACCTATGAAGGCATGATCTACGGGTTCGAACATTTTATCGACTGATTGTTCTTCATTCCTTCAATCGGACTTCCTAATTACCTCTTATTCACTTTTCATGCTTTTCTACGAACCATACATATCAGCAGGCCCCCTGAAGGCAGGGAAGGGAGAGTTTACAAGTGAGCTTAAATATTGCCTTAATCGCCCACGACCGCAAAAAAGACGAGATGGTCAATTTCGTGACCGCCTATGAAAAGGTGTTCGACGGGAACCAGCTTTTCGCAACCGGAACCACGGGACAAAGAATTATGGAAAATACAAGTCTGACGATCCACCGGTTTATGTCAGGCCCCCTTGGCGGGGATCAGCAGATCGGTGCAATGGTAGCTAAAAACGAGATGGACCTGATTATTTTCCTGCGGGATCCTCTGATGGCTCAGCCTCATGAACCCGATATCATTGCTCTGCTCCGTTTGTCCGACGTAATGGGAATCCCCGTCGCAACGAATATCGCTACCGCGGAGCTTCTTGTCCGCGCTCTGGACAGAGGGGATTTCGCTTGGCGCGAGCTTGTCCACAAGTACAAGCCGGGTGAAGCGTAATGCAGACGGTAGATATCCTCGTATTCGGAGCGCATGCGGATGATGCGGAGATCGGAATGGCCGGTACGATCCTGAAGCACACAAGAGCGGGTTATACGGTGGGCTTGTGCGATCTGACCCGGTCCGAAATGTCATCGAACGGAACGCCCGATAACCGGCTGGAGGAAGCGAACAAAGCGGCGGAAGCGATGGGAATTGTGCTCCGCTCCAATCTCGGACTTCCAGACCGAGGCTTATCGGCCGGCTCCAAGGATCAGATTGACGCGATTACGAAGGAAATCCGGCTGAGAAAGCCGAGAATTGTCTTTGCCCCGTATTGGGAAGACCGCCATCCCGATCATATCGCATGCTCGCATCTGGTGCAGGAAGCGGTTTTCAATGCCAAACTTAGACGGTATTTGCCTGAAACGGAAGCTTTTCAAGTCGAGAGCCTATTTTTTTATTTTATTAACGATACCATTGATCCGGACATCGTAGTGGATGTCTCGGACGCCTATCCCGGCAAGAAAGAAGTGCTGCAAGCTTACCGTTCCCAATTCTCGCCTCCTCAGGTCGGAGAGGACATTGTGCTGACCCCCCTGAACCAGAATTACGTGGAACGCGTGGAAGCAAGAGACGCGCTGCTCGGACAGAAGCGGATGATGGCTTATGCGGAAGGGTTTATGTCCAAGCTGCCCGTTGCACTTCAATATTTTCTGTCCAAGAAAGGAACCTGAGCATGAAGGATAAGCTCAAAATCGGAATCACGTGCTACCCTACCCTGGGAGGTTCCGGAGTGGTTGCGACGGAGCTTGGCAAGCTGCTCGCGGAAAAAGGCCACGAGGTCCATTTTATTACGCACAGCATGCCGTTCAGGCTGGGCAAATTTCACCGGAACATTTACTATCACGAGGTAGAGGTCAGCGATTATTACGTATTCCGTTACCCTCCTTACGATTTGTCCCTCGCAAGCAAGCTTGCGCAGGTGGCGCAGATGCAGAAGCTGGATCTCCTGCATGTGCATTATGCGATCCCCCACGCCGTTTGCGCGCTGCTGGCCAAACAGATGGTGGGACCGGATTTGAAGGTCGTTACGACCCTTCACGGGACGGATATTACGGTACTCGCCCAAGATCAGTCCATCAGCGACCTGATCCGGTACGCCATTAACGAAAGCGATGCGGTTACGGCCGTTTCCAACGATCTGATCGCGGAAACGAGAGAAACGCTCGATATTTCCCGGGATATTGATCTGACCTACAACTTCGTGGACAAACGGGTGTATTACCCGCGGGACGTGAAGTCGCTTCGCAAAGAGTTCGCCCGGGACGACGAGAAAATTTTGCTGCATATTTCGAATTTCCGGCCGGTCAAAAGGGTTACGGACGTGGTCGATATTTTCAAGCGCGTCAGTGAAAAAATCCCGAGCCGTCTTCTTTTTGTAGGAGAAGGTCCGGAGCTGTCCAAAGTGATTTCGTACGTGAAAGAGCTGGGCCTTAGCGACCGGGTTAACTTTTGCGGCAAACAGGATGATGTCGCGCAGCTTATTTCTCTGGGGGACGTTATGCTACTGCCTTCGGAAAAAGAAAGCTTCGGACTTGTCGCCCTGGAAGCGATGGCTTGCGGAGTGCCGACTGTCGGTTCGATAGCGGGCGGAATCCCCGAGCTGGTGACGCACGGCGAGACCGGCTTTCTTGCGGAGATCGGCGACACGGAGAAGATGGCGGACTACGCGGTGGAGCTGCTTAGCGATCCGCAGGAATACGAAAAAATGTCGGCCGCCTGTCTGAACCGTGCCCGCACGACATTCTGCAACGACTGGATTACGATGCAGTACGAGGAAATCTATTACCGGGTTCTGGGAAGAGAACTGCCTCCGTCGCACCGGGTGGATAAACAAGTTTGCGCGGAAAGATAAGCGCGATCCGGTAACGGAAGGAAGAGTACATACGATGGAAGAGAAGAACCGGACCATGATTGAAGAAGGGCGCAGAGTGCTCGAAAGGCTGCGCTCCCGTCAGCATGAAGCTTATTTTGTCGGTGGGTTTGTCAGGGATTTTCTCCTGGAGAGGCCCGTAAAGGACGTGGATATCGCGACTTCGGCCAAACCCGAAGAGGTGATGGAAGCCTTCTCCAAGACGGTGCCTACGGGACTCCAGCACGGTACGGTAACGGTCCTGACGGGGGATTACAGTTTCGAAGTCACTACCTTCCGGAAGGAAACGGAATACGAGGGGTTCCGCAGGCCGGCGGAAGTCGAATATATTACGGATTTGGAAGAAGACTTGAAACGGCGCGACTTTACCATGAACGCGATGGCCATGGATGCCGAAGGAAACCTGATTGATCCGTTCGGCGGCCAAAGCGATATGGATAGAGGCGTTCTGAGATGCGTGGGAGAGGCGGCCGAACGTTTCGGGGAGGATGCCTTACGGATGCTGCGCTGCATCCGTTTCGCAGCCGAATACGGCCTTGACATCGAAGAGGCCACGTGGCTGGCTCTGCTGCGGCAGGCCCCTCTGCTGCGGCACATCGCGATGGAGCGCGTACGCGCGGAGCTCCAGCGCATGGTGGGCGGCGCGGACCCGGCCCGCGCCGCGGGGCTGCTCCTCGCGAGCGGTCTGTGGCGGCACGCCAAGACTCCGCTCGCGCTGCCCTTCGCCGCATGGGGGCATCCCCATGCGCAGACGGTTATCGCCCATCTGTCCTCTATCCCTGCGGAGGAGGACAGATGGGCGGTTCTGCTGCTGCTGATCGGTTCGCAGCAGCCGGAAGCCGTCAGAGCGGAGCTGCGCGCGCTGACGTTCCCTGGCGAGGACATCGCGCGTCTGACGCACATCCTCGCCGTGCATGCGCAGCTTCAGCGCGGTGACGCTGAAGCTGCGGCGGTGCAGCCGCGGCCGGACGCACCGGCGTCCGCGGAGGAGCGCGCAGCCGCGCGGTTCAAGCTTGCCGTGCTTGCTCACGGCAAGGAGGCTGCGCGCGGCTGGCTGCGCGCGGCGGAGCTGCTGCACGAAGCGTGGCGGCAGCAAGCCGGCGCGGGAGCTGGGCTCCCGCAGCAAGACGCTCCGCCGTCGGCGAATCCCGCACAGCCTGGTCAGGCGGTGCCACACCGTGCATCCGGCTCGTACGAAGCTTCGGGGGACCTCACCATGGACGAGGAAATACATACGGCTGCCGGTGAAGCATGTCTGGAAGAACTTTTCCTCTTTATGACGGAGGAAGCTGCCGTTTACCTGGAAAACGGTGAACCATGGATACACGTGATGCCGGTCTATGGCGTCAAAGATCTCGCCGTCGGCGGGAGCGACCTGATGGCGCAAAGCGGGCAAAAAGCGGGACCCTGGATAGGCGAGACGCTGAACATACTTCTGGAGCGGGTTGCCTTGGGGCAGCTGGAAAACACTAAAGAAATTTTAATGACGGAAGCTTTCCGTCCTACAGAAATGCGAGATGAGTGACTCATGGCGGTACGCGAGCGAATTGTAGACTTGTTCCGGAGCAATCCGGGCGTATATTTGTCCGGCGAGCAAATCAGCCGGGAGCTGGGCTGCAGCCGGACAGCCGTCTGGAAGCACATCGAAAGCCTCCGGCAGGACGGGTTTCAGTTCGAAGCCGTCACCCGTAAAGGCTACCGTCTGATGGAAGAGCCTGACAAGCTCCGGAAGGCTCATATAGAAGAAGCCTTGCGGACGCGCTTTATGGGCAGGCAAATCGAAGTCCGCGAAGCGGTAGACTCCACTATGAACGAAGCGCATAGGCTCGTCGCGGAAGGGGCCGAGGAAGGGACGCTGGTCTTTGCCGAAGAGCAGATCTCCGGCCGCGGCCGGATGGGCAGGCACTGGCATTCGCCGAAAGGGAAGGGCATCTGGATGAGCCTGATCTTGAAGCCGCGTGTGCCGGTTTATTTCGTTCCCCAGCTTACGCTGCTTACCGCGGTAGCTCTTTGCCGGGCCATCCGTAAGGAATGCGGCGTCGAAGTCGGCATCAAATGGCCCAACGATCTTCTTGTGAAGGGCCGCAAAGTAAGCGGGATTCTGCTTGAGATGAGCGGGGAAGACGAGCGGCTGAAATACGTCATAATCGGTGTCGGCATCACGGCGAACCTGACCGGAGCCGACTTCCCGGAAGAGCTGAAACCGGTGGCCACTTCCCTTGCACTTGAATCGGGTTCACCCGTTAAGCGGGAAGCGATGATTGCGGCTTTTCTGAATGAGCTGGAGCAGCTGTACGACCTGTATCTGGAAAACGGATTCGCTCCGATCCGGATCATGTGGGAAGCGATGAGCGTCTCGCTGAATTGTCCCATCCGGGTCAAAACGAGCCAGGGAACGGTGGAGGGCCGGGCGGATTCGCTCGATGACAGCGGGGCGCTGACCGTGATCGCGGACGACGGCCGCAAAGTTAAAATTTACAGCGGCGATGTCGAATTACGCTAAATCGTCTGTTCAAATGGCCGGTTTTTTGATATACTGTCACCGTAAGGCGGTATCTTCGGAACCGCACTTATACGGTTAACGCTTTAGACAATTGCATAAAGTACGTTTGTGTGTTTTCTGATTCTGCTCTGAGCCTGAAGGACCGAGACAGAAGGATCATACGATTCTTTGACTATGCGCCCTTTCAGTCTGTTTGCTGAAGGGTTTTTTTGATGCTTAGAACCCGGTCAAGGGCTTAGACGGAAGCACGGTTTTATTTTTTCCACATTAAAAAAGAAAGCGTGGGATTGACATGGCGCAAGAGCGCAAACCGATGACGACTGTCAAGCTGCAAAAAATGAAAGCGAGCAAGGAACCGATTTCGATGGTGACGGCTTACGATTACTTGACGGCCAAATTGGCTGACGAGGCGGGAGTGGACATAATTTTGGTGGGAGATTCCCTGGGAAATGTTATTCAGGGTCATGAATCCACTCTGCCCGTCACGCTGGACGAAATGATTTATCACGCCAAAACGGTAACGCGTGCCGTAAAATCGGCCTTTGTCGTAACGGATATGCCGTTTATGACGTATCACGGAAGCCTGGATACGACGCTTCAGAACGCGGGACGGATTATGCGCGAGGGGCTGTCCAAAGGGGTTAAGATGGAAGGCGGCGCGGAAATCGCCCATGCGGTTAAAGCGTTGACCCAGGCGGGTGTTCCCGTCGTGGGCCACCTCGGATTGACGCCCCAGTCGGTTCACGTGCTGGGCGGTTACCGCGTACAGGGCAAAAATTCCGAGCAGGCCCGTAAACTGATGGATGACGCCAAAGCGCTGGAAGAAGCGGGCGCAATCGCGATCGTACTGGAATTGGTAACGGAAGAACTGGCGGAATGGATCACAAGCAAACTGTCCATCCCGACGATCGGTATCGGCGCAGGAGCTTCCTGTGACGGCCAGGTTCTCGTTTTTCACGATATGTTAGGCTACGAGCCGGACGCTCCGGCCAAAAAGTTCGTTAAAGCTTACGCGCAGGTCGGCCTTGCCATCCGCGAAGGGATCGGGCAGTATGTGGCGGAAGTGAAGGGCCGCAAATTCCCGGCCGAGCAGCACAGCTTTAAAGGAGACAACGAAGTTCTCCAGTATTTGTACGGAACGGCCGTGAAATAAACGGTTATCCTACCTTTAGTCCTGAAGGAGAGAGAGACGTTGGAAGTTATTCAAAGCATAGCCTTGCTGCGCAGTGCACTGGAACAGAAAAAATCCGGGATCGGGGCGGCCCTTAAAGCCCCGGTCGGTTTTGTGCCTACGATGGGTTATCTTCACGAAGGGCATTTGAGTCTGATCAAGGCGGCCCGCGAAGCGAGCGAAATCGTCGTGCTCAGTATTTTCGTAAACCCGCTTCAGTTCGGTCCTACCGAAGATCTGGACCGTTACCCGCGGGATACGGAGCGGGACCTGAAGCTGGCGGAAGAAGCCGGCGTGGACATTGTTTTTCTGCCCCAGGTCGAAGAAATGTATCCGGGACCGGTCAAAACGACCGTTTCCGTATCGGGCATCACTTCGGTACTCTGCGGCGCTTCACGTCCCGTGCATTTCGACGGGGTGACTACGGTCGTTGCCAAGCTGCTCAATATCGTTCAGCCCGATAAAGCTTTCTTCGGACTTAAGGATGCGCAGCAGGTTGCCGTCGTTTCTCAGATGGTGCAGGACCTGAACATGAACGTGGACATTGTGGCCTGCCCGATTTTACGCGAGGAAGACGGACTTGCCATGAGTTCCCGGAACGTATTCCTGAGTGAGGAAGAACGTCGACAGGCGCTTGTTCTGAGCCGTTCCCTGAAAGCTGCGGAAGCCTGGGCGCGGGAGCATGCTGCTTTCCGGGCGGAAGACCTGCGCGGCGCCGTAAAGGCCGTCATCGAAGAAGCTCCTCTCGCCGATATCGATTACGTAGAGGTCTTGACGTACCCGCAGCTGGAGCAGCCGGAAGCGGTGGAAGCCGGTGTACCCGTACAGCTCATCGTCGCGCTGGCGGTCAAATTCGGCGCCACCCGGCTTATCGACAACACTATTTTAACCCTGGGGAAGTGATCGCATGTTCAGAACAATGATGAAGGCCAAAATTCACCGTGCGACGGTGACCGAGGCGAATCTTAATTATATCGGAAGCATTACGATCGACGAAGATCTGCTGGATCAGGTCGATATGCTGCCGAACGAGAAGGTTCAGATCGTGAACAACAACAATGGAGCCCGCCTGGAAACGTACATTATACCGGGTCCGCGCGGAACGGGGGTCATCTGCCTTAACGGGGCCGCGGCGCGGCTCGTGCAGACAGGCGACACCGTTATCATCATTTCTTACGCGATGATGACGGAAGAAGAGGCGCGGCGCCATAAGCCGACTGTTGCCATCATGGGAGAAAACAATAAAGTGGCCCAACTGCTAAAAGAGGAAATGCATGCAACTGTACTGTAACGTCTGGCACCCTTAAAGAACTTGTATGAAAAGTCCTTCGGCAACGCAGAATGAGTGTACGACAGCAAAGCCGAAGGTGGGGGATGCACAGTGTTCAAACATTTGTTCGCCACGATGAATGAAGTGTTGGATGAAATTTTGCTTCAGTTGCCGAATGCAAAAGGTGCGTTAAAAGCGGAGCTTGAAGATGAGCTTGGGGCCCTAAAGGCCATTAGTGACGATTGTATCGAGCACTGGCTCCTCTTTGAGGAGAAGCTTGGAAAAACCCTGTCCGTCGGAAACGCGTCCGTCCCGCCCTCTTCAGCCTCAGCCTCCGATTCGAATCAGCTGCCGGACTTGCCGCAGTCTGCCGAAGAGGCTCAGCCTCATCCGGCCGAGGGGAAGGAAGCGGTGGAGTTTATCCGCGGACAGGGGTTTTATATGCTGCTTATGTACGAGCAGGCGACCCGGGAATTCGAGGCTCTGCTCACGCGCGAACCGGACTTTTTACTTGCGAGGGCTTATCTCGCCATGGGTTATCTGCGCCAGGGAGACAACGAGGAAGCCGCCCGGCACTTCACCCTTCTTCTGGCACTTACCGAAAATAAACAGATGAAAGCCATCTCTTACAACGCGATGGGCTGTATTCAATTTCAGAACCGGAATCTGGAGCAGGCGCTCGAATATTTCAAAAAAGCCTACCATGCCGATCCGGACTGCCTGGAGCTTTTTTCAGCATCGAACGAATGAAAAGAAATAAGAACGGATGATCTCCTTATTTACGGAATTGACAAACTAACTTCCCCTCTGGGCCTCTAAATGTGGTATGCTTAGGATAGAAGCTGGAGAAAGGAAGAAGGCTTGAACTTATGAAATTTGCGGTGTTGGATTTTGAAACGACTGGAACGGGCCCGGCGGACGATATTATCCAAGTCGGTCTCGTTATTATAGATGATATGGAAGTAACCGACAGGTATACTTCCCTGGTAAATCCGGGGATCAGTATACCTTCTTCGATTACGGAGCTTACGGGCATCACAGACGAGATGGTGGAGCATGCCCCTAAGGTCGACGATATTATGGCGGAGATGTATCCGCTGCTTTTTGACTGTGTTCTCGTGGCCCATCATGCTTCGTTCGATCTCGGTTTTTTACAGCGGGCCCTGCGCAAAACGGGCTACCCCGATTTTACCGGGCGCGTCCTGGACACGATAGACATGCTGAGAATTGTGTTTCCTTCTCTTCCGACTTACCAGCTCGGCATGGTGGCTTCAGCCTTCGGCATCGAACATGAGCGGCCCCATCAGGCCGACAGCGACGCGGACGTTACGGCGGAGATCTGGACGATGAGCCTGGACAGGCTTCTGTCCCTGCCTTTATTGACGGTTCAGCGGCTGGCTCAGATCCTGCCGGCCGAGACGAGCGACCTCGGCTGGTTTATGTCGGAAATCGCCCGGTTCAAGGAACAGCAAACCCCCTTGGACCAATCGATTCACCAGTATTACCGCCAGTTCGCGCTGAACGTGCAGGACTGGGGGGAAGAAGGCCCCGTACGCGACGAGAACGATGTGCTGGAACTGAGCGATTCTTTTGAAGACGTTTACGATCAGGTCAAAGAAGCGCTGAAAGCGAAGTTCGAGCATTTCGAAAGCCGCGAAGCCCAGGAAATCATGATTCATGAAATTGAGGAAGCCTTCCAGAACGACCGGCACCTCATGATCGAAGCCGGCACGGGCACGGGCAAATCGCTCGGCTATTTGATCCCGTCCCTCTATTACGCGATTAAGCATGACGAGAAGGTGGTCGTGAGCACGCATACGATCAATCTGCAGGAGCAACTGCGTGAACGGGATATTCCGCTTCTTCACGACATTTTTCCGGTGAATTTCAAAGCGTCGGTTCTCAAAGGCCGCAGCCACTACTTGTGCCTCCGCAAGTTCGAGAATCGCATTTCTATGCAGGAGTTCGATACGGGCAAGGAAGACGCCATTACGGCCGCCCAGATGGTCGTCTGGCTGAGCCAGACGCAGACCGGCGACGAGGAGGAGCTGCATTTCGGGAACAAGGGGGCCGCTTTCTGGCATACCGTTTCCAGCGATGCGGAGTCGTGTCAGAACCGGCACTGCCCGTGGTTCAAAAAATGCTTTTATCACCGTGCGCGCCATGACGCCAACAATTCGGACGTTGTCATTACGAACCACTCGCTGCTGTTTACCGATATGAAGGCCGAGAACCGGGTGCTGCCGGCTTATAAGCATCTCGTTCTGGACGAGGCCCACCATTTCGAAGAAGTGGCAAGCAAGCATTTGGGCAAGGAGCTTCACTACCTGGGGCTGACGAATCAGCTTCTCTGGCTGTTCAAGGACAGCCGGAACGGGCAGCTGCCGGCGCTCCGCACGAAGCTTCAACGGTATGACGACGATTACCGGGCCGCTACATGGATGAACGGAATCGACAACCTGTTCCCGAAAACCTTGCTCATCAAGGAAGCTTGGGATTTACTCTGTGAAAAGTTTTACGAGCTGCTCCAGACGAATTCCGAACCCGGCCAAATCGACCCCGGTTCCCTGGTGATGCGTCTGAAGAAAGATTCGCTGCCCCCGAACTGGAGCGATTTCACGGATCTCGAGGAAATTTTGGAACAGCATATTCAGGAAGTGTATAAATCCGTGGATTCGCTCGTGCAGGATTTGAAAGAAGTCCAGGAAGAATACGATGTCCAGAGCTTCGTTACCGACCTCGGCGGGGTGGCGAAGGAACTGCAGGCAGCGAAGGAGACGCTCCGCTTCTTTATGAAGATGGCGGACGATAACTTCGTTTACTGGGTTGAAGCGGGGACGTACAACAAAAGCCGTTCGATCAACCTGATCTCCGTGCCGATGGACGTAAGTCCGCTTATCCGCGAACATTTCTTTGACAACAAAGAGAGCGTCATTCTCACTTCGGCCACCCTGTCGGTCAATAAATCGTTCCAGTATTCGGCGGATCAGCTGGGGTTGAAACTGCCGGCCGAAGAAGAGGAGAATCCGAAGCTGAAAACCGTCCAGCTTCCGTCGCCGTTCCAGTATCGGCAGCAGGCTCTTGTCTGCATACCGCGGGACTTTCCGATGATCCGGGGCCGCAGCGGCGAAGAGGAATTCCTCAAAGCGCTCACGGAATCACTCTCCGAAGTGGCCGTGGCTACGCGAGGGAGGATGCTCGTGCTGTTCACTTCGAACCGGATGCTGAAGCTTGCCCACGCGGTTCTGAAGGAAAATCTCCGCCCGCACGGCATCCATGTGCTCGGTCAGGGGGTGGACACCGGCAACCGCAGCAAGCTGACCCGGCTCTTCCAAGAGCATAAAGCGTGCGTGCTGCTCGGCACGAGTTCATTCTGGGAAGGGGTGGACATTCCCGGAGAAGCCTTGACCTGTCTGGCCATCGTACGGCTGCCTTTCCAGCCGCCGAATCATCCGCTGGTCGAAGCGAAGAGCGAAAACCTGAAGAAACGGAATCAGAACCCGTTCATGAAGCTGTCGGTGCCTCAGGCCGTCATCCGATTCAAGCAGGGCTTCGGCCGGCTTGTACGCAGGGCTTCGGACAAAGGGATTGTGCTGATTTACGATACGCGTGTCATCGAGACGCAGTACGGGAAGCACTTCCTCTACTCCCTGCCGGGACCGAAGATTGAGCATATGCCTGTAGAGCGCATCGTACCGAGAATTCAGGAATGGATGGGAGAGAACTCGCTTGAAGTCACTTAAAATATCCGAGGCGGTCGTCAAACGGCTGCCGATCTATCTGCGTTTTCTTAATGAACTGTCGAAGAAAAACGTATTAACGGTTTCGTCTCAGGATCTGGGGCAGAAGCTGAATCTTAACCCCGCCCAAATCCGCAAAGACTTGGCTTACTTCGGTGAATTCGGAAAGAAGGGGATCGGCTACGATGTGACCTATCTTATCGAGAAGATCCGGCAGATTCTGAAGCTTGACCGCCAAATACCGGTTGCCCTCGTGGGAGCCGGTAACCTGGGACGGGCGCTGTGCAACTATAACATCTACTTGCGGGATCAGATGAAAATAACGGCGATTTTCGATTCGTCGCCGGACAAGATCGGCCAGGTCATCAATAACATGAGCGTTCTGCCCATGGAGCATCTGGCCGATGTTATCCGGGATTCCAGCATTCGAATCGGCATCATAACCGTGCCGGCGCCGGAAGCGCAGAATGTCGCCAACCAATTCGTGAAGGCGGGCATCGAAGCGATTCTGAACTTCGCCCCGTCCATTCTGAAAGTACCCGAGGAAATCCGCGTGCATCATGCGGACTTTACGGCAGAGCTCCAGAGCCTGGCCTATTACCTTCCTGAATAGAGAAGTGAGGGTTTTGGTCTTGAAAACCAGAAAAACCGCTATATGGGCCGTTTAGGCCGTATGGCGGTTTTTTAATGGAACTTGCTATTTAATTTACCTGTTAGACGAAGAACTTAAACAACACGGTGTACAGCACATAGGACAGAATGATGCTGATCGGAATCGTAATGATCCAAGTGATGATCATGCGTGTTACGGTACCCCATTTCACCTCATGAAAACGGAGTACGGAACCCGACCCGATGATCGCGGAGGAAATCACGTGAGTGGTCGAAAGCGGCATCCCCATATGCGTAGAAGTCTGAATGACGATGGAAGATGTCAAATCCGAGGCGAACCCGTTGATCGGCTCGATTTTGATCAAGTTTTTGGAGATCGTTTTAATGATTTTCCATCCCCCGATCGAAGTGCCGAGGCCCATTGCGGTCGCAGCCGCGATTTTCACCCACAACGGCACGTCCATGGTTGTCTGGGCTCCCGCAGCGACCAGTCCGAATACGATAATACCCATCGCTTTCTGAGCGTCATTTCCCCCGTGGGAGAAGGACAGCAGCCAGGCGGACAGGATCTGGAAGAACTTGAACACGCGGTTCAGCTTCGAACGGGATTTGTTGCCCGTCAGGATGACCAGGTATTTGATGATCGTCATGATGATATAACCGGCCACGAATGCGACAATCGGCGAAAGCACCAGAATCAGCACGATCTTGCCGAGACCGCCCCATTTGACGAAGTCGGCTCCCGCCCCGGCCAGCACGGCTCCGACAATGGATCCGATGAGCGTATGGGAGGAAGAGGAAGGAATGGCATAATACCAGGTTGCCAGGTTCCAGATAATGGCGGACAGAAGAGCCGCGATGACGATAAATTCACCGTGGTTGATCTTGGACGGGTCCGCGATCCCGCTGCCGATCGTCTTGGCTACCTCCGAAGAATACAGGGCACCGACGAAATTCAGACAGGCGGCGGATATAATGGCTACTTTCGGACTCATCGCACGCGTAGAGATCGAAGTCGCTACCGCGTTCGCCGTATCATGGAAACCGTTAATAAAGTCAAAGGCTAAAGCGAGAAATACGATCGCAATCAAGGTAATAAGAACTGTTGTCGTCATGAAATCCTCCTAAACTGCTGGGCCTACGAGTAGCGCAGCACGACGCTTTCCAAGATGTTGGCAACGTCTTCACATGCATCGGTGGTCTGTTCGAGACGTTCATAAAGTTCTTTGAGCTTGAAATCTTCGTAAGGATCGCGTTTGGTGATAAAAATTTCACGGATGCCTTCGCGCATCAGGCGGTCGGCTTCGTTTTCAAGCGCATTGATTTCAACCGTATGTTGAGGAATCTGCATGTACTTCTTTTTGGAAAGAAGCTTGAAGGCATCGAGAATATGTTGGCAGCTGGACACGATCACGGCGGAGAATTCCTGCATAACCTTGTCCGTCTGGCTGATGTTGAGATAGTCAAAACGTGCTGCTGTCGCTTCAATGCCGTCCAGTACGTCGTCGAGCTTGGAAGCCAGCTCCATAATATCTTCACGGTCGAGCGGAGTGATAAAGACTTTGTTCAGCTCTTTAAAGATTTCGTGGGTGATCTGATCGCCTTTGCTCTCGATGTCTTTGATCATCTGGAAAAAGTTTTCCGGAATTTTATCTCCCATCATCGCGTTTCTGAACATCTGGGATGCATGGAGTGTGTTTTCTGCCGCCCGTATGAGCAGGTTTAAAAAATCGACGTCTCCTCTTTTACTGCTAAAAAGCGATGCCATTACGGTTCCTCCTAGTGATTCGATTGTAAAGATTCCGTGAAGTTAAGTTTAATGTATGTAGAATTTTGTAGCTTAAACTCACAAACTTAAAAATATCATAACATTTCCCCAGAAAGCAATCACTGGTTGAGCGTTTTTTCAATTGTTTGCTCGGCTTGATTTTAAACAAGTGACGTTGTACATTGAAAAGATAAGAATAACTGCCGATTTCGGCACTTTATACGGAATGAGGGCTATCGGATGAAAAAAACGATTATCATAAACGGTTTGTTCGTAACAGGGGACGCGGCCGCGCCCGTAATCGAAGGCTGTATGGTTATGGAAGGAAATCAGCTTACATATATAGGAAAGGATGCGCCGCATCCGCTGGAAACTTATGACGAAGTCATTCGCGGGGACCGCAAGCTCTACATGCCCGGACTCGTCAATACGCACGGCCATGCGGCGATGACTTTGCTGCGAGGCTACGGAGACGATCTTGCCCTCCAGGTATGGCTGGAGGAGAAAATGTGGCCGATGGAAGGCAAATTCACGGCGCAGGACGTGCGCTACGGAACGCTTCTGGCCATCCTGGAAATGATCAAGGGCGGCACGACGACATTTGTCGACATGTACGACCATATGAATGAAGTGGCCCAGGCCGTATCCGACTCGGGTATGCGTGCACGCCTGACCCGCGGTGTCATCGGACTGTGTCCGGCCGATATTCAGGAAGCCAAGCTCCGGGAAGCGATCGCTTTCGCCAAGGACTGGAACGGTGCCGCGAACGGCCGCATTACGACGATGATGGCCCCGCACGCTCCTTACACGTGCCCGCCGGATTACATTGAACGTTTTGTCCAGGCCGCTCACGATTTGGACCTGCCTATTCATACTCATATGTCCGAGACATTAAAAGAAGTGGAAGCCAACGCGGAGCAGTATGGCGCACGGCCAGTCGAGCATCTGGAAAAACTGGGCGTTTTCACGCGGCCGACACTGGTTGCGCACGGCGTTCATCTGACGGACGAAGAGATCGCCGTCCTTGCCAAATACAACGTCGGGGTTTCGCACAATCCGGGGAGCAACCTAAAGCTAGCGAGCGGTGTTGCCCGCGTGCCTGAGCTGCTCAAAGCCGGCATAAACGTGTCTCTAGGCACGGACGGAGCGGCCAGCAACAACAACCTCGACATGTTCGAGGAAATGCGGCTTGCCGCCCTGATCCACAAAGGCGTATCCGGCGATCCGACCGCCGTGCCGGCCGCCGCCGCTTTAAGCATGGGCACATCGATGGGCGCGCGCTCCATCTGGCTTGACGATATCGGTACGCTTCAGCCGGGCATGAAGGCCGATTTTATCGCGCTCGATATCGACCAGCCTCATTTTCTGCCTCGTACGGATTATGTTTCCCACATCGTCTATTCGGCATCCGCCCATGATGTGGTAGATGTGTGCGTGGACGGCAGCTGGATCGTACGCGGCCGCGAATGCCTGACGCTTGACGAAGAGAAAATTAAACGGGAATTTGAATCATGCTTCGCCCGTTTGACGAAAAGTTAGTCTTCAGCGGAAGGGAGGAGGGAACGTATGCTTAAAAAAGCCATTTGGATCGGGCTGTTTGTCGTGCTGACTTCTGGGTTCGGCATTAACCGTTTTTACGTGAACGTGCAGGCGACTCACTGGGAAACGAATTCCGAGGCCGTTCAGGCGGCTTACGAGAAAACGACGATGACCAAGGCTAACCGGGTCGAAGCTTTTCATGGAGCCCGTTCCTATGAAGTCGTATACGGGGAAGACAAGCTAGGCAACGGGCTGATCGTCTGGGTGCCGCTCAAGCAGGACGGGACGGGTCTGGCCATCGACGAGATTCATACGGAAATGACGGCCGAGAACATCACGGAAGAAGCCGTACGCGGAATTATGGCGAAGAAAAACCCCAAGCTGGATATTCTGCGTGTAAACGCCGGCGAATTCAAGGGGAAGTATGTCTGGGAAGTCTTTTATAAAGACGAACAAGACCGGGCGTTCTACGATTATTATAATTTAAAGACGGGTGCACTGGAAGATACGTTTAAGCTCAGCCTTCAATAGGGTGAGCTTTTCGCTTATTTCGTTAATTTGTCAAAGACTCCATCGTTTTTTTTGCCCACCGGTTACGGACTGTGATATACTATTCGTATAGCATTTGCTAAATACGAATGATATAGAAAGGGGGACGTAAGTTGCGTAAAATACGTCTCTTGCCCGTCCTGTTAAGTGTCGTCATCACCGCTTTTTTTCTTTTTGGCGGCTGGTTCGCTTATCAGACCTACGCCATCGGAAAACCGCTAGGCAATATCGTGAAAGAAACACCGGGGGTTGATCAATCCCAGGTCACATATAATGATAAAGAAGTTTCGATCCGTCTGTCCCTCAAACCTAACACCAGCTTAAGAGAAGTGTACGGCCGCATTACAAAAGAAGGAGCCTCGACAATCGGCTCCCGTGACGTGAAACTGTCGGTCAATACAAAAGAATCTCCGGATCTCGATAAATGGTGGGCGCAAGCTTTGTTCGATGTCGCCCAGGCGATGGAAACCCGTCACTATGCCGATATACCTACGGCACTGGAAAAGCACAAAACGGACAAAGACAGCAATTTGGTCGTGAAAACCGAAATGGACGAGCAGAACGTGTACGTTCATCTGCAAAAAGGGGATCAGCACAAGTACGTGGTGCTGCCGCGAAATGCCGAAAAAGTTGGGGTGTTTAAATGAGCAAATACGGAAAAGAGATAGCGATTGGCGCTGCTCCGGTACTTTTCATTTTTCTTGCCTTTATTAAAGTCAACATTATCCCTTTGCTGTTTACGGCCGCCCTCATTACAGCCGTTCTTTATATGATGAAAAGCCGCGGAGGTTCCGGCATCGGAATCGGCGCGGGAGCCGGTACGCGCGGCAAATCCCGGCAGCCTTCCTACCTCAGCTTTGATCAGATCGGCGGACAGGAACGGGCTAAGAAAGAACTCGTCGAAGCGCTTGATTTTCTCGTGAAACAGGAAGAAACGAAGAAGCTCGGTATCCGCCCTCTGAAAGGCATCCTGCTGACCGGTCCTCCCGGAACAGGGAAAACGCTGATGGCCAAAGCGGCCGCACACCATACGAATTCCGTCTACATTGCCGCTTCCGGCAGTGAATTCGTGGAGATGTATGTCGGTGTAGGGGCTTCGCGGATCCGTACCCTTTTTCAGGAAGCCAGAACGAAAGCCCAGAAGGAAAATAAACAAAACGCCGTTATTTTTATCGATGAAATCGACGTGATCGGGGGCAAACGGGACGGCGGGCAGCAGCGCGAGTACGACCAGACGCTGAACCAGCTCCTGACCGAAATGGATGGCATTCATACAAATACGACGCCGCGCATTCTTATCATCGCGGCGACCAACCGCAAAGAAATGCTGGACCCGGCTCTGCTCCGTCCGGGACGGTTTGACCGTCATATCGACGTCGAGCTGCCGGACAAGAAGGGACGCCTGTCCATTCTTAAAATTCATGCCCAGAACAAACCGCTGGAGGAAGCGGCGGATCTGGAGAAAATCGCGGAGCAGACCTTCGGATTTTCCGGAGCGCAGCTTGAAAGCGTGCTGAACGAAGCGGCCATTTATGCCTTGCGCGGCCAGCAGGATAACGTTATGCAGAAAGATCTGCTTGCGGCCATCGATAAAGTCATGATGGGCGAACAGACGGACCGTGAAGCGACCCAGGAAGAGAAGATCCGGGTTGCCTATCACGAACTCGGCCATGCCATTATCGCAGAGCTGGTGCGTCCGGATTCCGTAGCTCAAGTTTCTCTGCGGCCCCGCGGCAAAGCTCTCGGTTATGTGCGCCATAATCCGCCGCAGGACCAGTACCTGTATTCCAAGGAAGCGATCGAAGATCAGATTATGATCGCGCTGGCCGGTGCGGCTGCGGAAGAGATTATTTACGGCGGCCGGAGCACGGGATCGAGCAACGACTTCGAGAAGTCCATCGATATGGTCCGCACGATGATTTCTTCGGGCCTGACGTCTCTCGGCATCGTCGATCTGAAAATGGTTCCGCAGCAGAAGCTGCTGGAGGTGAACAATGCTATCCTTGATGAGTTGATGGCCCGTACAAAAGAGCTTCTGACGAAGCACCGGATCGTATTCGAGCAATCGCTCGATATTCTGCTTAAGGAAGAGGTCATTTCCGGGCAGCAGTTCCGTGATCTGCTTGAAGGAAGCAAGAGACACTTGGAGCCGGTGTTGGCTTAAGCCTGTGAATAACCGCATACAAACGAGAACCAGTCTAGGCTTTTACAGCTAGGCTGGTTTTTCGTCTTTTTAGAGGGGGTTATCAACAAATTTGAGAATAATTACTAATAATGATAAAGTACATATTATGATCTTAAAAATGGAAAATGCTAGGGGACATATAGTTTTTTGTGAAGCGTTTAAATAAGCATATTTTTCAGTGAAGGATGAGAACCGAATGCCTAGAACGAATTCATCGTCCATTTTGTTATTTCTTGTTTTTATTTGCATTGGTTTTTTTACGAGTATAGCTGTTTCGTATCTGGACAGGTACAAACTTGTTGAAAAAATTAGTCAAAACTATGTCGGTAACGATGCCATATTTTTTAGATTTGAAAGATTAAGCTCCGTAAATAAAATTTCCTTGCAAAATACGTTAAAGCAGGGAGATATTCTTTACAAAAAAATCGATCCTGCAATCAAGGAGATTATGTTTAAGGGAACGATAAGTCCTTTTCCTATGATCGAAGGCCACTCCTTTGATAGAGAAAACGAGCTCGGTAAAAATATCGTGGTCGTGGGCGGGGATATTCATAAGACAATGGGCGAAAAAGAACCCTATATGTATAACGGACTCTCTTACGAGATCATAGGGGTAACCGGGATGGATAAGCCCAGTAAATTGGACCGCATGGTTTTTTTACAAACGGATAATGCCCGGGCAGACACTAAAGGGATATGGATTCTGGATGGCAATAAGAATCTTGAAGATACCTTTCAAAACATTCAGCGCTTTTCGGAACAAAGTGGAGGCAGTGTCAAAAAGGTAGATGTGCCCGGAGAAGGACTTGGGCGTTTTTTTCAGAATGAGCCTATTTTTAAAATGATTGATTCTCTTGTAGTTTTAAGTTTCATAACATGTGCTTCGGCTCTAACTGTCTATTGGGTAGAACAAAGGAAACAGATGATAGCTATACAAAAATTATGCGGGTTTTCGACACGATTAATATTTTGGGATTCCTTCAAGCGTTATTTGGCTATTTCCGTATTATCTTATGCAGGGGGCAGCATTATGGGCCTTTTTGTACTCCCACAATCTTCTTACTCTCCAGCAGATTTGCTTGCTCGATATGGTAGTACGATTTTGATTGGGATTGCAGTCTGCTTAATACCCTTGACTTTCATGATGAAACGATCGACGGACCGAGCTGTAAGGAGGGTCCAATAATGATAGTCTCAGAAGCAATTAAAAGTTTGAAAAATTGGAAGTTTTTCAGTGTTCTTATCGTAATCCAATTTACAATTTCTTTTATAGTTTTAAATGCCATATTCACGAACATGACTATTATGAAAAAAAGCGAACAACATTATGCCGGACAATTACAAGAGAAAACAAGATATGAATTGTCGGATAAGCTGAAAGGCGAAGAGGAAAGATCCTTTCTGGGAAGAGAAGGAGTACTTGAAGATTTTAAAGGCTTTCATCGTGAACTTACTAATCAGAAAGAATTCACTTTTTTGGAACGCATCATGCAGCCTGTTTATGTTGCCAATTTTAGAGGTTCGGAGAAGTTTACTAGCGGCTATGAAGATGGAAGAGAGCCTACCTACTACCAATCCAATGATCTGAACTTAACATTTGTCAAAGCGGCTGCTGTCAATGAACAGACATGGAAAGAATTCACTTTCCGCATAAGTCAGGGCAGATCTTTCGATAAAAAAGATTTTACTTTGTCAAACCAGGGAATCATGCCGGCTGTCTTAGGTTTTGAGTATCGAGATGTTTATAAAATAGGGGATCGTCTTCAAATTCAGTATTATTTTAAAAATTTTACGATGGAAATAGTCGGTTTTTTGCAAAAGAACTCCGCTATGCCTGCAAGAGGACAAGGAGACTTGCTTTATTTAGATCGATATATGGTGTTGCCATCCGTTGTGGTCAGCGAACCGCCGGTAACGGAAGAAGATTATACTTTTCAAAAAATCAGTAATTTAACTAAATTAAGCGGAACTATTCAACTAGAAAACGGATATACGTTAGCAAGCTTTGCTGCCTATTTTGAAGAACTACGGCAGCGCTATCAGATGTTTGATTTCGATATTTGGAATTCTTCTCCTTGGGAACTGAAAATTTTAAAATTTACCGCGGGAGAAAATATCGGGCATATGCTGACCATTGGCCTGCTCATGGCGGGCTTCGCCGTGCTGACGCTTTCGGTGATCATGTCCAGCAAGATCAGGCGTAACCGGAGCCAATATGGTGTTCACTTGCTGTGCGGAGGGAGCATGCGGCATATTACGGGGTTTGTTTTATTGGAAAACTTCCTTATTTTTGCGGCTGCCCATCTTTTAGCTTTTCTGGTTACTCTTCTTTTGTTTGGTGACAAGATCACTTACAGTCCAATTTGGATAGGTTTAAGCCTGGCGCTGCTGCTGACTAGTAGCATTCAGCCCCTGCTTCATTTAAGACGACTAAACGTGGATACGATGCTAAGGAGGAAGGATTGATGCCGGACATTCAACTTAAAGATGCCTGCAAAACTTACGGAAGCGGAGAAGCAGCCGTCCGAGCGCTTCACTATTTATCTCTGGAGATCAAACATGGTGAGATGGTTGCGATTATGGGGAGAAGCGGGTCGGGGAAATCAACACTGTTGAATGTGATGGGTGGACTAACTTCCCTGGACAGCGGGGAGTATTGTTTTAATGGGGAGAATATAAACGAAAAAAAAGAAGCGGAGCTGAGCCACTTTAGGCGAAATCATATCGGATTTATCGTACAGCACTTCGCGCTTCTGCAGGACCGGACCGTTTTTGAGAATGTTATGCTGCCTTTAAAATACAATAAATTGACCAAAGCTTTTATGACGGAGAAAGTTAACCAGGTGTTAAAGTCAGTAGGCATCTTTGAACTTAGAAACCGTTATCCTTCCGAATGCTCGGGAGGACAATGTCAAAGAACGGCAATTGCCCGGGCAATAGTTAACGATGCTGATGTCATTTTAGCCGATGAGCCCACGGGTTCGTTAGACGAAAAAACGGAAGCATCTATTATGGCATTGTTTCATACTTTGCATCAGCAGGGAAAAACGATTGTGATGGTCACCCATGACCGGTCGATCGCCGAACAGTGTCAAAGAATTTTTCATATCAGTGATGAATAAATGCGTTCTCATCTAACATCCGTATAATCAGTATTTTCAATAACACGTCCGCTGCTCGTTTGCGGAGGTGTTTTTTCGTTTGCTTAACCTTTGAAAATTTCCAGATTTCCACTATTTCTACACGGTTAAGAAACCGTATAATGGAGCGTGATTGTCTGTGTCCTTTTTCACAACTTGCGAAAGTTGTCGAAATCGCTCAGTTGCTTTTGAAAGTTTTGTGTATACTAATGAAAAAGGCATGAAAACGGTGTATGATGGACTTGAAAAGAGATATAAAAATCGACACCCCTAGATTAACGGACGAAGAGGAGAATAGGGATGCAATATAAAAAGATAGGTGTTATCGGTGGAGGAACGATGGGGCAGGGGATAGCCGAGATGTTGGCGGCTAAAGGCCTGGAGGTTGTCCTGGTTGAGAAAGATATTGAAAGAATGGAACATTCCTGGGCCATGATCGAGCTGAGTTTGGATAAACAGCTGGAGAAATGGGCTATTACCGGCGCAGAAAAGAAGCTGATTCTTTCTCGCATTCATAAAACGACGGATCTGAAAGAGCTTCCTTCCTGCCATATGGTCATTGAGACGATTTCCGAGGATCTGGATCTTAAGAAGAGCTTGTTCCGGAAGCTGGACGAAATTTGCGGCCCGGATCTCATTCTGGCTTCCAATACCTCCACACTCAGTCTTACGGAATTGGGCGCATCGACTAAGCATCCGGAGCGGGTGATCGGTCTTCATTTTATACATCCGGTTGCTAAAATTGACCTTGTCGAAATCATCCGCGGTCTGAAAACCTCGGAAGACACGTACATGTTGACACGCCGCTTCGTGGAAGATGTGATTCAGAAAACGGCGATCAAGGTATATGAGTCGCCCGGCTTTGTCACGTCCCGGCTTATCTGCCTGCTCATTAACGAAGCGGTTCATACGCTCGCGGAGCGTGTGGCTTCTGCGGAAGATATCGATCTGGCGATGCGCAAAGGCTACGAGTTCCGGCACGGGCCGCTCGAAATGGCGGACCGCTTCGGACTGGATTCGGTGCTGGCCGCACTGGACCGGATGTTCCGCGAATTCGGCGAATTGAAATACCGGCCTTCCTTCCTGCTGAAGCAGATGGTGCATGCCGGACATTTGGGCGTTAAAACCGGGGAAGGATTTTTCCGGTACGATAAGGAAGGTGACAGAATGTGAATATTCTCGTCATTAATGCAGGAAGCTCATCGGTCAAATATCAGCTATACAACATGAAGGATGAGACCGTACTGGCAAAAGGCCGCGTAGAGCGGATCGGGCTGGATTCGGCCATTCTTACCCACGAGCCGGAAGGAAAGACCGAGGTACGTGAGGTCAGCGAAATTCTCGAGCATACGACGGCGATCAAAAAAGTACTGGATAAGCTCGTTCATAAAGAGCACGGGGTTTTACAATCGGTGCATGAAATCGATGCGGTGGGTCACCGCATCGTACATGGAGGGGAAGCGTTTTCCTCCTCGGTTGTCGTCACGGAAGAAGTGAAGAAGGAGATCAAGCGCTTGTTCGACTTGGCGCCCCTCCATAACCCTGCTCACATGTTGGGAATTAACGCGGTGGAGGCGAATATGGGCGATGTGCCTCAGGTCGTCGTTTTCGACACGGCTTTCCACCAGACGATGCCGTCTCACGCCTACATGTACGCGATCCCGAAAATCTGGTACAGCAAGCATAAAGTCCGGCGCTACGGCTTCCACGGCACCTCTCACCAGTATGTGAGCGAGCGTGCCGCCCGGTTCCTGGACCGTCCGCTGGAAGAACTTAAAATCGTGTCGGCCCATATCGGGAACGGCGCAAGCTGCACGGCTATTCAAGGCGGCAAATCCGTGGATACGAGCATGGGACTTACCCCGCTTGAAGGCCTGATGATGGGAACGCGGAGCGGGGATCTCGACCCGGCAGTCGTCACATTTGCGATGGGCAAAGAAGACTTGTCCCTCAATGAAGTGAACTCCATGCTGAACAAACACAGCGGGCTGCAGGCCATATCCGGGCTGAGCAGCGATATGCGTGAAATTACGGAAGCGATGGACAGCGGAGATAAAAACGCGAAGCTGGCCTTCGATATGTATACGTACAGGCTGCGTAAATTTATCGGCTCTTATGCGGCGGCGATGAACGGCATCGATGTATTGATTTTTACCGCCGGTGTAGGCGAAAACTCCGTTATTTTGCGCAAAGCGGTATGCGAGGGATTGTCGTATCTCGGTCTTGAACTCGACTCCCAGCGCAACATTAACGGATGGGGAATCGAGAAGCGTATCTCGACGGACGATTCGAAGGTAGAGGTGCTGGTCATTCCGACGAACGAAGAGTGGATGATCGCGCGGGATACGTTTGAACTGGTGAACCAGCTGCATGAAGCGAAGCGGTAAAATGATTTTTTTTACCACTGGTTTATAGTACAATAGGTGGATGGGAGAAGACGGCCATAGAGCCGTCTTTCCATGTCAACCCAAGGAGGAAGACGTTAGATGAGCAGTGTGAGTACGATTCATGAAGTCAAGGACCATGTCGGCGAATCCGTAAGAATCGGATGCTGGCTGCACAACAAGCGCAAGAGCGGCAAAATTCAATTTTTGCAGCTGCGTGACGGAACCGGCTTTATTCAAGCGGTTGTCGTAAAAAGCGAAGTGAGCGAAGACGTCTGGGAAGCCGCTTCGAAATTAACCCAGGAAAGCTCGCTTTATGTGACGGGCTCGGTTCGCGAAGAACCGCGCAGCAAGAGCGGGTATGAACTGACGGTTGAAGGCGTGGAAATTATTCAGATTACCCAGGATTACCCGATTACGCCGAAGGAACACGGCGTCGATTTCCTGATGGATCACCGCCACCTGTGGCTGCGTGCTCCGCGTCAGCGCGCCATTCTCGTTATCCGCGCGGAGATTATCCGTGCGATTCAGCAGTTTTTCGATGACAAGGGCTTTCAGCTTGTCGACCCGCCGATTTTGACGCCATCCTCCTGCGAGGGGACGACGAATTTATTTCATACGAAATATTTCGATGAAGACGCTTATTTGACCCAAAGCGGTCAGCTTTATATGGAAGCCGCCGCCATGGCGCTGGGGAAAGTGTATTCCTTCGGACCGACCTTCCGTGCGGAGAAGTCCAAAACGCGCCGTCACCTGATCGAATTCTGGATGATCGAGCCTGAAATGGCGTTTGTCGATCACGAAGAGAGCCTTCGCGTGCAGGAGCAGTTCGTTTCCCATGTGGTCCAAACCGTTCTGAAAAACTGCCGCAGCGAGCTTGAAACGCTGGGCCGCGATATCTCCAAGCTGGAGAAAATCCAGGCTCCGTTCCCTCGCATCACGTACGATGAAGCGGTTCAGTTCCTGCAGGACACGGGCCATGAATTCCCTTGGGGAGAAGACTTCGGCGCTCCTCATGAAACGGCTATCGCCGAGAAGTACGAGAAGCCCGTCTTCATTACGCACTATCCAACGGGCATTAAAGCCTTCTACATGAAACCGGATCCGAACCGTCCGGAAGTCGTGCTCTGCGCCGATATGATCGCGCCTGAAGGGTACGGCGAGATTATCGGGGGAAGCCAGCGGATCGACGATCCCGAGCTGATGGAAGAGCGCTTCAAGGAACACGAGCTGTCTTCCGAAGCGTACCAGTGGTATATGGATCTGCGCAAATACGGCACGGTGCCGCATTCCGGATTCGGACTCGGACTGGAGCGCACGGTCGCCTGGATCTGCGGTCTGGAGCATGTGCGTGAGACGATTCCGTTCCCGCGTCTGCTTTACCGTCTGTACCCGTAATACGGAAGGCATGCAGCCTTTACGCACGGGGCGGCCGGTCACACCGGCCGAGCTAGAAAGAGGAGGATGGATTTGAAACCGAACGATAACGATCGCAAGCGGGTAGAGCGGGCTCTCCTTGCAGGAATGACAGCAGGAACCGTGGCCGTTCCGCATCTGCTTTTGAGGTATTATCACCGGATGAAGCTGTCCGAACTTGAAGTCATGCTGCTTATTCATATCCTGGCTTTCCAGGAGAATGAAAAGAAAGATTTCCCGACGCACGATGAGATTCAAGACCGGATGACAACCCCGCAGGATCAAGTGATTGAAGCGATTCAAAAGCTTGTGAACAGCGGTGTGCTCCGGATTGAGCAGGAAATCGACAGCGTGTCGGATATCCAGTACGAGCGGTACAATTTGAGGCCGATGTACGAAAAAATCGCGAGCTGCTATGCGGAGGATCTCCTTCAAAAAGCGGCCAGACAGGCGGAGGCCCAGAGGTCCGAAGCCCAGCCTGGACGGGAAAAGGACGTCTATTCGATCTTCGAAGCGGAATTTGCCCGGCCGCTGACTCCGATGGAGCTTGAAACGATAACGAGCTGGCTGGACCGTGACGGCTACAAGGAAGAGCTTGTGCTGGCCGCTCTCAAAGAAGCCGTTTTCGCGGGCAAAGTCCATTTCCGCTATGTGGACCGCATTTTGCTGGAATGGAGCCGGAACCGGATTACGACAGTGGAGCAGGCGAAAGAATTTACACAAAAATTCAGAGGCAACCGCTAGTCCGAGCCGCTTCACTTGAAGCAGTCCGCTAACAAGAAACCCCCGATGGGATTCTCTCAAGAGATTCCTTCGGGGGTTTTTGCGTGTTGTTAGGGAAGTATATCATCCCGCTTGTAGAAGAAACAGCAGACGCGTTCGGCCAATCAGGAGAAAGCGCCTGTCCGCCGGAAATCACGTCTTATTTCTTTAGAAGGTGCCAGCGGTATACATATTCGAACATAAATTCGAATGCTTCCAGATGCCGCTTGGCTTCGGCCACGTTTGCGCCCCAGGCGTAAATCCCGTGCTTGCGCAGCACGATTCCCGGAATGCGCGGAACAATGGCGCCCTGCACCAGCTCGGCGATTTTCGGAATGTCGGCGTAATTCGGCAGGACGGGAATGCGGATTGCGGCATCCTCTTCCCAAATGTTCAGCGCTTTGATGATTTCAATGCCCTCTACCGGGATAAAACCTTCCTCGCCGTACAGCTCGGAGGCCAGGTTGTTAAACATGGTATGCACATGTAAAATGGCGCCTGCTCCCGTATACTTGTAAATTTCACAGTGGATCAGGGTTTCGGCGGAAGGTTTCAAACGGGTCGCTTCGACCGGTGTTCCCTTTTCATTGACGAGAAGGAAGTCTTCCGGCGATTGCAGAGACTTGTCCTTCCCGCTGGATGTCACGGCAAACGTGAAGTTCTCCGGGGTGAATTCGCCGACGCGCACGGATAGATTTCCGCTGGTAGCCGGAAACCAGCCCCGGGCCGCAAGGTTTGCTTTGATCTCGCGAAGCTCGTCGTACGCGTGCTGTTTTTGCTCCAAGGTCAATTCGGTCATGCTTGTATCTTCGCCTCCAGGTCACGGATAATATCGTGGAATGTTTCGAAAGGGACATAAGGGAGCTTCAGTTCCTCGCAAAGCTCGATCAGGTGAGAGCGGGCATAAACGTTCTCTACCAGCTTCGCTCCCTGAAAGTCCGTTACGCTGTCTCCGATCAGGATGCGTTCATAGTCGTCTGCGGGGTAGGAACGGATAATCGACGTTTTGCACATTCCGCAGTCCGCTCCGCAGTGCTCGTCACAGGCGTGCGGCCACAGGATTTCGATGGTCTCGCCTTCGAATGAACTTCCGTTGCAGTAAATATGCTCACGGGGAATATCGAAAGATTCCAGGAGCGGATAGACGAAAAAGTCGATTCCGCCGCTTGTCACGAGCAGTTTGATCCCGTTTTGTCTGCAATAGGCAACGAAATCGGCGAATCCTTCGCGGATAACCGCATTCGAGATGGCAAATTCGATCACTTCATGCTGACGGGAAGAAGGGAGCAGCCGGAACATTTCACCGACCGCGTGTCTGACGGAGATCGCCCTTTCTTCCACGAGACGCTTTACGATCACTTCCCAGCCGGGCGGATCGAAATGTTTCATAATCGCTACGATGTTGTCGCTAACGGTAATCGTGCCGTCGAAATCACAGAACACGATCTTTTGTCGGGTACTCAAGATTTAACCCCCCAGGCTTCGATTGCGGCTTTCAATTCCGGATGCTGCTGAGCGGCTTCTTGAAGCGGTTTCTGTTCCAGCGTTGCCTGGATCGCCTGCCGGAAAGCTTGTCCGCCGGCAATGGCGCCCATGGGATGGCCATGAATCCCGCCGCCGGCGTTAACCACGACATCCGTGCCGAAATCACGCAGGATGAGCGGGACAAGTCCGGGATGGATTCCGGCCGAAGGAACAGGGAAGCTTGTTTTAAGCGCTGGGCTTACGTTTGCGGAAGCGGACGGCTGATGTTCAGTGCCTTCCGCCGCGGAATGCCGATAAAGATAGTCCTGCTCCAAGTTTTCCGTTAGCAGAACCTGTTTGATCGCCAGGTTCTCTTCACGCGGCATCACGACGGAGCCGTACGGGGAAGGGAACAGGACGAGATCGGCCCCGGCTACCCGCATCAGCTTGCCGAGCAGCAGGGAGGCGGAAATGCCATACTCCGCAGAAGGATAGAACGCACCGGCCATAGCGGGATGCGCCATAATCGGCACGGAGATGTCCGGGTCGGCGCTGAGCTCGCACAGCGTATCGAATCCGTAAGCGAGCACATTGAACAGAAGCGCGTTCGCTCCGGCATCGATCGCTTTCTTCGCCTGATCGGCCAGCTTGGACGTCGGGCCGGTCAGATTCGTCGCGTAGAGCAGCTTCTGTCCCGTCACGTCGTATGCGCGGCGTGACGCTTCCATGCAGACGGCTACCCTTTTCTCGATAGGGGTGAGCGGGTTCTCGAACAAGATCTCGTCGTCTTTAATGAGATCGACACCGCCTGACGCCTGCGCGTAGAACTGTTCCCCAAGCCCCTCCAGATCCTGGCCGATGACGGATTTAAAAATGCTCATCAGAAGCGGCCGGTCATGTACGCCAAGTAGATCCCTTACGCCTTGAAGACCGAACTTGGGGCCGGCAAAAGCCGAAAGAAAAGACTCCGAAAAGGACAGATCGGTCAATTTGATTTTCCCGTCCATGGACAGCTTGCCGAAAACGGTGACAAGCAGAGCCGGAAGATCCCGGCTGAAATTTACATCCGGATATGCGATCCGGATATCCGCGTAACGCCTGGATTCGGGGGAAGCTTCCCCCGCTTCGCGGACGTCGACGGAGACCACATGACCCAGATGCTGCTGCATCTGGGCTTTGCGCGCTTCCGGCAGATCGGTCCAGCTTCCGACGGTCAAACCGACCGCGATCCCCTGCGCTTTTTTGTTAAAATCGGCTGTATCGTCATAACAGCGGTAAGTCGCCAAACAGTAGGAACTCACAACATATCACCTGCTTAAGAAAAGAATAGGAGGCAGAACGCCTTAACGGATATGGGGAGCAATCTCGGCGCCCATTTCCTTTGCGCGTTTTGCGGAGCTGAAAACAGCGGCGGCTACGGCTTCCGGAAACTTGTAGCGGTCCAGCGTCTGCAGAGCGGCCAAGGTCGAACCGTTCGGGGAAGTCACTTTGCGTCTGAGCTCCGCTGGCTCTTCTCCCGTACGTTCCACCATGTGAACGGCTCCGAGCAGTGTCTGCATGGTGAGCCGGCGCGCTTCGTTCTCTTCGAGTCCGCCCGCGATGCCCGCCTGAATTAAGGCCTCCATAAAATAGTATACATAAGCGGGACCGCTTCCGGAAAGTCCGGTTACGATTTCTAGGTAATCTTCGGGAACGGCCGTCACCATTCCGACGGCTTCGAACATTTTTGTCGCGAGCTCCTGCTGCTCCTCGGACACGCTTTCGGAGAAGCTCATGCCGGTTGCGCCAAGGCCGATGGTCGACGAAGTGTTAGGCATGGTCCGTACGATCGGCATTTGGGTATCCAGCAAAATTTCGATTTTGCGTATCGTCAGCCCGGCGATGACGGACACGAGCAGCTGGCTGCCGTTAAGCATCGGTTTAAGCTCGTCGAACGAAGCTTCCACGTCTTTGGGTTTCATGCAGAGCACGACGATGTCCGCGGACGAGATACGTTCTCTTTTGATCGCCGGGTCACAGCTGGCTTCGACGCCGTACCGCTCTCTAAGCTCTTGCAGCCGTTCTTCATTTTGCCGGTTGGATGCAAAAACTTGCCCGGGCGCCGTGATTCCCCGTTCGATGAGGCCGCGTAGAACAGCCTCAGCCATGGAACCTGCGCCGACAAATGCGATGCGTTTAGTATGAATTATGCTGTTCACAAGTCTCACTCTCCTGTTTATGGAAGACCCGTTCCTTCACGGAACGGATCTCTTTATTCAAGGAATTATTCCCGGATTTGGCCGTCGCCATAAATTCTGTATTTGGTGGAAGTCAACGCGGGAAGTCCCATCGGGCCTCTCGCATGAAGTTTTTGTGTACTGATGCCGATTTCCGCGCCGAAGCCGAATTCGAAACCGTCCGTGAAGCGGGTGGAGGCGTTGTGATAAACGGCCGCCGCATCGACTTCCTGCAAGAAGCGGGAAGCGTGAGCTTCATTCTCCGTCACGATACACTCGGAGTGCATGGTTCCGTGTCGCCGGATATGAGCGAGAGCCTCGTCCAGGGAATCCACGACTTTGACATTCAGGACATAGTCGTTGTATTCGGTATCCCAGGCTTCGTCGACCGCCGTTTTGATTTGCGGAGCAAGCTCGCGGGACCGCGGGCAGCCGTACAGCTCGACACCCAGAGCGGACAGCTTTCCGGCCAAGGCGGAAAGCTGTTTCTCGGCGTGGCTGCGGTGTACGAGCAGCGTTTCCATCGAGTTGCAGACGGAGGGGCGCTGCACTTTCGCGTTGATGGCAATTTTCACGGCCATCTCGGGTTTTGCCGATTCGTCGACGAACGTGTGGCAGATCCCGGCTCCGGTTTCGATAACGGGCACCGTCGCGTTTTTGACCACGTTTTGAATGAGGGAAGCTCCGCCGCGGGGAATCAGCACGTCAAGCAGTCCGTTCAGCTTCAGCATTTCATCAACCGAGGCCCGGTCGGGATCGGAAATAAGCTGCAGGGCGCCCGGAGGAACGTCCGTGCCTGCCAGTGCGGCTTGCAGCACTTCAACGATCCGTTCATTGGAGCGCAGCGCTGAAGAGCCACCGCGCAAAACGACCGCATTTCCCGTTTTTAGGCAAAGTCCGGCGGCGTCGACGGTCACATTCGGACGGGCTTCGTAAATAATGCCGATAACACCGAGCGGCACGCGGATTTTCTCGACGCGCAGGCCATTGGGCCGGGCAAACGATTCGAGCTGATCGCCGATAGGATCGGGAAGCTCGATGATCTGACGGAGCCCTTCGGCCATGCTTTCGATCCGCTCGGGCGTGAGGGCCAGCCGGTCCAGCAGGGAAGTGCCGAGGCCGGTATCGGCGCCCCGCTTCAGATCCTCGGCGTTGGCTGCGATAATGGAGTCTTGTTCGGCGACCAGGGCCTCAGCCATTCTTAAGAGGGCGGTATTCTTCTGACCGGTGGTTAAGTTGCCGAGACGGGAAGAAGCTTCTTTCGCGATGGTTGCTTTTTGTCTGACTTCACTCATGGGGCTCACTCCTTGGCTAATCGGATTGGATTTCATTTTTCAATAAAAATAACGGAGCCGAATTCTGAAATCCGGCGTTCCGGGATTTTTTCCGCCTTACGGCAGCCGCTTCGATAAAGATGCGGGGCGGCCGCAGGTGTCACGTATTTTGCGAAGCGCGGTAAGCGTGAAGAGTGACCCACTCGTCCCGGTGGATGACCTCGATGCGGGGAACCTCGACTCTGCGCTGGATTTCCCCGGTGCCGAGCCCCATTACGGCCTGGAGCTGCCAGGCCACGTAATTGGCGACGCCGCGTCCGATCACGGAGCCGTCTTCGCCGCACACCTCGATCACGTCGCCGGGGTGAAAGTCGCCTTCGACGGCGGTCACGCCGGCAGGCAGCAGGCTTTTGCCGCCGGACAGGAGAGCGTTCTCCGCGCCTTGATCGACGGTTACTTTTCCCTGGGGAACGGAGTGAAACCCGACCCACTGCTTTTTGATGGACAGCGTATGGTCGGCGGCGGAGAAATACGTTCCCCGTCCGTTCCCCTCCGCGGCCAGCCTCAGATCATGCGGTTCCGTGGCGCGTCCGACGAAGACGGGAATACCCCCGCGCATGGCGATGCGGGCCGCTTCGATTTTGGAGCGCATGCCGCCGGTGCCTACGGAGCTGCCGGACCCGCCTGCGATTCGGCAAAGCTCATCGCTGATTTCATCGACACGCTCGATCCGGCGCGCGTCTTTGTTTTTGCGGGGATCGTCCGTGTACAAGCCGTCTGTATCCGTAATGATGATCAGTTGCCCCGCTTTGAGCAGATTGGCTACGAGAGCCGACAACGTATCGTTGTCTCCGAATTTGATCTCATCGACCGACACAGTGTCGTTCTCGTTGATAATCGGAATAAAGCCGCGGCGGAGCAGCTCTTCCATCGTTGCGGTCGCGTTGGAAACCCGTTTGCGGCTGGTGAAATCGTCCCGTGTGAGCAGGATCTGGGCAGCGCCGATACCGTATTGGTGAAAAGCTTCCTGATAAGCGCGCATGAGCAGCGCCTGACCGACGGAAGCGGCCGCCTGCTTCTCGTGAAGCAGCTTCGGCCTGGATTTGTAGCCGAGGAAAGAGAAGCCTGCCGCTACGGCCCCCGATGTGACGAGGACGACTTCGAAGCCGTTTTGTTGAAGCCGGGCGAGTTCGGCGGCAAAATAGGCGATAGGAGCCGGGTTTAATCCTCCGGCATCCGAGGTAAGCGAGCTGCTTCCTATTTTCACAACGATTCGCTGCTGCATATGTTCACTTCCTTAAGAAAACGGTCTGTACGACCGTGTAGTATACGATCGGTTCTGGCCTTGCCTAAATTTCTTCAAGGAACGCGGGCCGGATGGCAGGGAGCAGCTGGACGGAAGAATGCAAAAAAGGCTCTCGTCCTCGTAAGGACGAAAGCCTGGGCTTCCGCGGTACCACCTTCGGTTGATGCGCCGTCTGAGCGGACCTGCCGGCACCGTTTGAGAACAGGGGCCACACCTAAACAAGGTCCAATCGAGATGCACATCCATCTCTGTCCCTGATAACAGCAGGGGACTGTTCAGCTCGTCGCTGACCGTTCCGGGGCGGGTTCGGGAAAACTGCTGCAAAGCTCTTTCAGCCGGGGAGCTTTTCTCTGAAGCAAAGCGGGTTATCCTTACTATTCCCATCACAACGTTCGATGTTTTCTTACTAGGATAGCACGCGTGCCGCCGGTTGTAAAGAAGGGCCCTCCGGAAGGAGAGCCCGAGCCGCTTCGGCGGATTACTTGTCGAACAGATGCAGGTTGCCGATGCGCCGGACGGCTTCTCGCAGACGTTCCTCGCCTGTGAGCAGTCCGAGACGTACGTACCCTTCACCGTGGGTGCCGAACCCGATGCCGGGCGCCACGACGACTTTGGCTTCGTTCAGCAGCAGATCGGCAAATTCAGCCGAACTGTATTTGCGGGGCACGGGAAGCCAGGCGAAGAAGGACCCCTGTGAAGGCTTGGCTTCCCAGCCGATTTCGTCCAGAGCGCCGAATAGCGCATTGCGGCGGCTTTCGTAGACGGCTCTCAGCTCGTGCACGCAGTCCTGGGGAGCGGTTAAAGCGGTGGCGGCAGCGGCTTGTATCCCGCCGAACAGGGAGACATACATATGATCCTGCATCAGATTGATGATGCGGATAATGTCCGGGTTGCCCAACGCGAACCCGACTCTCCACCCGGCCATGTTGTAGGTTTTGGAAAGCGTATAAAACTCTACGCCGACTTCCTTGGCGCCCGGCCGTTCGAGGAAACTGACGGGCCTGCTGCCGTCGAATCCGATCGCGCCGTAAGCGAAATCGCTGGCCACGACAATCCCGTTCTTCGCGGCGAATGCGATCGTTTCGTCGTAGAAGGCTTCGGAAGCCGTAGAAGCGGTCGGATTGTTCGGATAGTTGATGAACATAAGCTTGGCCCGGCGTACGTCGTTCTCGGACAATGAGCCGTAATCCGGCAGGAAGGCGTTGTCTTCACGCAAAGGCATAAAGGCCATTTCGGCGCCGGCAAGCGCCACGCCCGACCAGTAATCGGGATAGCCAGGGTCCGGCACGAGGCAGACGTCTCCCGGATTCAACAGACATTGGCTGATTTCGACGAGTCCGGTTTTGCCGCCGAAGAGAATGGCGACTTCGGTCTCCGGGTCCAGAGTGACGCCGTAATCCTCCCGGTAGCGTGCGGCAATCGCTTCTTTCAGGAAGCCGTATCCGCTGAAGGGCGGGTACTTGTGGTACAGCGGGTTCTCCGCGGATTCCTGAAGAGATTTTACGATATGGGAAGGGGTGGGACGATCGGGATTCCCTTGACCGAGATTGATAACATCGTGCCCCAGAGCGATTTGGGCATTCGCTTTTTTGACAAGTCCCGCAAAAAATTGCGAAGGCAGGCTTGCCATGCGGCTCGCCGCTTCGATCTGCAAAGGCCTTACAGGCGCGTTCGTTAAAGGGGACTGGCTATGATCCGGCTGCGGGGAACGGCCGGTTTGTAGGTTTTCGTTCATGATTTTACTGCCTCCATCATGCTGATCCGTTAGGGATAGACCCGGTATGATCCTAAATTTACCCCTACTTTATCATGATTTCAAAAGGATGTATACCACTCGGAATTGTCCGTTTAAAAGCTGTCTTTAACGGTTCCCGTTCCTTCGTCGAGAACGTTCTGCCCGTTGCCGGTTCCTCCGTTGCCGAAGAGCAGGCTGCCCGTGCTTTTCTTGCCGGAAATCCGGATGCCGGCTGTTTTGCAGCCGCTGAACAGATTGCCGCCGGCCGCGGTTTCGCGAGAACCGGTTTCTCCCCTCGATTCGATGTGGATGCCGCTTGCGCCCAGATTGCGGAACGTTCCGCCGTGAACCGATGTACGGACCGCGTTGCTGATCACGACTCCGTTTCCTTTGATTCCTTTCAGCACATTGCCCTGGAGGGTATGGTCCGCGGGCTGGAGCTTGCCGGACTCCTGATCGCCTTCTAACCTGATGCCGTCCCCGTCGAGACCGGTGATCTCATTGTGGGAAACGGCACAGCCGGAGACATTGCGTTTCAGCAGAATGGCGGTTATCCCCGATTTGGCGGCATCCAGATTGGTGATCCGGTTGTATATAATATCATTCCGGGCGGCAGGTTCGGCTGCCTGATCGGATTGGACGAGGAAGGCGTACTGATCGATGTAGGTGACGTCATTGGACTGGATCACCGACCGGGAACAACCTCCGTCCAGATACACGGCTGTGTTCGTTACGCTCTTGAAGGTGTTGCGGAAAAAGGTGTGGCCTTCGCCTCCGCTGCAGTAAATGCCGGTGCCGTAATGCGGTTTACCCGGTATATTGCCCAGAATAAGCTCGAAGTCGCAGTGATCGACCCGGCACGCGTGGCAGTTTCGGAGCAAGATCGGACTGGACAAGGTGAAAAAGCGGCAGTCCGTGATGTTGACATGGCTCGCTTGCAGCAGAGAAATGATGCTGTCTTCGACAGGTGAAGCGACAGCTCCGGGCGCACTGCCGCCGTGGAAGGAGAGGCTGGCGATTTCAATATCCGATGCGGGCGGCAGGGAGGTGAAGGCGCAGCCGGCGGCAGCTGTCAGAGTCGTCTGACTGATCCCCGCGCCCATAATCCGGATGCCGCTTTTCAGCTGAACCGGCTTGGTGAGGATATACCGGCCTGCGGGTATGTAGACGATGCCGCCGGTCTGGGCGGCCGCGTGAACGGCATTCTGAATCCCGGCCGAGTCCGTGTCCCCGTAGGAGCCCTGCCCCAGGGCGCCGTATTCTTTTACGTTATGTATGAGGGTTTCCGCTCCACGCGCTTTGACCGCGGAAGGAAGCGAACCGGCAGCCATAACGGCTCCAGCCGCGCCGAGTGCGGCAAGCAGCTTTCTTCTGCTGAGAGGTCGGGACGAATTCATAGGTATCTCTCCTTATCGCTAACTTAATTGGATGGTTGAACATGAATTTCGCCGCGGGTCCAGTATTTTCCTTCCGATGGTTTGACGAAAGAGAGTGCGGTTCCCTTTTTGCCCTAGGCAGGAAAGGAAGAAAAGAATTGATCTATGGGGGGCGATCCTCTATCATAAAAGCAGACTGACGTACCCGGCAGACTAAACTAGGAGGTGCCCGAATGGATAACCAGCAATCGTTTCCGAACAAAGTCCGTCTTGCGCTTATTCAGATGAATATTACTATCGGGGAGCCGGAAGTAAACCGGCGAAAAGTAGAGAAGCTTCTCCTGGAAGCGGTCGGCGGAGCGCAAAAACCGGACATTATTGTGCTTCCCGAAATGTGGAACACGGGTTACGCCCTGGACCAAATTCATGAACTTGCCGATCCGGAGGGCCGTATAACCCGGGAGATGCTCGGCTCTTTTGCCAAAGAGCATGGAGTACATATTATCGGAGGCTCCGTAGCGGAGAAGAAGGGCGAGGAAGTTAAAAACACCGTCTACGGTTTTAACCGGAACGGGGAGGAAGTCCTCGAATATTCCAAGATTCATCTGTTCCAGCTGATGGACGAGCATTTGAGCCTTGCCGCCGGCAGTCAAAGGGGCAGTTTCGATCTGGATGGGATTCCGGCCGCAGCCGTTATCTGTTACGACATCCGGTTCCCCGAACTTACCCGCAAGCTTGCTCTGGACGGGGCGCAGATGCTTTTCGTGCCCGCCGAGTGGCCGCATCCGCGGCTTCATCACTGGCGTACGCTGCTGATGGCGCGCGCCATCGAGAATCAGATGATCGTCGTTTCCTGCAACCGGGTAGGAGAAAGCAAGGGAACCTCATTCTTCGGTCATTCCATGGTGATTGATCCTTGGGGGCAGGTGCTGGCCGAAGGCGGGGAAGAAGAAGAAATCATTTTCGCCGAAGTCGATTTGGCCGAAGTGGCCTCCGTACGCGGTAAAATTCCCGTATTCGCCGACCGCCGTCCTGCCGTATACGAATAAACCGAACGCCAAAAAACGCAGCCCTTCAAGATGAAGGACTGCGTTTTTATCGTTCCCTTTTAAAGGGAGACGGTTGTTGGATAAAAGCTGGAATCCGGTGTCAGACGGAAGATCTTCGGCCTGTTATCAGCGTGATGACGAACAGGATGAGGAACAGGAAGAAAAGGACTTTGGCGATACCGGCAGCGGCGCTGACGATTCCGAAGAATCCGAAAATACCCGCTACGATTGCGATGATCAGAAAAATCATAGCCCATTTTAACATGAGAAACCCTCCTTTAAGCGATTGTCTTTTTTATTGGTACGGTCGTGTGCAAATCGTTAATGGCTGTACGGTGTGGCTTGCGGCCGTATTCCGCATGCCTTGATTAGAACAGATTGCTGTTATGGTTATCGCGGCCGCTCATGTAAATGCCCGTAGGCGGGAGCGTCGTTTCATCTTCGCGAAGACGTCCGTCGTGAGGATAGCCGTCACCGTCGCGGTCCGCATAAGCGATCACAAGGATTTTTCCGCGGTCAAGCTCTTTCTCATAGGTATCCGCTTCGGAAGAGCTCAGGCCGAGCGATTCCATTTTGGCGCGGAGTTTATCGCCTTTCGAACGGAACAAGTTGGCGGCGGCCGTCATCAAGCCTTCTTCCGCTACACCGACTTCATTCGTGTTCGTCATTTCCGCCACGCCTTCGGTACGGTCGTTATCGTGCGTCATTACGTAAATTTCATCGAGATTAAAGCCTTCCGCCTGCAAATTTTTTACCTCGCGCAGGGCTTGTTCTTCGTTAGCTGCAAGTCTCACTTTGGTTTCCATGTTTATTCTCCTCCTTATCGTTTAAGCCGCAGCTTTCTTGTCTTCTGGCTTTTGCCGCGGTTACTTCGTTGTTCAGGTTGTTTGCCTGTCGTTCATGACTCTTATTAACCGCCCCCCTTTTCGTTGAAACAAAGCTATTGACAAATTCGCCTGTATATGAACTATCAAATCTTTCCTGATTCAAGAGTCGTTTTCGGGGTTACTTTTAAATAGGATATTTTATATAATAGGATAGATGTGCAGCTACCTTTGTTTTCAGGCGCACGGCAAATCTCCGGCGATACCGACGGGAAACAAAGTGTGCGGAAGTAGATCTATTCCCCCAGACCGACGCGTTTCGGCTTTGGTTACAAAATACTCCCAAGTAGATCAAGGAATCACAGACAGAAGAATTCCACTATTAAAGGAGAACATGGAATGAGCATCATGATTGTAGACGATAATCCGGTCAATCTTATTGTGATCGAAAAAATATTGAAAAGCGCGGGCTACTCCAATATGCACCGCGCTTCTTCTGCTATGGAACTGTTTGAAATGCTGAAGATCGACAATCCGAGTTCCTCGGATTTACAAATCGATTTAATTTTGATGGACCTGATGATGCCGGAAATCGACGGGATCGAAGCCTGCAAAAAATTGCAGCAGATCGAGGAACTGAAAGACATTCCGATTATTATCATCACGGCCATGGGAGATTCCATTAAACTGGCGGAGGCCTTGGAAGCGGGAGCGATCGATTACGTAACCAAGCCTATCAACAAAATCGAGCTGGTAGCCCGGATTAAATCCGCCCTGCGGCTCAAATACGAGAAAGACTGGCACAAAGAGAACGACAACCGGATCCGTTCCGAGCTGCAATTGGCCAAAAACGTTCAAAGCAGCGTACTCAGCCTGCCGATCGAAACCGAGAAAATCCGGATCGAAGCTTACTATAACCCTTCTTATGAGCTCGCGGGGGATTTGTACAACTGGTATCCCATCGATGAAGACCGTTACGGGGTTATGCTGCTCGACATTATGGGACACGGCATTTCTTCGTCGCTTGTCTGCATGTTTATCTCCTCGGTCCTCCGGGATACGATTACTAAATTTGTGACGCCGGAGCTTGTAATTGCCGAACTGAACCGGTATATGAACCGGCTGCATAACGACCAGAATCATTTGAACTATTATTTCACGGCGATTTATATGCTGATAGATACGAAGAATAAAACCATCGACTACGTAAATGCCGGTCACCCGCCGGGCTTTCTTATGAACGATAGCGGTGAGGCGGTCCCCCTTACGAACGGAACCTGTGCGGTCGGATTTTTCGAGGAAATGGATATTAAGCCCGGTCGGATCACTTACACGGGAAAATCGCGGATTCTGCTTTATACCGACGGACTTCTCGAGGAAATAGAAGAGGGCGACACGGAGCTGCCGACGCGGCTTATCACGGCTGTTCAGCAAAAAGGGGATATGGGGCTTCACGCGGTAGTGGATGAACTGCTGGACGAAGAAGTTCAAAACAATCATATGGATGATATTTGTCTGATCTGGATCGATATTCCCTGAGAAAGGGCCGGTTGCTAGAGACAGTTATAAAGGGGAGAGGGAAGTCATTTATGAAAATATCGACAAAGCTCATGGCGGGTTTCGGGCTTTTGTTTATCTTGATGTTCGTGCTGGCGGGAATCGGGACGACTCGGATAAGCAGTATCGACGAGAGCCTCGACAGCGCGTTTGTCAACCGCTATAACAAGACACGGATGGCCTACACGGCCCGTTCGGACGTCAATACGATCGCCAAATATATGGCGAATCTGCTGCTTAATTCAGAGCCTAATCAACTGGGCGCCAAAGAAAATCTGGCTAAAGCGAACACTTACAAAGAGAAGCTGAAAAAAGGGGTGGCTGCGCTTCAGAAATCCGCCGATTCGGACGTGGAGAAGCAGCTAACCTATGAGACGGTCAAAAGTACCGAGAATTTTATGACTTACCTGAATCAGGCGATCGAGCTTTACGAAAACGGCAAGGTAGTGGAAGCGAATAAACTGAGAACCGATATCGGCGTGAGTTATCAGGATCAGGTAACGGAAAGCGTGGATCATTTAACGCAGTATCTGGACGATAACGTACAAAAAGGGATTAACGATTTTAAAGCTTCCAACAGTAAAACGCTGCTCATGACGATTTTGCTGACAGTGGCCGCTCTCGTGATCGGTCTTGGGATCATGTACTGGATCATGCGCAGCTTGTCCCGCGGGCTCGCCCTGCTGACCGGCATGATCAAAGGGTTCGGCAACGGCCGGTTTGACCCGGGCTATCGCGTTGAGGTGACGACGACCGACGAGTTCGGCAAAGTTGCCGATGTCTTCAATACGATGGCCGACGACCTGGAAGAACTGATGCACAACGAACGGACCTTCAATAAGCTGAACGAAGACCAGGCATGGCTGAAATCGAATGTAGCGAACATGAGCATGCTGCTGCAGGATCAGACGAACATGCACGACCTGACGAACAGCTTTATCTCGGAAGCGTCCCGTATGATCGGCGCCACGTTCGGAGCGGTGTATCTGTTGGAGCGGGAGGGCATGAGAACGAGGCTCGTCCTGTCCTCGGCTTACGCGTTCGATAAAGACCCCGAGGGCAATCTTCTTCCCGAATTCGCGCTCGGTCAGGGTCTTGTCGGCCAGGCGGCCGCCGACGGCCGGCGGATTATGGTCCAAGACGATGTGGATAAGTATTTGACCATCCATTCCTCCTTCGGGCAGCTGGACGCGAAATATCTCGTTGTCGAGCCGGTCGTATCCGAGGAAGAAATCGGAGCCGTCGTTGAATTCGCCGGCCTGAAAATGCTCGGCGAGAAAGAACTGGATCTGCTGGAGCAGTTGACGGAGAATCTCGCGGTTTCCATTGGACGGATCCGTTCTCGCGAACGGGTCGAGGAGCTCCTCCGCATGTCGCAGGCATTGACGGAGGAACTGCAAAGCCAGTCCGAAGAGCTCATTTCCCAGCAGGAAGAGCTGCGCACCTCCAATGAGAAGCTGGAGGAGCAGACGAAGGCGCTGAAAGCGTCCGAAGAGTTGCTGCAGTCCCAGCAGGAAGAGCTGGAGCAGAATAACGAAGAGCTGCTCCGCAAAACGAAGCAGCTCCAGATCCAGGTTCAAGAGACGGAGCTGGCTAACCGCCAGATCGAGGAAGCCAAGGAAGCACTGGAAAAACAGGCGTTCGAGCTGGCGATGGCTTCGAAATACAAATCCGAATTTTTGGCCAATATGTCGCATGAACTGCGTACACCTCTTAACAGTATGCTTATTCTTTCGCAGATGCTTGCGGAGAATAAAGACAGCAACCTGTACGACAAGCAGGTGGAATATGCGGAAACGATTCACTCTTCCGGCTCCGATCTGCTCAAATTGATCAATGATGTCCTCGACCTCTCGAAGGTAGAAGCCGGGAAAGTGGAGGTTCAGGCCGAGTATGTTCTCGTGCCGGATATTATGGAAACGATCCAGCGTTCGTTCGAACAAGTCGCGCGCAAGAAGGCGCTGGGCTTTGAAATTACGATCGACAACGGCGTTCCGCGCATGCTCTATACGGACAGCATGCGACTGGAGCAGATTCTGCGCAACCTGCTGTCCAACGCCTTTAAATTCACGTCCCAGGGCTCCGTACATTTGCATGTCTATCCCGTCAAGGAGGGAGAGCCGCAAATTGCTTTCTCCGTCAAGGATACGGGAATCGGGATTGCCGAAGAAAAGCAGCAGATTATCTTCGAAGCGTTCCAGCAGGCCGACGGGACGACGAGCCGGCAATTCGGCGGAACGGGACTCGGGCTGTCCATTTCCAAGCAGCTCGCGAGCCTCCTCGGCGGTACGATCGAAATCTGCAGCCGGGAAGGGGAAGGCAGCACGTTCACGCTGTTCATCCCGCACCGGCAGTATTCCGAGCGCGTAGGAGGATCGGCCGAGGCGGCTGCCGCGGGACAGGAGCAGCAGGCCCTGCCGCTTCCGGGCGCATCCGCAGTACCGCAGCTTCCCGCACCTGCGCCCATACCGGTTAAACCGGCTCAGAAGTCCGTCCAGCGCGAGGTGGAAGACGACCGGGGCAGCATCACCGAGAACGATAAAGTGCTGCTGATCGTGGAAGACGATGTGCACTTTATGAACGTGCTCGTCGACATGGCCCGCAGCCGCGGATTTAAGGCTCTGGTCGCGATGCAGGGGGATATCGGGCTGCAGATGGCGAAAGAGTATAAACCGGACGGCATCATCCTGGATATCCAGCTGCCGATCGTCGACGGCTGGTCGATTCTCGTCCAGCTCAAGAACAATGCCGAGACCCGGCATATCCCGGTACACGTGATGTCGGTCGTCGACGAAGTGCACCAGGGGCTCTCTATGGGCGCGATAGCCTATATGCGTAAGCCTTCCAGCAAGGATGTGCTGGAGCAAGCCTTTATCGAGCTGGAAGGGTTCATCGATCAAAATCTGCGGAAGCTCCTGCTTGTAGAGGATGATCCCATCCAGATGAACAATCTGATCGAGCTTATCCGCCACGACGATGTTCTTATCGAAGTGGCGACAACGGCGGATGAAGCGATCGTGAAGCTCAGAGAGCGGCATTTCGACTGCATGGTTCTCGATATCGGCTTGGCGGATCAGTCCGCATTCGATCTGCTGGAGCGGATCAAAGCCGAGGAAGAGCTTCGCCGTCTGCCGATTGTCATTTACACCGAAAAAGAATACGATAAGAAAGACGAGATGAGACTTAAGAAATACGCGGAGTCCATCATCATCAAGAACGTGAAATCGCCGGAACGGCTGCTTGACGAAACGGCGCTGTTCCTGCACCGGGTGGAAGAAACCCTGCCGGAGGAGAAGAAGCGGATTCTACAGCGTCTTCACAGCAGCGAAGCGGTGTTTGCAGGCAAGAAGGTACTTCTTGTCGATGACGATATCCGCAACGTGTTTGCGCTATCCAACCTGCTGGAAGGGTACAATATGAAGGTGCTGTTTGCGGAGACTGGACGCCAAGCTTTGTCCATTCTTGAAAAGGAACCGGATCTTGATCTCGTTCTGATGGATATCATGATGCCGGAAATGGACGGTTATCAAGCCATGAAAGAGATCCGCAGCATGCCGCAATTCGATAATCTGCCGATTATCGCCCTGACCGCGAAGGCCATGCGGGATGACCGGGAGAAGTGTATACAGGCCGGCGCGTCGGATTATATAACAAAACCGATAAATAATGATCAGTTAATGTCTCTAATTCGCGTTTGGTTGTTTAAGTAAGAGAAGGAGCAAATGCGAACCCTCTGATGAGAAACATCTATGACGTGCCACAGGATCGACTCGGAGGAGAAGGAGAGAGACAATTTGGATTCGAATTTTCACCCTATAGATCAACTGCCGACTTTTTCCGGCCTGCAGGCCGAGCATGAACGCATCGAGATCAGTCTGCTGCTCGAGGGCATTTACCGCATTTACGGATATGACTTCCGCAATTATTCGTACCCGTCTATCCGGCGCAGGATCTGGCACCGTATTCTGGCGGAGAAGCTGACGACCGTCTCCGGTCTGCAGGAGAGAGTTCTGCACGACCGGGAGTGCCTGGAGCGCCTGCTGTCGGACCTGGTGATTCACGTCACCGAGATGTTCCGCGATCCCGAGGTGTTCCTCACCTTCCGCCAGAAGGTGGTCCCCCTGCTCCGCCAGTATCCGGCGATCCGCATCTGGCATGCGGGCTGCGCCACCGGAGAGGAAGTTTACTCGATGGCGATCCTGCTGCACGAAGAGGGGCTCTACGACCGCACCCGGATTTATGCGACGGATATAAACGAGGATGTGCTTAAAAAGGCGGAGAAAGGAATCTATCCGCTGCGCAACATGAAAGACTATACGAGAAACTACCTGCAGTCCGGAGGCAAGGAAGCTTTCTCGAAGTACTATACGGCTTCGAAGGATTCCGTTACGCTTCATTCCTTTTTGCGTGACAATATTGTTTTTGCCCAGCATAACCTGGTTACGGATCGTTCGTTTAACGAGTTCCATGTGATTTTGTGCCGGAATGTATTGATTTATTTCAATACGCAGCTCCAGAACCAGGTGCATACACTCATATACGAAAGCCTGGGACCGTCCGGTTTTCTGATTTTGGGCGATAAAGAAACGATCACTTTCACCAAGCACGCGTCCGCTTACGAAGCCGTCAGTACAGCCGACAAAATTTACCGCAAGGTGCAGTGACGCTGCATAAGATGAGGAGACGAGTTGGAGGAAGGGGTTTCTCGAAGTGAACTTGGATGAACCGATTAAAATACTGATGGTAGACGATCAGCCCGAGAATTTGCTGGCGCTTGAAGCCGTTCTTGCGGAAGAGAACTACCATCTGGTAAAAGCGGGCTCGGGTGAAGAGGCCCTTCGATGTTTATTGCACGACGATTTCGCCGTGATTGTTCTGGACGTTCAGATGCCGGGCATGGACGGTTTCGAGACGGCCCGTTGGATCAAATCACGGGAGAAATCGAAGGATATCCCGATTATTTTCATTACAGCGGCTTCCCATGAGAAGGAGCATGTTTTCGCGGCTTATTCCGTCGGTGCCATTGATTATATCGTTAAACCGTTCGTGCCTCACACGCTGAAAGCCAAGATCGAAGGCTTCGTGAACTTGTATCTCGTTCAAAAAAAGCTCCAGCACCAGTCGGAGCTGCTGAATATGCGGACACAGGAACTGCTGACGGCCAAAGAAGCGGCGGAATCGGCCAACCGGGCTAAATCCGAGTTTCTTGCGCTGATGAGCCATGAAATCCGCACGCCCATGAACGGGGTCATGGCGATGACCGATCTGCTCCTGGAAACGGAGCTTTCGGATGAACAGCGGGAATACGCCGACACCATTTCAAGAAGCGGTGCCGCGCTGCTGCATATTATCAATCAGATTCTCGATTTCACCAAACTCGAATCTTCCAAAATGGAGATGAACACCGAGCCGTTCGATCTGGACGTCTGTATGGAAGAAACGATGGATCTGTTCTACGGCGAATGCCGCAAGAAGGACCTCAAACTGGAACGGGAACTTGCTGAGAATGTTCCGACCCATCTCATCGGGGATGAGCTGAAGCTCCGTCAGGTGCTCATTAATCTGATCGGCAACGCGGTTAAATTCACGGAAACGGGCGGCATTAAGGTTAAAGTGACGAATCTGGGAAAAACCGGGAACGGCAGCCGGATGATTCTTCAATTCCGGGTCCGCGATACGGGGATCGGAATTCCGGTCGAGAAAAGAAACCGCCTGTTCCAGCCTTTTACGCAGGTGGACTCCTCCATGACGCGGAAATACGGAGGAACCGGTTTAGGGCTTGTCATTTGCCAAAATCTTGTGGAGCTCATGTCGGGCAAAATGGAAGTCTATTCACAAGAGGGCCAAGGCACCGAATTTGTTTTTACCATACAGGCGGAAGAACTCCGATCTTGATAAAAGCTTCGTAAACACGCGCAGAATGCGGTTTGCGGGGCTTTTTTTGTTGTCTTTTTTATAGTTTCAAAGGGATGGGGGCGGTGTAAGAACTGGTATTACCGAGATATAGAGGCGGGTGGGAGATAAGAGAGAAGCGTCCTAAAACGGGCTGACCCCCATGACAGCAATAGTTTTACAGATTGTGCAAATAAAAGCGAACAAATCAAATTAAGTTGATTATGAATTGTCCGCACGGGGTATTTAAAGATAGACAAGTTTTACTTGGACGATATAAACAAGAACTCTTTCTTATAGAGAAAATAGACAACTACGAAAGGATCAGGTGACAGAGATGAGAAAACAGAGTGTAGCTATATTACTAGCAGGAGGTGAAGGTCGCCGACTGGGCGCCTTGACCCAAAATACGGCGAAACCGGCGGTTCATTTCGCGGGCCGCTATCGTATGATCGATTACGCGCTCAGCAACTGCCGCAATTCCGGCGTTGACACGATCGGTGTAGTCACCCAATACAAACCGGAATCTCTTCATCAGCACATCGGAACAGGCGAAGCTTGGCTGAGCGAAACGGACAAAGGATGCGTCGAAGTGCTTTGCTCAAACCAGGAGCATGTAATCGGCAACGAATTTACGGGAACGGCTAACGCGGTTTATCAGAACCGCCATTTTATCGAAAAGCACGATCCGGAATATGTACTGGTGCTTTCGGGCGACCACATTTACCAAATGGATTACAGCAAAATGATCGAACAGCATCAAAAGCTCGGTTCGGTCGCGACAATCGCGGTTAAGCCGGTAGGCTGGGACGAAGCGAGCCGCTTCGGAATTATGAACACGGACGAGGAGGGCCGCATTGTCGAGTTTGAAGAGAAGCCGGCACAGCCGAAGAGCAATCTGGCTTCGATGGGAATTTATGTATTCAACTGGGATTTCCTGAAGAAAGTGCTGGAGCGCGACGAGATGTCTGCGGATTCTTCCCACGATTTCGGTAAGGATGTCATCCCGATGATGGTCGAGGAAGGTGTTCGCGTTCATTCCTTCTCCTATGAGGGGTATTGGAAAGATGTCGGCACCATCGACAGCCTGTGGCAGGCACAGATGGACCTGCTGAACGGTTCTCCGCTGATGAGCGAGCTGGAATGGCCGATGTATACGGCCCAGATTGCCAACGTAAAGCCGCACGTCGACCGTGCGGCCAAAGTGGACCGTTCCCTGATCAGCGAGAACTGCGCCGTGTACGGTCAAGTTCAGAACTCGGTAATCTCTCATGGAGTTTACATAGGAAAAGGCAGCGTTCTGACGGACTGCGTGATCATGCCGAATGTCCGGATAGGGAACAACGTAAAGCTCCATAAAGCCATTATCGGCGAGGGAAGCGTATTGTGCGACGGTGTAACGGTAGGCAAGACGGATGCCCAAACGATTAGTGTGGTCGGAGATCATGAGGTGCTTTACAAGATCAACGACAAAGCTCCGAAAATTTACCTGCCTCGTCTCGAGCAGAGAATCGGTTAAGGGGGATATTCAGGTGAATCATTCCATTATTGTCGTCGACAGCGAGAAGGAAATCCGCGATGTCATTCGTCAGCTTCAAACCGCCGGATGCGAACCGCACTGCATTCACGTGCTGTCCGATGAGGCGGTAGACACGGAGGAAATGCTGAGACCGCGTTATACAAGCCGTATCGGCTTCTCCGCAGAGCAAATGGCCTATACGATGGCGACTATTTTCCGCGGCAGCGGCAGGGCAATGCGTTCCAAACTCATCTCGCTGGGGCTGGCGGGAAGTGCGATTCCTTATTACGAAGAAGAAATTTCACGGGGGCGCATTGTGGTCGTGGCGGTTCCCAGCCAGTTTGTTTATGCCTATGATGCCAGTTATGCGGATCAAGCGATTGAAGCTTCTGCTGCGGGCCAATAACTCTGTAATCATCCCTTAGCCGCTCATGACCCCAATACGTCTTAGGAGGGACTCCAGATGAACAAGAAATCACTGACGATGGCGCTGCTTGGCGGTGCGCTGCTTTTCAGCGGCGCTCATGGACTTGAGGTGCCTGCGTCCGCAGGTGCGGATGACGGACTCATTTCTAAGGCAGCACCTCCTTTGGTTCTTGGCGCTGGAGGCGCCATTACGGAGACAGCGGGATATAAGACGGCTAACGCTAACGGTACGGTGACGGCAAAGCCGGCAGTGGTTCCGGCCGAAAAAACGCCTGCAGAGGCGTCCGGCTCCATCAAACTGGAACGCGTAAACGGCATCTCTTTATCCGACGATGTGAATACGATTGTGAAGCGGAAGGGAGAGCCGAAATCCATCCGGAAGGATGAATTTTTCGGTGAAACGAAAATTCTTGAGTATCCGGATTGCAGCGTTGCCATAGGTGAATATGGAGTTGAATATGTAGAAGTTACTCCGGATCACAAACAGATTAATATCGACGGCAAGCCGGTGGCGAATAATTTGCAAGCGCTCGAAAAGACGCTTGGGGAGCCCTACTGGGTGGCCGAGGACGGCCTGGTCTATACGCAGGATAGTCAAGCGCTGAAATTGTTTGTAGACCCTGACAACGGTCAGTTAAAATCGGTTCATTTCTTCTCGAGCGTTACGGAATAAGGGTTCATCTAATCTAAATCCAAGTAGTAGAAACAGGCCCGCGCCAAGCGGGTTTTTTTGTTGTTTCCATTTGGAGCCGATTTTCCTGACTGGATTAAGCTCAGTCCTGCTGCCGGACCGGATTACGCAGCGGCTGGCGGTGACAGGAACGGGAGAAGTATAAGGCAATTGAAGCCCGCCCGGAGTAGGCGTAAGACTCATTATGTCATCAAGATGTCCATACAGCTACTCCTGATTAAGAGAGGAGAGAGTTATCACGCCCGCATCGCGCTTCGTACAGCTCCGGCGTGATGCAGCGTCGCATGACGGTAAGTCAGACACCTGAACGGCGAAGAGAGAGCCCGTGTAACGAGACACAAAAAATCAGCCTTGCAAGAAGGCTGATTGAAGGAGATCTATTAAAATTTAGGGAATACATATTTAACGAGGAAGTAAAGGAAACCAAAGAAAATGATGAGGTAGGCCGCATATTTGATAAAAGTAGAAGCGACGGCGCTCGAATCCGATCTTTTCTCAATGTGCCTTTGCTCGATGTCGACATTCTTGTCTTGATCCATGGATAACCCTCCTTCCTTCACCAGATCAATTGCGGTAGTCTTAATCGTTTATGTAAGACTCCAGCATCCAGATGTGTTTTTCAAGGTTGGTGCAGATTTCAGTCAGCATATCCGCCGTACCGTGGTCGCCTTCTTTCTCGGCGGTTTCGATCGCTTCCTTGGATTCTTCCGTAATGGTGCGGAAGTCCTGGATCAGCGCTTCTACCATTTGGCCGGCATTGCGCTCCGGAGAAACTTCTTTGATAGAAGAATTCGTTTGGAATTCTTTCGTTGTGGAAAGCGGGCTTCCCTGAAGTCCGAGGATACGTTCGGCAATCGTGTCGAGGTAAAGATCGGCTTCTTTATAGAGTTCTTCGAATTTTACATGGAGAACGAAGAACGAAGGGCCCTTGAGGTACCAATGGAACTGATGCAGCTTGACGTACATGACACCCCAGTTTGCCACTTGCTTATTAAGTAAAGTTACGGTTTGTTTTTCTTTAGCTGTAGATGTTTTAGCCATTGTTTATTTCCTCCCTTTAACTCTGAATAGTCGTGTCTACAAGCTCATTACCCGCAGCTACCCCCGGCGAAACAAGGCAAATTATAGCGGGAAATCCGGTGTTTCAAAGTGCCCGGCAGGTGGTAAAACTGAGATAAGCCGGTCGATTCGGCAGGTTCATGAGCAGGGTTCACGTATAAGGGAGGGGATAGCTTATGATATGGCAAATTAGCTTAGCGGTTATTGCGATTGCCTTTGTGGTGCTCGTCGTTTTTTTGGTGAAGACACTCCGGTCGGTGACCGATCTCGTTGCCCAGACCAACCAGACCATTCAGCAAGTTCAGCAGCAGGTGACGGTGGTAAGCCAGGAAGCAAACGAACTGCTTCGTCATACCAATGAGGTTAGCCTGGACGTACGCAACAAGCTGCATGCGCTCGACAAAACCTTTTATACCATTAAAAATGTCGGGGATGTGGTAAGCGAGATTACGACTTCCGTGCGCCAAACCTCGGCTACCGTAACGAATACAATGAGAAACAAAGTGGAGAAAGAGCTGAACTCTCCGAAAAGCATCGTGAACCGAATCGCGCCTTTGGTTCCGGTAGCGGTCGATATGTGGAAGAGATTGAAGCAGAGCCGCACGACGAACAGCAAAAGCGTAGCCGTCAAGTAAGACGGCTTCTTACAAAGAATAGCCCGAAGCGGGCTGGTAAAAACAAGAAAGATAAAAAAGCTGTTTCACTTGGATTTATGCCGGGTAAAGTAAGTAGTATGTGCAGCAATTATAAATGGTGGGTCATTGACTAAGGAGGACAAATAAATGGTGCAAGAGAACAAATTCAGAATGGAAAAACAAATTACAGATGATGATAACATCATTTCTTTGATCGGGGAGCTGGATCTTTCCAAGGCATCCGAGTTTAATACAAACGTGGACCCGTTTGTGCAAGATGTGGGACGCAAACTAATTCTCAATCTTAAAGAACTGACATACATCGACAGCACGGGAATCGGAGTTATCCTTACGATCATCAAAACCCGTCACGCTTTAAAAGCGCCTTTTGCGGTTGAGAATATCCCTCCCAAGGTCCAGAAGCTGTTTGACCTTACGGGGTTGACACCGTTTTTGTCGGCTGTAGCGAATACTGTGAACTAAGAAAGGAAAGAAAAGGGTCTATGGAATCCAAAAATCGTACTGTGAGTTTAACGCTGCCTGCTGAAGCTGAATACATCGATCTCGTCCGTTTGACGCTCTATGGAATCAGCTCCAAGATGGGTTTCTCTTATGAAGATATCGAAGATATGAAAGTCGCCGTTTCGGAGGCTTGCAACAACGTTGTGGTTCACGCTTACGAGCCGGGCCAGGGCGGCAAAATGGAAGTTCATTTCGAAGAGGTGGACGGCGGCATTAAAATTATCGTGCAGGATCAGGGCCTCAGCTTTGACCATGTCACGAAAGTGGGTTCCGCCGACTCTTTGCACAACAAATCACTCGATGAAGTGAGCAGCGGCGGCCTCGGATTATATCTCATGCAAGCCTTGATGGACGATGTAGAGGTGAAAGGGGATCATGGGACTGTTGTAATCTTAACGAAGCTGGTCAGCAAAAGTGAGGAAATGGTATGAAATTACAATCCGAGAGGAAAGAGATGGAGCATATCCATGATCTGATTCGACAGTATCAGGAAACCGAATGCAATGATATCGCTACCTCTTTGCTTATTCAATACGAGTCTACTGTGAAAATGGCCGCAGCGAAGATGTCCCGCAACCGTCCGGATCTGTATGAAGATCTGATCCAAATCGGGCAAATCTCCCTGTTGAAGCTGTTTAAACAGTTTGACCCTTCTCACGGTGTGCAGTTTGATGCTTATATGATGAAGAGTATTATCGGCCACATGAAGAATTATCTTCGTGACAAGTCCTGGTATATTCAGGTTCCGAGACGGATTAAAGAAAAAGGATTTCAGATCCAGCAGGCGATCGATCATCTGACGATGCGGCTGGAGCGATCTCCCAATGTGAATGAGATTGCGGAAGAGCTGAGTCTGACTGTCGAGGAAACGATTGAAATTTTGGCCGGACGTGAATGCTATCATTATGTGTCCTTGGACATGCCGCTTTCAACGGAAGAGAACGGGTCGACGATTGGCGATGTACTGGGTACTCAAGTGGATGAGTATCTCAATGTCGACAATAAACTCGATTTGCAGGAGGCGCTGAGCCACCTCAAGCCTGAGGAGCAGAAAGTCCTGATGCTGGCTTACGTGGATGGATATTCGCAAAGAACCATCGCCCAGGATCTTGGCGTTTCTCAAATGAGCGTATCCCGTATTCAGCGCAGGGCGCTGGATAAGCTGCGCAAATATTTCGAGAAGAACAAGCCGGGTGAAGGAGCTTGACTCGTTCATGCAGCAATAGAACCTGCAGAAAAGAACACGTTGTTACAGCGTGTTCTTTTTTAATGACATCATACCGGTAAAGGAAGGGTGCACATGGAAGATAAAGAGCTGGAATCTTCATCGAATTGGGTTTGGCACGACCTGCATGATAAGGACGGAGATCTCAATGTAGCGATCGATAAGCTGCCCGAAGAGTTGAAGCCGCTCGTGAAACAGGCCGCAGCGGAACCGTTCGAGGCCCGTTTATATCGTAATAAAGGAAGTGAGCTGCTGGAGGGAGCTTTCTATTACGATTTTGACTCCGAATGCCGGGAAGGCACTCCGATCTTTCATTTCCTAGTCAACGAGGATCATCTGGTTACGATTAATTTCAAAGAAGAGCTGTTGGCTCCCTTCGATCCGGACTTGATCCGGGAACAGGCATTGAATGCCAAGAATGCGCTTGAAGGTCTTTTCGTTATCCTCGGCTATATTGCGGAGCGGCTGCTCCATGTTCTGACGGATTATGAGAAAAGAATGCGCCAGGTCGGGGAGCATATGAGAAAAAGAAACAATTCCAAGCTGCTGGACCGCATCCTTGACCGCCGGCACGAGCTGCTCGATATGACTAAATGGGTGCGTCCGCTCAAAGACACGATGATGACGACCAAAGAGCTGTTTGTTGAGAATATGGAAGAAGGATTGGAACACCGCAGAACGTGCATCAAAATCGAGAGGATTATGACGCGGCTGAAGCTGTATACGGAAGAGGTAGAGGCTCTGCTGGCTCTGGATACGAGTATTGCGAACTACCGGGGGAATGAGATTACGAAGACCTTGACGGTCTTTACGGCCGTATTTGCGCCGCCTACGATGCTGGCGGGGATATGGGGCATGAACTTCGAGAATATGCCGGAGCTGAAGTGGACGGCTGGCTATTATCTGGCCCTGGGTCTTATCGTCGCTCTTCCTGTGGTTGTCCTCGGCTGGCTTCATTGGAAGGGCTGGACAGGCGATATTATCAAGGGTAAAAGCAAAACTTCCAATCTGAAATAAACGGCCTGGTCCCGTAAGGGGCCGGTCCGGCATTTTGGATGGCGGGCGGTTGACAGAAAAAACGGTTTCAAGTAGTGGGAAACATGGGTAATTATTAACCATACCCAATTAAAATGAATTCCCACTATAATGAAGGCGGTGAGTCTTATGACAGTCAAATATACGATCGACTGTGAAGGCAGCGAGATTCTGGTTCGTGAAGTTGACGGAGCCACTTATCAGCTTTGTATACGTGCTAGTACGAACCCGCTTGGCAATGGGAATATTTTGGAAACGTATTCAGAATTTTATCGAGCGGTCCGTGCAGCCGATCATTTCTGTCAAACCTATGCTAAAGCGAAAGAAAACGGCTTTTACCTGCAGGAGACTTTCCTGGTAAAGCCGGATAAACATCCGATTCCGGTCAGCAAAATCCTGAATGAAGAGATGCAGAGCGAACAAGTGAATGCACTCTTTGCGTAATAAAAATAACGACAGTCCGGGGCAGAGCCATCTGCTTCCGGGCTGTTTTTTGTAGGATGTAAAAGAAAGGCAGGATGGGTGCCTATACGATATAGCCGTAAATAATATGGCCGCAAACAAAAAGACCGCCTTGAGCCGGTAGCCGGCTTGGCAGTCTTCATTTTATTTATACATATCCACGTAGGATACGAGCTTCGCGATAAATTCTCCTATGATCGGCATGGATAGAAACTGGGAAACGATCCAGCCGAGAAGAGCGACTACAACCGTCGTACCGATCGTCAGCCCCAAGCCTCTGGCCAGGCCGGCAGTGAAATTCGTGATAATCCGTTTGCGCGGATTGAGATAATTTTCGATCACATCTTTATACTCGGAGCGTTCCAGGATGGTAGCAAGGCGTTCCAGCGCCAATTCCTTCCGGCTCGGTTCCTGGGAAGGAATCGGTACCTCTCCAGGGACTCGGCGCTCACGGGTGGGAGAAGAATGTCTCATACGGAATGCACCTCTTTCAGTCAGTTTGAACGGCTCCTGGGCGGCTTTCGCCAAAACAGCCAGCTCTCCGCAGAGAAGCTGGCTGCCGATGCTCGGAACAATTCCAATGGGGTGTTCCCGAAGCGGTTTAGTTCATCGGTTTATTGGACTGATCCATGCTGTTCAGCATTTGGTCCGTACGCTCTTCTTTCATTTCTTTGACATTGTCGAGAGCGCGGTTCGTGGAATTCGCTGCGCTGCTGACCAGATCTTTCGAACGGTCAACCAGATTGCTGGTCTGTTCGTTCACACGGCTGGCAACATCCGCAACTTTCGTTTTGGCGTCGGATGCAAGTTCTTGACCTTTCGCCATCCATTCGGAATATTTGACCGAGAGGTCTTCCCTCATTTCACGGCCTGTTTTAGGGGCAAGAAGAAGGGCGGTGATCGCTCCTACACCTGCACCTACCAGAGTACCAAGCAATACGCCATTACCTTTGGATTCGTTAGACATATGATCCATCTCCTTTACCTGAATATCATTTTTTTAAAACACAAGATACATTTATAGAAATGTGAAGTGTTTCCGCGGTTTAAGCATTGGTGCGGTGAAAAGCGCGGCTGGCAAGGCCGATCAGGAAAACGAATAACGCCGCTCCGATAATAGCCGGAATGACAGAGAAGCCGCCGATTTCGGGACCCCAGCTGCCGAGAAGCAAAGAACCGAGCCACGCTCCGACAAAACCGGCCAGCATGGATCCCAGTATGCCTCCGGGCATATTGCTTCTGACGATCGCGTCGCCGATAATCCCGATGACTACGGCCATTATAATGGTAATAATGAAGCCTATCATGGTTCCACTCCCCTTTATCTTGTTGATTCTGCCGTACTTTTTTCTACCCGGTAGCGAACGAGATGAAACAAATGGAGGTTGAACGACTTCCGTTTGTCCGCTTATTCGAAGCTGCCCTGATCCTTCATGACCGCCTGAATCGTCTCAATAAAGGCGTCCGCCGCCTTCGACAGGTAACGCCCCCGCCTGTGGGCGATAACCAGCGTCCGGGAGGGATGATTCCGGAGCGGAAGGTGAACGGGAGACAGCTCGCTGCGGGTTCTTTTGGCGATCAGATAAGGTACGAAGGCGATGCCCATTCCGGCCGCGACAAGAGATTGGACCGTCTCCATGTTGGAACTCTCGAAGACGATATTCGGGGTGAAGCCGGCTTCCTGGCACAGGGCGACGTTGATTTTACGGAACCCCTGGCCTTTCTTGAGCGAGATGAACGCTTCGTTTTCCAGCTCGGAGATCGTGACAGGCTCACCGTTTTCCATGTGCCGCTTGGCAAGAGGATGGCTTGGGGGGAAAGCGATGACGATTTCTTCCTCCAGAAGGTGGGAGTAGACGAGCGAATCTTCCTGCATGGGGAGAGCGAGCAGGGAAATGTCCGTCTGGCCGCTGGTCGTCAGTTTCTCCAGATTGGCGGAAGTCTCTTCGACGAGAACGACCTCGATATCCGGGTAGGCGGCCTGGAAGACGGGCAACACATAAGGCATGATCGTAGAACCGGTGATCGGCATGCTTCCGACAACGAGCTTGCCCTTCTTCATCTGGGAGATATCTTCCATCTCCTGCTTCAACTGCTCGAGCGAATCGAGAATGGCCTGGGCTTTATCTACAAAAATAGAACCGGCGTGGGTCAACTCTACCGAGTTGGTGCTGCGCTGGAAAAGCAGAACGCCGATTTCGCGTTCAAGCTTGGATAACTGCTGGCTGAGCGAAGGCTGGGCAATATGAAGCTTTTCGGCCGCCCGCGAGAAGTTGCGCTCCAGGGCGATTTGTACGGCATATTGCAGTTGGCGAAGTTCCATATGAAGGCTCCTCTGATTATTGGTTTTACCTATGAAGGTTATAGTTATTATATCTTGGAACAATGAAGAAAGAAATGATAGCATAAGATTATCAATTAGATTAACGGAATCTTTATCTGGGGTGAGCGACATGAGCAAAAAAACATTATTCGAAAAAATTTGGAATAACCACGTGATTTACCAAGAAGAAGGAAAACCGAGCATTCTGTACATCGATCTTCATCTCGTACATGAGGTAACTTCTCCGCAGGCTTTCGAAGGACTCCGTCTCAGCGGGCGCCCGGTGCGCCGTCCGGAGCTGACTTTCGCCACAATGGACCACAACGTGCCTACGAAGGACCGTTTTAACATCAAGGACCCGATTTCCAAACAGCAGATCGACACGCTTTCGCAGAACTGCCGCGATTTCGGCGTTACCCTGTTCGACCTGAACCATGTGGATCAAGGTGTTGTCCACGTTATGGGGCCTGAACTCGGCTTGACTCATCCGGGCAAGACGATCGTTTGCGGCGACAGCCATACATCCACGCACGGTGCTTTCGGCGCCCTGGCGTTCGGGATCGGCACAAGCGAAGTGGAGCACGTGCTTGCTACCCAGACGTTGCAGCAGGCGAAGCCGAAGACGCTGGAAGTCCGCGTGAACGGCGCCCTGCCCGTAGGCGTGACCGCAAAGGATCTTATTCTGGGCATCATTGCCCAGTACGGAACGGACTTTGCGACAGGATACGTCATCGAATACACGGGCGAGGCGATCCGCGGATTGTCCATGGAAGAGCGCATGACCGTCTGCAACATGTCGATCGAGGCCGGTGCGAGAGCGGGACTGATCGCTCCAGACGAGACGACGTTCGAATATCTGCGCGGCCGCCAGTACGTACCGCAGGATGCGGCATTCGACCAGGCGGTCGAAGCCTGGAAGCTGCTGACCACGGACGAAGGCGCGTCCTACGACCTCGTCGTTGATTTCGACGCCGCTTCCCTCGTGCCGCAGGTTACCTGGGGCACGAGCCCGGGCATGGGCACGGGCGTCACGAACAGCGTGCCTAACCCGCAGGAAATGGCGACGGAGAACGAGCGTAAAGCGGCCGAGAAGGCGCTTGAATATATGGGCCTTGAGCCCGGAACACCGATGACGGAGCTTACCGTCGACCGCGTATTCATCGGCTCCTGCACGAACGGCCGCATCGAGGATCTGCGTCGTGCAGCGGCCGTGGCGAGCGGCTACAAAGTCAATGCGAACGTCAACGCCATCGTCGTTCCCGGTTCGGGCCGCGTTAAGCTGCAGGCCGAGAAAGAAGGCCTCGATAAAATCTTTATCGATGCGGGTTTCGAATGGCGCGATGCGGGCTGCAGCATGTGCCTCGCCATGAATCCGGACGTTCTCAGCCCGGGAGAGCGCTGCGCGTCCACATCGAACCGCAACTTCGAAGGCCGTCAGGGCCGCGGAGGCAGAACGCACCTTGTTTCTCCGGAGATGGCCGCCGCAGCGGCGATCGAAGGCCGCTTCACGGACGTGCGCGGCTGGACGTACAAAGTGCCGCAGGAAGCGTAACCAGAACGAGATAACAGGAAGCGAGGAAATCAATCATGGAAGCATTCAAACAACACACCGGACTCGTCGGACCGGTTGACCGTGTCAACGTAGATACAGACGCTATCATCCCTAAACAATTTTTGAAACGTATCGAGCGCACCGGCTTCGGACAATTTCTGTTCTTCGAGTGGAGATTCACCGAGGACGGCCAGGTGATCCCGACCTTTGACCTGAATAAGCCGCGTTACCAGGGAGCATCCGTGCTCATTTCGCGCGCGAACTTCGGCTGCGGATCTTCCCGTGAACATGCGCCATGGGCGATTCTCGATTACGGCTTCAAAGTCGTCATCGCGCCTTCTTACGCGGATATTTTCTACAACAACTGTTTCAAAAACGGCATTCTGCCGATTAAGCTGAGCGAAGAACAGGTGGAAGAATTGTTCCAGCGCACGGCGAAACACGAGGGTTACAAGCTCGATGTCGATTTGGAGAACAAGACGCTGACCGACGAGTATGGTCTGAAAATTGATTTCGATCTTGACGAGCACCGCCGCCAATTCCTTCTTCAAGGGCTTGACGATATCGGGCTGACGCTGCAGCACGCGGATAAAATTTCCGCTTACGAAGCGCAGCATCAAGAACGCCTTGCACTGAATCTGTAAACGGCGTGTCCGCCTCTTTTCCAATAGCCGTTCCCTTCCATAGGGAACGGTTTTTCGCCGTTTTCCTCTTTTCCAATATATCTCTTTAAATCTATCAAACTACCTCAAAAAAGCCGATATACAAGGTTATTAGGCGAAATAGTGCAACTTTTGGCATTAAACCTGCGTCTAACTCTATGTTCGGCGCCGTCGAATCTATGCTCTCGTTGTCCGACCGTAGCATAATTTGGTAGAATAGAGATGAGGCGGACAACTCGGCGAGAAGAGACGAACGCTGAAAAATAAGTGTAAGAGGTGTATGATGAAACTTTGGTCCACTGTCGCCACGCTGCTCATGATCGCTCTGCTCCTGCCCTCATTGGCTTTCGGTGCAACGTCCCCCCCAACCGCTAAAATCGTGCTGGACGGCAAGACGCTGACAACCGAAGTGGACCCGCTCAACGTGGATGGTAATGTGTTGGTTCCGATTCGGCAAATTTTCGAGAAACTCGGCGCCAAGGTGACCTGGGATCAGTCGAAGCAGACCGCGACTATTGTTCGTGACAGCATGAAGATCCAGCTTACAGTCGGTGACCGCATTCCGGTCGTCAACGGAAGCAGGGCTGAACAACTTGAGGTCGCCCCGATGAACGTGAAGGGCAATGTGCTCGTTCCCGTTAGGTTCGTCGGACAGAAAATCGGCTACGATTTCAAATGGGTTCAAGAAACCAGCACAGTACAAATTTTCCCGAAGAGCGGACAAGGCTCCGGTGCGGGAACACCGCCCACAACGCCGACTCCAACGCCGACGCCAACGCCGAATCCCGGCCAGGTATCGGATAAGGTGCTTGTGAAAACGATCCAACTGACCAAGGATCAGCTTTTGGTCGGAACGGACAAGAAATCTCCCCAGGCGAACGTATTCAAGCTTACCTCGCCGGACCGGATCGTCATCGATCTGCCGGGTACGGAGCTTGACGCTTCACTCGCCGCCAAACTCGTCAACAATGTCGGAGAAGTCCCTTCCCTGCATCCGATGGTGGAGAAGGTAAGATTTTCGAATTTCAACAACGATCCGGCTACCGTAAGAATTACGCTTGACATGAAAGCGAAAGCGGATCTTGCGATCAGTGCCGCAGCGGGACAGGCCAACCTGCTCGTTGGAGTTTTGAAAGCTCCGGAACCGGGTAAAACCAAATACAAAGTCGTTATCGACGCCGGTCACGGCGGAACCGATTCAGGCGCGGTTTCCCTGACCAATAAGAAAGAAAAGGATTTTGTACTGGCCGTAGCGAATAAAGTAGCGAAGCTGCTGGAGCAAGAACCGAACATCCAGACCTATATGACACGTTCCACGGACACTTTTGTCACACTGAAAGGCCGTTCCGAATTTGCCAATAACCTGGATGCCGACCTGTTCCTTTCGATCCACGCGAACAAGGCGACTCCGACAGCCGGCGGTACCGAAACCTTCTATTACGAGCGTGCGGACAGCAAAGCCTTCGCGAACGTCGTTCAGAAGCACTTGCTGGAAGCGACCGGGTTTAAGAACCGGGGAGTAAAAGAAGGCGATCTCCACGTCGTAAGAGAAACGAAGATGCCGGCAGCGCTTGCCGAAGTCGGATTTTTGTCCAACGCGCAGGAGGAAGCCCTTATGTACACGTCCGCTTTCCAGGACAAAGTCGCGGCCTCTTTCGTAGCTGCCATCAAAGAGTATTTGAAGATTTCGTAATAAGCAAGGAGTGGGTGTAGCATGAAGAAAAAACTATGGGTACAGGGAATCGTGGTAGGCTCTCTGGTGTTGGCGGTCGCTTCAGGCTGCGGCCAGAAGCAGCAGCCTCTGGCAAGCAATAACGGAGGTTCCACACCGGCGCCGGTGCAAACCGTCAGCCCTTCACCTGAGCCGACTACTTCCGTAAAGCCGTCACCATCTCCTTCACCGGAGGCTAAACAAACTGAGATTAAAGCTTATTACAGCGATCCGGATCTTACGAAGCTGGTAGAGAAGAACGTCAAAATTTCTTATAAAACCGAAGGGGACAAGTATAAATCGGCCCTGGAAGCTTTGAAGAAAAGCGACGATGCCCAAGCCGTACCGCTTTTTAAAGACGTGACGTTCCAGTCGGTTAAGTTCGAGAAGGACGAGCTCAAGCTCGACCTGAAATTGGGCGAAGGCGCACAGCTCGGCTCCGGCGGGGAACAGTTTTTCCTGGATGCCCTGAAGAAAACGGTGTTCCAGTTCCCGGAAGTGAAAGCCATCTACATTACGAAAGACGGCGGACAGGTGGAATCCCTGATGGGCCATATGGATCTGCCTTACCCGATTAAACGCAAATAAAGAGAGAACGTGCAATCGAGAGGAGAACACGGGCAAGTATGAAAACGAATAAAACCGCAATGTTGCTGGCAGGCGCTTTGATCGCCTCCAGCATTTCTTTAAGTCCGGCTTATGCGGACAACAAGACGACCGACACTTCGACATCGACACAAGCTGCCCTTGCAGCGGAGCTTAAAAAGAATTTTCCGGACGTGGTGAACACTCACTGGGCTCTGAGACATATTACTAAACTCGCGCTTGAAGGTATTGTTGAGGGCGATGAGAAAGGCAATTACCGTCCGGAGGCTTCCGTCTCCCAGCAGGATGTCATTATTATGGCCGTCCGCACACTGGGACTTGAATCCAGCATCAGTGAGAATACGTCTTACAATCTCCCGCTGAAAGTGGACACTTACGCTCAGAAATATGTAGCGGCCGCGATTGAGAAGAAGCTGATTTCCGTGGATGAAGAAAAGGACGGCTCGAAAAACTGGGGCAGCAAGCCCGCTTCCCGCGAATGGGTGGCGAAGCTGACGATCCGGGCGATCGGACAGCAGGAAACGGCTAACGGTCTCACGGACGACACACCGGCGTTTACCGATCTGAAGAACATTTCCGGTTGGGCTAAGCCTTACATTAGCGCGGCAACCGTTCTGGGAATCGTAGACGGCTTCGAGGACGGAACCTTCCGTCCGAAAGGGGAAGTCACCCGCGCGCAGATGGCTACGTTCCTCAGCAGGGCCGAGCGTCACAGCAAGAACTTGTCGACCCGTGTCGTTCGCGGTTACGTGAATCATGTCAGCGCGGATAAAATCAGCATCTTCGACGAGAAGGGGAAAACCACTTCTTACAAATTGACACCGGAGTCCGTTTTCTACGGAAACAAAAACGACAATCCGATCAATTCTTCGGAGCTCGCGTATACGTACCAGGTTTCCCTCGTTCAACAGGGCGGAACGGCTTATTATGCCGAGGTCCTCAAAGACGAAGACCGCTCCGAGAAGGTTAAGGGAACGCTGCTTAACGTGAAGGACCGCAAGCTTACGCTGGACAATTTCGAAGCGTACGAAATCGGCAGCGGAGCTTTGGTGCTTGATGCCAAAGGCCAGGAAATCAGCCTGTCTTCGCTCGTCGTGGGCAGCAAGCTGGAACTCCGCCGCAACTCCATCACGGGAAGCAAGGAATACGGCCAAGTCGTCGTCCGTGAAGTGCCCGTGAACAAAACGTCCGAAGGTACGGTTCAGAGCGTGAACGGAGACACCGTAGCGGTCGTGGACTTGACGAGCGGACAATCGGAGTCGTACACATTGGCCAAAAATCCGACGATCGTAGATGCGGATAACCGCCTCGTGGACAAAACCGCAATCAAAGCGGGAGACGCCATCTCCTACACGATCGAGAACAGCCAAATCACGCAGGTCAAAGTCAAAACAAGAACCGGCGTCAGCAAAACGGTTAAAGGTACTTTTTCCAGCCTGAGCGGGGATAAAACGGGTATCTTCTACAAGGAAACGGACGGCAGCTTCGGCGCCAGCAAACTATCCGCCAACGTACAAGTGGTGATCGACGGTGTAGGCTCGCCAAGCCTGTATGACCTGGATGAGAATGACGAGATGTCGATGGATATCGCGAACGACCAGATCGTGAAAATCACCGTGACGAACCGCTCGATTTCCAATCTTTTGTTCGCTACGTTTATCCGTTTCGATTCGAAATACAATCAGCTGAACGTTCAGCATGCGGACGGGACGCCGGGTGCGTACACGATCTCGGATAATACGGTCGTTACATACGGCGGTACGTCGATGTCGTTTAAGAACTATCCGGGCTTCGCTTCTCTCTTCACGGAGGGCAAGAAAGTCGACCTGAAAGTATCGAAGAACAAGGTGACGGCGATTCAGCTTTCCCTTGACGTCAGCGGCACGATCACGCAAATCAACACGGTAGCTAACGAAATGTCGATCCGTGCAAACAACGGACAGTCGTTTACATTCAAAATGTACTCGCCGGCCGTAGAAATTCCGAACAAAAGCGGCGCAACCCTCGCGGATCTTAAAATCGGGGATCTGGTAACGGCATCTCTCGATTACAGTCAAGCGGGCGTTACGAAGGTAGTCGTCGACCGTTCCACGCTCGTGAAGGTTCAGTATGTAAACAGCTCCCAGCAGGTTACGGCCGTAGACGAGCTTAACAACGGCGTGACGTTTACGCTGAAAGACACCAAAGTTGTCAGAAGCGACGGTACGTCCGCGACAGCCACGGACATTTTGCCGGATGATTATCTGTACGTGACGTATAAAGGCGGAAGCGTCGTGAAAGCGGAGATCGTAAGCCCGTCCCGCGGAAAAGTGACGAATGTGGATTCCGTCAACGGCACGCTGACCATTCAGGAGCCTACGGGCAAAATCCAGCTTTACACCATCGGCACGGATGCAGTGGTTAAGAACGGGACAACCCTGATCGGCCTGAATGCGATAAAAGCCGGAGATCGCGTCCAAGTGATTAAGCAGTCGAACGGAAAAATCAACGTACAGTTAGCCGCTGCGATGACCAAGACGTTCAACAGCTACGAGTACGCGGTGAACCAAATCCAGTTTGATGCGAGCGGCTCTACCGAGCGCTACAATATCCACCGCAGCGCCTACTATCACAAAGGCTCCGAAACCCTCACCGCGTCCTCTTTCAACAAAGGGGAAACGGTAACGGTTTACATCGTAGATAACAAAATCATCGAAATGGAAAAGTAAGGATTGCCTGACCGTCCTCTCCGTGAGGGCGGTTTTTTCTTTGTCCAAAACTTTTTGAAAAATGTTCGCATTTGTTTGCATCCTTCCATTGCAACCTGACAAACATTCCGCTACACTTGTAAAAGGAAAACGGGGAATTGAAGAAGAGGTACTCATGAATCAGAAGGTAAGGCACATTTTGGACACGATTGGTGAAATGTTTCCAGACGCGCACTGCGAATTGAACCATTCGAATCCGTTCGAGTTAACCATTGCGGTGCTTCTTTCCGCCCAGTGTACAGATGAAACCGTGAATAAAGTCACCCAGACGCTGTTTCAAAAATATAAGACGCCGGAAGATTATTTAGCCGTCCCTCTGGAGGAGCTTGAGCAGGACATCCGACGCATCGGTTTGTACCGCAACAAGGCGAAGAACATTCAGAAGCTGTGTCAACTCGTTCTCGAACGCTACGACGGCCAGATTCCGACCACGCACGAACAACTGGTTGAACTGCCCGGTGTAGGCCGTAAAACGGCTAACGTAGTCGTCTCCAATGCTTTCGGGGTCCCCGCAATCGCCGTTGATACTCACGTGGAGCGGGTGTCGAAGCGGCTTGGGCTGGCGGGCAAAGACGACTCCGTACTCGAAGTCGAGAAGAAATTGATGCGAAAAGTGCCTCGCGAGGAATGGACCTTGACGCATCACCGGCTTATTTTTTTCGGAAGGTACCACTGCAAGGCGCAGTCGCCGAAATGCGATATTTGTCCGCTGCTTGATATCTGCCCGGAAGGAAAAAAACGTATGAAAATCAAGAAAGTAAGCAAAACTAGTTAAAAAGAATGTGTAGTGAGGGATGAGTAGAAATGAAATGCATAGCTGTTTACACGAAAGATTTTGAACTATTTTCCGATTTGTACGAGACAATCATGAACACACCGCTCTCCGAAAATGAAGAAAAAGAAATTCAAGGCGTTATCGTCAGCGAATCCGGCGAAGTGCCTGAAAACTATCTCGAAAAAATGAGAACGAAACCGGAAGTGGTTGTCATGAAAGTGAAAGAAGGCGACATTACCATCCTTCAACACGGCGACGTTTTTGAAATCTTCCTTCCGGAAGAAAAAGAGAGCGCCGTGGTTTCCTAAACCGCTCAGCTCCGCTCCAACCGGGCTTCCAAGCAGGTTACCCGTCTGTCCGCCAGGGACACGCCGATATTTCGGCGTTGTTTTCCGTGCGCGACGGACGGGTTTTTGCGTATAAACAGAAATTGACTTCCGGAACACCCGGGATTACACTTAAACCGATATCAATGGCATGGGAGATTAGAAGGAGATTAGAAACTCAATGAATGTACTTATGGAGCAAAGAAAGGACGAGGTTCTCCGCGCATTCGACCGCCTTCGGGAAGAAATGAAGGGGGCCGGCGACGGTGCGCGGGTACGCAAGCTGATTCAACTGGAAGACAAGCTCGGCGGCGAGAAAACCGTCCTCGCGTTCTGCGGACATTTCTCGGCGGGCAAATCCACATTGATCAATACGTTATGCGGGCACCGGCTTCTGCCTTCCAGCCCGATTCCGACGAGCGCGAATATCGTAAGCATCGAGAGCGGGGAAGAAGGGGCGGAAGTCGTTCAGAGGAGTGAAGGCGAGGAAGAGGCGAGAATACGTCGGATTCCGCTGAGCGAACTGGACGCTTACTGCGTTAACGGGACGGATATCGAGGAAGTTCGTATTTCGTATCCGCTGCCTTTTCTCGGAGAGCACGCCGTGCTTCTGGATACTCCCGGAATCGATTCCACGGACGGGGCTCACCACATGGCTACGGAGTCGGCGCTGCATCTGGCCGATGCGGTTTTCTATGTCATGGACTATAACCATGTTCAATCGGAAGTAAACCTGGCTTTCACGAAACAGATGAAAGAGCGCGGCAAGCCGCTTTATCTGATCGTGAACCAAATCGATAAACACCGGGAAGAAGAACTTTCTTTCGACACGTACAAAGAAAGCGCACTGGAAGCATTCCGCAGCTGGGGCATTTACCCGGACGGGATGTTCTTCGTGACGATGAAGCAGCCGGACCATCCCCGCAACGAGTCCGGCAAGCTCAAATGGCTGCTGTCCCGATTGATCGGCATGCAGTTGGAGCTTCGCGAAGCGAGTGTGGACGCGGCGGCGGATCATCTGATCGGCGAGCATATCCAGTGGCTGAGGGAACAAAGCGAGCCGCAGAAAGCGGTCCTGCGAGAGCGTGTGGACGAAGAGGAGTCGGCCGGGGTACTGGCCGAGTACGAGGAGCTGACACGCCGCCTGAACGAAGCGCAGTCGCTGCCCGGCCAGCTGACGGACTCGCTGAGGAAAGAGATTGCGGCGATCATCGACAACGCGAATGTAACGCCCGCGCTAACCCGCGACAAAGCGCATGAATATTTGCTTAGCCGGAAGCCGGGCTTCAAGGTCGGCTTCTTCGGAGCGGCCGCAAAGACGGCCGCGGAGGTGGAGCGGCGTCTGGACGTATTCCGCGAGGATTACGCCGAGCAGGTTCACGCCCAGATGGACTGGCATCTGAGGGATGCGCTTCGCAGAGCATACAGCGGCATCGGCATGACCGACGAGAAACTGCTGGCCGATATCGACGCGTTCAGCGTGGAAATCACGTCTCCGTGGCTCGCTTCGCAGGTCAACACGGAAGCCGTGTTCGGAAACGAATACACGATGACGTATATGCGCCAGACGGCCGCGGAGCTGAAAACGGCCGCGCGCCGCTCGGCGCTCGCGATGATCGACCGGCTCGCCGGCCTTGCCGGCAGCTGCTCGGTCCGGCTCGATTCCGAGCTGGCGCCCGATCTGCGGCAGCTGGAAGAGCGGCTCGGCGCCCTGCGCGAGCTGAATCGCTTCGAGCGCGAGGAGGCGGCCCGCGAGGAGTCTCTGCGTGCGCTGGCCTCCTGGCCGCACGCGAAGGCGTACGAGCTGCCGGATCTTGCCGCCTACCGCGGCGAAGAAAGCGGGAAGCTGCGCGGGGTGCTGCACACGTCCGAGATGGAGACGATCCTGCGTGCGGCGCATACCGCGCCGGGGGATCGCGACAGCCTCGAGGACGGGGAAAGCGGCACGGCCGCTGCGCCGCAGAACGCTCCGGCTGTCGCGTCCGCAGCCCCGGCGGGCGGCAACGCCGCGTCCGGCGCCACGGAAGCGGCCGAGGGCGGGCTGCAGCTCGGCGCGAAGCGCGCGGAGCGCCGCGCGCAGGATCTCGCGGCAGCGGCGGATCTCCTCGGCGATATGCCGTCGATGAGATCGATTGTGCGCTCGCTGCGCGAGAAGGCCGAACGTCTGCGTCATAAGACGTTCACGGTCGCCTTGTTCGGCGCTTTCAGTGCCGGGAAGTCGTCCTTCACCAACGCGCTGATCGGCAAGCGCGTACTGCCCGTGTCGCCGAATCCGACGACGGCGGCGATTAACAAAATCGTGCCGCCTACGGCCGATTGGCCGCATGGAACGGCCAAGGTGCAGATGAAGTCGGCGGAAGTGATGCTCCAGGACGTGCTGTTCTCCCTGGATGTGCTGGGCGTCCGGGCATCCGCCATGGAAGAGGCGCTGGCCGCAATCCGCGGGCTTACCCCGGAAAGCGTGACGGCCAAGGGCAAGCCGCACTTTACGTTCCTCAAAGCGGTTGCCAAAGGCTGGCCCGATGCCGCCCCGCTTCTCGGAACGCAGCAGAGAGTCGGAGAGGATGCATTCGCCGGCTATGTGGCGGAAGAATCCAAGTCGTGCTTCGTCGAGTACATCGAGCTGCATTATTCCACGCCGCTCACGGAGCAGGGAATCGTGTTCGTGGACACGCCGGGAGCGGATTCGATCAATGCGCGCCACACGGGCGTCGCTTTCGACTATATCAAGAACGCGGACGCGATTTTGTTCGTGACCTACTATAACCATGCCTTTTCCCAGGCGGACCGTGAGTTTTTGCTGCAGCTCGGAAGGGTTAAAGACAGTTTTGAACTCGATAAAATGTTCTTTCTCGTCAATGCCGCGGATTTGGCCGCAAGCGAGGAAGAGCTGCAGGGCGTTGTCCGCCACATTGAAACGAATCTGCTTCAGCATGGAATCCGTCATCCGAGGATTTACCCGGTGTCGAGCCATCTCGCCGCCGAAGGGAAGCTGTCCCGGGACGACAAGAAGCTGGAGGCTTCCGGTATTGTTCCGTTCGAAAGGGACTTTATCCGCTTCACGCTGGAGGAGCTGACGGATATTTCGCTGCGCTCCGCCGACCAGGAGCTTGAACGGGCGCTGCATGTTCTCCAGGAGCGCATCGAAGGAGCGCAGCAGGGTGAAGAGGCTCGCAAAGCGCGTTTACAGGCGCTGGAGCGTGCGGAGGAAGCGGCCGTCCGTCTCCTGAAGGATACGGACCCTGCGCCTGTGCAGCGTGAACTGGCCAAGGAAATCCAGGAGCTGCTCTATTACGTGAAGCAGCGGACGATGTACCGGTTCGGCGAGCTGTACAACGCCTCCTTCAATCCGGCTTCCTTCCGGGAAGGGGGCGGGGACCCCAAAGCCGCCCTGCGCGAAAGCTGGCGCGACCTCCTTCGGATGATCGAATTCGATCTTCAGCAGGAAGTGCTGGCGACCAGTCTGCGGATCGAGCAGTTTCTGAACAAGCTTGCGAAAGGGACTTACGAATCGTGGGGAACCGGACTCCGCAAACTGCTGGAGAGCTACGAATTCGAAGCGTACGAATCCGTTTCTTTCGACACGCCGGATAACAAGCTGCCTCTGGAAGCTCCCGATGTAACGGACAAAGTGCTTGCCGCTCATTTCAAGAACGCCAAGTATTTCTTCGAAGGCGAAGGAAAAAGCAAGCTGAGGACGGAGCTTGAGGGCAGACTGAACGATCCGGTCGCTCGGTTCGTAGAAAGCGCCGTAGCTATGCTGAAGGAATTGTATGCGGGACATCTGTCGGATACGTTCGCGGTGCTGGAAGAAAGACATCTTGAGAGCTACCGCGAGCATCTGGAAGGCATGAGAGACGCGCTCCAAATGCGGACGGACATCGGCGTGCTGGCTTCGAAGCGCGACGAAATCGCCAAATGGATTCCGTCGCGGAGCGGAGAAGCTTCAGCCGGGCATTAAAAGGAAACGGGATCGCCCGGCGTCTTTGGCTGCTATCGATTGAAGCAGGCAACTGTTTAATGGAGCCCTGCCTCAGCGCGGCTCTGCTCTTTCAGGGAACGGAGGAGGCCGGTTTGTCCGTATACGCCGGGTCGGGCGTTACGGGGTGTACGACTGCGACGGCCGTCCTGTCCTTCTCCGGGCAGGATTTTTCTTGCCGCGCTGTATCGCAAGCAGGCAAACCGGCCTTGAGGCAGGCGCATTGGACGGTCAGAGAGCTTCTGCCGTCTTCGGTCCGCCTCGGCCATGTCGTAAGAGAAAAAGACCTTCATCGAATTTCGGGTGGAGGTCTTTCTTTTTTTAAGCAAAAAGGAGAAGGAACGGCACGCATTTAAAGACGAATTAGAGAAAAATCCGGGTTTAGTTAGGTTTGTTATGATACCGCTTTCATTGATGGGAAATTTGATGATTTACAAGGATAGCAACTCTCAGGTGTCTAAATCGTGAACAAATGAAGGGTTAAGGGGAATTCAGCCTCTTTCCACTCGTTGCCGCCCTACGGGGATGGTGTTAAGATTCATTAAGGTTTGCTAGGTAAAGCCTTGCTCAAAATTCGGTGAACTTGGCCCATGTCCAGGAGGATGCTATGGAAGTCTTTAAGGGGCTCAAACGGTTTTATTGGCCCGAACGGAAGCTGCTTTTCGCTTCTATTTTTTGCTTGATCTGCACGACGGCCTTAGGGCTTGTGTACCCGAACCTGCTGCGTTATCTCATTGATGACGTTATCGCGGTGAAGCGCTACGATCAGGTCCCTGTACTGGCTCTATTCGTAGTAGGGGTGATTGCGGTGAAAGCGCTGTTCCAGTTTCTGCACGGGTTCAGCGGGGGGCGGCTCGGCAACCGGGTCGCGTATAACATGCGGGAAGCGATGTATGAGAAGCTCCAGTACTTGTCTTTCCAGTACTACGACAAAGCCCGAACAGGGGATCTGATGTCCCGTCTTACGGCCGATCTTGAAGCGATCCGGAATTTCATCGGCTTCGGTTTCGCGCAAATTCTGAACGTGTTTTTGATGGTTCTTTTCGGAATGGTCATGATGTTCTCGATCAGCTGGAAACTGACGCTTCTGACGATGCTGACGATGCCTTTTCTGGCTTTTGCGGCCATTCGTTTTGAAGGAAAAATCCATCCGGCCTTTCGTTCGCTCAGGGCTTCCATGAGCAATATGACGACGGCTGTGCAGGAAAATATCACAGGGGTGCGGACGGTGAAATCTTTTGCCCGTGAACCTTACGAAGTCGAGAAATTTACGCTCCGCAACGAGGAATACCGGGCGAACAACGTCATTACCTCGGAGATCTGGTCCAAGTATTTCCCGGTGATGGAGCTGATCGCGAACCTGAGTGCCGTTATTCTGCTCGGTGTGGGCGGTTACATGGTGATCCTCGGATCGCTGTCCGTGGGAGAACTCGTCGCTTTTTTCAGCCTCGTCTGGTATATCATCGGGCCTATGTGGGGAATCGGGTTTCACATTAATAACTATACGCAATCCAAAGCGTCGGGTGAGAAAATTCTCGAAATTCTCCATCAGTACGTTCATGTGAAGGACGGGGAGCATGCAGTCGAACTGAACCCCGATACCGTAAAAGGGCATTTTTGCTTCGACCGGGTGACTTTCGCTTATCCGGATGCGGAGGCGGCTATCCATGATCTCAGTCTGAACGCGCCTCCCGGAACCGTCATCGGTTTTCTGGGCGGAACGGGGTCCGGGAAATCGACGATTATTTCCCTGCTCATGCGGGCATACAACGTGAAAACCGGACAGATCACACTGGATGGAATGGATATTAAAGACATCCGGCTGGAAAGTCTCCGAAGCCAGATCGCGACGGTTTTCCAGGAAACGTTCCTGTTCTCCTCGACGATCAAGGGCAACATCGCGTACGGGCGCAAAGACGTTACGATGGACGAGATTATCCGCGCCGCCAAGCTTGTGAAAGCGCATGATTTTATTATGGAGATGCCCCTTGGCTACGACACGGTCGTGGGTGAGCGGGGAATGGGCCTCTCGGGCGGACAAAAACAGAGAATCGCCATCGCTCGCGCTCTGATTAAAGATCCTAAAATTCTTATTCTGGACGATGCGACCAGCGCGGTCGATATGGAGACGGAACAGGAAATCCAGGCGGGATTCAAGGAAGTGATGCGGGGCAGGACAACGTTTATTATCGCCCACCGTATTTCTTCACTCAAACACGCCGACGAAATTATCGTGCTGGATAAAGGGCGCGTCGTGCAAAGAGGGACTCACTCGGAGCTGATCCGTCAGGAAGGCCCTTATCTGGAAACGTACCGCATCCAATATTCGGATCATCCCGATGTCGCGGGAGCGGCGGATGCGCAGCAAAGGAGGGCGGCAGTCCATGAGTAACCGGCAGCGGCAGTCCGAAGAGAAAGTGAACGGCAAAGGAACCGGGAGCGGCGAACGGTTCGTCTACCAAGACGACGAGATGCTAGAGAAATCGTTTGACTGGGGGCAGTTTAAACGACTTGCCGTTTACATGAAGCCTTACAGCAAGCAGATTATTCCGATCGTAATCGTCATGATGATCGTCGGAGCGGTAACGAAGCTGTCGATCCCGCTTATCATCAGTACGACGATCGATTCGTCGCTTCATGTCGGCGGGGACGCTAAATTTTTATTCGGCATGGTCGCTTTAATGCTCGGGGTGTACATCATCCAGTGGCTGGCGAATAAATACCGCATCAAGTATACGAGTGTAATCGGCCAACGCGTGATTTACGACCTCAGGCACGACCTGTTCCGGCACATTCAGCGGCTGTCCTTCGAATTTTTCGATAAGCGGCCGGCGGGTTCGGTGCTCGTGCGTGTAACGAACTACGTGAACTCTCTTCAGGACTTGTTCACGAACGGTGTTGTCAACATGATGATCGACTGTGTCCAGCTTGTCGGGATCGTGATTATTCTGCTGACGATCAACTTCAAGCTGGGAGCCGCGATTATTATTACGGTTCCGCTCATGTTTATCGTTTCGTCCCAGCTTCGCAAACGGGTCAGACGCTCGTGGCAGACGGTTAATATCAAGCAGTCCCGTCTGAACGCCCATCTCAACGAGTGTATTCAGGGAATCCGGGTCACGCAGGCATATACGCAGGAGAAGGAAAATATCCGCTTCTTCGAACAGATGAATGAGGACAACAAACAAGCGTGGAACCGGGCTTCCAAGCTGAACCAGAGCTTCGGGCCGATCATTGAGATTACGGGCGCGATCGGGTATTTTATCCTGTTCTGGTACGGAGCGAGCCTGATTCAGTCCGGGGAAATTACGGTCGGTCTCCTGGTTGCTTTCGCAAGCTACATCGGGAACTTCTGGGAGCCGATCAACCGGATGGTCCAAATGTATTCGCAGCTTCTCGTGGCCATGGCTTCGGCTGAGCGCATCTTCGAATTTATGGATGAGCAGCCGACCGTCGGCGAGAAAGAAAACGCTGCCGAACTTCCGCCGATCCGGGGGCAGGTCAGCTTCGAGAATATCGTATTCGAATATGAGAAAGGCCGTACCGCCCTGAACCATATCAATGTGGACGTTCAGCCGGGGCAGAGCATTGCTCTTGTCGGTCATACGGGTTCGGGCAAGAGCACCATCATTAACCTGCTCTGCCGCTTTTATGATCCGACGGAAGGCCGCGTACGTATTGACGGGAAGGATATACGCGATGTTAAGCTGCAAAGTCTGCGGTCCCAGATTGGGATCGTCCTGCAGGATACGTTCATTTTCTCGGGAACGATCCGCGACAATATCCGTTTCGGGCGGCTCGACGCGACGGATGAAGAGATCGAAGCGGCCGCCAAAGCGGTTCATGCGCATGACTTCATCCTGAAGCTGCCCTTCGGCTACGATACGGAGGTTCAGGAACGGGGGAACGCGCTCTCGATGGGGCAGCGGCAGCTGATCTCGTTCGCCCGGGCGCTGCTCGCGGACCCTTCTATCCTCATTCTGGACGAAGCAACCGCAAGCATCGACACCGAGACGGAGCTGCGTATCCAGGAAGCGTTAAAAACGCTCTTAAAAGGCCGAACTTCCTTCATGGTGGCCCACCGGTTGTCCACGATCCGCGGTGCGGATAAGATTATCGTTCTCGATCACGGGACAATTATGGAAACCGGCGATCACGACGAGCTGATGAGGCATCAGGGCATTTATTACGGGCTGATTCAGGCTCAATATAAATTTTTGCAGGATGCGATTTAACGGGCCTGCACGCATGAAGATGAATCAAGGGAACTCCTCCGGGAGTTCTTTTTGTTTGAGGGTAAGAATGGATGAGCCATACCAGCGAATGCTGTTGGAGGGAAAGAATGTTAACCGTTCTCTCTCGACAGAAAGGGTCAAATCGTGATAGGGTAATTAATTGGATGGAACACGAGTGAAGGAGGATTTGTTTGAACCGCCAGATAACTACAAAAACGAGTAAACTGAAAATTTTTGAAATGGACATCGTGCGTGCTGTAGCCATTATGGCCGTCGTACTCATCCACTCGACAACCGAAGCGGCCGTGTATCCGTGGGAAGGGCAGGTCGTTCCGGACGAGGGAAGTTTGTCCCAGATCATTTTGTTCACCCTTAATCGCGCCTGCCAATTTGCGGTACCTGTCTTCATTCTGATCAGCGGACTTGTCCTGTTCTACCGGTATTCGGGAAGCTGGAGCGTGAAGACGGCCGTGCAATTTTACAAACGCCGGTTATGGAGCGTTGTCGTCCCTTATCTGATCTGGTCTCTTTTTTATTATATATACAACCCCTGGATTTCCGGACAGCCCGTAGAGCTGGACGCGAGGGAGTTTCTGGGGGACATTCAGTGGGCGGATACGGGGTATCATCTTTATTTTATGATCATTATCCTGCAGTTTTATGTGATTTTTCCGGTGCTGATGTTCCTCGCCAAGTATAAATGGTTCCGTCTTTCGATGGTTCCGCTCGGTATTTTGATCCAGTTGGGCTTCTATTCCTATAACCATTTGGTAGCGGTTATCGATCATTTCCCTTCGCTGGCGCCGACCTATTTCAGTTTCTTCCTGACGGGCGGGTTTATAGGACTCTATTACGATTTCTTCCGTCAAAAAATGAAAAGCGTCGTATCGTGGGCCCTGCTCGTTATGCTGGTGTCCGGCGGAACGTACGTGGAGATGTTCCTGCTTAACCGGTACGATAACCGGATGTTCGAGAATACCTGGTATGTGATCGCCATGCTGTTCTACGCGACTTCTATCTCTGTGGTCCTGCTCGGAGCCGGCAAATGGCTGCTGGACAAACTGCCGGCCGCCGCGAAATGGCTGCTGCCGCTCGGCTCCTACTCGTTCGGCATTTATTTGATGCACCCGCTGATTCTAACGGCGTTTAAGCTGAAAATTTCCGCGCCGGGCGGTATGGCGGCTTACAATCTATATGTGCTGCTCAGCTTCCTGAGCGCTTTGCTAGGCTCGCTGCTGGCCGCCGTTCTGTACCGCAAAGCGGCACGCGCATTAAAGCCTGGCAAAAGCAAACCAGCCTCGCCCGGCAGCGTTCCGATGAACGGCTAGGGTCCGGTCAAGAAAATCACGTCCAAACGGGCGTGATTTTCTTTTTCCGGCGTGAGCGTGACGCGCTTACTCCAGGGTAAGGTACATCACAAAAGCGTAGGGCGCTTTTGAGGCTTCCTCCTCCGGCGATTTTCCGGAAGTAAACGTGACGGCATCGGCGTCCGAAGCCGCAAATCCCCAGACGGCAGTCGGGGTGGAGTCGGGAATCGTAATTTTCTCATAGAGTTTTAACAGATGGGAATGGGTAAAGTGCTTGCGGTTCACGGGTACGTTAAAGCTTGAAGTCGAAGAGCCTCCCGAGTCCTTAAGGCTGACCGTGACGGTATAGGATTGAAGGACGTCCGCATCTTTATCGTCTGTATCCTGATGAACCGAAACGATGAACTCTCCGTTGTAGTCCTTTTGCGTATCTCCATTACTGCCTCCCATAGGCAGCGAAATTTGAGAGACCAGAGTCTCGGATGTCTTCCCGTTTTCCCATACCTTGTAGGAAACACTCAACTGCTTTTTGACGCCTTTGTAGCGCACAATTACACTGCCCGCATAGCTGCCGAGGAAAGGGCTGAATTTGGCGGCGTCTCCCGCGAAAAGATCGGCCGGCTCCACAATCAATTGTTCCGGGCCTGCTGCATAAGGGGACGGGGAAGGGCTTTCGGACGGGGGCGAAACAGTTGGAGCGGAGCAGCCGCCTGTCAGCAAAGCCAGCATCAACAAGCCCGTCAATCGGTTCCGTACTTTTACGAGACGCATAAATGGGTTCTTCCTTTACTATCAGACATAAAAAATGAAATAAACTTTTATCAAATTACCATATTTTTCAAAACATTTCCAGGGGTAGTTCATGAGGGATCGAAATATCCTTTGAAATCAGAGAACGTGTGTTCTATAATAGAGAAATCATGTAAGTTCGCAGCTTGATCCTGTCCGCTCCCCCATTTGCAAATAGACGAACGAACGGATACTCTTTTAAGTAGGAACAAACGGACAAGACGAGGGGGCCTCTATACCTATGAAATCGCGAACGTTATGGTTTGTTGTCGGCACGACCGGCCTGATTTCCACGCTTCTGTTTGCCGGAGGCTTCGGATATGCGGTCAAGGATGTCCTGTCTCCGGGTTCCGGCGGGGGGCAGTTGACAGCGGCTCCGAAAGAAACGCCGGCCGTGAACGAACTGGACCGGAAAAATAAAATTCAGCTCGTATCCCTGGGCGATTCGCTTACGGCGGGCACCGGAGACGGTACGGGCAAAGGATATGTGGGACGATTCCGGGAAAAGCTGGAGGAACAGACAGGCAAACCCGTTTACGTGCTGAATAATCTGGCTATTCCCGGCGCCACCACCGATGCGCTGCTTAAGGAATGGGACGGCAAGAAGACGACAGATGCGCTGAAGCAGGCGGATCTTATTTTGCTTACGATAGGCGGCAACGATATCTTCCAGAGCGGCAGCGACATTTTCACGAACAATGACCAGGGCTTCAATCCGGAAGCGGCTGCCAAACGCGTTGAGCCTACTCTTGCGAATCTCGACAAGATTCTGACGAATATCAACAAGGCGAATCCGGATGCGAAAGTGATGTACGTGGGGCTGTATCATCCTTTTTTGGATCTTGATCCGAAGAAAGCCGGTTCCCTGATCGTGCAGAAGTTTAACGACGGGGCTTTCGCGCTGACGAACAAGTTTCCGAATGCCGTTTTCGTGCCCACTTACGATTTGTTCGAACAGAATTTGAACAAATATTTGTTTACGGATCATTTTCATCCGAATCAGGACGGGTACGAGCGGATCGCAAGCCGGATGGCGCAAATTTTGAAATGACAGGGGGAGTAACTGTGGCTGGTGACCGGGAACTGGTGCTGTCTGTGAGGGATGTCCGAAAAAGCATCCGCGGCAAGGAAATTATCAAGGGCATTTCATTCGATGTGTACGGCGGCGAAATTTTCGGATTTCTGGGGCCCAACGGCTCCGGCAAAACGACGACGATCCGGATGCTCGTGGATCTCATTAAGCCGTCTTCGGGAGTAGTGACGATCTGCGGCTTCGATGTCCAGAAGCAGCACAACGAAGCGATGCGGTACGTAGGTTGTATCGTGGAGAATCCTGAACTTTACGGCTATTTGACGGGCTGGGAGAACCTGGAGCACTTCGCACGGATGCTCCCCGATACCGGCGAGGAGAGGATCAAGGAAGTCGTCGAGCTGGTAGGAATGGATGCGCGCATCCACGATAAGGTGAAAACCTACTCGCTCGGCATGCGCCAGCGTCTCGGGATCGCCCAGGCTCTTCTGGCAAGGCCCAAGCTGCTCATTCTGGACGAGCCAACCAACGGCTTGGACCCGCAAGGAATCAAGGAGATGCGGATTTTTATCCGCAAACTTGCCAAAGGCGGGCTGAGCCTGTTCGTATCCAGCCACCTGCTCAGCGAAATTCAGCAGCTCTGCGACCGCGTCGCCATTATCAGCAAAGGGCAGGTGATTGCGGTCGGGGAAGTGGACGAGCTGATCGTGCAGTCCGGCAGTACGGTTCTCTGGTCCGTTGATCCGGTTGACGAAGCGGAAGCATGGCTGGGCAGGCAGCAGGGAGTCTCGGTGCTCGGCCGGCGAGAAGAGCTGTCAGCTGAGGAAGACGAGCCTGCCGTATTATCTTCGCTTCATGCGGGGGAGAGGGCGGGAACGATTGTCACACAGCTGAGCGAAGAGCGGATTCCGGAAATAAATCGCGGTCTGGTGGATGCAGGAATCCGGATCTACGCTATCGAAATGAAACATCCGACACTGGAGGATCTGTTCCTGAGTCTGACGGAGGGTGAGAAAATTGGGTAACTTGGCGGCGCTAGTCCAGAACGAAAGCATCAAAATGGTGAAAAAACGGCGTTTTCTCGTGGTCATCCTGATCCTGCTCGCTCTCATTCCCATGTTTACTTATGCACAGATGCGTGTCTCCCAGAATACAATCAAGCAATTCGGCACGACGGATTGGAGAGCTTCGGAACGTCAGAAAATCGTGGATTACCAGCGGAGTCTCAGCTCCGCCCGCGTTCCGGAGGAATGGAAAGAGTTCAGGCGGGCACAAATAAAAATATCCCAGTATTATCTGGATCATGATATTAATCCGCAATCTCCCAACGGTGTCACTTTCACCAGAGAATTTCTGAATAACTCCATCTCGCTGTTCATTCCGCTCATCATTATGGTCATCGCGGCGGATATCATTTCATCCGAGCATTCGGGCGGCACCATCAAATTGTTGTTGACAAGACCCGTAAAGCGATGGAAAATCCTAATGAGCAAGTTGATCACGCTGATCCTGTTCGTTTCGCTCGTTGTTTTGTCAACCGCTGCGCTCAGTTATCTCATATCCGGGCTTGTTTTCGGGTACGGGGGATGGAACATGCCGGTGTTTGTCGGCTTCAAGACGAGCGGAGGAGACGTGGATCTTAGCGGGGTCCATGCCATCGACCAGTGGAAATACCTGCTGATGGAAACCGGACTTGTCTGGTTTGTCGGCATAGTGGTCGCCATTCTTTCCCTGATGTTATCCGTGCTCATCCGTTCGACGGCGGCCGGAATGGGAATTATGCTGGCCGTGCTTATTTCCGGCACGATTCTGACCAATATGGTATCCTCTTGGGAAGCGGCCAAGTATTTGTTTATGGTGAATCTGAAGCTGACCGATTACATGACGGGCGCGCTGCCTCCGATTAAAGGCATGAGCCTCGGGTTTTCGCTGGCCGTTCTGTCGGTCTGGGCTGTGATCTCACTTTTTGTTTCGTTTGGGGTATTTACCCGTAAAGATATTTTAAATTAACGTATGAACCCGTTCGGGAATGGAAAAAGGAAAGAAGGAGGCGCTTCGATGACCGAGCAGCTAGAGATGATGACGAATCAACCGAACCAGCCGGCGGAATACGATGCCGATGCGATTCAGGTACTGGAGGGGCTGACGGCTGTCCGCAAAAGGCCGGGCATGTACATCGGCAGCACAAGTACTTCGGGCCTGCATCATCTGGTTTGGGAAATCGTCGATAACGCGGTCGATGAACACCTCGCGAAGCATGGTTCCAAAATTGACGTGACGCTTCATAAAGACGGATCCGTCACCGTACAGGATAACGGCCGGGGCATCCCGACCGGCATGCACAAGACCGGCATACCGACGCCGCAGGTTGTATTTACGATTCTTCATGCCGGAGGAAAATTCGGCGGCGGCGGGTACAAGAAGTCCGGCGGCCTTCACGGCGTCGGCGCTTCCGTAACGAACGCTCTGTCCGAGTGGCTGGAAGTCACGATCTTTCGAGACGGCAAGATACATAAACAGCGTTTCGAATATTGGGTCGACGAGAAGGGCGTGGAGCATGTAGGGGAACCGAGAACCGGACTAGAGGTGACGGGGACCACGAACAAAACAGGTACGCGCGTTACCTTCAAGCCGGACCGCCGCGTTTTCCAGAACGGCATTGCAATCAGCTACGATACTCTCGCCGAACGGCTTCAGGAAATCGCTTTTCTGAACTCCGGGCTGGAGGTCATTCTGAAAGACGAGCGCACGGACCAGGCCGAAACGTTCAAATACGACGGCGGAGCGAGCGAGTTCGTCAAGTTCCTCAACGAGGGCAAATCGGTCATGCACGACGTGATCCACTTCGCATCCGAGAAGGACGACATCGAGGTGGAAGTCGCGCTCCAGTATAACGACGGCTACACGGAAACGATCGCTTCGTTCGTGAACTCGATTCCGACACGCGGCGGCGGGACCCATGAAACCGGCTTTAAAATCGCCTATACGCGAGCGATGAACGAATATGCCCGCAAAACCGCCATTTTGAAGGAAAAAGAAAAAAATCTCGACGGAACCGACCTGCGGGAAGGCATGATGGCGGTAATCAACATCAAGATGGGCGAGGTCGAATTCGTCGGCCAGACGAAAGACCAGCTCGGCAGCGCATCGGCGAGAAGCGCCGTAGACGCTATCGTGTCGGAGAAAATGGCCGTATTCCTGGAGGAAAACCCGCAAATCGCCCAGAGCATGCTGAAAAAAGCGATCCAGTCGGCCAAGGCCCGTGAAGCGGCCCGCAAAGCGCGCGAGGAAGTGCGCAGCGGCAAGAAAGGCCGCAGCGAAAGCTCCAATCTCGGAGGCAAGCTGACGCCGGCGCAGTCGAAAGATTACGCCCGCAACGAGTTGTTCATCGTGGAAGGCGATTCCGCGGGAGGCTCCGCGAAGCAGGGCCGCGATTCGAAGCATCAGGCGATTCTGCCCCTGAAAGGGAAGCCGCTCAACCCGGAGAAAGCGAAACTCGCCGATATTCTCAAGAACGACGAATATAGGGCGATCATCGCGACTATCGGCGCGGGAGTCGGCTCCGAATTTGCCCTCGAGGAGAGCAACTACGGCAAAATCATTATCATGACCGATGCCGACACGGACGGCGCCCATATCCAGGTGCTGCTCCTGACGTTTTTCTACCGGTACATGAAACCTTTAATAGATAACGGCAAAGTCTATATTGCGCAGCCGCCGCTTTTTAAAGTGACCAAGAAAGCAGGCAAAAACAGTGCGGTCCACTACGCTTGGACCGATGATCAACTGCAGGCGCTCCATAAGGAGCTGGGCAAAGGCATCGAACTGCAGCGTTATAAAGGACTGGGAGAAATGAACCCGAACCAGTTGTGGGAAACGACGATGGACCCGGGAAGCCGCACTTTGCTGCAAGTGCAGATTGAGGACGCGGCCAAGGCGGAGCGCCGGGTATCGACGCTGATGGGCGACAAAGTCGACCCGCGTAAACGATGGATTATCGAAAATGTAGACTTTACTGAATCCGAAGAGTGACTGAACGTCTAGAGGTGAACCGAGTTGAGCAGTTTGGAACAGTTTTTACCCGCGTTTCTGGAGGAAGTAGTAGGGGACCGGTTCGGCCGCTACTCTAAATATATTATTCAAGACCGGGCGATTCCCGATGTCCGTGACGGACTGAAGCCCGTGCAGCGCCGCATCTTGTATGCCATGTACGATTCCGGGAATACTCCGGACAAACCGTACCGGAAGTCGGCGAAGACGGTCGGGGATGTCATGGGTAACTATCACCCTCACGGGGACAGCCCTATTTACGAGGGTATGGTGCGCATGGCGCAGCCTTGGAAAATGGGTCACGTGCTCGTCGACGGCCACGGCAACTGGGGTTCGATCGACGACGATCCGGCCGCCGCTATGCGGTATACCGAAGCAAGGCTATCGCCCATTGCGATGGAACTGCTTCGCGATATCGAGAAGCGGACCGTGCTTTTCAAAGATAATTTCGACAATACGACCAAAGAACCCGTTGTTCTTCCTTCCCGCTATCCGAACCTGCTGGTTAACGGCGTAAGCGGGATATCGTCCGGATTTGCGACCGAGATTCCCCCCCATAACCTTCGGGAAGTTATCGATGCGTGTACCGCGCTGATCGATGCGCCGGACATCGGCCTGGAAGAGCTGATGCGTCATATGAAAGGCCCCGATTTTCCGACGGGGGGCATCATCATGGGCGAGGAAGGCATCCGGGATGCGTACAATACGGGCAAGGGCCGCATTTACGTCCGTTCCAAGACGGAGATTCAGGACCTCAAAGCGGGCCGGCAGCAGATTGTGGTGACGGAAATTCCGTACCAAGTCGTGAAGTCGAGACTGGTTACCGCCATTGAAAATATCCGTCTGGAGAAAAAAGTCGAAGGCATTGCCGAAGTCCGCGACGAAAGCGGAAGAGACGGCATGCGCATCGTCGTGGAGCTTAAGAAGGAAGCCGACGCCCAGGGGATTCTGGCTTATCTGCTGAAAAAGACCGATCTCCAGGTCACCTATAATTTCAATATGGTGGCCATCGTGAACAAGACGCCGAAGCAGCTCGGTTTGAAAGACATGCTGTCGGCCTACATTGAGCACCAGAAGGAAGTTGTCACGTTCCGCTCCCAGTACGATCTCGAGAGGGCGGAAGACCGTGCGCATGTTCTGGAAGGGCTTGTCAAGGCGCTGAACATTCTGGACGAAGTCATCGCGGCCATCAAAGCGTCCAAAAACCGTCTCGATGCCCAGAAAAATCTCGTCACCCAGTTTGGTTTCACGGAGCGCCAGGCCGATGCGATTCTGGTACTCCAGCTATACAGGCTGACGAACCTGGAAATTACTTCGCTGGAAAAAGAACTGAAAGACGTGCAGAAGACGATTAATCATCTGCGCGGCATTCTGGGAAGCATGAAGAAGCTACTCGGCGTGATCAAGGACGAAATGAACGAAATCCGCACAAAGTACGGCATTGAGCGCCGGTCGGATATCCAGAACGAGGTTGAGGAAATCAAGGTTAACCTGGAAGTGATGGTGACGCCGGAGGATGTTCTCGTTACGCTGTCCAACGAAGGGTATATTAAACGGACAAGCATGCTCTCTTATACAAGATCGGGCGGCGCGGTCGACAACACAGGACTTAAGGAAGGCGATTATCTCCGCCATCTGAAGGAAGTCAACACGATCGAAAGCCTGCTCATTTTCACAAACAAAGGGCAGTATTTCCTTCTTCCCGTCCATCTCATTCCGGAGTACAAATGGAAAGATAACGGCACCGCTATCGTGAACATTATTCCGATTGCGAAAGATGACCGGATCGTGGACATGATCCCCGTGAAAGATTTTAACGAAGAAGGCAAATCGCTCGTCTTCATTACCCGTAAAGGGCAGGTCAAACGGACCGACCTAAAGGAGTATTACACGAACCGCTCCAGCGGCATTGTCGCTTGTAAAGTAGGAGCCGGCGACGAGATCCTGCATGTCCAGCTTAGCGACGGAACGAAGGATATCATGCTGGCGACGAAGCAGGGGATGAGCATCCGTTTCCGCGAGGAGGAAGTCAACCCGATGGGGCGCGCCGCGGCGGGAGTCCGCGGGCTTCAGCTGCGGGAAGGCGATGAAGTGGTTGCGGCGGATTGGGTATACGGAGATGAGGGCGAGGTGCTCGTTATCTCCGATCTCGGCTATGCCAAACGTACACTGCTGGTGGATTACCCGCTGCAGGGACGCGGAGGCAAGGGTATCGGCACGTTTGAATTTAAGGAAGGCAAGCGCGTGAAATCTAACGGCAGCGAGCTGGTCGGCATGTTCTATTTCAAACAGGACTACGAAATCACTGCCTGGAACAGCAGCGGAGAGAAAACTGTCTTCAAAACCAACCAGGCCCCGCTTGATGACCGTAAATCGATTGGAAAGCAGCTTGTGCCGGTTTCCAAAGGCGAAAGGATTGCCGCCCTTGTTAAGAACGCAAGCCTGGATAAACGTCCGCCGAACGCGTGACACATCTCCCATTAAAAATCAATCATAGCTGGTGGTAGGCGGATCCATCGTTTCCATGAGCTGAAAAGCGATTTCCAGTACGACCCACAGAGGCACTTGTTCGTCCAGACGTTCGAGCCAGCCCGGGTCCTTCAATAAACCAAGATCAAGTGCGCGCTGTCCCAGCGCGCTTTTTTTTATGTGCACGGGCAATCCCTCCTTCTACCGTTTACTTACAGTGTATGTGCATCCGCCCAGAAATGTGCAGGACAGCCGCGTTATAGAGAACAGGGGAAGAGAAGCGTGCAGAGGAGTGGAAATAGGAAAGGGATGCGGACTGAAAGGAAAAAGGAGTAAGAAACAGGATAGCGGCATCGGTCATCGACCCGATCCGGTCCGATTCGGACCGTGCTTACCAAATCGCGCAGAAGCAGGTGGACGGAATTTTGTGCAAAACGTTAGGCGAGCATAAGCGGAGGGATAGATTGAAAACCAGGGAATTTAACCGTTTAAAAGATGCCGGGGGAAGGAGCGGAAACGCCGGAGAGGAATTGAGAAGCGCAAAAACGAGGCTAAAGACGCAGACGCTGGTTCTCGCAATTCGGACAACTTTTCCGCCGGCAGAGCCCGTAACTTAGCGAATAGACGCGAAATGCCTGACTTATTGTCTTAAAGTATTAACGGCATTAACCTATATTTCGCCATTGGACACGTGATATACTTGGATGGAAGAGTGGATGAGCCTTGAATCGGAGGAGTGATTGCAATTGTATTCGGTAGAATTTGCGAAACTGTGGACGAAGCTTTCCAAGGAGCTCAAATCCAATATGGAAGACCAGCTTGCACCGACGATAACGGAAGGCCAGCTTCACGTGCTGGAGCTGCTTGCGGCGAACGGCACGATGAAGCCTTCCGATTTTATTGAATATTTGGCTACGACACCGGCGGCCGTGACGACTCTGCTGGACCGCATGGAGCGGGCGGGACTCATTACCCGGAGCCGGGATGAAAAAGACCGCCGCGTCGTATGGGTCGACGCGACGGACAAAGGAAAATCCGAGCGGGAGCGCGGGCTGCAGATCCGTGAGGAAGTGCTGGATGCTTATCTCAGCCGCATTTCCTCCCACAATCAGCAGCTACTCGTTTATCTGCTCGGGAAGGTTGCGAACTAGTTCCTGCCACAAGAACCAGGGGTGACGCTCGGGAGGCACCGACCGGAAGGTCAGCGTCTCCTGCTGCGTCGGGTGCGGGAAGGACAAACGGGCCGACCAGAGAGCAAGCTGCTGGCCCGGTTCGTTCGCTCCGGCGCCGTACCGCTGATCCCCGTACAGAGGGCAGCCGATGGCCGCCAGCTGTACCCGGATCTGATGCGGCCTGCCCGTGTGCAGCTTCACCAGGACGAGGCTGAGCCCTTCGGCGCTGCCGAGCACCCGGTAGTCAAGGAGCGCCTCTTTGGCGCCGTCCTTGCCGGGTTTGACCACGGATACGGTGTTTGTCCGCGTATCCTTGAGCAGCCAGTGCCGCAGGGAGCCCTGCGGCTCCTTGGGTCTGCCCCGCACGACGGCCGCGTACGTCTTGTCGAACGTCCGTGTTCGCACACTGTCGGAGAGGCGGGAAGCAGCCTTGGACGTTTTGGCAAACACCATGACGCCGCCGACAGGCCGGTCCAGCCGGTGCACGAGCCCGAGGAAGACGTTGCCCGGCTTATGATGCCGGCGCTTCAGGTCTTCCTTGAGCACGCTCAGAAGATCGGGATCGCGCGAGCTGTCCTCCTGCGTCGGCATATTGACGGGCTTCTCCACGACAAGCACGTGGTTGTCTTCGTAGAGGACGGGAATCGCCGCCCCGTCCGCCGCATGCTTCGGTCCCGCCATGGCTTACGCCTCCCAGCGGCCGAGAATCCCGCACGGCAGCGTCAGCTCGCTTGCGGTGATCGGAAGCCCGATTTCGCCTGCGGTAATATGTCCGCCGTAACGCTTGTGCATCGCCAGGGTCAAAATATTTTTGAGCACCGTGGAAGAGATGCCGGTGGTATACGAATTGACGAGCAGGAACAGCGGGTTGTCCGATAAGATCGTCATGCACGTCTCGATAAACGGATACAAATCGTCCTCAAGCTTCCAGGTTTCCCCGTTCGGTCCGCGTCCGTAGGACGGAGGGTCCATGATGATGGCGTCGTATTTGTTGCCGCGGCGCTGCTCGCGCTGGACGAATTTGAATACGTCGTCCGTAATGAATCGAACATGGCGGTCTGCGAGGCCGGACAGCTCGAGGTTTTCTTTCGCCCACTGCACAACGCCTTTCGACGCGTCGACATGGACGACCGAAGCGCCCGCGTGGGCGCAGGCGACAGTGGCGCCGCCCGTGTAAGCGAACAGATTCAACACTTTAATGGGACGGCCGGCATTGCTTATCTTGTCCATCATCCAGTCCCAGTTGGCGGCCTGCTCGGGGAAGAGGCCCGTATGCTTGAATCCGGTCGGTTTAATATGAAAACGGAGTTTGTTGTCATACGAGATCGTCCAGCGTTCCGGCAGGGTCTGGCGGAAGTCCCAGTTGCCGCCTCCGGAAGAACTGCGCCGGTAATGCCCCTCGGCCTGCTTCCAGTTTGCCGTTTCGGTCGTCAGCGGCCAAATAATTTGCGGGTCGGGACGCCGCAATACATAAGAACCCCAGCGTTCGAGTTTTTCTCCTCCGCCGGTGTCCAGGAGTTCATAGTCGTTCCAGCGATTAGCTACATACATCGGTTCATTTCCTTCTTTCCTCGCGTCAAAATGTACAGCGGTTCCTCATTCAAAAACAGCAATCCGTCCGCGGGCGGATGCCGGTATAACTTGCGGTTTTTAACACCGTTTTCTTCTAAGCATCTATTGTACAACATCCCTTGATGGAAGCCAATATAAGGAGTGTGCCCGATAAAGCGCCTATTCGTTTCACGGAGTGCCGAATCGGGTACAAAAAGATGACTATACAAGAGGGGGATGGGTTGAAGCATATGGCGGGTAAACAGATCCCCGGCTCCGAAGACATCTACTTGTTCCATGAAGGAACTTCTTATCACAGTTATCGCCTATTCGGGGCACACGCAGAGAAAAGGGGTAAGACAACGGCCGTACGCTTTACCGTTTGGGCGCCTCATGCCCGTGAAGTGCGCGTCGTCGGCGATTTTAACGAATGGAACGGAGAAAACCACCGCATGGAGACCGTGCCGGAATCGGGCGGCATCTGGACGCTTGGGGTTCCCGGTCTGGCGGAAGGCTCCCTATACAAATATGAAATCCACACACCGGCCGGCCGGATCATCCTGAAAGCCGATCCTTATGCCGTTTATTCGGAGCTGCGCCCCGGAACCGCTTCCCGCTTTTATAATTTGGACGGGTACAAGTGGGGGGACCAGAACTGGCGGCGCCAGCGCGCCCGCAAACCGGCATACGATCAGCCTTTAAACATTTACGAAGTCCATCTCGGAACCTGGAAGAAGAAAAGCCGCGAAGAGGACGTGCTCCTCTCCTACCGAGAGCTGGCGGACGAACTTGTCGCCTACGTTCTCGAAATGGGGTATACCCATATCGAGCTGCTTCCGCTTGCGGAGCATCCTTTCGACCGTTCCTGGGGTTATCAGGCGACGGGCTATTTTTCGGTGACGAGCCGGTTCGGCGAACCGAGAGATTTTATGTATTTCGTGGATAGGTGTCACCAGGCGGGCATCGGCGTCATTATGGACTGGGTGCCGGGTCATTTCTGCAAAGACGCCCACGGCCTGCGCCAGTTTGACGGACAACCGCTCTATGAACCGGATGAGCCCAATCTGGCCGAAAAGCCGGAATGGGGGACGCTGGCCTTTGATTTTAACAAGCCGGAGGTTCACAGCTTTCTTGTTTCCAACGCGATGTTCTGGATGGACAAATATCACATTGACGGCATAAGGGTCGATGCGGTAGCGAGCATGCTGTATTTGAACTTCGGCAAGCCGCAATCCATCTGGGTCACGAACGAGCACGGAGGGGACGAGAATCCGGCCGCGATCCGGTTTTTGAAGAAATTAAACACCGTCGTCTTCGGCTCCTATCCGAACGCCTTGATGATGGCCGAGGATTCCACCGATTGGCCTCAAGTCACGACGCCTGTCGATGCGGGCGGACTGGGCTTTAATTACAAGTGGAACATGGGCTGGATGAACGACATGTTGAACTACATGAAAATGGACCCGATCCACCGGAAGCATCATCATAATTTGATCACGTTCTCGTTTATGTACGCGTTCAACGAAAATTTCGTGCTGCCGCTTTCGCATGACGAAGTTGTGCATGGCAAGCGGTCCATTCTGCATAAAATGCCGGGGGATTACTGGCAGAAGTTTGCCAACACCCGCGTGCTTTACGGTTATATGTCCGGTCATCCGGGGAAAAAGCTTCTGTTCATGGGCGGCGAATTCGCCCAGTTCGACGAATGGAAGGACCTGGAGGATCTGGACTGGTTTTTGCTGGACTATGAGCTGCACGGCAAAATGCAGACCTATGTCCGGGCCTTGAACCGCTTCTACCTGGAGCAGCCTGCCTTATGGCAGAACGATCACGGCCACGACGGGTTCCAGTGGATTTCGCCCGACGATTCCAGCCAGAGCGTCGTCGCTTTTATTCGCAAAGGCAAGAAGCCCAAGGACGATCTCATCGTCGTGTGCAACTTTACGCCGGTCGTCCATCCGGATTACCGGATCGGCGTTCCCGGACCGGGGACGTATGCCGAAATCTTCAACAGCGACGACGAAGCTTACGGCGGGTCGGGCCAGGCCAACCGGCAGCCGCTTGCGAGCGAAGCGGTTCCGCTGCACGGTTTTGACTACAGCTTGTCGCTTCGCGTACCGCCGCTTGCCGCAGTTTATCTGAAACGATCACAAGTCGAACGTACCTCGCGACGAAAGGGGAAATCGAAAGATGCGAAGTAAAGAATGTATTGCCATGCTGCTTGCCGGAGGAGAGGGAAGACGACTCGGCGTGCTGACGCAGCAGCTGGCGAAACCGGCCGTTCATTTCGGCGGAAAGTACCGCATTATCGATTTCACGCTCAGCAACTGCACGAACTCGGGCATCGACACGGTAGGGGTGCTCACCCAATACCAGCCTCTCGTGCTGAACTCCTACATCGGCATTGGCGGGGCATGGGACCTGGACCGTAAAAACGGAGGCGTAACGGTGCTGCCTCCTTTTATGGAGCAGGGCGGCGGCGACTGGTATCAGGGGACGGCGAACGCGATTTACCGCAATATCGGGTTTATCGACCGCTATGAGCCGGAGTACGTGCTGATCATCTCGGGGGACCACATCTATAAAATGGATTACGACCGGCTGCTCACTTACCACAAAACGAAGGGTGCGGACGCCACGATCGCGGTGATTGAGGTCAAGTGGGAAGAGGCGTCGCGTTTCGGCCTTCTAAGCGTAAATGAAGAAAGCGAAATTACGGAGTTCGCGGAAAAACCGAAAGAACCCAAAAGCAACCTCGCTTCCATGGGCGTGTATATGTTTACCTGGAAGGCGCTTAAAAAATATCTGATCCAGGATAACGAAAATCCGGACTCCAGCAAAGATTTCGGGAAGGACATCATTCCGGCCATGCTGGAAGAAGGGGCGAACCTCGTAGCGTACCCTTTCCAGAGCTACTGGAAGGATGTCGGCACCATTCAGAGCTTGTGGGAAGCGAATATGGACCTGCTGGACGATCCGACCCAACTGAACCTGAACGATAAATCGTGGCGTATCTATTCCGTGACGCCTTATCAGCCTGCCCAGTTTGTTTCGGACGGGGCCCAAGTACGCCGTTCACTCGTGAACGAAGGCTGCTCCGTGTTCGGGGATGTGGACCACTCCGTCCTGTTCTACGGCGTCCATATCGGCGAGGGCAGCGTTATCCGGGATTCCGTCATTATGCCGGGAGCGAGAATCGGCAGCAATGTCACCATCCGCAAAGCGATCATCGGGGAAAATACGATCGTGGACGACGGAGCGACCGTAGGAGACGGGGAAGAGATCGTGCTGATCGGCGGAGGAGAACACATACGGGCCACTACGGAGTCGAAAGGATGAGGATAGCATGAAGCATGTAATGGGCGTTATCAATCTGGTGAACGAGCCGGACGATCTGGAAGAGCTTACGCTTCACCGCTGTGCGGGCTCGGTTCCGTTCGGAGGCCGTTACCGGCTGATCGATTTTATTCTATCCAACATGGTGAATTCCTCGATCGGCAACGTGGCTGTGTTTACCCAGCACAAGTACCGTTCCCTGATGGACCATCTGGGTTCCGGCAAGGAATGGGACCTCGACCGCAAGAGAGGCGGCCTGTTCGTGCTGCCGTCCGTCCAAGACGATCCGGCGGGCATGTCGCGCGGAGATTTGTTCCAATTCTATTCCCACCGCGATTATTTCTACCGGGGCCGGGAAGAGCTGGTCATCATCGGACGCAGCCATATGGTATGCAACATTAATTTCGAAGACACCGTCCGCTACCATGAAGATATGAGAGCGGATGTTACCGTCATTTATAAAGAGGCGGAAGAGGAATACTCCGGAAGCTACCGCCGCCTTGCGGTACGTCCCGACGGCAGAGTGACGGTCATAGAGGACCAGACCGGACGTCTGCGTACGGATAACGTGTCCATGGAAATGTATATCATGAGCAAATCGCTCCTTCTGGACATGGTGGAGACTTGCCTGGCGCAGGGCTACGATCATCTGGTCCGGGACGGGATCATGAAGAACGTGGATAAGCTGAACGTAGTCGGCTACCGCCATGACGGCTATCTCGGAATCGTGAATTCGATCCAGGGCTACTACCGGCACAGCATGGAACTGCTGGACCCTTCGGTGCTGAGGGAGTTGTTCTTCCGCAAGGATCTCATCTACACCAAGGTAAAGGACGAACCGCCTGCCCGTTACGAGGCCGCTGCGAGCGTGCGTAATTCCCTGATCGCCAACGGCTGCGTCATTGAAGGCAAGGTCGATAACAGCATCTTGTCGCGGGGTGTAAAAATCAGCAAGGGGGCTGTCGTGAAAAACAGCATTATCCTGCAGAACTGCTCCATTGAAGAAAATGTCGTGATCGAGAACGCCATTCTCGACAAGGACGTGTTCATCAGCCGCGGGCGTGTATTGACCGGGGATGTTCGGGCACCGTTCATCGCGGCGAAAATGAAAGTCATTTAAAACGGATTCCGACAATCAAAAGCCGTAACCGGACGCCGCCGAGCGGTTCCGGTTTGGCTTTTTCAAATAGAACTTAGAAGAAATTCAGAAGACGGGAGTGGAGACGTACATGAACATTTTGTTTGCGGCTTCGGAAGCGGCGCCTTTCGCCAAGACCGGCGGACTGGGTGATGTAATCGGGTCCCTGCCCAAGGAACTTAAACGCAACGGAGCGGATGTCCGGGTCATTCTGCCCAAATATGACGAAATTCCTCAAGTATTCAAAGACAAGATGGAGACGGCGAACCTCGTCACGTTCCGCGTAAATCTGGGCTGGCGCTCGCAGTACTGCGGCATACAAACCCTGGAACACGAAGGCGTCACGTTTTATTTCGTGGACAACGAGTTTTATTTCCGCAGAAGCGGGCATTACGGATACGGCGACGATGCCGAAAGATTCGCGTTTTACTGCCGGGCCGTAATCGACTCGCTTCCGCATATCGGCTTCAAGCCCGATGTGATTCACTGCCACGACTGGCAGGCAGGCATGATTCCGGTTTTGCTTAGAGCGCAGTACAGCCCGTACTATCCGTTCTATGAAGATATCAAAACGGTCATAACGATACACAATCTGCGCTACCAGGGGCTTTTCTCCAAAGAGACGATGATGGATCTGTTCGGCCTGGACGCCGGCTATTTCAACGGGGATCAGCTCGAAATGTACGACGGCGGCAGCTTCCTGAAAGGCGGACTGCTGTATTCCGATCGCATTACGGCGGTTAGCCCGACTTACGCGGAAGAGATCCGCACGCCGTTCTTCGGCGAGCATATGGACAGCCTGCTGCGCTACCGCAGCGAGGCGACCGTGGGCATCGTCAACGGGATCGACTACGATCTCTTCAATCCGATGACCGATTCCCATCTGGCTGTCACATACCGGGACTCCTTGTCCAAAAAGCGGCTGAATAAAACGCACCTTCAGCAGCGGCTGGGGCTGCCGGTCCGCGACGACGTGCCGGTTATATCGCTGGTAACCCGGCTGGTGCAGCAGAAGGGGATCGATTTGATCCGTCACGTGCTGCCGGAGCTGCTATCCCTGGATGCCCAATGGGTGATCGTGGGAACCGGGGATCACGAATATGAGCAGCTGTTCCGCGAGGCGGCGGCCCGGCATCCCGACAAGCTGGCTGCGTACATCGCTTTCGACGACGGGCTTGCCCGTCAGGTATACGCCGGCTCGGACCTCTTCCTGATGCCGTCGCTCTTCGAGCCCTGCGGAATCGGTCAGCTCATCGCGATGCGCTACCGCACGGTGCCGATCGTCCGCGAGACGGGCGGTTTGAAGGATACGGTGCAGCCTTACAATGAGTTTACCGGCGAAGGCACGGGCTTCAGCTTCAACTCGTACAACGCTCACGATATGCTGCATACGGTCAGACGTGCGGTGCATTTCTATCTTCATGACCAGGATGCCTGGCGCAACCTGATGGCGAACATCAAGAAGACCGATTTCAGCTGGAAAAAATCGGCCCTGCAGTACAAGTCGCTGTACCAGGAACTCATCCGGGAGGCGGCGGACGCGTCCAAAGAGCGCCAGAGAGCCTGGCAGGAAGCGGAGCGGCGGCGCGGTGAACAGGAAGCTCAGCTCCGGGTGGCTGCGGCTCATGCGGCCCAGCTGAGGGAAGCGGCTCCGGCCGCGGCGAGCGGCCGGACCTCCGCCGGACCGAAGTCCGCTGCCGTCAGCGAGACGGGAGAAGACGACGGCGGCGGGGCCCCCGGAGGCAAAGCCTGGTGGAAAGAGAGCGTCGTCTACCAGATTTATCCACGCAGTTTTAAAGACAGCAACGGAGACGGAATCGGGGATCTTCCGGGCATCATCTCGAAACTGGATTACTTGAAGGAGCTCGGCGTCGACGTGATCTGGCTGTCTCCGGTTTATCAATCGCCCAATGACGACAACGGCTACGATATAAGCGATTACCGCGGGATTATGGACGATTTCGGAACGATGGCGGATTGGGAGAAGCTGCTCGTGGAAGTGCACAGCCGGGGCATGAAGCTTATTATGGATCTCGTCGTAAACCATTCGTCGGACGAACATGCCTGGTTCCTGGAATCCCGCTCCTCCAAAGAGAACCCCTACCGGGATTATTACATTTGGAGGCCCGGCCGTGACGGACGGGAGCCGAACAACTGGACGAGCATCTTCAGCGGTCCCGCCTGGGAGTATGACGAGCAGACCGGGGAGTATTACCTCCATTTGTTCAGCCGCAAGCAGCCGGATTTAAACTGGGAGAACCCCAAGGTGCGCGAGGAAATCTACGATATGATGACGTGGTGGCTGGATAAGGGAATCGACGGATTCCGCATGGACGTCATTAACATGATCTCCAAGACAGAGGGACTTCCAAGCGCGGGCGGAGACCGGTATGCATGGGGCGGAGATTATTTTATGAACGGCCCGAGGGTGCATGAGTTTTTGCGGGAAATGAACGAAAAGGTGCTTTCCCGTTACGATATCATGACGGTCGGCGAAACACCGGGTGTAACCCCGGACGACGCGGCCCGTTATGCGAATGCGGACGGCACCGAGCTGAACATGGTGTTCCAGTTCGAGCATATGGAGCTGGACAGCGGCTGGGGCGGCAAATGGGACCCGTGCGCCTGGAAGCTGAAGGATCTGAAAGCGACGATCGGCCGCTGGCAGACGGGGCTGCACGGACGCGCGTGGAACAGCTTGTACCTGAACAACCATGACCAGCCGAGAATGGTATCCCGGTTCGGTAACGACCGCGAATACCGCGTGGAGTCGGCCAAAATGCTGGCGACCTTCCTTCATACGCTGGAGGGAACGCCTTACATTTATCAGGGCGAGGAGCTCGGCATGACGAACGTACACTTCAAAGGGATTGAGGATTGCCGGGACGTCGAGACGCTGAACATGTACCGGGAGCGCGTCACCGAAGGCGACGGCAATCACGACGAGGTCATGAACGCGATCCGCATCAAAGGGCGGGATAACGCCCGGACTCCGATGCAGTGGAGTCCGGAGGAGAACGCAGGCTTTACGACCGGAACGCCGTGGCTGCACGTTAATCCGAACTATACGGAGATTAATGCGGAAACGGCCTTAGCCGACACGGACTCTATTTTTCATTATTACCGGAAGCTGATCGCGCTCCGCAAAATTCACCCGGTAATCGTGTACGGCAGCTATGAAATCGTGGCCGAGGAAGACGAGCGCATTTACGCGTATACCCGCACGCTCGGTAACGACAGGCTGTTCGTTATGCTCAACTTTACCGGAGAAACGGCTTCCTTCGCGAGCCCGTACCCGCTCCTGGCCGGGGGCGGCGGTGAGCTGCTTATCGCCAACTACCCCGTCGGGGAAGGAAGCGAGACGAGCGGTCTGGACGCGGAGCTTCAGCTTCGTCCCTTTGAAGCCAGGGTCTATCTGCTGAAGGCCTTCTAGGAGGCGCACAGCTTGTCTGCGTAAACCGTTCCCGCATCCTGTTGAAAGCATCTGAGACCCCGGCGGTTTCAGGTGCTTTTTAACAGAAAAAGGCGGAGCGGATTCGTTTACGTTGCGAGTTCCGCCGAGCGCAGTCGCGCCGGTTAAAGCTGCCTCAAGCTGCGCCGTCCGGGAAGAACGAACGGGTTGTGGCGCACGGGGCATCCGGCCATTTTCAAGATTCTTAAGAAATTTCGGGATAAATATCCGTTGAAGGAGGAGGAAAACCGTTGAAAAAGTGGTTGATGTCTGGTGCGGCTTTCTTGCTGCTCGCAAGCTCCGCCTCCATTCTGGCTCCAGTCCGGGCGAAGGCTATGGTGGTAAACGTTCCGTGGGACGTGACGCTGATCCAGGAGACGACTATGTACGAAGACGAAGCGTTCACCAAGCCTGCGGGCAGTCTGGCTCCTCTTCAGACCGTCCATATTACGAAGAGAGACAGCCAGTGGAGCATGGCGGATAACACGGAAGAGAAGGGATATCTCATTGAAACGTGGCAGGGGGAAAAATGGATCAAAGCCGATCCGGAAACGCTCATTCCCGGCAAGTATAAGACCGAAACCGCGACGATCACTCTGGTAGATAAGCAGGAGCTGTACGATGAACCTCTTCAGGAAGCGGCCAGCGGAACGGTCATTTCCCCGCAGCAGGTAACGGTCACGGGAACGATCGAATGGGATGGAGCGGACTTCGGCCCTCCCCGGACGATAAAATTTTACCGCATCCAGACATGGCTGGGAGACAAGTGGATCTACGACAGCTTTTATAAGGAAGCCGTTCAGGAAAAAGCGGTCTCCACGACCGTCGACCTTTTCCAAGCTACGGACAGCTTCGAGCTGCCTTACATGGGGCTAACCAAAACGGGAACGCTGAAAACCGGCAGGTACCCGGTGACGGCCGTATGGGAGCTTCCGCCTACGCTCGGCGACGGCAGTCCGACCTGGTATAAAGTTTCCCTCCCGGAAGGGGATCGTTGGATTTTACCCGAGGGCGAGCTGGCGGGTGTTCGGGAAACGACGGGCAAGGCGGAGCTTCCGACCGGGGGCAAAGGGTTTGCAAAGCCGACTTATTACGACGATGAAAATTACACGGAAGTCGCGCCGGGCAGCTACGACGCATTCGAAACGTGGAAGGACGGAGAGCTGGAGTGGGTGCACATCCGCACGGAGTCCGCAGCGTTATGGGTCAATCCCGGTCTGGCGCTTAAAGTGCGGCCTGCCGGCATTATTCCGACGGACGAAGAAATTCCGCTGACCTCGCGTTCGGCAACGTACAAGTACCCGGATTGGAGCCGTATTCACAATATGAAGGGCTTTTTTGCCCCGCAGACCGTCAAAGCTTTCGAAAAGTGGCTGTCTCCCGAAGGGATCGCCTGGTATCATGTTCACGGTACCTGGGACGATTGGTGGATTCCGGAGAATGACGCCGAAGAACCCGCCAAACAGCCGGCAGAGCCGGAAATGAATTCAGCGGTATCCGGGTAAAGCGGACCATAACGTTCATTTTTATTTATAGAACCGGCATGCTAAAATGGACATACTTGCGAGACGACACCTGATAACCCGGTGCTCGTCTTTTTTTACGAGATCAACGAAACAAGGAGGGACGTCAGCATGAACGCCAAATGGCTGGAATGGGCCAAGCAGATACAAGCCATCTCGCAAATCGGGCTGGCCTACAGCAAGGACGTGTACGATCTGGAGCGGTATGAAATGCTGCGGGATTTGAGCCTGGAGATTATGAGCGAGTATACGGACCTTCATCAGGAGAAAATCCGGGACCTTTTCGCGAACGAAACAGGGTACGCCACTCCGAAAGTGGACATACGCGCGGTCGTTTTCCGGGAGGGTAAGCTCGTACTTGTGCGGGAAAAGCTGGACGGGTTCTGGGCGCTGCCTGGAGGCTGGGCGGATATCGGCCTGTCGCCTTCGGAAGTGGCCGTGAAGGAGGTCAAAGAGGAGGCCGGGCTGGAAGTGAAAGCGGACAGGCTGCTGGCCGTATTCGATAAAAAATTCCACGAACATCCGGAATCCCCGTATCATGTGTACAAATTTTTTGTGCTCTGCACCATTACGGGAGGCGAGATTCAAGGGGGGCTCGAAACGAGCGAGGCGGCTTTTTTCGGAAAAGAGGAACTGCCGGAGTTGTCGGTGGAGAGAAACACGAAGGCTCAACTGCTTACGATGTTCGAGATGGTCGAGAACCCCGGCAGACCGGTTTTGCTGGATTAAGGTCCCTGCGGGAACATTGTAAAGGGCCAAACCGGGGGAGCGGCATCAGGGTGGGAGCGGACTTGACCGGATTCGGGAAGCGGGGTGGTTCAATCCTATGAACAAAAAGCTAGCGATCGTTTTTATGGGGGCTGCATTTCTTGCCGGATTTATGCCTTTTGTCGCGGTTAAGACGAATTGGTTACAACCTGCAGCGGTTCAAGCGAACGCCGACATTCTTGTGAACCTGGATCAGCGGGATTTGAAACGCCTGGACAGGCTCGTAGACCGGTTTAAACGGGCACAAGGTGATCGTCTTATGGTGGTTTCACCTGCAATTGACAGCGGCCCGTGGATACACGATGTGTATACGGACGGAACGGAGATTGTGTGGACGGTAGACAACAACAGGGATGTATACAGCTCGCGGAAACAAAAGCAAACGTATACGTGCGCCTCCGTCGAGAAAATCGAAACTTCCGAGCGGTATGCGCTCCAGTTAAGCAAGTGCGGGGACGGGCAGAACGACAAGCTGCCGATTCTGGAAATCGACAAGAACAGGGAGCGTTAGACGGGGAAGAGTTTTCCGGGTCATGCAAGAGAGCGCGGGTGTCTATTTCGGAACGATGTCGGTTATGACGGGCAGGGGCTGCTGCGGGTAAACGCGCTGTCCGTGTTCCACGTCACGTAGTTCGCGCCCGCCCAGCCGTGGCCGCTTCCGAGCCATGCCCGGTCGCGTCTCGAGATCGGCGCCTGGATATTGTCGTACAAGCCGCCTGCCGATCTTTTATGATACGGTTCACCAAGCTATCTGTAACGGCAAGTTTTTTGTAAAACTCCTAATATGGCATGATTTTGATAGGCCAAAGACCCCTCTCGCGAGGGGGTTTTTAATGCAAAACGGGCAGAAGTCCAAAGATGAGGAAACAAGTGCTTCGTCACCTACGAGTGAAGTCCAAGGAAAAATTGAAACGGGAAGTGTTTTACTTCCGGGCCAGTTTCCCGGGGAGACGTTTTGGGCACCGATCCGGCTTGGCGAATCGTCATAAATAGACGTACGAATTCCCGTCCGTTCGCCTCTATTCTTACTGGGCCGTTAAAATCAGCGGCCCGTCCGGCGTGATTGCGATCGTATGCTCATACTGCGCCGACAACTTTCCGTCGGCCGTTCTCGCCGTCCACTGATCGTCGTCGATCGTGATACGAAACGTACCTTCGTTGAGCATCGGTTCAATCGTAAACACCATGCCTTCCTTTAACCGAATGCCTTTGCCGGCTACGCCGATATGCTCGTAGCTCGGTTCCTCGTGCAGGCTCCGCCCGATCCCGTGCGCCAGCAGATCGCGTACGACCGAAAACCCGTTCGATTCCGCATGCCGTTGAATCGCCGACGTTATGTCTCCGAGCCTGCCCCCGGGGATCGCCCGGGCGATCCCCAGATCCAAGCATTCCTTTGTCACCTTCATTAATTTTTGAGCCGCCGGCCGGATATTGCCCACTGCATAGCAATGGCACGAATCGCCGAACCATCCGCCGTATTCCACGACGATGTCGAGCTTCAGCAAGTCGCCGTCCATAAGCGCCCGGTTCGAAGGAATGCCGTGGGCCACCACATCGTTGACCGAAGTGCAGGTTTCGGCGGGGAAACCGTTGTACCCTTTCGTAAACTGCTTGCCGCCCAGCTTGGTGATATGTCTGGCAACAAAGTCATTGATTTCCCGGGTGGTGATCCCAGGCTCGATCAGTTTGGACACCTCGCGGTAGCAGTCCGCAATGATTTGGCTCGCCGGTTTCATCTCTTCGATTTCCCTAGGTGATTTTAAAATGATCATCTTTATTTATTCGCTCCTTATCCATTCTATAAGTTTAAAAACCGGGCAATATCCCTGGCCTCCTCGTGCAGCTTTCCGCGGCGAAGCGAAAGCGAGGCGCAGCCGACCAAGGCGGCCAGCAGCATTTCCGCGCGCAGCAGCCGATACGGCGGCTCCGCCGCGTTTGCGTCGGAAGCGGCAGCCCCGCCCGCCGCACGCCCGGTTTCCAGCAGCGCGGCAAAAGGCGCGAGCACCTCCCGGCGAAAGGCGGCCGAGAGCGGGGCCGAGCGCGCTTCAGGCAGCGAGGCAAAGCCCTCACCGGCCAGCTTATACAGCAGGTAGAGGGCGTGGTCCTCCGCCCAAAACTGCAGCAGCCGGACGGCGGCGACGGGGCCAAGCTCTGCGGCAGCGGCCGTTTCGCGGCTTCCGCTTCGGGAATCCGCGGCAGCCGGGTTCCCGGTGTCCGCCGCAGCAGCCAAGCCGAAGTGCCCGCCCACCGGCGCCTCCCCCGAAGCCGAAGCGCGCGGGACCTCCAGCGGGGCATTCAGTTGAGTCTCCAGCGGGACCTCCGGCGGAACCTTCAGCAGGGCCTCTAGCGGCGCCTCCAATGGGGCCTTCAGCGGAGCCTCGAGCCAACCCCCGGCCCGTTCCAGCGCGTCCCATAGCAGATCGTGGAGCAAATCGCCCTTATTGCTGTAATAATGGTACACCGTGCCATAGCCGAGTCCCGCCTGCACGGCCACATCGCGGATTTCCAGTAAAGGCCCTTTATTCAAAAACACATCGGCCGCGGCTTTCCGGATTTGCGCCAGACGCCGCAGCCGGATCTCTTCGTTTTGTTCCTTCGTGCGTGGAGTCATCTCGTCCGTTCACCTCTTTTATTTTTGACCTACTGTTATGTCAATATAAAACATCGGCTTGCGAATTACAAGAGATTAGCTGGAGGATTTCCGGCTCAACCTAGAAATCGGTGCTTGACCAACAGGCTAGCCTCGAACGAGCGACCTGGTTGGAACATTGCTAGGCTAACGATTGTCATAGCGCTTTATCGGCCCCCAAAACGGAGGTTTCTTTTCTAACGGTTGTATGCGAGCTTATTTGGACGAAACAGCCCCTCGCAATCGTAAAAAAGCACAACTCGATCTTAATTGACTCTATTCAGGCCGGGGGCAAACACTTTTATACTGGATACAGAGGACGATGGAAGCAGGTAAAGATTTCAGGCTGCATCATAATGGCTGAACACCGGAGGGAACGATGACATGAGCAAATCTTTGTACCAACCCCGCAGCGGCGTGCTGACGGTTCAGTACGAGCCTGACGCGCAGACGAAGGCGATCGAGAATCCGCCCCGGTTCACATGGATTCCCGCCAGGCTCGAGAAAGATTGTTATGTGCTGGAAATATCCGAACGGGACGATTTCCCGTCCGGGCTTTCCCGGACGTACGCTCCGGTTCCCTATAATTTTTTTACGCCGGAAAAAACTTTCGCGCCCGGCACGTATTATTGGCGGTATGCGCTGTATGAGAACGATAAACGTACGTCCGAATGGAGCGTCGCACGTTCATTTTCGGTACCGGAAAATCTGCCCGAAACTCCGCTGCCGGCCAAAGGCGAACGCTTTAAAGAAAGCGGTTGCGCGAGACCTCGGTTGTGGCTTCAGGGCGAGGAGGGGATTGCTCGTTACCGTGAAAAAATCGCTGCCGATCCCGAAGGAACCGGCTGGAAGCTGTTCTACGAGCTGTCTGTTCTGCCCTGGGCGGAGCGGGAGCCGCATGAGGAACCCGAGCCGTATCCGGGAAACAAGCGGACGGTGGAGCTCTGGAGGCAATCTTACATCACTTGTCAGGAAATGTTGTACGCGATCCGCCACCTGAGCATAGCGGGTAAGGTGCTGGACGATTCCCGCCTGCTCGGCCGGGCGAAAGCCTGGCTCCTGGCCGCCGCTTCCTGGGACCCTGAGGGGCCTACGGGCCGCGACTACAATGACGAAGCCGCTTTCCGCATGGCGGGAGCTCTCGCTTGGGGCTACGACTGGCTGCACGGCGAGTTGGATGCCGAAGAGAGAGAGCGGGTGAAGCGGAGCCTGGCCGCCCGGACCCGCCAGGTGGCGGTGCACGCGATCCGGCGCTCCAAGATTCACCAGGTGCCCTACGACAGTCATGCGGTCCGGTCGTTGTCGTCCGTGCTGACGCCGTGCTGCATTTCGCTTCTGCATGAAGAAACGGAAGCGGAAGAGTGGCTCCATTACACGCTGGAATATTTCTGGACCTTGTACACACCGTGGGGCGGCGAGGACGGCGGATGGGCGGAAGGTCCCCATTACTGGACGACCGGAATGGCGGCTTTGCTGGAAGCTATCGAATGGATTCGCGGATATGCGCGGCTCAACTTGTTCGACCGGCCTTTTTTTCACAAAACCGGCGATTTTCCGCTGTACGTCTACAATCCGAACGCTTCCACGCGTACGACCTTCGGAGATAATTCAAGCCTGGGCGGGAAATTCGGCGCCAAGACGGGTTACAATATGCGCCATCTGGCGGGTGTAACGGGCAACGGCCGGTACCAGTGGTACTACGAGCGGATCAAAGAGATGGACCCGGAAGCGGCCAAGCTGTTCCACAATCACGGCTGGTGGGATTTCCGTTTCGACGAGCTCGTGTACCGGCAGGCGTACCCGCAGATTCAGCCGAAAGCGCCTTCCGATACGGAGGAACTGAAATGGTTCCGCGATGTCGGCTGGGTAGCGATGCATTACCGGATGGACGACCCCGTCGAGCAGATCATGCTGCTGACGAAGGCCAGCAAGTACGGTTCCGTGAGTCACAGCCATGCGGACCAGGGCGCTTTTTATATCCATGCGTTCGGGGAAGCGCTCGCGGTGGAGACCGGGTATTATGTCGCGTTTAACAGCACGATGCACCGCAATTGGCGGAGGCAGACGGTTTCCAAAAACAGCCTGCTGATCGACGGAGCCGGACAATACGCGGGCACGGACAAATCGCTGAATATGGCGGCCTCCGGCACGGTCGCGGAAGCGAAGCGGGACAAGAACGAAAGTTATGTAAAGATGGATGTGACCGCCGCTTATCTGGAGCAGGTGCCTTACGCGAAGCGGGTGGAGCGGGAAATTTATTTTGTGGACAACAGCTATTTCGTTGTGGTGGATTCTGTTGATTTGAACCGTCCCGGTAAAATCGAATGGTTGTACCATGCCATGTACGAGATGGATTTGCAGGAGCAGTCCTTCCGGGTGACCGGAAAAAAAGCTTCGCTGGAGGGACGCTTCGTATTCTGCTCGTCGGGCGAGCTGACACTTTCCGGGAGCAATGAATTCTCCGGCGTGGACGAGAAGGAGATCAAGGGCCTCTCCCGGCAGTGGCATCTTAAGGCCGAATCGCCTCCGGCGGCTTCCCACCGTCTCGTTACGCTTCTCGTGCCGAAAAAACCGGGTGAAGAGGACCGCTACGTTTCGTATTTTATGGACGACCAGGGCTTCGTGTTTTCGCTTTATTTTACGGATAACGGAAAGACGCGCAAAATCGACGTGCAGAAAGCTTTCTAGAACGCGGTCACGCCGGATGCCGAGAAGGGCTGCCGGTATTATCCGGTGGACCGTAAGCAGGAGCCGGAATTGAAACGTACACAAGGAGGAATCACACAATGAGCAACATTAACGTATGGGAAGACGCGGAACCCGGGGTCAAACGCAAAATCATGCAGCCGGGAGAGTCGCTGATGCTGATGGAAGTCCATTTCGAGCCGGGCGCGGAAGGGTACGAGCATACTCACCCGCACGAGCAGTTGTCTTACTGCATGAAAGGGCGAGTGGAGTTCACGATCGACGGTATAAAAAAAGTGATCGAAGCGGGAGAATCGATCTGCATTCCCCCTCACGCCAGACACGGCGCCAAAGCGCTGGAGGCGAGTATTCTGCTGGACTGCTTTACGCCGGTCCGGGAAGATCTTGTGAAACGTTGATACCCGTTCCAAAATCCGAAACGGAAGAGAGGGATGCATCGTGCGGGAGAATGATCCGCTGATGGACGGAGCCGAAGCGGAAGCGAGACGCAGCCGCCCGCCGGGAAATCCGGCCGGGGAGATGCGTGCTTCCGGAGACGGAAGCTCCGATGCCAGACTGGCCTGGTGGCGGGAAGCGCGATTCGGGATGTTTGTCCATTGGGGTCCGTACTCGCTGCTCGGAGGAAGGTGGAAGGGCGAAGAGGTTCAGGCCGCTTACGCCGAGCATATCCAGCTCAGAGGACGCATTCCCGTCCGGGAGTACGAGAAGGTGGCCGCCGCCATGGATCTGAGCGGATTTCACGCGGACGAATGGATCGCGGCCGCCAAACAAGCCGGCATGAAATACATGATCGTCACGGCGAAGCATCATGACGGTTATGCCATGTACGACTCGCAGGCGAGCGGGTACAACATCGTGCGGCTCGGTCCGAGCGGCCGGGACCCGATCCGCGAATTAAGCGAGGCATGCGGAAGAGGTGGAATTACGTTCTGCCTCTACTACTCGCATGCGATGGACTGGCATCACCCCGATTCCCAAGGAAATACATTGGATTACCCGGACAATATAGGTGCCTGGGATTCGCTCGAAAGCTGGACCGGAGATGAAGCGAAGAGCCGCAGGTATGACCGGTATTTGCGGGAGAAGGCGTTTCCCCAAATTCGCGAGCTGCTCACGAATTACGGGCCTGTCGGCATTCTCTGGTTCGACTGCGGCCACAAGATCACGGATGAGCAGGGACGCGAATTCGCCGAACTGGTCCGTTCGATTCAGCCCGGCTGCCTGATCAACAAAAGAATCCGGTCCGACGAGTTCGCGGATTACGGCAATCCGGGGGACAACCAGCTCAGTGTCCGCGTCACGCGGCCGGATTGGGAATCGATTGTCACGCTGAACGATTCGTGGGGCTTCCGGCATGCGGACCGGAACTGGAAAACGCCGGAGGAGCTGATCCGGATTCTGGTTGAGACGGCGAGCCGGGGCGGCAACACCGTCTTCAATGTCGGCCCCGAAGGCAGCGGGCGCATCGACGAGCCTTCGCGCAGGCTGCTGGAGGAAGCGGGGCGCTGGATGGCCGTCCACCACGCGAGCATCCGTGGCACGGAGGGCAGCCCCATCGGCCGTCCCGAGTGGGGCTGCTGCACGGCTAACCGGCAGGAACGGAAGCTGTTCCTGCACATCCTGCGGCGGCCGCCCGGCGGCAGGCTGATCGTGCCGGGCATCGCAAGCCCGGTCAGCGCGATCCGCTGGCTGCACGATCCGGAAGCGGCCGCGCTCCGCTTCCGGCGGCTGAGCGGGCTCGACCTGCTCGTGGAGCTTCCCGGCCCGCTGCCGGACAACGCTTCTTCCGTATTGGTGCTCCAATACGAAGGCGAGCTTGCAGCCGATCCGCACAAGCGGCTGATGGAAGAAGGCGCGACGACTTTCCCGGCTTTCGACGGGGAAGCCGCCGGAGAGCGGCTGCGCTACGACACCGGCAAGAAGGGCCGGGACAACGTCACGGACTGGAGCCTGGCGGGCGACAGCCTCTCGTGGACGTTCCGGGCTGCGGAGCCCGGCAGGTACCGGGTCTGCCTGTCGTATGCGGCGGAGCCCGGCGTATCGGGAGGCGCGTACGCCGTCTCGTGCGCCGATCAGGTACTCCGGAGGGAAGTCGTTCCCACGGAAGGACCGTATGATTTTGCGGTCCGTGAGATCGGCGAACTCGCGATTCCGGGGCCGGGCACGTTCACCTTGACCGTACAGGCCGAAAACATACGAGGCGGTTATTTGATGAATTTGCGGCAGGTGGTTATGAAAGCGTTAACGGAGGAGGAGAAGCCCGATGTTCAGCTTTAAGCCGGCTCCGGTCGGCGGCGGATTCCGCATGGAAGGGTACTGGGTCTGGTGCGGTTCGGCCGTGAAGGGCGAGGACGGACGCTACCATCTGTTCGCTTCCCGCTGGCCGGACAGTCTGCCGATGCATCCCGGCTGGCTCGTCATGTCCGAAGTGGTACGCGCCGTGTCCGATACGCCCGAAGGGCCGTACACGTACGCGGAAACGGTGCTTCCCGCCCGGGGAGCGGAATACTGGGACGGCCGGAGCACGCACAATCCGCAACTCGTACGGATCGGCGATACGTACGTGCTGTATTACATGGGATCGACTCATCCCTTCGCGGACCCGGAACCGGGTGATCCGCTCGGTCTGGAAGATCCCGTCACGATTGTGGCCCGTTCCAACAAGCGGATCGGCATCGCCACGGCAACCCGCCCGGAAGGCCCCTGGCTGCGCCGTGACGAGCCGGTGCTGACCGTACGTCCGGGCAGGTTCGACAGCTTCCTGACGTCGAATCCGGCTCCCTGCGTCCTGGAAGACGGCTCCGTGCTTCTTGTCTACAAGGCTAGGAAGTACGAAGGCTTCCGTCACGGGGAGATGACGATCGGGGCCGCGAGGGCTCCTCACTTCGAAGGGCCGTATACGCGGCTGGCCGAGGGGCCGCTTTTTCCGCCGGATTTTAACATCGAAGACCCGTTTGTGTGGAAAACGGAGCGCGGATTTTCGATGATCGCCAAAGACATGACCGGCCGCCTCTGCGGAGAAAAATACGGAGGCATCCACGCCTTTTCGCCGGACGGGGTGACATGGTCGCTGTGCGATCCGCCGAAAGCTTATTCCCGCACCTTCCTGTGGGATGACGGCGCCATCAGGCAGGCGGGCAATCTGGAGCGGCCGTTCTTGCTCATGGAAGGCGGCGTGGCTACCCATCTGTTCGCCGCGGCTTCCGACGGCGCAAGAGGCTTTCACGATTGCACGAAAACGTGGAACCTGGTGATTCCGCTGAAGGAGGGACCTCCGTCATGCTGATCCGAAAGAACGATGTCGTGCTGTTTCAGGGAGACAGCATTACCGACGCCAAACGGGAGCCGGGCCACGAGCTCGGCAGGGGGTATGCCTGGATGGCGGCGGCCCAGTTCGGCCGGATGTACCCGGAACTGGGCGTTACGTTCCTCAACAGGGGAATCAGCGGCAACCGGGTCCGGGACCTGCAGGCCCGCTGGGAGGCGGACTGCCTGGAGCTGAAACCCGGCGTGGTCTCGATCTATATCGGCATCAACGACACGTGGAGAAGATACGACCGCAGCGATCCGACGACCGCGGAAGCGTTCGTTGCCGGCTACCGGGACATTCTGGACCGGACGGCGGAGGGTCTTCCCGGCGTGAAGCTGATGCTGGTCGAGCCGTTTCTCCTGCCGGTTCCCGAAGACAGGCGGCACTGGCGAGAAGACCTCGACCCGAAAATTCACGGAGTCCGGGATTTGGCGCGGGAATACGGGGCGGCTTACGTGCCGCTGGACGGCTTGTTCGCGCAGGCTTCGGCGAAGGCGCCGTGCCCGTACTGGGCCCCGGACGGGGTGCACCCGTCTCCGGCCGGACATGCGCTCATCGCGGATGCGTGGCTGAGAGCGGCCGGCGTGTCACGCGGTCTTTTTTAACCCTGTCTTAAAGAAGATCCAGTCTGTCATCAAGCCAATTCCGACCGCCTAGGAGGTACTTATGGCCAGCAAAATTCAGCCGTCCGACAAAGTCAGGTATGTGCAGAGGCATGAAGTCGGATCGAATCTGCGCAAATACAAAGCACTCTATCTGCTCTCGATTCCCGGCATTCTATATTTTATCGTGTTCAAGTACGCGCCGCTCATGGGGAGCGTCATGGCTTTTCAGAACTACAACCTGTTTAAAGGAATTACGGGCAGTCCCTGGGTCGGCCTGGACAATTTTATCCGGATGTTCGAATACGACGAGTTTTTGAATATTTTCACGAATACGCTCCTGATCGGGCTGTACGATATTGTGATCGCGTTTCCGGTGCCGATTATTCTGGCGCTGCTGCTGAACGAAGTGCGCAAAATGGTCTACAAACGGATTCTTCAAACCGTCGTGTATATGCCGCATTTTTTGTCCTGGGTCATTATCGGGGGGATCGCGGTAGGCATTCTTTCTCCGACGACGGGAATCGTCAATACGATGCTCGGCTGGTTCGGCATGGAGCCGGTATATTTTCTCGGGGAGGATTCCTATATCCGCAGTATTCTGATCGGTTCGGGCGTCTGGAAGGACGCGGGCTGGGGAACGATCATATATTTGGCGGCGCTCGCCGGGGTCAACCCGGAGCTTTACGAAGCGGCCAAAATCGACGGAGCGAGCCGCTGGAAACAGACCACGTCGATTACGATTCCGACCATTATGCCGACGATCGCCATTATGTTCCTGCTTCATATCGGGCATTTTCTCGATTTCGGATTCGAACGGGTTTATGTCTTCCTGAATTCGCTGAACTCGAACAGCGGCGAAATTCTCGACACGTACATTTACCGGGTCGGGCTCCTGGGCAAACAGTACAGCTATACGACCGCCATCGGGCTGTTTAAATCGCTGATCGGCCTTGTGCTTATCATGATCGGAAACCGTCTCAGCAAAAAAGCGACAGGCGAATCTTTATACTAGGGGCAGGTGACGTTTTATGATCAAAGAAAGCAGGGGAGAGCGCTCTTTCCAGGGATTCAACTATGTGCTGCTGACCATGGTGGGGCTCTGCATGATCCTTCCGATCGTCCACGTGCTGGCGAAGTCGTTCAGCAGCGAGCTGGCGCTGAATCAGGGCAGGGTGTCCGTTTTCCCGGTGGAGTTTACCCTCTCCAACTTCGCGTTCGTGCTCAGCGACAGTTCCGTGTGGCAGGGCTTTCTCGTTTCGGTGTTCGTGACGGTCGTCGGCACGCTTATTAACTTAATCGCAACGACCTCGCTGGCTTACCCGCTGTCCCGTCCGGAATACATCGGGCGCCGGTATTTGCTGCTCATGGTGCTCGTGACGTTTATTTTCAGCGCGCCGCTTATTCCGAACTATCTGCTGATTAAAAATCTGGGGCTGCTGGACACGGTCTGGGCGCTCATTATTCCCGGCATGATCAGCGCCTACAATTTGTTTATCATGCGCTCGTTCTTCTCCGGGCTGCCCGGTGAGCTTGTCGATTCCGGGAGGATTGACGGCTGCGGCGAAATGCGGCTGATCTGGAGCATCGTGCTGCCTCTGTCGAAGCCGGTAATGGCGACGATGGGCTTGTTCTACGCGGTGGCTCACTGGAATTCGTACTCCAATGCCTTGTATTATATCAACAACCGGAATCTGTTTCCGCTGCAGGTCAGGCTTAGAGAAATCGTCATTACGGACAATTTCGGCGAGATGACGTCCACCTTCGAAAATACGCTTAACATTTCGCCCGAAGGCATCAAAATGGCCGTGATCGTCGTGGCGACAGTTCCGATCCTGTTGATCTATCCTTTTTTGCAGAAATACTTCATTAAAGGTATGCTTATCGGGTCGATTAAATCATAAAAGAACACAAGGCCAAAATAAGAATCCCAATACCCGTAAAAATCTTCAGCCCTTATCATGAAAGTGTACCAGGGGTCGCATAACGAGGAAGAGAATGAAAGGAAGGATTTTCGATGAAAAAAGGTTGGGGTGTACTTCTCGCGGCAGTTCTCACTACGGGGACGCTTGCAGGCTGCAATTCCAAGGAACCGGCAAAAGAAGGCGCGGCGGGCGCGGGTCCCGTTAAATTCTCCGTTTCCTTCTCTACGGGAGGCAATGCCTATCTGGAATCCGCATCCGATATCAACAAAGACAAATGGGTGCTGGAACTGGAAAAACGCACTAACACAGACCTGGATTTGAAACCGCTTTCTCACAAAGAATTCGATCAGAAAATGAGCCTGATGTTCGCAGGCAACGACATTCCGGACGTCGTCAGCAATTTGCGCGGAGGCCCGACAACCTCCTCTATGTCCGGGTCGGTGGAAGCCGGCGTATTCATGCCGCTGGACGATCTGCTTAAGGAAAACGCGCCGAATCTGATGAAGCTGGTTCCGAAGGAAGCCTGGGAAGAAACGTCGTACGACGGCAAAATTTACGGCATCCCCGGCTGGCTGACCAACCCGTCGAGACGGGCGACCTTTATCCGGACGGATCTGCTGGAGAAAGCGAGCTTGAAACAGCCTGTCACAGTCGAAGACTATCTGGACGTTCTGCGGGCGTTCAAGAAGATGGGCGTCGAAAACCCGTACCAGATCCGCGAGCAGTTCAAGTATGCGGACACGTTCCTGGGCGCTTACGATGTCATGCCGTATCAGTTCGAGCTGATGAACGGCGAAGTCGTGCCGAAGTTTTTCGATGTGGAGAATATGACGAAAGCCCTCCAAACGTACAAAACGATGTATGAGGAAGGACTCATTCCGAAAGATTTTGCAACCGTTTCCCAAACCGACTATAACAAAAATATCGCGGCCGGCAAATCCGGCATCTGGTCGGCGAACGGCGAGGCTCTGCTGAATTTCCGGGGCAAAATTAAGGATGCGGTGAAGGACGGCAAAGTGGATATCGTCCCCTCCCCCAAAGGTCCCGAAGGCAAGGGCGGACACGGGGTGTACGGGTATATTTCTACGGCAAAGTATATCAACAGCAAGGTGGACAAGGAAAAAGCCAAGAAGATTATCCAATTCTTCGACTGGATGAGTACCGAAGAAGCGGAAGAGTTCTTCACCTTCGGGATCGAAGGCGAAACGTATACGAAGGAGAACGGCAAAATCAACTACAAGCAGCCGAAGACGAAGGAAGAAATCGACGAGGCGAACTACCGCCAGACGACGTTATGGATGGTTCACGACCTGACCTACAATAAGAAGCTCTCCGAATTGACGGAGGACGGCAAGGATATGGTAGAAGCGTTCGATAACGTGCTGTCCAAGGAAGGCGTAGGCGGCATTACGTTTACGACGAGTCTGGCTTCCTTTACGAAATATCCGGATCTGGCTTCCGGCGGGGATACGGGTCCCAAATTCATTTTGGACCAGATGATTCAGATGATTTACGGCAAACGTCCGATCTCCGACTGGCCCAAAGTGATTGAAGAGTACAAAGCCAAGGGAGGCAAAGAAATCATTAAGGAAGCTACGGAACGGTACAACAAAAAAGAAGGCGTGGTTGACCGCGCCCGTTAAACAAAGCTAAACTAAAGCTGAAATGAAAGCGTTTTAATTTTGGCTGCCCAAAAGGTTCGCCTCCCTTGCAGACGTTGTCGGGGAGGTCCCCTTTTTTTGCAAAAGCACATACTTCGGGACGGGGGAGCTGTTACCATGCATTTGTTGATCGTCGACGATGAGCCGATTATTCGCAAAGGCCTCGTAAAAATGGCGGAGCTTTATCCGTTCGAATTCGCCGGCATTCACACGGCCGCGAGCGGCGTCGGCGCACTCGAAATCATCCGGGAGCACGAAATCGACCTGGTGTTTACCGATATCCGGATGCCGAAGATGGACGGGCTGGAGCTGTGCCGGATTATTCACGAGCAGTACAGCCACATTCCGTGTATCGTGATTTCAGGTTTCGGCGATTTCTCCTACGCCCAGAAATGCTTGTTCTACGGGGTGAAGCATTATTTGCTGAAGCCGGTGACGGCGCCGGATCTTCATGAGGTCCTGGCCGATTTTATGAAAAACCGGGTCAAAGGGTTCGTGGCGTTGTCGGATTGCGTGGATGTGATCGAACAGATGGAACAACTGGTCTGGAATCTTGAAGAGGACAGGCTGCGAACGCTGATCGGGGAGTGGAAGCAGAACTGTCTGTCCAGCGGAATGAACATGCTCCAGCTCCGGCAACTGATCAAGGAATGCATGGCACTGCTTCTCAAGAGGCTTCAGGCCCGGGGCCTTCCGGTCAAGAACGAATGGGAAGACAAGCGGTGCGTATCCAAGGAACAGATCTTCGAGCAGATGCAAGCCCGGCTGAAGGACATCATGGAGAAGCTGCTTCAACAACGCAGCGGCACCTACAAAAATCTGCTCGACGAAGTGAAGACTTATATAGACACGCATCTGGCGGAGGAGATTACGCTCGACGAGGTGGCCGAGATGGCCGGCTTCACTCCGACCTATTTCAGCTCCATGTTCAAGAAAATGACCAATGAAACGTTTGTGAAATACCGGATCAAGAAGCGCATGGAGAAGGCGCAGCAGCTTCTGGCGATCCCGCATATCCGCATCGTCGATGTGGCCGCCAAAGTCGGGTACGAAGACTATCCGCATTTTACGAAAATGTTCAAGAAAACGACCGGTTATTCCCCTTCGGAGTACCGGCAGCAGTTGGGGATTAAATGATTAAATGGAATCTTTCCCGCAAAATTTTTCTCTACTTGCTCGCGATAATTTTGATCACCTTGACCTCTGTCGGGATCTTTACGTATAAAAAGGCGTCCGATGAGCTGGATAAACAAAACCGGCTTCATATGAATCAGATTTTAACCAATGCGCTCCATCATACGGATGTGTATGTGAAGAGCTACGACCGGCTGACGATTTCGCTGCTGACGAACCGGGACATCAAAAAATTCGTCGATCTTCCTCCGGTCCCGGAGCCCTACGACTATTACAAGTTCTGGAGCACGATCCGCGAAACGGCGCTGCAGCCGATCTTTATCCGTAACCCGGAGATTGTGTCCATGTACGCGATAAGCTTTGCGGGCAACGGCATCTACGGCTACAGCAACGATCAGGCGGAGGGAACCTATCCCCGGGAACAAACGCTCAGCCAGATGGAGCGGCTGAAGAGCGTCACGGAACCGGACGGAACGCTGAGCATTACGACGGACAGCATTCTTCCGGCCATGAACGGCAGCGTAATCCGGCTGTCCCGGCAGATTAAAGGGCTGCAGTCGGCGGACTACAAAGGAATTCTGGCCGTCGAGATCCGTTCGAACGATCTTTCCATGCTTTGGAAAGGGATCGATTTGGGCGAAGGCGGCTATTTCTTCATCGTCAACGACAAAGGCGAGATGATTTATCAGCCGTCGAAGGACGGAATCGGCCCGCAAGCGCTGCCGGAGCTGCTGCCCCGGATTGTCCATTCCGGGGAGACGGGTTCCTTCGAGCATGAAGGGCCGGACGGGGAGGCACGGCTTTACATGAGCCGCAAATCGTCGTACTCCGGTTGGAATCTCGTCGTTTCGATGCCGCTGAGCGAGCTGAAAAAGCCGGTGACGGCCATCCGTACGACGACGATTCTCATCGGCTTGTTTACGCTGGCTATCGCGGTCGCGCTCGCGTACCGGTTCGGCCGCTCGATCACCCGGCCGATTCTTGTGCTCATTCAGGGCATGCGGCAGACGGAGCAGGGCAAATGGTCCACGGTGCCGCTGCCGAACCGGCGGGACGAGATCACGGAGCTGATGCAGCGCTATAACCTGATGGTGGGGCGCTTGTCGGAGCTTGTGGAACAGGTCTACGAAGGCGAACTCAAACAGCAGAAAACCCAGCTTGAACGCCAGCAGGCCGAATTTCAGGCGCTTCAGCTGCAGATCAATCCCCATTTCCTGTACAACACGCTGGAAACGATTGTGTGCTATGCCGTCGTGCAGGATTCCGAGGAAATTTCGGAAATCGTCAAATCGATGGCCTATATGCTGCGCTATTCGGTTCAGACGAATTTGGAGGAAATAACCGTCGCCAACGAGCTGAATCATGTGCTGAACTACATGATTATTTTGAAGCACCGGCACGACCGGGAGTTCGAGCTGGATGTCGCGGTTCCGCCGCAGTTTCTGCTCAAGAAAATGGTCCGGCTCACCCTGCAGCCGCTGATCGAGAATGTGTTCCAGCATGCTTTTCCGGACGGTCTGGAGGATCATCACCGGATCCGGATCGATGCCGGAGAAGAAAGCGGGAGATTCTGGATCTCGGTGGAAGACAACGGGACCGGGATGACCCGGGAGACGCTGGAGAAACTTCAAGCCACGCTGCAAACGCAGCGTTTGACGGACGAACGCGATCCGGCTGCTCTGGAAGAAAGCGGACGGGGCGGGATTGGTGTGCTGAACGTGCACCGGCGGATACAGCTTGTATTCGGTGCGGAATTCGGCCTTCGTATCGAAAGCGAACCGGGCATCGGAACGAAGATGACGATGATCATGCCGGTTTCAAAGCCTGCGAAGGAAAGCCCGGACGAAGGCCGTTGTGAATTGCCGGAACCCCGAAGCGCCGGGCGCTCCGAACCCGGGGAGAAAGTAGGAACCGAATGTACGGAGTAAACGGCAGAATCGGAGCGTGTAGAACGAGAGATGCAGGACGGAACATGAAGACGGGACAGTACGAAACATGAAGCATGAAACAGTACGAAATATAAAGTACAAAAACATGAAGTACAAAAACATGAAGTACAAAACAGAAGCATTGAACAGTACGAAACATGAAGAGCGAAATAAGAGAACATAGCGTGACACCGCGTGAAAGGAACACGTGCACGTCGTCACATGGATGAGCAAATAACAAACAGGCGGGCGTCTCGTAATTTTGTTGCGAACCGGCGAACCTGTAAAGGAGGCAGGCCATGTCCGCTCACAAACTCTGGTACATCAAGCCGGCCCAAGCATGGACCGAAGCGCTGCCGATCGGAAACGGCAGGCTGGGCGCCATGATTTTCGGCCGCGTGGAGGAAGAATTGATCTCGCTTAACGAGGAGAGCTTATGGTACGGCGGTCCCAAAGACCGTACGAATCCGGAGGCCGCCGCCGCTCTGCCCGAGGTCAGAAGGCTGCTCCTGGAGGGCCGCGTGACCGAGGCGCAGGAGCTGGCGCACATGGGGCTGACACCGATTCCGAAATATGCCGGCCCGTATCAGCCGCTGGGAGACCTGCGCATCTGGTTCGCGGAGCATGAACCGGATGCGGGGACTTACCGCCGGGAGCTGGATCTGGCGACGGGCCTGTGCCGCGTCGAGTACGCGTGGCAAGGCGCAAGCTGCACCCGGGAACTGTTCGCAAGCGCCCCGGCGGGGGTATTGGCCTGCCGGCTCACAACCGCTCACCCGGAAGGGCTGACCTTCCGGTTTCACCTGGGGCGGCGTCCCTTCGACGAAGGAGCGGCGCCCGACGGCCCGCACGCGGTGCTGATGCAGGGCCGCTGCGGCCCGGACGGCGTTCGGTATGCCGCGCTTGCGAGCGTGAGCGCCGAAGGCGGCACGGTCCGCACGATCGGCGACTTCGTCCATGTGGCGGGAGCCGCCGAGGCGACGATCTATGTCGCCGCGCAGACGAGCTTCCGCCACGAGGATCCCGCGGCCGCTTGCCGGCGGCAGGTCGAGGAGGCCCGGCGAAAGGGCTACGAAGCGGTCAAAGCGGAGCACGGGGCCGACTATATGCCCCTGTTTGCGCGGATGAGCCTGGAGCTTGGTACGCCGGGCGCAGATGTCCGGCTTCTTCCCACGGACGAGCGGCTTGATCGCGTCCGCGAAGGAGGGGAAGACCCGGAGCTTCTTGCGCTGTTTTTTCAATACGGACGCTATCTGCTCCTGGCCAGCTCACGGCCCGGTACGCTGCCGGCGAACCTTCAGGGAATCTGGAACGCCGATTACCAGCCTCCGTGGGAGTGCAATTACACGCTGAACATTAACCTGCAGATGAACTATTGGCCTGCGGAAGTGTGCAATTTGAAGGAATGTCATGAACCGCTGTTCGATTTTATCGACAGGCTGGTCGCAAGCGGCAGGGAGACCGCCCGGAAGCTTTACGGGTGCAGAGGGTTTGTGGTGCACCACAATTCGAACTTGTGGGCGGAAAGCGGCATCAACGGGATGCTTCCGAGGGCGGCTGTCTGGCCGATGGGCGGGGTGTGGCTTGCGCTTCACTTGTGGGAGCATTATCGGTTCGGCGGGGATAGGCACTTTCTTGCCCACAGGGCGTATCCCGTCATGAAGGAAGCCGCGCAGTTTCTGCTCGATTATATGACGGAGGACGGCAAGGGCGGGCTGCTCACGGGCCCTTCCGTATCGCCGGAGAACAAATATGTGCTTTCCGGCGGAAAAATCGGCTATCTGTGCATGGCTCCGGCCATGGATATTCAGCTCGCGCGCACGCTTTTCTGGGCTGTCCGCGAAGCGGCGGCCGTGCTGGCGCGCGAGCGGGGAGCAGGGGGCGCGGATCAGCCGGAACCGGGCCGCATCGACGGCGGCGCTGACGGGGCGGCAGCCTTCCCGGGGCCACCGACGGGCCTGGCGCCTTACGCGGGCGAACGCGAAGCGCCGGGCGCCGCCCAGCCGGAGCCGCCCCCTTCGGGCAGCGCCGAAGGCCATGCGGGCTCCGCGGAGGCCGGAGTCATCGGCGCCAAAGCCCCCTCCGGCGGACCTGCGGCCGTCCGCGGGTACGCCGCTCTGCACGCCGAAGCCGAGTGGCTGGAGCGGCTGACGGCGGCCGAGTCCCGTCTGCCGCAGCCGGCGGCGGGCAGGCACGGGCAGCTGCTCGAATGGCTCGGCGACGAAGAGGAGGCGGACCCGGGCCACCGGCATATCTCGCCCCTGTTCGGCCTGTTCCCGGGCGAGCTTATTTCGCCGGTCCGCACGCCGGCCCTGGCCGAAGCGGCCAGAGTAACGCTGGAGCGGCGGCTGGCGGGCGGCAGCGGCCATACCGGCTGGAGCCGCGTGTGGATCGCCCATTACTGGGCAAGGCTGAGGGAAGGCGATGAAGCTCATTGGCACCTGACAGCTCTGCTTCGGCACGCGGCCGATCCCAACTTGTTTACGGAGCATCCCCCGTTTCAGATCGACGGGAACCTGGGAGGGACGTCCGCGGCAGCCGAAATGCTGCTCCAGTCTCAGGAAGGGATGCTGGATCTGCTGCCCGCTCTGCCATCGGCCTGGCCGAGCGGCTGCGTCAAAGGGCTGCGCGCCCGAGGAGTGTATGAGGCGGATTTGGAATGGGAACGGGGCCTGTTGACCGCAGGACGGGTTACCGCCTCGGTCGCCGGAACCTTGCGTATCGGGTATAAGCTGCCGTTTACCGCTTGCCTGGATGGCAAGAAAGCGGCCGGAAAAAGCGGTTTTTCCGAGCCTTGCGGACTCTATGTGATGGACATCGAACACGAAGCTCATGCGGTTGTGGAGATCCGGCTTTGAACGCTGCCGGACAAACCGCGCAACATACACGGAAAAGGCGCTTCTCCCAAGGAGAAACGCCTTTTTTCATCGTTTTCCCGGTCTCTTCCAGATCGTTAGATGGTGATGCGGCTCGGCGGCATTTTTACAAGCCAAACCAATTTCCGCTCCCCCGTAAGTTCTCGGTTTTTATCAAGCATGTCCCGGTAACCCGGAACAAAAATTTACAGGTGCCTCACATGTTTTTGGAACTTCGGCGAAAACTAACAAGGAAGGCCAGGAACTGAAGGGATTAAAAAAGATCGAAAAAGTCAAGCGGGGTGAAAAACCGGAATGGGAAAAGGGAAACGGCGTGTCTTTTTGCTCCTTGCCGTCTGGGGAATCTTACTTCGTCCCGAAGCGGCATACATGCAGCAAGCTGTAGAGGTCGGAGACCACGGGAGCGTTGTACTTTCCGTACAGACGACGCCGGATGCGGTTTACCGGAGCGAAACCGGGGTTACGCTGAGCGTGCGCAAACTTCTCGGCAAAAGCGTACGCAGAAAAGCGGAATCCTTCCCGTATACGGATACGTTTATAAAGGTGAGGGAAGCAGGCGGAGAACGCATCTATCCGGTCAGCGCCATGGGAGAGTTCTACGATTCATTGAGGCACGAAGTGATCCGGCCGGGCGAGGAGCCTAGAGGGGAACTTGTGAAGCAAATCAAGGTTCTTCACCGCAAGCATTACGGAGAGCTCATTTCCTGGAACGACGCGCAGAAAGCCGTCCCCCGTCAGGCCAAATTCGAGGTGCTCGATCTGGAAACCGGCCTTGCGTTCCGGGTTCAGCGCAGAGCCGGGCGGCAGCATGCGGACGTTCAGCCGCTTACGAAGAAGGATACGGCGGTCATGAAGTCGATCTACGGGGGCAAATGGAGCTGGAACCGCAGGGCCGTTCTCGTCCGTTACGACGGGCACAGCTATGCCGCTTCCATGAACGGAATGCCGCATGGGGGAGACGGCATCCCGGAGAACGGGTTCAGCGGGCATTCCTGCATCCATTTTGCGGGCAGCACGACCCATAAATCCCGGTCCAAAGACACCGCTCACCAGTTTATGGCTCACAGAGCCGCAGGCAAGGCGAGCGGTTTTGTCGGGAAGGCTTCGCCTCAGGAGCTGGCCGATCTGGTTGTCACGGCTTTTGACCAGCACGATGACGCGATTCTGGAGCTTCTCGGCCATCCGCATAACCGGGAGCGGCTGGAAGAGCTGAAGAAAGACAGCCGGTCTTTCGTATCCGTGCGCAGATTGACGGAATGGAAGCCGGAAGAAGCGCGTAAAGCGGAGCAGGAGTATGGTTTTGAACTTCCGGTTGAACTTGCTTTCGAAGAAGCGGGGAAACGTCCGCGTAAAGCCATTTGCCGCTTCGCTTTCACCCGAGCTTCTTTGTACGATCCATGGGAACTGACACAATTCGAATATCCGGAGCCCGGCCGTCCGGGGAAACGTACCGAAGACGGAAGGAAAAGCCGGTAAAAAAATGAATGCGGGCGCGGGGATCAACATGAACAAAGGACAAACGTTTTTGAAGTTAAAGGGAATCGCGCTGACCGCTGTATGCCTGCTGAATGTTCTGCTGCCGGGAAATGCCGCGGCAGAAGGCGCACCGGTTCCGGGAGGCGGGACGGAACCCTCTATTCCTATCGTTGCGGACCAGGGGCCTTATTCGATCGAGGTGTACCCTCTCCGTCACAAGCTTGTCGTATTCAAAAACAAGAAACATTTCAAAACATACCCGGTTGCTGTCGGAAACTTGTCAACGCCTACGCCGGTCGGCGAATATCAGGTGATTTATAAAGGAAAAGACTGGGGGCCTTCTTTCGGACCGCGCTGGCTGGGCCTGAATGTTCCGTGGGGAGCGTACGGCATCCATGGAACGAACAAGCCGTATTCCATCGGCAGGCATTTAAGCCACGGCTGCATCCGGATGAGAAACCGGGACGTGGAGGAGCTTTACGACCTGATTCCGGTGGGTACGAAGGTGACCATCGCGGGGCACGTTCTGGGCGATCCCGGCCATGAGCCGAGGAAGCTTGCCCAAGGGGCGATAGGAGCGGATGTCCAGCTCATCCAGAACCGGCTGACAAGCGCCGGCTATTACAGCGGAGTCTGCAACGGGAAGTTTCTTGCCTCGACGGCCGAAGCGGTGCGGAGGTTCCAGCGGGACCACGGGCTGAGAGCGGATGGCGTCGTGTCCGTGAGCGTCTATGAGAAGCTCGGCCTGATGGAATAAAAGAGAAACCTCCAACCGATCAGGATTGGAGGTTTCTTTTTTAAGCGGGCGAGTATCCCGGATAGGGATTACCCGGCTTCCTGGCCGTCTCCTTCGTCCATAAAATGGCGGAGCTCCCGCAGCCGGATCGTAAACCGGAATTCCGTCCCCACACTCCGGCCGGGAACGGCCCAAATCCGGCCTTGCATAAGCGTAACGAGCTTGCGGCAGATGGCGAGCCCCAGGCCCGTCCCCTCATATTTACGGTTCGATGCCCCGTCCAGCTGGGTGAAAGGCTGAAACAGCCGGTCCAGCTTGCTGCAGTCGATACCGATACCGGTATCGCTGACGGCGAATTCGAGGAGGCATCCTTCATCGCCGCGTTCCGAGAGCCGGACTTCGAGAGAGATAAGGCCCTGATCCGTAAATTTAACGGCGTTGCCGATCAAGTTTACGAGAATCTGGCGGACACGGCCGTAATCGCCGACGAGAGTTTCCGGCACGCCGGGGTCTATGGACGTGTCCATGGCGAGCTCCTTGTTGCGGATAATAATCGCAAAGAAATCGAGGCATTCTTGGATAAGCTCGCGAAGCTGAAACGGCTCCTGATGAAGCGAAATGCGTCCGGCTTCCATTTTGGACAGCTCCAGAATGTCGTTGATGACCCTCAGGAGCGCTTGCGAGCTTTTGGCCTGAAGCGCCAGCAGCTCCTGATCGTCAGGGGACTCCGCGGACTCCGCCAGCAGCTGGTTAATCCCGATAATGCCGGTCAGCGGCGTCCGGATCTCGTGACTCATCGTGTCGAGGAACTCGCTTTTCATTTTGACAGCGCTTTCAGCCAAATCTTTGGCTTTCCGAAGTTCTTGCTCGACCACGATCCTGTCGGTTATATCTTTGGATACGAAATAGACGAGCAGCTGCCGGTTGTGTTCGAGCGGAAAAACCGAGGTGCGGTGATATTTTCGCGCTCCCTGCTTCGTGCGGATGGACAATTCGATTTTCGAAGGCTTTCCTTGAGCCGCCTCCGCGAGGGCGGTCATGACTTTCAGTTTCTCGTCCCGGGAGTAAAGAAGATCGTGCAGGGAGAGAACCATAAGCTCCGCTTGCGTGTAGCCCGTGTTGGCCAACACGGACGGGTTAGCGCTGACGATCATCTTTTTGACGGGATCCATGCAGACGACAAGATCTGGGCTATGCTCGAACAGAGCGGTATATCTCTGCTCGTTGAACCGCGAGGCGGTAAGCACGTTCTGCCGGTCGCGGTACAGGATGAGCACAACCCAGAAAAGCACGCAGAAGACCGTACAACCGACAAGAACCGTCAGCAGCGTATTGCCTATAATCGAGCTGCTTGTAAGAGAAAGCTCGTGGTCGGACGGCTTAAAAGAAGCCCCTGCCATCGCGGTGTAATGCATGCCGGCAATGAGGCCCCCAACCAGCAGACCGCCCCCGGTTTTCCAGGGCGAAAGCAGGTTGTAAGCAGGCAGCTCGCGTGCATAGATCGCCAGAGCGAGCATAAGATACGAGGCGAGCAGGGCCAGTGCGATCGAAACGATCAGACTGCCCGGCGTCTGGTGATACACGGCCGGTATTTTCATGGCGAGAATGCCGGAGAAGTGCATGGAAACGAAGGCGAGCCCGGCCAGCAGGCCGACGGCTGTGAAAAATCGTTTTCCGAGTTTCCGGTCCGGGGCCAGGATCAGCAGCGACAGGAAAACCGCGAGAATGGGCAGCATTAAAGAGACGGCGAGCAAAGGCAGATGATAATGGACTTCGAAAGGGAGCTTCAAGGCCAGCATGCCCAAGAAGTGCATGGACCAGACGCCCAGGCCCGTTACGACAGCGGTCAGCAGCATTTTACGGAACGAGCGGTCGCCGCGAAGCAGGCGGTCTGCCATATCCAGCGCGGTACAGGAGGTCGTCATGGACATCAGGATCGAGAGAATGACCAGCAGCGCATCATAATTCCCAGCTTCATGTTGCATTCGCATGTCTCCTATAACTAGTATTCCTGTACCTCCCATAGTAAAGGATGCAAGGGTGGGAAGTCTACCTGAAATCGCTTATTTTTCGACTAATCCTTACATAAAATAGCATAAAATTAGAAATTTTTCGAGAAAATAAACCGTTTTCATCAAAAGAAACTTGATTACATCAAGAAGAACTTGATCTCTTGGAACAGAAATTTTATTTTGATCCCCGCAAAATTCCTTGGTAGACTGTAGGAAATCTTCACGATTTAAATCATCTGGAGGCAAAAACAATCATGTCCATCCGTGCCCGCCTGCTTGCTTCTTTCACTTTGCTGCTCGTCGCCACGGTGCTGCTTTTCACGGCGGCCGCTTTTATCGTGACGACAGCCGTAACGGGGGATGTGAGAGGCATATCTTCTTTTTACAACGTCCATCTCCGGTTGAAGCCGCTTACGCCCGAACAGGAGACGCTTTTTCTCGATCTTAAGCATCTTGCCAAGACGAAGCCGGAGGAACTGCTTGTACCGGACATCTACAAAGAATACGATTTTCAGCTGAAGGTCGCCAAGGCTTCCCTTCTGATCCGCAAAGGGTCCGGCAGCGCGTTTATTTCACCGGCGCTGGCGGAAATACAACCCGAAGCCGTTCTGCCTCCGTACGAAGCGGAAAACGTGCACATGAGAAGCACTTTGCAGACGGGGAAAAACTTTTTCGGCTACGCCAAATACGACTTCCGGTTTGCGGATGGCGAACAGGGAAGGCTGTTCGTGTTCCGGGAGGTCAGCCCGTTCGCCGTTCTGATGAGCAAGCTGCTGCCTTTGTTCGTGTCGGTTTTGTTTCTGCTGCTCGTCGGTTCGAACATCTACATCTATCTGTTCCTCACCAGGCGGATGATCCGGCCGCTCAACCTGCTGCGCGCTTCGGCGGCGCGTATCCAGCGGGGAGACTTGCGGTTCCGGATTCAACCGGGCGACGACGAGATCGGGCAGGTTTCCGCGGCTTTCGAGGAAATGAGGGGGAAGCTTCAGGAATCCGAGGAGCTGCAGAAGCAGTACGAAAGCAACCGCAAGGAGCTGATCGCCAACATCTCGCACGATTTGAAAACGCCCTTGTCCGCCATACGCGGCTATGTGGAAGGAATCCGGGACGGGGTGGCGGATACGCCCGACAAACTGGAAAGCTATGTAGATATCATTTACAGCAAAGCGGAGGAGATGGATCATCTCATTGAGGAGCTGTTTCTTTATTCCCGGCTGGATCTCAATAAAGTTCCGTTTGCCCTGCAGGAAGTGGATCTGACGCGTTTTGTCGCGGACGTGGTGTATGAACTGCGTTTCGAGCTGGAAAAAGAGGGCGTCGGACTGGAAACGGGCGGACACTCTCCGGGTCCTTTGCACGTCCGGATAGACCCCATGCACATGAAGAGGGTCGTGAACAACGTAGTCGGAAACAGCCTGAAGTTCATGGAGCGGCCGCAAAAAACGATCGCTTTCGATCTCCGGCGGGACGGGGCAGCGGCCGTGCTTGAAATAACCGACACCGGTCCCGGGATTGATCCCGCGGCGCTGCCTCATGTATTTGACCGGTTTTACCGGGCCGAGACGTCCCGCAACCGGGAGTCGGGCGGCCAGGGACTGGGACTCGCCATCGCCAAACAGATTGTCGACAACCACGGGGGAAGCATCTGCGCGGAGAATGCCTCGGAGGGCGCGTCTACGCGACATCCGCAGACAGGCACACGTATTGTAATCCGGCTCCCGCTGCTGAAAGGAAATCACACCGATGAAAAAAATTCTGATCATTGAAGACGAGGCGACGATCGCCCAATTGCACCGGGATTATTTGAATTTGCACGGATTTCAGGTCGAGATTTCAACCCGGGGGGACGACGGGCTGCACAAGGCGCTTACGGAAGGTTTCGATCTGATCGTCCTGGATCTGATGCTTCCCGGAAAAGACGGCTTCGAAGTATGCCGTCAAATCCGTACGGCCATGGAAGTTCCTATTCTCATCGTATCCGCCCGGAAAGACGAGTTCGATAAAATACGCGGACTAGGCATGGGCGCCGACGATTACATGACGAAGCCGTTCAGTCCGGGCGAGCTGGTTGCGCGCGTGAAGGCGCACTTAACGCGTTATGAACGGCTGGTCGGGCTGAAGGAGACGGCGCCGGGAGAAATCCGCATCCGTGAACTGGCCATTGAGCCGGAATCGCGCCGGGTTTATATCCGGGGGAAAGAAGTGCCGCTTCCCGCCAGGGAGTTCGATCTCCTGCTATTTCTCGCCCGGCACCCCAACCGGGTTTTCCGCAAGGAGGAAATTTTCGAAAAAATATGGGGCATGGATTCGATGGGGGACATCGCGACGGTAACCGTACATGTGAGGCGTATCCGCGAGAAAATCGAGGCCGATCCTTCCGCGCCGGAATATATCGAGACGATTTGGGGAGTCGGCTACCGGTTTTCGGGCTGACGGGAAGAGATGTTTAGAAAAAGTTTCGAATTTGTTTCCGGGCCGTTTAGTTTCGTTCTGTAGGATGAAATCAAGAACTTATCACTCACCCTACAGGAGGACCTTTTATGAAAAAAACTTTGCTTCAACTGCTGACGGTTTCGGCTGTAGCCGCTTCGGTCCTGCTTCCCTTGAATGCCGCTCCCGCTGCCGCTCAATCCGCCAAGTCTCCGGCCGATTCGCGGATCACGAACCTTGCGCCGGCGCCGGGGATGAACGGTAACGATTTCGCTGCGGGGCACGTTTCGGACCGCGGAAGACTGATGCTGACCCAGCAGGAGCTCGTCAGCCGGATCGCCCAGCTCACGGAGAAGAAACCGCTGGTCATTCAGCAGTGGCTGAAAAACTACGAGCCCGATGCGCGTGTCCGCAAAGGGGAGGCGGCGCGTCTCGGATTTAAGGCGATTGCCCATATTCCTTCGGAGCACGCGGCCGTGACGGACATCAAGGTGCGGTCTGCCGCAACGCTTGAAATCACGTTTGACTCCCCTTTGACGGCGGCCGACGTGAATTTGGACAAAGCGAAAGCGAATTTTCAATTCGACAACGGGATGACGATCCGCAACGTTCCGCAGCTTAAGAACGGAGCCCGCTCCACGTATGTCGTTCCCGTCACCGTTCAGCAGCCGGGCAAAACTTACAGTCTGACGTACAAAGGCAAAGCCGCAGGCAAGTTTACGGGCTCCGCCCATACGGTAAAACTGGCGGCAGCTCGGCAGGTGACGGCAGATACGTTCGAGCTGGAATCGCTGCGCAAGGACGGAATCGTCGATTACGGCTATGTGGTCGAGTCGTACTTCGGTACGCGCGGCGGACTGGAAATGTACCTGAACGACCGCAACGCAAGCGGCGGAAAATCGTACGACATCATTTCCTCTCTCCGCGATATGTCCGTTACCCTCACGCCGGAGGGCGGGCAGCCGATCCGCGCCGCATATGTTCCGTATACGCAGGCCACGGATGACAGACAGGCGCCCAAATTCCGCCTTCCGGCCGGACAGACGCTGACTCCCGGCGTAAAATACACCGTTACGGCCGACTGGGCGACCGTGACGGAAGCGTCTTTCACCGCCCGTGCCGCGGCGCCGCTTGTAATCGCGTCCGCCAAAGCCGTCAGCGGGGCCGCCGTCGACATTACGCTTGCGGCCGACCCGCGAGACGAACTGTTCTCCGGCCGCAGCGTAGAGCTGACGGACGGAGACGGCAAGAAACTGACGGCCGTTTACAAGGTGACGAGCCGCAAAGGAGCGGTCGGCACGTTCGAACTGGCAGCGGGCTCGCAGCTGAGTCCCGGCAAGGCTTACACTGTCACGGCGTCCGGCGCGTGGGCAACCCAGCAGGGCAAGATCAGTTTGAATACCGATGCTTTGAAAAGCAGTTAAACGCAAGCTTTGAAAAGACCTCTGCGGAGGTCTTTTGCCTATAGAGTATAAGGAGGCGGCTGCCGATGTTCAAACGGGTCCATAGCTTCATCCCGGTTCTGATCGTCCCGGTCCTGATCTCCGCGGCGCTGACCGGATGCCGGACGGCCCGCAGCCCGGACCCGGGAACGGCGCAAACGCCGGTTTATCAAGAATCGCAAGGACTAGAAACGGAGGGGATTGGAAAAATGGAAATGCCCGGTGAAAAAAACAAGCAGCTGCTGGAGGCGGCTGCGAAAGGTGATGCGGAGAAGGTCCGGACTCTGATCGGGGAAGGGGCCGGAGTAAATGCGCAGGACAGCTACGGGAATACTCCGGTCATGGCGGCCGCGATCAACCGGCACCCGGAAGCCGTTCGCGTTCTGCTCGAAGCAGGGGCGGACGTGAATATCCGCAATGACCGCTCGGATAACCTGTTCCTGTATGCCGGCGCAGAAGGGGATATGGAGCTGCTGCGGCTGGCCATATCCGCCGGTGCCGATCCCGCCCTCACCAACCGGTACGGGGGGACGGCGCTCATTCCCGCTTCGGAACGGGGGCATGCGGATATTGTGCGGGAGCTGCTCACCCGGACCCGGGTGGACGTGAATCATGTGAACCGCCTCGGCTGGACGGCGCTTCTGGAAGCCGTCATCCTCGGTGACGGAGGAGAAGTTCACCAGACGATTATCCGTCTGCTGCTGGAGCATGGGGCGGATGTCCAACTGCCGGACGGGGACGGTGTCACGGCTTACCGGCACGCCGTCTCCCGGAATTTCACGGCAATCGCCGCGATGCTGGAAGCGGCCGGAGGCCGGTAAAAGGCAGGCTGCGCCCATTTGTCATCTTCCCCCGTTGGTGGTATCGTAGAATGATAACCGACTAACATGATAGGGATAAAGCATCTCAAACGGGGGATAGAACCATGGCAAACATTGCAACGAATTTGACGCAGTTGATCGGAAACACACCGCTGCTGGAGTTGGTGAATTACGCCAAAAAACAGCAGGTTGAGGCGCGTCTGCTGGCTAAGCTGGAGTATTTTAATCCGGCGGGCAGCGTAAAGGACCGCATCGGATACGCGATGATCAAAGACGCGGAAGAGAAGGGGCTGCTCCGGCCGGATTCCGTCATTATCGAGCCGACGAGCGGCAATACGGGCGTCGGCCTTGCTTTCGCGGCCGCGGCCCTTGGCTACAAGCTCATCATCACACTGCCGGAGAGCTTCAGCATCGAGCGCAGGAAACTTCTTGCGGCGCTTGGCGCGGAGCTTGTTCTGACACCGGCGGAAGAGGGGATGTCGGGCGCGATCCGCAGGGCGGAGGAGCTTGCGGCTGAACTGCCGGGAGCTTTCGTTCCTCAGCAGTTCGAGAATCCGGCGAATCCGGACGTGCACCGCCGGACGACCGCCGAAGAAATCTGGCGGGATACGGACGGGGCCGTCGATATTTTTGTCGCCGGAGTCGGTACGGGCGGAACGGTTTCCGGGGTCGGGCAGGCGCTGAAAGCGAAAAATCCCGCGGTGAACATCGTCGCCGTGGAGCCGGCGGATTCGCCTGTTCTGTCCGGGGGGAAAAGAGGCATGCACAAAATCCAGGGAATCGGCGCGGGCTTCGTGCCGGGGAACTTCGATTCGTCCGTGGTAGACGAGATTCTGACCGTGAAAAACGAGGAAGCACTTACGGCGGCCCGTCTTCTTGCGAGAAACGAAGGTCTTCTCGTCGGAATTTCTTCCGGAGCGGCCGTTCATGCGGCTTCCGTGCTGGCGGAGCGCCCGGAGAACAAGGGCAAGACGATTGTCGTCCTGCTGCCCGATACCGGGGAACGCTACCTGTCTACCGATTTGTTCCAGGAAGAGTAGCGCGGGGTCCCTCTCTCAAACAAACCGCATAAAACACTTTAAGGCAGCCACCTGAATCGTGGCTGCCTTATTTGGCGTCTTAAGCGTCCTGCCGCTCGTCGTACAAGCCGTGCTCCGCCGCATGTTGGCCCCAATGGGGTCTTCTGCCGTCGACATCGCTGAAGCCGTACTCGTCGGACAATCCCCAGCTCGTCAGCACCTTGCCCGACTTCGCGAATTTGTCCGGATCGGCCGCGAGTGCGGCGATTCCCCGTCCGATATAGAACGGCGTTTCGGACTCGCTGTAATGAGGCTCCTGCGCGATGGCGTCTCTCCAGTTTTCTTCCTTTACGCCGAAATGATCAAGCATCGCTTCCGAGCGGAGAAAACCCGGTGTGACGGCTGCCGCCGTTACTCCGTGCGGCCGCAGATCCGCGGCCATCGCCTCCGCCAGATGAATGGCGGAAATTTTGGCCAGACTGTAATACAGGTTCCCCCGGTAGCGGTAATCGAAACCGTCGGTGATTTCGAGAATCATGCCCTGCTTGCGGGACGCCAGCAAAGGGGCTCCGTAATAGCTGGTGAGCATATGGGAACGAACCGCACGCTCTTGAATGAGAAGTCCGTCCTGCAGAGAGTGCTCCCAGAACGTTTTTCCCCACTCGGTCAAAGGATCCCCGCCCCACACATCGTTCACCAGGAGGTCAAGCCTGCCGTTCTGCTCCAGTTTTACCCGCTCGAAGAGCGCTTTAACATCTTCTTCTACCGTGTGGTCCGTGCGGACGGCAATTCCCCGCCCTCCTTTAGCGGTCACAAGTTCGGCCGTTTCCTCGATCGTTTCGCTGCGCCCCATGTTCGAGAGGTTTCCACGGACACTGCGCCCCGTGCAGTACACGGTCGCTCCCGCCTCCCCGAGCATGGCTGCAATGCCTCGTCCGACGCCGCGCGTCGCTCCTGCCACTACGGCAATCGTTCCTTCCAGTGATTTCGATTTCATCGCGATCTCTCCTTTTGGTCTCAACTAATAGCGGATTGCTGTGTCTGTGCAGGCTGCGGATCGATTAGCCACCCGCAACCTGTACCCAGTATAAGAGGGGATATATGACAACCCTTGTCATAATTGCTATAGTAAATTAAACGAAAAACCCCGCGCCGTTCAGAACTGCCGATAGGGAAAAACCGCTGAGGGAAGAGAATGGGCCGGGGATGCCGAACAAGGAAGAAAAGAGGAATAACGATGAGAGCCGACCGATTGCTGTCTCTTTTATTGTTGCTGCAAAACCATGGGAAAATGTCGTCCCGCGAACTCGCCGAGAAGCTTGAGGTGTCGGAACGGACCATTTTCCGGGACATGGAGGCGTTGAGCGCGGCGGGCATTCCGGTTTATGCCGAGCGGGGTTCGGGCGGCGGATGGTCCCTGACGGAAGGATACCGCACCCGGCTGACCGGCATGAAAGCGGAGGAAATCGCGACGCTTCTGATCGCGAACACTTCCGCGCTGCTGTCGGATCTCGGCATGAGCAGCGAATACGACAGCGCCTTCCAGAAGCTGCTGGCCGCTTCGCCCGCATCCATGCGGCAGGAAACGGAGCGCGTCCGGCAGCGCATCCACATCGACGGCGCAGGCTGGCACCGCTCGGCCGAGCAGCTTCCCCATCTTCCGCTCGCACAGCAAGCGGTGTGGGAAGAGAGGAAGCTGCGCATCCGCTACCGGCGCGACGACCGGATCGCGGAGCGGATCATCCATCCGCTCGGCCTCGTCGCCAAAGGCAGCATCTGGTATGCGGTTGCCGAGACAGAGGGAGAGATGAGAACCTACAGAATCTCCCGGTTGCTTGACGCGGAGCTCTCGGAGGAACATTTTACTAGGCCGACGTCATTCGATCTTGCCGAGTACTGGGAACAGTCCCTGAAAGAGTTTGCGGCAAAGCTTCCGCGCTATCCCGCAAAAATTAAGATCAGGGAGACGGAGCTTCACCGCTTTTCCAGAGAACGGTTTGCAAAAGTACGGCATCTAAGCGAAGCCGATAACGGCTGGGTGGAAGCGGACACCGAATTCAATACGTTGGAATCGGCTATAGGCATCCTGCTCGGTTACGGCAGCAGCGTTTATGTTCTCGCGCCGGAGGAACTTCGTTCGGGGTTAGTCGCGGTAACGAGAGGGATATTGGAGCTTTACGACAATAAAGAGAATAAAGAGCTGTGAAGAAGAATTAAGGGGTGGTAAAATATAACAAGTGAGTAGAGAAACCGTTGAAGGAGTGAAACCGGACATGAAAGTGCCTGTTTCCGTTTTCGTCAAACCGGTGGATGGTCCCGGCCTGTTATTCATGCGGCTTATACTTGTCTGTATTTCGCTCACAAGTTTTATAGCGACGCTTTACGGAGGAAATATACAGCAGGCTTATGTTTTCGGCGGCATTACGCTGGCTTTAGCTGTTTTGTTCGCAATTCAGGCGAGTCGGGCTCTTCGGCCAAGATCTCCGATTCTGTTGGAACCTCAATCGCTCGTCGCCGAAGGCCGGAGAGTGAGCACCCATGAAATCGAAGAAATCCGCAGGTGGGGGAAGTTCGGCAGAGACGTGATCGGCATTAAACTCCAAGGCCGTTTCGACGTCCCCGCTCATTTAACGTTCCGTTTCCGGGATGAAGAAGGCATGGAGGCTCTAAGCAGCTGGGCAGAGGCCCGGAACATCGCTTTTACCCGCAAAAGCTTCGTAAGATGGATCTAAGCTTTAGTTACAGGAAGGAAGATGGAAATGGATAGTGGTGCATCTGCAACTGCTGCGGCGGTAAATCCGTTCGTACTGATTCAAATGCTGATGATGGCGGGGTACGCGGTCCTGCTTGTACTTGGGATCGTTCTTCTGATCGTGTTAATCAGGCTCGCCCTCAAAGCGAACAAAGCTCTCGATACGTACATGGCATCCAAACCGAATACGGCGGTGCTTCCGCCGGAAACGAAGGAGAGCTGAATGGTTCCGCTGAAAATCAGGCTGGCTTATAACGCCATCTTTCTGGGTACGTACGGAGTCCCTTTTTATTTCGTGTACCAGTTCATTTTCTTCGACTCGCCTCACCCCGGTCAAACGATCTATGTTGTCCTGATCTCTCTGTTGTCGATGAATATCCGGCTTCGTGAAAAACTTCTGTATGTTCCCCAAAAAGAATCCCGTAAAAAGAAAATGTTCGTGTACGTGCTCGGTCTAAGTATGTTAATCGGTGTCTTCGCATATTACGAAGGCTGGCAGACGGCCTTGCAGAAAGGGCCGCTTGGGATGCTGCTTATTATGGGAGGGCTGTATGCGGGGCATCTGCTGCTGGAAAAGCTCATCGCCGCCCGGTTCCGGGCGGACAACGCTCCGGAGGAGAGCTCCTTGTCCTCTTAGGAATTCCGGTCTTGCGTCACCCCGGTCAAACGGCAGGGAACCAAAGGTTCTCCTATCGAAAGCACCCTAAAATGCCTGGGAAAACCGCGATTATCGCGGTTTTTTTTAATACGGTCGCCATGGCGTTAACCTGTAATCATAGCGATGCGGATAACGTGCTCCTTTCTTTGGACGGGGATCGATTTATCGTGCCGTTTGGTATGCGGCCGGCAAGCCGCATTTTGCAGATCGTCGTGTGCGGGTAATTTTATATTGATTAACGGTTCCAAGCGCGGTAAGATTTGTAAAATCATAGTCGTTGGGAGGAAGGCCGTTTGTCTGATGAACGAACAGCATACATAGACCATCCGATGGTCAACATTCCGGGCGGAGAAATCGAATTAAGAGACGACCGGGTCCATACCAAATGGAAAGCCGAAATAAGAGCGTTTCTGCTTGCCCGATATCCTGTAACCGAGGGGCTTTACAAGGCAGTTACGACGAATTCACCCTATTCACCGGACGAATATTTGAAGCCGGCTGTGAATATTTCCTGGGAGGAAGCCGTTTCTTTTTGTAATCTATTTTCACGGCAGGCCGGACTGAAAGAGTGTTATTCGATAAGCGGAGACGGTCTAACGATCCTGTGCGATTGGGAGGCGGACGGCTACCGGCTTCCGACGGAAGCGGAGTGGCAGTACGCATGCAAAGCGGGGACTGCCGGTTACAGATACGGAGATCTGAATGAGATAGTCTGGTACAACGAAAATTCGGGAGGCGGGGCTCAAGAAGTAGGGACCAAGGAACCGAACGCCTGGGGACTCTACGATATGCTGGGGAATGTCTGGGAGTGGTGCTGGGATGTATACGATGAAAAAGTGTACGGCTCCTACCGGATTTTCCGCGGAGGCAGTTGGGCCGAAGAGGCCAGGGGCTGCGGGGCAACGTGCCGCCGCCGGAGCCATCCGACCTTTGGCATAGACGATCTCGGATTTCGCCTGGCCCGGTCGGGGTAACGTGACTTCGGCCTTTTTTGGAAGGGGAGCGGCAATCAGGCACGGGGATTCGCGCTAACGGCGGCGGGTTGCAAATATAGAGTGAGTATGCTACGATGTCAATAATTTACTAAAGGAGTTGAAGAGGATAATGTACACTTTCTTGCGCGCGTAATGATAAAACAAAGAGCGAAGTTTTTCGCTTGTTTTATTTATTATCTGCAAGAAAGTTACATCTCCTTTTCACTCAAATCGGATATTCAGGTCTGGACCCGTCGCGGGCTGGATTTGATTTAATATTTGAGCTGCGGGAAAGGTATAACTTTCTTGCAGCTCATTTTTTTATTCAAAGGAGGAGGATTCAATCATGTCATTGATTAGAGTCTCTAACCTGACTTTCGCTTATGACGGCAGTTACGATAACATATTCGAAGAGGTAAGCTTTCAGATCGATACCGATTGGAAATTGGGCTTTACTGGGAGGAACGGCCGGGGGAAAACCACGTTTCTGAACCTGCTGCAAGGCAAGTATGAATACAGCGGAACGATTTCCGCTCAGGTCCAGTTTGACTATTTTCCTTATCCCGTGGACAACAAGGAAAATCTGACGCTGGATGTGATCCGCGACATTTTTCCGGATTATGTGGATTGGGAACTGTTGCGGGAGCTTTCCCTGCTAAAGGTATCGGAGGATGTGCTGGACCGGCCCTTTGACTCGTTGTCGAACGGGGAGCAGACGAAAGTGATGCTGGCCGCTTTGTTTCTTAAGGAGAACAGCTTTCTGCTCATTGACGAACCGACCAACCATCTCGATATGGAAGCGCGCAAACTGGTCAGCAGCTATCTGAGGAACAAAAGCGGATATATTCTGGTCTCTCACGACAGAGCTTTTCTCGATGACTGCGTCGATCACATTTTGTCCATCAACAAAACCAACATCGAAATCCGGAAAGGCAACTTCTCGGACTGGTGGAGAAACAAAGAAATGCAGGACGAATTTGAGCTTGCGGAGAACGAAAAGCTGAAAAAAGACATCAAGCGCTTATCGGAAGCGGCCAAACGGACAAGCGGCTGGTCGCACGAAGTGGAGAAGACGAAGAACGGCACAAGAAATTCCGGCTCCAAGGTAGATAAAGGATACGTCGGCCACAAAGCCGCCAAAATGATGAAACGATCCAAAACCATCGAGCAAAGACAGCAGTCCGCGATTGAAGATCGTTCACATCTCCTGAAAAATATCGAAAGCTCCGAAAGCTTGAAGATTTCCCAGCTTGTTTATCACAAAAACCAGCTGGCCGAGCTCGACCACGTGTCGATTCATTACGGCGATAAGACGGTGTGCGGCGATATCGGCTTTACGGTGGAACAGGGAGAGCGGATTGCGCTTTCGGGCAAAAACGGCTCCGGAAAATCCAGTATTCTGAAGCTGATTCTCGGCGAAGATCTCGACTACACCGGCACCTTCCGGAAAGGGAGCGGGCTGAAAATATCCTACGTATCGCAGGATACCGCCCATCTGCGCGGAAGCTTATCCGACTACGCCCGGGAAAACGGAGTAGACGAAAGCCTGTTTAAATCGATCTTGAGAAAACTGGATTTCGCGCGGGTCCAATTCGAGAAGGACATTTCGTCATATAGCGGCGGGCAGAAGAAGAAGGTGCTGATCGCCAAAAGTCTGTGCGAGCACGTTCATCTGCATATCTGGGATGAGCCGCTTAATTTTATCGACGTGGTATCGCGAATGCAAATTGAAGAATTGCTGCTTGAACATAAGCCAACCCTTCTTTTTGTGGAGCATGACCGAGAATTTTGCAGCAATATTGCGACCAAGGTAGTGGAGCTTTAACTTTCATCGGCATACTCGGGCACCGCAGTCCTCCTGGACTGCGGTGTTTTTTTGTTCGCAGCTTCAATTCATTTGGTTCAATTGCTGTGCTTTGTTCTCTTGGTCACAGATTATTTTCCCTAACCCTGTATACACAGTTTCTTCCCCCGGCCAAAATATACTCTACGCGTTCAACAAGAACATGCTTCCCAAGAATTGTATGAAATAAATGCAGCTCATTCTTACATAACCCGGTACATGCAACAGCAGCTTCACAGATCGGACAATGCTTCTCAATAAACAAGAAACTGCCGTCGCCTTGGTCCTTGACCTCGGCCATATAGCCTTCGCGGGTTCGAATTTCGGCCAGTTTGTCCAGTTTCTCTCTTACGTCAGATGCGTCTCCGATGTACTGGAGATACTGCTCTTGCAACTTTTTATTCCGGACAGCCAGCAGCTTGTCCAGCCCCTCGTTTCCGAAAGCTTCTTTCATCGAATGGATCAGACTGACGGATAACTCAGAATATCCGCTAGGAAAAAAACGATCAGCCTCCTGAGTTAATCTCCATAGCTTTGTTGGCCGGCCCATGGGGCGGGCTTCTTCTTCATAAGTAACGAATCCTTCTTCTTTCAGCGCATTTAAATGTTGACGAATAGCCATTCCGGATAGCGAAAAGTTGGAGGATAGTGCCACAACATCCATTCCTCCCTGCTGTTTTAGCAGATCAATGATCGCTCTCCGGGTACTGGTCGAGGCATCCTTATTCGTTCGATTTGGGCTCATGATGAACCTCCTTATTAAGCAACCGGATCTAGTTCACTGTCTACATTTTAAACAAAAATGTTGACAAAGTCAAAATCGGACTGTAATTTAAACTTTATCAACATAAATGTTTACTAAGTATCCGGATACGATGTATACATAAAAATTTTCTTGGAGGTCACCTTTCATGTCGTCTAGTTCTCAAAGCATTTTCAGCCCGCGTTATTTTGCATTGTCCATAGGAATCATACTGTCGGTGATGGCAGTCGGATTCGAAGGCTTATCGGTCACGACGATTGCCCCTTCCATTGCCAGTGACTTGAACGGCCTTGACCTATTCGGTTGGATATTCAGTACGTATCTGCTTGCGCAGATTATCGGCACCTTGGTCGTCGGTCGAATCATTGATAGACAAGGACCTGCGGCACCGTTCACTTTCGCGCTTATTTTGTTTGTCGTCGGGCTGATCGCTGCCGCAACAGCAGGCGATATGTATACCATGATAGGGGCGCGGGCTATGCAGGGTTTAGGTGCCGGAGCTATGATGACTTGCGTGTACACGGCCATATCCTTAAGTTACCCGGATGAATTACGTGCCAAAATCCTTGGAGCATTCGGTACTGCCTACGTTCTTCCGTCCATGCTCGGTCCATACGTTGCGGGTCTTATCGCTGATCAATGGTCCTGGCGGTTTGTTTTCTGGGGGATCTTACCGATCCTGGTTGTTTCAGCACTGCTTAGCTTACCTGCATTCAGGAAATTAAAAACACAGAGGACGCAAGGGAACAACGGGGCTTCAGCCACATGGCTGGCCTTGCTGTTAACGATAGGTACGGGAATCTTCTTAGTTGGTCTAAGCATGCTGCCGATTCTTACAGGGTTTGTTTTAGTCATGATCGGCTTAGCGCTAATGGGATATCCGCTGTGCAAATTGCTGCCTAAGGGAACGCTTGCTTTCCGAAGAGGGATGCCGGCTATTCTAGCAACACGCGGGTTGTTCTTCGCCGCCTATGCCAGCACACAGAATTTCTTGGTACTGGCTTTAATAGATGTGAAAGGTATCACTCCTTCTCAGGCCGGATTAATTGTAGCGAGCGCTGCGCTAAGCTGGTGCATCATTGCCTATTTGCAAGGACGTTGGGATTCGGCAGACCAAGGCCGCGGGCGTCATACAAGAATTATCCTGGGTGTGGTACTGCTTGCAATTGGAATTGCCTTGGTTTTCTGGGTACCTGTTGTGACAGTTGCCGTTGCGGTTATCGGACAAATCATAGCTGGAATCGGAATTGGATTGGCGCATCCTATTAGCGGCGTTGTGGCATTTTCCCAAACAGGGAATGGAGATGTTGGAGAAACTTCCGCAAATCTGCAATTCGCGGATTCTTTTACACCTGGCGTGGTTATCGGGATAGGCGGTTCTATTCTTGTTGTTTGTCAAGCTGCAGGGATGTCGCTGCAATCCGGATTAATTGTAACGATGGGCTTTCATCTCTTGTTAATCGTCACGAGTTTATTCGCCAGCACCCGGATCAGACCGGCAAACCCAAAATGACGTTCAAAGGAGAAATACAACGATGATACAGGTCAGTGAAGCAGCAACAGAAAAAATCGTCGAAATCTTATCAAGTGCTAATGCCCGAAATTCTTTCCTTAGAATAGGCGTCGATGAGGGGGGATGCAGTGGTTTATCCTATACTCTTATAGCGGATGAGCAGAAAACAGAAGATGATATCTTGTTAAATAAAGGGGAATTTAGTCTATTGGTTCATACGAATAGTATGCCATATATGGAAGGTCTTCAAATTGATTATGAAGAAAGAGGGATGATAGGCGGTTTCACCTTGAATAACCCTAATGCAAAGCTTCCTGTGGATGTGGAGCTAGTTTCAGAATGGAAAATTACCGTGGGGAAATTAAAAAATGTGATTAGCCTTATTAACTTGTTGACGTATGTTCTTGTCGCAGATTTAGGATAGAATATCCGTCAATAAGTTTTTGCAACAGGAAAATGTCTGTATAATAAGCAGTGAAGTTTCTAAATGGGGCTATACAGCAGATAATCTTTATCCCGTATTGGCTATACTAAGCTTGATGAAATCCTTCGAAAATAAGGAAGGATAGACAATGAATTTCGAAATGGTCATGCAGGAACTTGAAAGTCTCGGCAAGGAACGAACCAAGAAAATTTACGTTTCCAATGGCGCGCACGAACCGCTCTTTGGCGTGGCTACAGGCGCAATGAAACCCATAGCTAAGAAAATTAAAAAGAATCAGCCTCTGGCCGAGGAGCTTTACAACTCGGGGAATTATGACGCCATGTATTTTTGCCGGCGTAATAGCGGACCCGAAAGCCATGACTGCCGCGGATTTTGAGCGTTGGATAGATGCCGCGTATTTTTATATGCTGTCCGATTATGTGGTGGCCGTAACCTTGGCAGAAACAGGTATTGCACAAGAAGTTGCGGATAAATGGATCGCAAGCGGTCAAGAGTTGAGAATGTCAGCGGGCTGGAGTTGTTACTGCTGGCTTTTGGGGAGTCGGCATGACGGTGAATTTTCCGAAAGCAAACTTGCCGATATGCTTGAAATTGTGGAAAATACGATTCATGATTCTCCCGAAAGAGCGAAATACGCCATGAATAATTTTATTTACACAGTGGGAGTCTCCTATTTGCCTCTTCATGATAAGGCGGTCGAGACCGCAAAGGCAGTAGGCCCGGTAGAAGTCAAACGGGACAAGACAAAAAGTAAGTTTCTAGATGCTTCCGAAAATATTCAAAAGGCAGCAAATAAAGGCCAACTTGGTTTCAAACGTAAATATGTAAGGTGTTAAGAAATAGGGCCGGTCCTTACCTTTTTTTTCCTGAATACAAGAAAACCAAGGCTAGGATCAAGGCGACAAGCTGCAATTCTTTAGAGACAAATTTTAAGAGCCAGAAGGATGTAAACACGGTTGCCCAGACTAAGTAGCTTAACATTTCTTTGCGTTCCCAATGTTTCCGGTTTACTAGAACATGAATGTACCCTATAGGCGGTGTTATCGCACATAAAGCGAGTACAAAACCGTTTCTTAAGTACCATTTCTTCTTATGATTGCTTGGTCCCAGCTTAAACATCTCCTGTTCTGAGTTTGATTGCTCTGCCTTGCTCCTCCTGGGCTGTGGTGTTTTTTTGGTGCGCAGCTTGATCCTTTTATGAAAAAGGGTCTTTTTTTTCCTCTCGAAATCCCGTATATTTTTCAAAAGGAGTAAAGGAGCTGCCCGTATGAATGAAGAACTGCTCGAACTGAATTTGGAGGAAGGCTCGGACATTTTTGAAATGACGCGTGAGATCGGCCTGGGAGCGAACGGGTTTGTGAACAGCTTTTACAGCGAAACCCGGGACGAGTTTCATAATCTGCTTGTCAAAAATTATAACATGGCGCGGGCCAAACAGCTGCCGGAAGGGCTCGTCCCTCAAACGGTTTATTGGCTTTATGCGGACGGCAGGCCTGTCGGCTACGGGAAAATGCGGCACGCGCTGAACGGCCAGCTCAAGAAACGGGGCGGCCATATCGGCTATGTCATCCGCCCTTCGGAGCGGGGGAAAGGCTATGCGAAGCTGCTGCTGCAGCTCCTTCTTCGGGAAGCGGCCGGCAAGGGCATACATGAAGCGCTGCTGACCTGCAACGAAGATAACGCGCCGTCGCGCCGAGTGATCGAAAGCTGCGGAGGCGTTCTGCAGGACAACATCGACGGCATTTGCCGGTACCACGTTCCCGCCGGGCGGGTGCTGGGATCAACCGGCTCGTAGACGATTTACCGGACGCGCGAACAGGCCGGGCGTTGGAACGAATAAGCCCCGCTTGCCGTTCCCGCCATGTTCCGTCCATAAAAATACCCCCCATCCCGGATAAGCGGATGGAGGGTATTCGTGTTACTTCGCCTTCGCGAACCTGCCCGGCACGTCGGCGGAGGCGGTCCGGCTCGTCGTGCTTTCGTTATGCAGCCGGTCCAGCGCGGTCACGACGTAACGCAGGGGCTTCCCGGCCGGGGCGGCGCGGTCGGTGAACGTCTGGGACCCGCTTCCGCCGCTGCGGACGGTGCCGATCAGGCGTGCGGCCTCGGAGCCGCTGCCTTCGGCGCGGTAGACGGCGTAGTAGGCCGGGTTCCCGCCGCCGTCGCGCCAATCCAGCCGGACGCCGTCCGCCGTGCTCTCGGCGGAGAGAGTCTTCGGCGGCTGAGGCGCCGCGCTCCCCAGCCAAGGCATGGGCGGCACCAGCGCCGGGCTGGCATACAGCTCCGTGTTCAGCCGGTCGCGGAATCCGAGCGGATTGCGGCGGATATCCTTGAGGCTGAACAGGATGCTGCCGCTGATTTTGCCGGCGCTGCGGGCGTTGAACTTGAGCTGATCCGGCAGCTCGTCGGGGTTTTGCCAGCCCGGCGGGTCCTGCTGGCCGATTTTGAAGGGCGCGTGCCCGATGTACAGCTGGACCGGCTTGCCCTCGGTTTCTTTGATCCACCAGTCGGCCAGTTTATCGTAGGCCGCCGGCTTGAAGCCGAAGTTCCAATACAGCTGCGGGGCGATATAGTCGACCCAGCCGGCGTTGATCCACGCTCTCGTATCCGCAAAAAGCGTGTCGTAATTCGTGGTGCCCGCCGTCGTTTCCGATCCGGTCGGGTCCGCATTCTGGTTGCGCCATACGCCGAACGGAGAAATGCCGAATTTAACGTAGGGCTTTTCCTTTTTGATGGCGGCATGAATGGCTTCAACGAGTCGGTTAACGTTATCCCTGCGCCAATTGGGCTTGGAGCTGAACTCCGATTTACCATATTTCTGGTAAGCGGAATCATCGGGAAAATCTTTGCCTTTCTCGGGATACGGATAAAAATAATCGTCGAGATGAACGGCGTCGATATCGTACTTCCGGACGACTTCGGTAATGCCGGCCACGACAAAATCCCTGACCTCCGGTATACCGGGGTTGTAATACTGGGTTCCCGCGTAAGCCGCCACCCAGTCGCGGTGCCTCAGAGCCGGGTGATCGGCGGCCAGCTTGCCGGCGTCTTTGGTTTTGCCGATGCGGTAGGGGTTGAACCAGGCGTGGAATTCCAGGTTGCGCTTATGCGCCTCCTCGACCATAAAGGCGAGCGGATCGTAACCGGGGGACTGGCCCTGCCTGCCCGTCAGGATATCCGACCAGGGGCCGTACTCGGACGGATAAAGAGAGTCGGCGTTGGGCTTGACCTGTACGATGACGGCGTTCATTCCCACATTCTTGGCTTCATCCAGCATGGCGATGAACTCCTGCTGTTGTTTGGCGGCGGACAGCCCTTGGCTCGACGGCCAGTCGATGTTCCAGGCCGTGGCGATCCAGACGGCCCGGAGCTGCCGGGGGGCGGATAAAGCCTGATTTTCCGCCTGTGTAATCGAACCTGCCTTGGAGCCCGCGGCGGCGCTCAGCGTTTCGGCAAGAAGCGATTTCCGGCCCCCCAGGGAGCCGGTCAGAAGCACAAGCAAGGCTGCTGTAGAGGCTAACGCGACCAGTGCGGCGATGTGCTTTTTGTTCATGAGCGAAGACATCCTCCTTGCAGGTGATACCCCATTCTATGAGGGGAAAACCGACTCTATGACGAAAAAAGCCGACGGGAGAGATGCTAGAGTGTTCACAAAGCTGCAATAAGCGGTGTGATTGGAATCACCAGGGGAAGGGGTGTGATTTTTTATACTGAGAACAAGAACGAACACGAAGGGGAGATTAATTATGCTGAAACCCGAAACGATTGAGATCATCAAGTCCACCGTACCGGTTCTGGAAGTGCACGGAAAAGCCATTACGACCCGTTTTTACGAAAAGCTGTTCGAAAGCCACCCGGAGCTGCTGAATTTGTTCAACCACGGCAACCAGAAGCAGGGGCGGCAGCAGACGGCTCTGGCCAACGCGGTGTATGCGGCCGCCGTTCATATCGACCGGCTTCATGAAATCATGCCGGCCGTCAAGGGGATCGCTCATAAGCACCGGAGTCTCGGAGTGACGCCGGAGCAGTATCCGATTGTCGGCGAGAATTTGCTCGGTGCGATCTCCGAGGTGCTGGGAGATGCGGCGACGCCGGAGATTCTCGGCGCCTGGGAAGAGGCTTACTCCGTGATCGCCGCGGCTTTTATCGGCGTGGAGACGGAAATGGCGGATGAGGCGCTCCATCAGCCGGGAGGCTGGGCGGGATTCCGCAAGTTTACGGTGCGTAGGAAAACGGCGGAAAGCGGGAACATCACGTCGTTTTACCTGGTGCCCGAGGACGGGGGAGCGCTGGCGGCTTTCGAGCCGGGTCAGTATGTGACCGTGCAGATGAAAATCCCCGGGCGGGAACATCTCGTGAACCGGCAGTACAGCTTGTCGGACCGCCCGGGACAGCCTTATTACCGGATCTCGGTGAAGAAGGAGCCGGGTGCGGATACCCGCGAGCCGGGAGTCGCATCGACTTATCTGCACGAAGCCGTTCGGGAAGGCGACACCCTTCTGCTCTCCGCTCCGGCCGGGGACTTTACGCTGAACCGTTCCGAGGATACGCCGGTCGTGCTCCTGTCCGCTGGAGTAGGCTTGACTCCGCTGATGAGCATGCTGAGAACGATTCGGGCCGAGCAGCCGGAGCGGTCCGTTGCTTTCATCCACAGCGCGGCCGACGGCGGGGTGCACGCCATGAAGGATGCGATGAAGGACGAGGGGACTGCGGCGGCGGACGAAACTTGTCTGCGTACGCATATCTGCTACACGCAGCCGACGGAAGAAGACAAAGCCGGGGGCGCCTTTCATTCGGAAGGCCGGCTGACGGCGGAGAAGCTGAAGGAGATAACGGCGGAAGCCGGCGAGCATGCCGACTATTATATTTGCGGCCCCGTATCTTTTATGCGTGACATGATCGGTTACTTGCAGAAGTCTGGCGTTCCGGCGGAATCCGTCCACTATGAATTTTTCGGGCCGTCCCTTTCCCTGCAATAAAAAAAGGGTCCGCCATGGCGGACCTTTTTCTTGGCGCTCATCGCCGCTTCCGGAGAAGCCGGTTGACCGTTTCGCGCCGCAGGCCGACGAGCTGCCCGATCTCTTCCTGGGTCAGCACATCGCCAAGCGGAATGTCCCCGACATAGCGGGCGAACCACTGCCCGAGCAGCTCGATTTTGCGGGCGGGAGTGAGCGCGGTAAGCTGATCGATGCGCTGCTGCATCGCCCTCAGCTTGTCCTGCAGCACAAAAGCGGCATCCCGGTAGCGGAGGGGATTCTCTTCAAGCCCCGCGTACCACTGCGCGGCCGGAATGACCTCGACTTCGCTTGTAATCAGGGCAATCGCGGTCCCGTGGTATTCTTTGGGCGTGAGCAGGGAATGGTGCGGAATCAGCTCGCCGGGGTTCAGAATGTTGAACAGAAACTGTTCCCCGTTCTCCTGAAGGCGAACGACTTTAAATAGACCGCTTCGGATGCGGAACAAGGGGCCTTGTTCCCCCTGCCGGAACAGCACCTCGCCTTTATGCAAAATCATCCGGGCACCCGCCTTTCTTTTTGTTCATAGAAATGTAGAAAGAATGTACCGTTTTCGCCTTGTTTCCGGTTATAATCGAGGAAGGATCTTTACAGGATACCGGAAAACCAATTTTATCGAGGTGGAAAACGTCGTGGCAACAACTTCTTTGGACGCGTTAACAACCGGCATGTTCGTAACGAGCCTGCTGCTGATCCTTTTTATCGGATCGATGGTCAGCATGAGCATCATGCGGTTTTTTCAGAAAAAGAAAGTCCAGGGGACCGTCTACCTCGTAGTCGGCCTGGCGGCCCTCGTTACGTTCATCGTCATGGCTTCGGGATGGAGTTCGTAACCGTACGGCTCCGGTTAAAAAATTCGCCTGCCCGTCTTCCCGAGAAGGAAGCGCGGACAGGCGTTTTTTTGTGCCGTACAAAAGAAGTGCGCACAGCCGGTAAACCCGGGTAAACCGGATTTGCCCGCGGCATCCGTTACTTGTTCATAACCTGCAAAATTTCGTACAGGAGAAAGAGCAGGGCAATGACGTACAGGGTCGCGGAAACCTGGCGGCCTTTACCGGCCGCTAGCTTCACGACCGGATAAGCGATAAAGCCAAACGCGATTCCGTCGACGATGCTGTAAGTCAGCGGGATCAGCGCGATCACGAGAAAAGCGGGAAACGCTTCGCTGAAATCCTCGAAAGGGATCGCTTTAATGCTGCCGAGCATAAGCGAGCCGAGGATAATCAGCACGGGCGCGATCGCGCTGTCCGGAATGGCCTGAAGCAGCGGCACCGCAAAGTAGGAGCCGAGAAAAAGCACGCCGGTAAACACGGCGGTCAGACCCGTGCGTCCGCCGGAAGCGATACCGGCCGAGCCTTCGACCGCGGATACGGCCGGACTCGAGCCGAGCAGTCCGGCGGCCGCGTTCGACACCGCCGCGGCCTGAAACGCGCGGCGGTAGGTATCCGGGCGCCCGAAGCTGGCCGTCTGGCTGTGGATCAGGCCCAGATTCTCGAAGACGATAACCATCGCCATCGAGAAGGCCGCGATCCAGAACGGAAGCGACCAGAGGCTCCCGAAGGAAAGCGCGCCGAAGACGGCGGTGGCATCGCGAAGCCCGAACCCGGGGCCCTCCGCTGCCGGGTTGACCAGGCCGAGCAGCCAGGCGACGGCGGTTCCGAACACGATGGCGATGAGGAAGCTGCCGTTCACCCCGCGGACGTAAAGCACGGCCATGAGGGCGAGCGTGAGCAGGGTGACGACCGCTTCGGGACTGCCGAGATCGCCCAGCGCGATAAACGTCGAGGTGCTCGGCACGACGATCCCGCTTTTTTGCAGGCCGATAAACGTAAGGAACAGCCCGATTCCGACCCCGATGGCTTCTTTCAGCGTATGCGGGACCGATTGCGAGATCCGCCCGGCCAGCCCCGTGAAGGCGACCAGGCAGAAGAGAAGCCCCGAGACGAAGACGGCCGCAAGCGCTTCCTGCCACGACAGCCCCATCGTATGCACGACGGTGTAGGTGAACAGGGCGTTGATTCCCATGCCCGGCACGATAACGAGCGGCGTGTTGCTCCACCAGCCGATCAGCCAGCAGCCGACGAACGAAGTGGCGATGGTGGCGATCATTCCCGCCTGAACGGGAATTCCGGCATCCGCGAGAATCGCGGAATTGACAATAATAATATAGACGCTGGTCACGAATGATACCAATCCGGCCATGAGCTCGCGGCGCACGGTCGTTCCGTGGGCTTTGAGCCCGAACCGGTGATCGAGAAAACGTACCAACATTCATCCTTCTTTCTGAAGTATCCCTCGGCCCACCCTCGAAACGCCGGGTATGTAAATCCGTATCCGTTTCGCTTGAATCATTATAACCAGAAACACCCAAGGAAGCTACCGTTATTGTGTTAGTATGGCAGCTTTCTCCCCAAAGTATCGCAGGGGCGGACAAGCTCTCTAATAGCGGCGGCATTCCATCACACCCCGGTCCGGATCGTCCTGAATAGGGAAAATGTGTAAGACGATGACAAAAAGCCCCATCGCAGCCCCGGATCAAATTTCCGTTTCCGTGCCGGCCGAAAAGTAATGACGGATGTAGTCCCGGAATTTTTGCGCGGCTTTGGACAAATAGCGCTTTTCGTGCCAGGCCAGCTGGTAAGAGCTTAAACAGACGGGGTCCGTAATCGGAATCCGCACCATCCGTGTCGTCGGCGGCTCTTCGCTGCGGTTGCAGGCGCCTACGAAGGCGACGCCTAGTCCTGCGTGGACGAGCGCCGCTTTGGCCGACGGTTCGTTGACTTCGCATGCGAAATCGGGCGTCATGCCCGCCTGCCGGAACAGCGCGTCGTCCCTTTTACGGAAGACGTGCTCTTTTTTGTACCCGATAAAAGGCTCCCCGGCCGCTTCGCTCAATGCGATGCTCGTACGGTCCGCCAACCGGTGCCCGGGAGGTACGGCCAGAAAAACTTCCTCGCTGAGGACCGGCTCCTCGACGATACCGGGCCGGCCGACCGGATAAGCGGTGAAGCAGAAATCCGCTTCCCCGCTTTCGAGCATCCCGGCCAACTCCTCCGTCGGTGCCTGCGTGAGACGCAGCCGGACATGAGGATACAGCGCAAGGAATTCGCCCAAAGGGCCTGACAGCCGGTTAAGGATCGGCGAAGCGACGGAGATGCTTCCCTGCTCCATCCCGGCCAGATCCGCGACTTCTTTACGGCCTTCTTCCAGCGCGGTGAGGGCGATCTCCGTTTTTTTCAGGAAGGCTCTCCCGAACGCGTTGAGGGTGATTTTCCGCCCTTGGCGGTCGAATAAAGGCACACCCAGATCGCCCTCGAGACGGGCGATCGTTTTGCTCAGCGCGGGCTGGGCGATGTGAAGCTCTTCGGCGGCTTTGGTCATGTGCTCGAGCCTGGCGACTGTGCGGAAGTACTGGAGCTGCAAAATTTCCATACGCCCCTCCTCTTATATACTGGGTGGAATGAGTGATATGCGGTAAGATGTATTTTTTATTAGGAGATCTCCATTATAAAATGCAGGTAAGAGAGCAGGCAACAACTGAGACACTGAGCGCCAGGCGGCCTATAAGTGCAGCACGTGCAGCCGTAGAAAGAGGAGGAAACAAGGATGAAAGCAATGGGGTTTACCAAGTTCGGCCCTCCGGAGGTTCTGGAGCCGATGGAGATTGCAGCGCCGCAGGCAGGCGAAGGGGAAGTGAGAGTGCGGGTCAAGGCGGCGGGCGTCCAGCCGGTAGATTGTGCGATACGTGCGGGATTCCGGCCCCAGGGCGTTCCCGTCTCTTTGCCTCACGTGACTGGAGGCGAGTTCGCCGGTATCGTGGATCAGACGGGGAGCGGCGTGACCGCGTTCACGCCCGGGGACGAGGTGCTCGGCTTCCGCATGCAGTACACGTATGCCGAATATGTCGTCGTCCCTCAGGATCAGCTCGTCCGGAAGCCGGACACGATGCCGTGGGAGGCGGCGGGCGGCCTGTCGGGAGCGGGGCAGACGGCCCTCACGGCGCTTGAAGAGCTGGCCGTAGGCCCCGGCGAAACGCTGCTGATCAACGGGGCCGCAGGCGGAGTGGGAACGGTTGCGGTCCAGGCCGCCCGCGCGAAGGGAGCAACCGTGATCGGAACGGCCAGCCCCGCCAACCACGACTATTTGCGCTCGATAGGGGCCATTCCGGTCACGTACGGACCGGGACTTGCCGAGCGAGTCCGGGCACTCGCGCCGGGCGGAGTGGACGCCGCTCTGGACGCGGGGGGAGCGGACGGACTGCTTGCGGCGGCGGAACTCGTTCCCGACCGGAACCGGATCGCGACGACGGTCGCCTTCGAGCTTGCCGGCGAACTCGGAGTCCGCTGGATCCGCAGCAGACGGTCGGCGGAGCGGTTGGCCGAGCTGGTTGAGCTGTATACCCGGGGACAGCTCTTCATTCACATCCGGAGAACGTTCCCTTTGAGCCAGGCCGCCGAAGCGCACAGGGAGATGGAAATCGGCCACGGCCGCGGTAAAATCGTGCTGACGATGGAAGACTGAAACCTTGGAGGCAGAGAGAAAAGCCTGTTGAAATAATCAACAGGCTTTTTCGGCGCCGGAGGACGATCTAACGAACCCGCGAAGGAGCTTTACCTATGCGGGGGCGGCTTCGAGCGGACGGATGCGCGGGGATTCACACTCCGCGCCGCGCCGTAGGGCGTGCGGAGCGGCGGCATTTGACCGCGGTTGCGCTCGACCGATCACGTCACGCAGCAAGCGCCTCACGCCGAGAGCCCCGCGCGGTGCGGAAAAACCGCAGTTGGATCGACCGACTGCCGTCACAGGGCGAATCACAGCGCGCCGGGAACTGCGCGGTACAAAAAAACGACTGAGGTATTTCCTGAAGCGGCAGGTCTCAAAGTTCTCCTTCGAGGCGCTCTTTCAACCGGACAATCTGTCCCAAGTGATGTTCCAGATGTTCTTCATAATCTTCGATGAGCCAGCGGAGCGTAACGGGTTCGTTTTCTCCGATTTTGCAGAGCAGATCCTCTTGCTCCGGGGTGACGGACGCGATAGCCCGCGCAGCCTGGCGGTTCAGGCTTCCCCACAAGCCGATGATTTCCTCAGAAGGAGTGTGCCGGTAATCCTGCAGGGCTACCCACTCGTTCTGATTGTAGGGCTGGAACACAGCAGGCTGCTCGGCATACCGGGTGGCGATAAAACGCGGCAGATTGTTCAGAGCCGAGTCGCAAAGATGACCGAGAATTTCGTTAACGGACCATTTGTCCGCTCCGGGCCGCCTCGCGAGAAGCGTTTCATTTACCGGTTCCAAAAGGGACGCAATCTCATACGTCCTGTCGTGAATTCTTGCGGCAATTTCTTTCATGGGAATACCTCCGTCGTTTGGACTGATTTCTTACTCCAGCATACAAGGAAAGATGAAATCGGGAAATTCGAAAGTTTTGATAGAATCAATCGTATATTTCGATCATTAACCGTGCCGCTCTTATTTGAAAAAAAGCTCTATCCCGCAGGGGGACAGAGCTTGACTCGGTTAAGCCGTAAAATCCGGTTCAGTTCATATTGATCCAGACGCTTTTGACTTCACAATAATTGTTCAGCGCATAGGAACCCATCTCGCGTCCGATGCCGGACTGCTTGTAGCCGCCGAACGGAGAAGCCGCGTCGAACACGTTGTAGCAGTTGACCCAGACGGTGCCCGCTCGGAGTTTGCCCGCTATGTAGTGGGCATTTTTGACGTTTTCCGTCCACAGCCCGGCGGCCAGTCCGTAATCCGTATCGTTGGCGCGGGCGATCACATCGTCCAGATCCTCGAAAGGCAGGGCCGTGACGACGGGCCCGAATATTTCTTCTTTGGCGATAGTCATGCTGTCCTGAACGCCGGCAAAAACCGTCGGTGCCACGAAATAGCCTTCCTCGAACGGATTCGTCCCTCCCGTCAGCAGCTCGGCGCCTTCCTCCAGGCCGCGCTCGATATAGCCGAGCACCCGGTTCTGCTGCTCCTCGGACACAAGCGGCCCGATCTGGGTGTCGGGGCTGAGGCCCGCGCCCTGCTTGAGCTTGCGGGAATACAGCACCAGGTCGGCGACGACGTTGTCGAACATCTTCTTCTGGATGAACAGGCGGGAGCCCGCGCAGCAGACCTGCCCCTGGTTGAACATAATCCCCGAAAGCGCCCCCGGAATGGCCCGGGACAAATCGGCGTCGGGGAGGATGATGTTCGGGGATTTCCCGCCCAGCTCCAGCGTTACCCGCTTCAGACGGTCGGCAGCCTGGCGCATGATCGAGCGGCCGACTTCCGTGGAGCCGGTGAAGGCGATCTTGTCGACCTGCGGGTGGTTGACGAGCGCCTGGCCCGCCGTTTCGCCGTAGCCCGGCACGATGTTGACCACGCCCGGCGGGAAGCCCGCTTCCTGGATCAGCCCGGCGAGATAGAGGGCCGAGAGCGGCGTCTGCTCGGCCGGCTTGAGCACGACGGTGCAGCCGGAAGCCAGCGCGGCGCCGAGCTTCCACATCGCCATGAGCAGGGGGAAGTTCCACGGGATAATCTGTCCGACCACTCCGACCGGCTCATGCCGCGTGTAGTTGAAGTACCCGCCGCTGACGGGGATCGTCTGGCCGACGATTTTCGTGGACCAGCCGGCGAAGTAGCGGAGATGCTCGACGGCCAGCGGCAGATCGGCGGCGCGCGTCTCCGCGATCGGCTTGCCGTTGTCGAGCGTTTCGAGCTGGGCAAGCTCCTCCAAGTTGTCTTCGACGAGATCGGCCAGCCGGTAAATAAGCCGGCTCCGTTCCGCGGCGCTTAACCCGGGCCAGGGGCCTTCGTCGAAAGCGCGTCTGGCGGCTTTAACGGCCAGATCGATATCTTCCTCGGTCGCTTCGCTCACGACCGCCAAAATATCGCCCGTTGCCGGGTTCGGGGTCGTGAAGGTGCTCCCGTAAACGGAATCGACGAATTCTCCGTCGATGAAAAGCCGCTTCGTTCCGTTCAGGAACCGCTGAATTTTGGGTCGGACTGTTAGGGTCAGTTCGTTCATTTCACACTGCCTCCTTAGGAAAGGTATCATGCTCGGCTCAGCTCGCATAGCTTGTCATCCGTGATATTGTATCTATATCAAACTAGCGCGGAAAATATGACAGAAGTCTTGCAAAGTTCCCGGGTCTATCCCGCCGAGCAGCGAACATGATAAAATAATGAGACCCTCGTTAGAAGGGAAGGGAAGACAGCCGGCCTGACGGCGGGCGTGCAAAAGATTTGCCGGGGAAAGGGAGGTTGGGATCATGCTGCTCAGCCGGGATCAGAAAGAGCTTATTTTGGCGGTGTTGAAGAAGGAAAATAAACGGATGCTTTCGGGCCATAAAGGGCCGCTGCTTAAAAAGACCATCGCCGATTTCGAACAGGCGCTCCGCAATGAAGCGATTAACGAAAAGCGTTAAGCGGGTGAAAATTTCCGAGTAGGGAAACAACAAAAAAGATCCCGGACGGGATCTTTTTCGCGGGGCCGTATGTAAGAGGCCGGCTCAACTATTCGTGATTGAGTTTTTAATAAAGAGACAAGGCAAGCGTATCGCTTTCGCGGCGGGAGTGCAGAATCGCTTCCGTTCCCTCGATTTCGATGGAGATAAGGTTCTCCAGACACGTCTTTACAGCGCGTTTTCCGTTGTTCCACTTCGCTTCCAGGGCAATTTTCAATAGGCTTAATGCTTTTTTGCTCGCTTCTGTATAAAAGACGGGTATTTTTTGATTGTTAAATACGATAATGGTTTTCATGTGATTTCTACCTCCTGTAAGATAGATCAATCTTTGAAAATAGTATAAATTACGAATATTAAAGGAAACTTAAAAAAACGATAGATTTTTCAATTTTTTTTTGGAAACGATCAACCTCCGACACAGAATGTTTGAAATTTAAGGGGAAAAGCGTTTGTTTTCATAAATTTAAAGTCAAAAATTAGGAGTTTGCAGGTCAATCCGCAAAGATCCACTTACTACTAAACCGTTTTTCATAATATGAAACGAAATATGTTTCAGAAAAGTTTTGCTTAATGTTCAATTCCGTGGAGGTTTTAAAATGAGAACACCTATATTTTACGGTTCCGTTCATGTTTTTCTGTCCCGCAATGGGGAAACGCTTCTATTAAAGAGAAAAAATACGGGGTTCGCGGACGGGAAGTGGAGTGTCGTAGCCGGAAGAATCGACGGCGGAGAAGAAGTGAAAGCCGCCGCCATACGGGAAGCGAAGGAAGAGGCGGGAATTGACATCCGGCCCGAGGATCTGGAAATCACCGGCATTATGCACCGCAAAAACACGAATTCGGAGTGGATCGACTTTTTCTTGAGGGCGCGCGGCTGGCAGGGCGAGATCGGCAACATGGAGCCTCATAAGTGCGAAGAGCTCCGCTGGTTCCCGGAAAACGCGCTTCCCGCCGAAATGGTGCCCTATGTGCGCGAGGCCCTTTTGAACCGGCAGGAGAGCCTGTGGTTCGAGAGCTTCGGCTGGGCGGGCGATCCTGTGCAGGTATAATTTAATGGGGGAGCTCACTAAGGGGATGCCGCTTGGTTCAGGTTTCATTGTGGGGGCTTGATGACCGGCAGGCTGGAGGACATCCTTACCCGATAAAATTACTTTAAAAAAGCTATGCTTTTGTTGTTTGTTTTTTATGGGAAAATCATGTGTTAGTTGCTTCAGAGTCAGGTATATTTATAACATAGGAAATCGAGAGAGACACACGAACACCGGAAAACACTCCAATCAGCAGCCATCGGCTTTTATAGCCCGGCTGCTTTTTTATTTCACCGGATCATCCGAAGCTCTCTCGGTTGCCTGACCCGAAAATCCCCCCGTAACCGCCCAGCCGGTGACGACGGATTTTTTTAATGATTGAAAGGAGGCGGTGAATACGAAAACAAACCGCGATAAAAGGAGGCGGCCGCATCGGCCGGAGAACGCCAACAGCTGCATCCGTGGAGGTGAAGCCCGGTGAGTACGAACATTCTGCTCCAGACGCTCAAAAGCTTCGTGGAACAATCGGTGCGGGACACCGGGGCGGGCGAACGGCCCGTGACCGTCCATGTCGGCTGGCTTCCCGGAGCCGAAAGGTTTCCGCCGGCCAAGCCGGACGAACCCGCGGAACTGCTGCCGGATAGCTTATTTCCTTTTGTGCTGCTCCGGGCGGTAGAAGGGGAAGACGGGAATGAAGAAGGGTCCGTCCGGGTCCGGCTTCATTTCGGAACTTCCTCGACCGATCCGTTCGGCTATGCGGACGTGCTGAATCTGATCGAGAAAGTACGCCAGGCCGTTCTTAAGAAGGAAATCATCGGCGGGATGTTCGAGCTTCAGCGTCCGCTGAAATGGAAACTCGCCAATACGCAGGCTTACCCGCAGTGGACGGCCGAAATGGTGACCGAATGGAACGTGCCGTCGCCGGTACGCGAGGATCTGATCTACGACTAAATCGTAGGGAAGCTAAATAGCCGCAGCAGCTTCAGGTTTTAACGTGTAAGGATTAAGAGTTCTACCTAAACCAATTTGTTCACATTCGAAGGGAGATTATTAACTATGTCAGAACGTCACGGTATTTATACAAGTGAGGTGCCTTTCTCGGTCATGACCCCGGTATCCCCGCAGGCGACCATTCCGGTCGTATTCGGTACGGCGCCCGTTCATCTGTCCAAACTGGCCGCAGCGCCGGTGAATACGCCGGTCCTTTGCAAAAGCTGGGACGAGGCAGTAGATGCTTTCGGCTACTCGGAGGACTGGGAGTCTTACACGCTGAGCGAATTCATGTACTCGCATTTCCGCTTGTACAAGCAGGCGCCGGTTGTGCTGATCAACGTTCTCGATCCGGCCGAACACAAAACGTCCGCCGCTCCGTCCGAAGCGGTTGTGACAGCGGGAATGGCCGTACTGAGCGCCGAGGGTATTTTGCCTTCCAGCGTAACGGTTCAATCCGCAGACGGTACGACGACTTACAACAAAGAGAAAGATTACACGCTGGCTTTTGATAAAAAAGGCCGTCTGATGCTTTCCGCTGTGAAAGGCGGTGCTATCAGCCCCGCCGCAACAGCGCTCAAAGTCGGCTATGACAAGCTGGACCGCTCCAAAGTGACGGCGGCCGATCTGATCGGCGGTACGGACGCGGCTACCGGCGAAGTGACCGGGCTGGATCTGATCAAGCAGGTTTTCCCGCGTTTCCAGCTCATTCCGACGCTTGTCCTGGCTCCGGGCTTCTCTCACGATCCGCAAGTCGCATCCGTTCTGGCCGCTAAAGCGGAAAGCATCAACGGTCATTTCAAAGCGATGGCGCTGACGGATCTGCCTGCCGACCGTCCGTTCACCGACCTTGCCGTTTTCAAGAAAGAAAACGGGTATGCCAGCGAGCGCCAGATCGCCGCTTATCCGAACGTGACCAAGGACGGCCGTACGTACCGCTTCTCTACGCACCTGGCCGGCGTCATGTGCCGGACCGATCTGGAAAGCGATGGCGTGCCGCACCGCTCGCCGTCCAACAAGCTGCTCCAAGCCGACGGAACGGTTCTGGACAACGGCACCGAGCTTCCTCTTGGACCGGACGAAGCCGAATATTTGAACAATCAAGGCATCTTCACCGCGCTGAACTTTGTCGGAGGCTGGAAGACATGGGGCAACCGCACGGCCGCTTTCCCGGAAATTACGGACCCGCAGAATGCGTTTATTCCGGTCCGCCGCATGTTCGACTGGATCCAAAATTCGGTCATCCTGACGTACTGGAAGCATGTCGATGATCCTGCCAACAAACGTCTGGTTGAATCCGTGACGGATTCCCTGAACATCTGGATGAACGGTCTTCAGGCGAGCGGTTATATCCTCGGAGGCCGAGTGGAGTTTATCAAAGAAGAGAATCCCGCAGCCGATCTGATGAACGGCAAGCTGAAGTTCCACATTTTCGTTACACCGCCGAGCCCGGCTCAGGAAATCCAGTTCAAAATCGAATATGATGCGCAGTATCTCGGCGCCATCCAATCCTAAGGAGGAATTTCACAATGGCTAAACAAGTACGCGATAAAATTGTAGGGTATACGGTATATAAGAACGGCAGTCAGTTTCTGGGAGTAGCGACCGTTGAACTGCCCAGCCTCGAATATCTTTCCGAATCCGTAAAAGGTGCGGGCATCGCGGGTGAAGTCGAGAGCCCGACGATCGGCCAATTCGGTCCGATGACCTGTTCGCTGACCTGGAATACGATGGACCCGGCCGCTCTGGAGCTTCTTGCTCCCGAAGCGCATGCGCTCGATTTCCGCGCTTCCCAGCAGTCCTATAATACGGCGACCGGTATTTACGCAACCGAAGGCGCCAAGATTACGGTCCGCGCTTTCCCTAAAACAGGTACGCTGGGCAGCCTCGAAGTCGGTGCGGCGATGGAAGGCTCTACCGAGTTTGAAGTCGTTTACCTGAAAGTGTCCGTAGGCGGCAAAGTCATGCTGGAAGTGGACAAATTCAACTACATTTTTGTCGTAAACGGCAAAGATCAGCTCGCATCCGTCCGCGCGGATCTCGCACTTTAATTCCAATCCATCCGATATCCGAAGGGAGAAATTAATCCATGTCCGAAAATAAAACCAAAACTCCAGCCGCAGAAGCAGGTCAAACCGAAACGGTCGATGAGCGTGTCTATAAGCTCAGTCGGCCGTTTACTTTTGAGGGAACCGAATATACCGAGCTGCTGCTCGATTTCGACAGCTTGACGGGCGGAGACCTGCTCTCTTGCGAGGGACAAATGAACACGATGTCCTCCGGAAACGAAGTCGTGCCAGTAAAGCAAATTTCTCAGGCGTATCAAGCCTTGGTAGCCGCCCGCGCGGCCAAAGTCCCCGTGGATCTGATCAAGGCGCTTCCCGGCAAGGATTTCTCCAAAATTATTGTCAGGGCACAAAATTTTTTGCTGGGCTAGGGATGGGCAGAGAAGGGGGACGCACCTTGCGCAAGCTGGTGGCTTCCTTCTCGGTTGCCACCAAGACGCCCATTCCTTACTGGCTCAGTCTTCCGGTAGCCGAGCTGCTGGAATGGACGGAGCCGATACAGGAGGTAACCGCGAAAAGGGGGTGAGACTAGATGGCGAATGGAACTAATCTTCCGGCGACAGTAAATTTTCAGTTGGATACGGCCTCCGTGGCGAACGTCACAAAAATGGTGAAAGATGTCCAATATACACTTCAACAGTTAGTTGTCGTTAATATTCCACCTGATCTGTTAAAGCCGCTTCGTGAAGACGTGAAAGAAACCGATTCTGCATTTAAGAAAGCTAAGAAGACTTTTGACAGTTTTTCCAATGGACTTAAGACTATAAAAGGCATTCAGACTTCTTTCATGAACGTTGTCACTAAAATCGATGAATTTAATGTAGCCATGAAGCAAGTTCAAGCATCCACAGGAGTCAGTAAAACCGAGATGGTTGAGCTGGAGGCTTCAGCGAAAGCTTTGTATAAGCAAAATCTCGGAGGTACCTGGAATGAGCTTGCAGGCTCACTATCCACCGTTAAACAGCTGACTAATCAACAAGGTGCCGCTTTACAGGAAACGACTAAAAACGCGATTGTCTTTAAAGACGTATTCGGAAAAGATGTAAAATCTTCCGCCGCTTCCGCGGAATATATGATGAATGATTTCGGTATTACGAGTACAGAAGCCTATAACTTGTTTGCTCAGGGCGCGCAGAAGGGGCTGGAGAAATCCGGAAACCTTTTGGATTCCGTGAATAAATACGGAGCCTATTTTAAAACGATGGGATTCTCCGCCGATCAAATGTTCAATACCTTCGGTTTGGGAACAAAGCTGGGCGCATCCGGGTTAGATACTGTCGGCGGTGCCATGAAAGAGTTTAGTATAAACTCAACAAGTGGAAGCAAAGATAGCGTTGCGGCATTTAAAGCCCTTAACATGGATGCTAAGAGTATGACCCAAGTTTTCTCGAAAGGCGGTCCGGAAGCTCAAGCCGCTTTCAATAAAGTAGCAGCTTCCCTTGCCGCAATTAAAGATCCGATGAAACGTAATGAAATCGGCATTAAATTGTTCGGTTCTTCCTTTAAAGGACTGCAGCAGGATGTGCTTATGGCTATGGGCTCGGCAAGAAGTGAATTTGATATGACCAAAAATACGATGGCCCAGCTTTCTACTGTGAAATATGACACATTAGGTAATGCTTTTGGAATGGTAGGCAGACAACTTTTTGTTGAGATTATACAGCCTATTCAAAATATGGCCATGCCTGTATTATCACAGTTTGCAGATGCTCTTATCATTGCCATTCCGGCTGTAAAAACGGCGATTAACGAAGTATTTAACACGGTCATGACTATGGGACCTCAAATTGGTTCATTTATTACCGGTTTTCTTGAAGAGCATCAAAAAGCCATCCTCGGGGTTGCTGGGGTTCTAACCTTGGTTTTCGGACCTGCTCTAGTCAAAACGGGCTTGCAAGCTTTATCAGCAGGTTATCAAGTTGTCACAACCTTTGTCAAAAGCATTGTGAAAGCGGGCCTTGAGTCGGTTGTTGCGGCTGGCAAAATGACAGGGACTATTATAGTAGCCATGTATAATTTCGCTGCTCAGGGCTGGAAATCTGCGCTGGCGTTAGGAAAGAACACTATCGCATTATTGAAAAACGTGGCAGTCATGGCAGTTTTTAAGGCTCAGCAAATAGCTACAACTGTCATATTGTGGGGGATGGCCGCCGCCCAAAATGGAGTGAACTTAGCTTTTCTAGCTAATCCTATTACATTGGTCGTAATCGGATTAGTGGCCTTAGTAGCAGCGGGAATTGCCCTTTATAAAAACTGGGATACGGTGAAAGCGAAAGCGTATGATCTGTGGACTGCCATGAAGGGCACATTCGGAAGCATAGGAGCTTTTTTCAGTAATCTCTGGACGGATATAAAAAACGGGGCAATTGATGGAATGAATTTCATCATTGATACCATCAATTCAGGCATCTCAAAATTAAACGGTTTGAGCATTAATGTACCTAGTTGGCTCGGGGGTGGAACTTTCGGGATGAATATCCCGACGATTCAGACTATCGCAAAGGGTTCTTCTTCCCAAGGAACCACAAATAAAGGTAATCCGGGTTCCGGAACAGGCTCTCCCTCTCAAGGATATACGTTTAAAGGTTATCCGCTTATCGGGACAGGCTATTCCCCCAAAGGAACCTCATTTAACGGTTACGCTTATGGCGGGATTGTCTCGAGTCCCGAGCTCGCTTGGATCGGCGAAGGAGGAGACCGCGAGGTCATCATTCCGATCAACAATTCGGACCGCAGCCGCGGATTGTATGCGGCCGCAGGCCGGATGTTGGGCGTTTCGCCTGCCGGAGGTTCGTCCGGAAGCGGGGCCTTTGTTTTTAACCCCTCCTATAACTTCTACGGAAATGCCGATCAGGCGGCTGTCCAGCAGATGGAGCAGAGAACGAGACGGGATTTCGAAAGAGAGTTCAACACCTATTTACGTCAAAAAGCGCGGGTGAGCTTTGTATGATTTACACCACAATTCAAGGAGATACCTGGGATGGGCTCTCTTATCAGTTTTACGGGAGCGAGCGGTTTATGCCGCTCCTCTTGAATTTTAACGAGAAACATGCGGATATCGTCGTTTTTCCGGCCGGCATCACACTTGAAATTCCGCCTAAACCGGCCCAGTCGTCGGATACGCTCCCACCTTGGAAAAGGAGGGATCCCGTATGAACGACGTATTGGACGCAAGAAGGGCGGAGCTGGTCATCGAGTACAACGGGAAAGATATCACCCAATCCTTGGCAGATTCTCTTGTGGATTTTACGTACAATGATGCGGCGCCGGGATCGCTCGACGATCTTCAACTTTCGCTTGAGGACAGGCTGCAAAATTGGCAGGGGCCCTGGTCACCGTCAGCTGGAGATACGATCAAGGCTGAAATCAGGACCTTTGGCTGGAGTTATCCGGGAGAAGAACAGAAGCTTCCCTGCGGGACGTTTGAAGTCGATTCCTTCGATTTCGGAGGTCCGCCGGACACCGTAAGCATTAAGGCTGTTTCGCTGCCCGTCGATTCCGGCATCCGTCAGGAAAAGCGCACGAAAGCGTGGGAAAACGTCACCCTGCGCACGCTGGCTGGCGATGTGGCACGAGCGGCCGGACTGACGCTGTTCTATTCGGCTGACGTCAATCCTTCCTATGAGAGGCTGGAACAGGCCGATCAGTCCGATTTGGGCTTTTTGAACGAGCAGGCCATGAAAGAAGGAATTGCGGTAAAAGTGTCCGAAGGCCAGCTCGTCATGTTCGATGAGGCGGAGTATGAGAAAAAAGATCCGGCGCTGACCCTCGTCCGCGGAGAAGACGCCGTGGCGAGTCACAAGTTCGGCTGGAGCACGGCTTATACCGCTTACCGGGCCTGCGAGGTCACCTATTCGGACTCCGTGAAAAACAAAACTTATCAGGCCCTGTACGTGCCTCCGGGCGCTCCGGCGGAAGGACCCGTGCTGAAAATAAACGAACAGGTCGATTCCGAGGCGGCGGCTATGCGTCTTGCGGCCAAAAGCTTGCGCGAGAAGAACAAAGAAGCCGGAAAAGCGAGCCTCTCCTTGTCCGGGGATGTCCGCATGGCTTCCGGGGTCACCCTTCTTCTTCAGGGATGGAACCGGTTCGACGGTAAATACCTGATCGAGAGTGCAAGCCACAAAGTGGGCAGCGGCGGCTACACGACCGATATTGAAATCCGAAAAGTACTGGGGTGGTGAGATGGCTTCAGAAAATCCTGTAATCCGGGCCGGCATCGTATCGAGCGTCCAGGCTTCCGAGGGGACCGTGAGGGTCACTTTTCCGGACCGGAATCATTACGTAACGGCCGATCTGCCAGTCGTCTCTCCCATGGGAGGATGGGCGCGGGGAAACAGCCTGCCGGCGGTCGGCGAGAATGTGCTTTGCGCCTTTGCGGGCAGCGGTCTTCAGGCGGGTTTCTGCCTGGGGACTTTTTTTACGGCCGGCAAAAGGCCTCCCGGCTTGCCGTCGCAGCGCGGCGTGTGGTTTGAAGACGGCAGCAGCGTCTATTACGACCGCCAGTCGGGTGTGCTCCATGTTAAACCCGCCGGCAGTGTGAAAATCGAGGGCGATCTGGTCGTGACCGGAACTTTAACGAGAGGCGGTGAGACGCTATGATCGGCACATTGGGTGATATCGTGTTTATTGCGACTGCCGATACGATACGGACCTTCGACGATTTTAAAAGAAGCAGCTCAAGCCGCTGGGCCAAACACGAAATTCTCGGCAAAAAAGCCAGAACGCAGTGGATCGGTCCGGGCCTGGACACGATCTCTTTTACGATGCGGTTCGACCTCCGATACGGGATTAACCCGCGCAAGGAGCTGGATAAGCTGGTAGAGACCGAACGTTCGGGCAAAGCGATGTCTCTCACTATAGGCGGCAAGGGGCTGGGCGTAGCCTTTTGGGTCATTACGTCTCTGGAGCAATCTTGGGATAAAGTCGATAACCGGGGCAATATTTTGCTCGCATCGGCTTCCGTTTCTTTGGAGGAATATGTATGAAAAAAGACTATACCGTTGATATGCGAGAGCCCGGCGGGTTTTATTTCGGTCCTATGAGCGAAGCGGAAGAGGTCATCCAGAACTTGCGGACGATTCTGAGCCTTCCTGCGGGCTCGGCTCCTTTTTCCAGAAATATGGGAATTCCGTTCGAAGAACTTGACGAACCGATTCCCGTTGCGAAAGCCCGGATGGGCGGCAGCGTGATGACCGCGATTCTGGAACAGGAGCCGAGAGCTCTGGTGGAAGAAATTCGTTTTTACGAAGATGAAACGAGCGGAAGCGCAGGCAGGCTTATCCCTGTCGTCCGCTTTAGGCTGAGAGAGGGGTGATGAGTTTGAACGAAGGCGCTTTTCAGTTCATACAGGAGGATGCGGCGGAAACGATTCAGGAAATTCTGGCCGTGCATGAGGCGATTACGGGCCGTAAGCTGTTTCCGGCGGACCCCGAACGCCTTTTTTTGATGTCGCTGGCGAATATGATCGTGCATCAGCGCGTGCTGATCAACCAGACGGCGAGGCAAAATCTGCTTAGATATGCTAGGGGAAATCTGCTCGATCATATGGGTGAAATGACCGAAACGAAGCGGCTTCAAGCGGCTGCTGCCGTTACGACTGTAGAGTTTACGCTGTCCATGCCGCTCAATTCGGCCACGCTGATTCCGAAAGGGACCCGGATCGGGCCCCAGGGCGGCGGTGGTGCCCTTTATTTCGTGACGACAGAAGTCGTCGAAATTGCGCCGGGACAGCTGAAGGCATCCGTATCCGCGGAGTGCGCGGTACCGGGAGCGGCCGGCAACGGGTTTTTGCCGGGGATATTGAACGTCCTCGTGGATCCGGTTCCGTTTGTCATCAGCGTCCGGAATACGACGGAGTCTTCGGGAGGTTCCGAGACCGAGTCGGACGACGCGTACCGCGAACGAATCCGAACTGCTCCGGAGTCGTTTTCGACGGCTGGTCCGGAAGGCGCGTACGAATACTGGGCGAAATCGGCGAACCCCGCCATTGTGGATGTGGGGGTTGAGTCTCCCGCCGAAGGCGAGGTTGTCGTGCTGCCGCTTCTGCGTGGAGGCGAGCTGCCGACGGCCGATATTCTCGATGCGGTAAAAGAGGCCGTCAATGACCGGCGGGTCAGGCCTTTGACCGATCATGTCACCGTGCAGGCTCCGGAAACGGTGCCTTACGACATCGGCCTGACCTATTGGGTCAGCCGCAGCCGGGCAGCCGATTCGGCCGCGATTCAAGCGGCCGTCGCTGGTGCGGTCGAGGGGTACCGGCTCTGGCAGAAATCCAGGCTAGGCCGGGACATTAACCCTTCCGAGCTGATCGGCCGCGTGATGGCGGCGGGAGCTCTGCGCGTGAGTGTCGCCAGCCCGGCGTACACGGAGCTATCCGCCCTTAAAGTCGCTCAGGATGGCAAGGTGAATATCGTATACGGAGGGCTTGCCGATGATTGAGCTCAAACACGCAAGCCTGCTGGACATTTTGCCGCCGAATTTGAAGAGAGACGAGACCGTAAGGGCGGCGGCTCTCTCCTTGGACGGGCAGTTGCGGCAGCTTAGCGAAGACATCGGACATTTGACGTACTACGACCGTATGGACAAGCTGACCGAGGAAGAGGCGGACGAGCTGGCGTGGCAGTTTCACGTCGATTTCTACGAGCCGGAGCTTCCTCTGGAGCAAAAGCGTGAGCTCGTCCGGAACGCTTTCCGCTGGCACAAACGCAAAGGGACACCTTCCGCGGTGGAAGAGCTGGTCGCCGCGCTTTTCGGCGAAGGCAAAGTCGAGGAATGGTTTGAATACGGCGGCCAGCCTTTCCGTTTCCGGGTCATCACGAACAATCCGGAAGTGACGCAGGAAAGAGCGCGCGAGTTTTACCGGGCAGTTGAGTCCGTTAAGCGGCTCAGCGCCCGGCTCGAGCGCGTAATTTTATCCCAGACGGAAGAAATGCCTCTGTATGTCGGGGGCGTTTTTCATATGGGCGAAAAAATGACAATTAGGCAGGTGGGATAATGGGAGCCTTTGGCGGATTTGTATTGACGAACAAAGGGCGAAATTTGCAGGCCAAAGCCCAGACGGGCGTAACGCTGAACTATACCCGGATGGGAGTAGGGGACGGGCAGCTTGGCGGGCAGTCCATTCCGGTGTTGACGAAACTGATCGGCGAAAAGAAATCTTTGGCGATTTCCAAGCTGAAAATTCAGACGCAGGGCCGTGCGGTCATTGGAGCCGTTCTGTCCAATCAGGATGTGACAACGGGCTTTTATTTCCGGGAAATCGGCATCTATGCGCAAGACCCGGACGAGGGAGAAATTCTGTACTGCTACGGCAATGCCGGTACCAATGCAGAATACATTCCGCCTGTGGGCGGCGCGGACATCATCGAGAAGTCCATCGACGCGATTGTAGTTGTGGGAAATGCGGCGAATGTGACGGCCACGATAGACAGCTCTCTTATTTATGCTACTCAAGGCGACCTTCTAGATGCTGAGGAAAGGTCGAAGAAATACACCGATGAACAAATTGCGGCTGTCGACATAACCATTACGGGTGAGGAAATTTTAACCGAATTGAAAAAGGTAGACGGCGCCGGGAGCGGGCTTGACGCCGATCTGCTGCAGGGTAAATCGTCCTCCGCTTTTCTTGAGAAAGCAACGGGAGGGACGATCAAAGGTCCGGTTGTGGTCGACACAACTAACCAAACGGGGAAACAGCTGTCTGTCAATGCGTGGGGGGATTTAAGCGCCAGCAGCGGGGGACAGACCGTTTGGGGGAATAACTGTTACGTGGATCAGGGCGGGAAGCATCGTTTCTCCAATACTCACCAAACTATCGGTGCTTCGGGCATGCGGCTGAATTATGGAAGTATCGAGTATTTTGATACCGGCCGGATAGCCACAACTGCAGGGGCTGAGTTTACTCCGGTATGGAAAACGTTTATGCCATCCGTATCCAGCGGCGGCGTTAGCGAATTTTTAAAAGGGAAATTTACTGCCGATGGCGATGCACTTTCTCTTTATGGCGTCGGTCATGTATACCAGGCTTTATATCCCGAGGGTGCTTCTAAAGGAAGAAAGGGATATGTCGGATACCCGGGCGCGGGCCTCCATAGTCTGCATATCGTCAACGAATATACGGATGGCGGCATTAATTTAGTCACCCAGCAAGGACAGATGGCTAAATGGAACGGCGATGAACTGTTGACGAGGAAGACAACAGTGATCAGTGGAACAGACCTCAATAATATCAAACAAACCGGTTTTTATAATGGTGAAGGCTGTCCGAATGCGCCTGGTGCAGGATGGTATTACTATGAGGTAATTTCACACACCCATGATACGAATTGGGTGAAGCAGACAGCCCATGACTTCAATACGGACAAAGTGTTTGTCCGAAGAGGGCAATCGAATGCCGGCGTAACGACCTGGTATCCATGGCGGCAAGTTGTAACAAATGAAACCGTTCGAGTAAATGGCGGGAAACTTGAGTATTGGAATGGGAGCGAATGGAAACCTGCCGGTCTGGGTGGAGCGGAGGGAGTGCCGGTTGGATTTGCAGCAAGTTCTACGACTTGGAGTAATTTGGTGTCTTGCAGAGAGGGGGTCCATAGTTTTTTCCCTTATAAGGATAAGCTGTATTGTTTAGATTCAAAAGGACTGAATAAAATCGAGCTATCCGATATGAATCTCCTTAAAACAATTGTGCCCGACTTTAATCCGACTCACATTGCTGTTTATAAGGATAGAGTATATGCCTATTCTTATTACAACAACTATACCGTCGGTGTTTATGATCTGGATTTGAATTTGATTTTCAGGAAAGATATCGGGAAATTTTTCAGAGATATTGCTGTAGGGAACGATGCCTTTTACGGGGTCGAAAACAATTGTGCAATCTCTTACTATGATCTGAATTTGAATCTTGTAAGAACAACCCCGGGCGGTGCGTATGATACGTTCAAGAACAAGATGATGATCGGATCAAACGGGCGGGTATATTTTGATTACTATGGGTCGAATGTAAGTCCATATCAATATTATTTGCGTGTATTGGACGCTCAACTTAATAATGTCACTTTTTATGGCTTAGGCGTATACGATACGGATTATACCGTGACGCCTAAAGGAACGGTGGCTTACATCTACAAGGACAGCTCTTGGTCGGACAAGCCTGTATACGTTGGTTATGTGAGACCGGATGGAACCTCATATTCCTATAACTCCGGAACTAATATGATTAAAAATATTGGAGCTGGAGCAGTTTCCGGATTTTACATGTTTAAGGGAAATACGCTTGATTTGTTTTCGGAAGCAGGTGTTTCTTTAGTAAGCACTAGTTATTCGGTCCCCAGTATATGGGATTATACTTCGATTGTTTCCGACTCACTTGGCGGAGCTTTAGTTCAAAGAAGAATAAATGGCGATTATTACCTATATCGGGTTATGACCCGGATCAAATTCGAACAACCATAAAAAATAACGAGGTGGAATATATGAAAGTATTTGTTAAATATACTTCTGAGGCTGAAGATAGAGCTCGTGTATCGCTTATAGATTATCGTCCCGACTTGTTGACGGAAGAGGAACTACAAGATGGTTTAGTTATTGATTATGAGGAAGCTAAAGATGTTCCCGCAGGAAAGGCAGCGATACTGTACGTGAATCCGTTGACCGGACTAGCCTGGTACGAACTCGAAGACAGGCCGCTTTCCCAAGAAGAATTGATCCGGTTATTGCAAAAAGAGTTGGAAGAAGCAAAGGCTAATGCTGCTCGTATAGCTGACATCGAATTAGCTCTTGCTGAATTGTTTTCCGCATAAAGGAGGGGCCGTATGGCCCCTTTCATACTAATTTAAGGAGGCAGCGTCATGCTAATGAACGACTTTAAAATTCGTATTTTTGCGAATGCCTGTATCACTAGGTATAACAACAATGAAGGTTCAATTGAAAATATTGTAGGCAGTTACAATTTAATACCGGAGGATAAAAAAAGTATTCTTGAGTACGTATATTTTAAGCGTCCCGACATTAATCAGGAAAATCAAGACCTTTCTCATCCCGAACACCAAACCGGCAGGTAATCAGCCTGCCTATGACGGGAGGTGACGATAACGATGGCCATCGCCCCTGAAAACTTTGGCGAGCATCTCGCAAGGCTGAACATGGAAAGCCGGCAATTCCGCGCGGATATCGAAGAGCTGAAGAGATGCGAGCAAAAAAACGAAGCCGATATCCGGCAGCTTTACGCCGGCCAGGCCAGGACAGAGACCCTGGTCGGGCAGGTGCTGACGAGATTCGACGGCTTCGAAACGAGAATGTTCAACGTGTTTCAGCAGATGACCAGAGACAACGCCGAACTGCTCCAGCAGGTAACGCGGGACGGCAGCTCTGAACGCCTGGAAGGACAGAAAGAACGGACGAGCGCACAGCTGGCCTGGATGAGCTTCTCAAAATATGTGATTGCGGTTACGATCGCGGCCGTGATCGCGTATCTGTTCAGCTTCATCCCGTTCTGATTGCCCGCACAATGCTCTCGGCTTAACGGCTGAGGGCTTTTTCTATTTTTGCAAGGAGGTTATGACCGATGAAAAAACCTGTAATCGTCCTGGACCCCGGACACGGGATGAACGACCCGGGCGCAATCGGCAGCGGATTAATGGAAAAAGAACTCACGCTGAAAATCGCGTCCCGGATCGCGAACAAACTTCGAGGGATGGCGGACGTCCGCATGACACGTACGGATGATACGGCTTTCGATACGGACAAGTCCGCCGATCTGAAAGCAAGATGCGCGTTCGCCAACCGGCTGCAAGCCGATTATTTCGTTTCGGTCCACATCAACGCGGGGGGAGGAACCGGATTTGAATCCTATGTGTACAGCGGGACAGCCGCAGGTTCCCGGACGGAAATCCTCCGCTCCGTGGTTCACGCCAAGGTGGCGGCGGCTTTTGCCAAATACGGGCTGCAGGACCGCGGCCGGAAGTCCGGTGATCTTGCGGTGCTTCGCCAGACTGCCATGCCGGCGGTTTTGCTCGAATACGGGTTTATCGACCGGGCAGCGGATGCCTCGCTTTTGAAAAACGAGGCGTTTCTGGATCAGCTGGCCGCATCGACGGCGGAAGGTCTGGCCGAGGCTTTTTCGCTGGGACCGGTATCCGTGTCCCCGGACAAATCTCGGCCACAGGCACAGCCCGATTCTTCCAAAGCGCTGGAAGCGGCAATCGCCAAGCTTCACGAACACGGAGTAATCGATTCACCCGCGTACTGGAACAACGCAATGACCAACGGACAGATGCCGGACACCGAGTACACGGCCCTGCTTATCCGTCGGATGGCCGATAAACTGCGCGGCTGATCGGTCACGAGCAGTGAACCGGAGCAACTTTCGGCAGCCTGTCCGCCTTTTCCGCATAATCCACACGCTGAAAAGCCTTCACATAATGGGGGTCAACCCATGGACCCGAAATACGACGCGCGGTGCCCGATATCACATGACGGCGGACCCCCGATCGGTTTTGTCATCCGCGGAAAGCTTCCGGCGGACATTGTTTGACGTTTTTGATAGCTTCAACTACGGACTTAAAGGAGGAATTCACCTATGGCACAGCAGCTGACGGATTTGCTGACACCGGTCATTCTGGCGCTCGTCACGGCCTTGGCCGGTGTCTTGACCGTACTGATTCACGCGGCTAAAACGTCGCTAATCGCCTGGCTTCAGGCTCGCACGAATGCCGCCCAGCAGGAAATCATCATGACAGTGGCATCGGAAGCGATGGCTTTTGCGGAAACGCAGGGCCTGCTCTTAAAAGGACAGGAGAAAATGAACGCGGCCATCGTATATGCGGCCAATGAACTTCAAACAAGAGGACTGAACGTAACGCCGGACAAGCTTCTCGCGGCTATTCAGAAAGCCTGGATGGAATACAACCCCGCTCAAAATAAGGCGCATAAAGCTTTGGAAATGCAGGAATCCGACACGACACAGGCAGCCGGTTAATGTCCGTATAATATAGCAGGAACCGTTTCATGATACCGATACCCCTTTCAACCGAATCCGGTTGGGAGGGATTTTTTTGTTTTCCGGGAATGTTTTTGCAGGATATTTTCTGAGAGCTAGTCGTGTCAGTTAAAAATCAAAAAACGAGGGAATGGAAGGGATAGAAACTGAGAAGCCTAAATGATAGGGGAAAATTGGTTTTGTGCACATAAAATACGAACTTACGTTCCTATTTAGAGGCGTTTTGTGGTATAATAAATGTACATCTCATACGGATCTCTACCATCATCTTGGAGGTGACAACCTATCGCACCCGTGAAAGTAGACCTGAAATCATTGGCGGTCATACTTGGCATCGAGCTGAAAACCTTGATTAAGGTCGCTACTTATTCTGGCGCAGCGTGCGGACAAAAGCGATTATGTTCTTCGTCTCCGACTTCGAAAGCTCCCGACCGTCAAGTTCCAGACTGAAATGGTTCAGCAATTCTTCATCCGACAGTTCGATTTTGTCGACAAACTCCTTCTCGTTGCGATGCGGGTCGGAGTTTTTGGATTGGCCGCGGGTTTCTTTTCTTTCCGTTTCGTCAGGGGAACTCTCGTGGGATGGAAGATCCGAAAGACCGAGCAAATAATCCGTCGTGACCTGCAAAACTTCGGCAATCCGGGCGACCATATCCGCGGACGGATTTTTAATGCTGCCGTTCAGTAAAGTGCTCATCGTGGAATGCGGAATTCCGGCCCTCTGAGCGAGTTTATATTGGGTAAGGCCCTGTTCTTTCATTAATCCTTTTATAGTATCGACAAGTGTCATGAGATTCACCCTCTATCTATTCCAGAATACTGTAATAGTAGTTAAAAAACTAAGAATAGTCAAGAAAACAAGAGCTTTTTAAAGAGAACACATGTTCGCATTACATAATCAAACTATTACCATATTATGAAATAACGTTATATTGTAATATACTTAAGATAAGAAAAAGAAAGCCCCAACGACAATCCATGAAGCTTGCCGCAAGAGGAGATTTATTCTATGAAGGAGGGCTTACCGCCTATGAAAACGAGTATCGAGATGCCGGAACTTGACCGGAAAAAGACGAAAACAGCCGTTGAGGGAGCGCTGCTCAAATACCGGATGTATAAAACGATTACCTTCGAAGAAAGAACGGCGACGATTACTTCAAGCTATACGGAAAAATTTCACGGGCCGACGAACGTCACAAGCGATCAGACGGCGAGTATAGCGATTTATAACGTGGAAGAGCCGGAACGCCGGCGCCGCTACTGCGAAAGAATCGAGATGGCGGTAAGCCGTCTTCACCCGAAAGAAAGGCTGCTGATTGAAGAGCGGTATATGAAGGACGATTATGTGAAAGATTACGCCGTTTACAATCATAGTTTCGATCCGCCGATCAGTGCGGTTACCTATTCGTCCATCCGCTGGAAAGCTTTTTATAAATTAGCGCTTATGCTCTCGCTCGGGGTGCCGGGGCCGGCCGGGCAGCAGCGTGAAGGGGCTACGGGCTAGACGTTAGGCAAGCATGTCAGCCGCGGCCTACTGTGCGGCCAAGACAGAATCAAGCGCAGGCTGCGCAGCCAAAAAAGGCACGGAATTCACCGCATGCAAGCAGGTGATTCCGTGCCGGGATTACAAAGGAAAGCCGGGCGTATGTCTCGTTCCGGTTCAAGGCGCCGCTCAAGAGGAAATTTCCATCTCCGACACAGCCGGAACGGCGGAAGAGCCGGGATTCCGGCGGCGCGTCAACAGATAGACGCCGTACACAAGCAGGAACAGCACCATCACTCCGGCGGCATAGCGGTACATCACCGCATAGCTGGTGCCGGAGGCGACGAGGCCGAGCAGCATGGAGCCGACAGCCACTCCGAAATCGATGGAGTTGTAGAACAGGCTGTTCGTCGTCCCGTGCTGCTCCGGCGGAGTTTCGCGGAGCATCCAGGCCTGGGTCGTCGGCTGAAGAGCACCGAAGCCGAGACCGTAGAGCAGGGCCGAGACGATCAGCACCGGCATCGTTGTCGCCACGGACAGAACGAGCAGGCTCGCGATCAGAATGAGGGCGCCTGGAATGAGAATCGCGGCGTGGCCCTTGCTGTCGAACAGGCGGCCGGAGATCGGGCGGACAACGAGAACGGTGATCGCGTTGAACAGGAAGAACAGCCCGATCTGTTCCAGATGCACTTCCTTGCCGTACAAGGCGATGAAGCTGAGCAGGCCGCCGTACGTCACCGACAGCAGTGCGTTGAGCAGGGCCGGCAGCAGCAGCTTCTTATTGAAGCCGCTGCGCTTCGCGGCTCCGCCGGAGGGGCCTGCCGCCTGACCGCTAGCCGCTTTACCGGCTGGCGAAGCCGCCGCTGCCGCCGGCTGAGGCGGAATGCTCCGCGATCCGAGCAGCAGAGGCACGATCAGGGCGGCCGCCGCCGTGCCCATGGCGGTCAGCGGGCCGAAGCCGTAGCTGCCGATCATCGCGAGGCCGATGGTCGGCCCGACGGACATCGCCAGGCTGCTCGACAGCCCGAAGTACCCGACCCCTTCGCCGATTCTGCGGCGGGGGATGATCTGGGATACCAGCGTCGGCATGACCGTGCTGGCCATCCCGAAGCCGATGCCGAAGCAGACGCGCAGCGCCAGCAGCGCGCTCATGGAACCGGCAAACGAATAAGCCGCCGTCGATACGGCGGCGAATGCCACACCGCAGAACAGCAGCGTGTTACGGTGTACACGGCGCATCAAGGCAGCCGTTACGAACCGGGTGATAATCGCCGAAATGGCGAAGAGACTGGTTAAGAGGCTCAACGTGAAATCGCCCGAATGAAACCGGTCCTTCGCGTAGGTGGGGAAGGGCGACAGCAGCATTTGCAGGCAGAGAAACAGAAGAAAATAGCAAAACGTAAGCATAATAAACGATTTCGTCCAGAGCGGTTCACTTTTCCCCGCATCCGGATGGTGAAGCAGTTCCAGCTGTTCTGGATGTTTAGACATGATGCAGACACTCCTATTCGCTTTCTGATGTCAAAGTAAGGTTGTCGATAATCCCGTGCAAAAAAGTAATGAGCTGGTCGTACTGCTCCTGAGACAAGCCCGCGGCGGCATCCCGGTTGGTCTGCTGCTCAATGGAAATCGTTTCCTCGATCAGGGAGCGGCCTTTGTCCGTCATATAAATATGAAAAGAACGCCGGTCGCCCTGCCCGACCTGCTTCCTTATAAATTGCTTCGCCTCCAGCGAATCCAAAATGCGTGTCGTCGTCGGCTTGTCTTTGCCCGCCCTGGCGGCGATGTCCTTCTGGATGAGACCATCCTGCTCGTAGATCCGGTAGAGCACCGACCATTGTTCGGGCGTGATGTCGTACTCTTTCAGCCGCTGCGACAGGAAATTGGACATCTTCCGGTAAGCCACGCCCAGCAAAAAGCCCAAGGAATCGTTCAATCCGTTCTTGTATAAGATGGGTTCCGTTGTCATCTGATCCCTCCGCGCTAAAATGATTGTCTTAACAACTATATGTTAAACAACTATTGTTGTCAATGGAAAACAAGCCGCCGAAAGCCGGCAAAAGCAGCCTAGTCTTGTTGCACCGTATCCGCCTTTGCTATAATCAGGAAAACATGCAGAGTTGAAAGGGAGAGTGCTTGGAAGTGACTGTTCTTTTAATGTTCGGTCTGGTTCTTGTCCTTATCCAAATCATCCTTGTTAGAAGGATTACGTTCCGTCCGATTCCGTGGTTTGCCAGAATGGCCGCTTCGGCCAGACTGGAATCCCCCTACGCGTACGGAGGCTTTTTATTTATCGTGAACATGGTTATTTTCCTTGTCATGACGGCGCTTGTGGTGCTCACCATCATGATGAATGTCGCGTTTTCCCTGTTTTTATTTGCGGGCGCCGGCGTGTTTATCAGCTTTATGATCTGGATCCAGATGAGCATTTCGCGCGAGGGCACGAAGAAAGAGAAGAGGATCATCGGCGGGATCGGAAGCGCTTTTTACTGGGTGCTCACCGTCTGTCTTCTCCTGCAAATCTTCCTGCTGCCGCCTTCCGCTCCGGAACAAGATCCTTTCATGCAGTTTGTCGGGCTCCTGATGGGCGTCGTTATTTCCCTGACTGCGGCCGTATCCTGCTGGGTAACCGTTTACTTGGCGAAAGGCAAACCGGTTAACCCCATCACCCGGTAAACGACGAGCCGCTATGACCCTAATCCCTTTACGAATAAGGCCAAACTACCAATCATAATCACAATGAACCTGCCAAACTAACGGAATCTGACCTACGAACGTGCCCAACAAAACCTACAAACGGAACATGCACAACGGAACCTATGCAACACCTGGAACCTACAAAAATTTTCAACAGCCGTCTGCGAACATGCAGGCGGTTGTTTTTGGCTGCGGCCCCTGCCGGTTAAACGCCACGCAGCATCGGTATAAGGCCGACGGAACCGGCAGTTCTCTATGGATTAGGCGCTTACGGGGGATTCACACGGGTTGAAGATGAAACGGGGCATCCGCATGCGTCTTCGGTCGGCTTTGTCCCGGCTTTCGCTACACCTTAGCTACACCTTCGTTACGCCTCAGCCAGATCTTCCACCTCTCTATACCGGGCGCAGCACCCAACGTCGTAGCGCCGCATGACGGTCCAACCGGAAATCTCCTATCGGCATACAAAAGTTGCCCGGGGGGAACTCTTTTTAAAAGAACTTCATGGCTTAACTACAAAGGAGAGACTTCCCGTGGAAAAGAAGGAGACGGCCGGAGAAGACGAAAAGAAGCTGAAATGGTGGCAGCTCTCCCTGCTGGGAGTGGCGTTTACGATCGGAACCGGCTATTTCCTAGGCTCCAGTCTGGCGATTACGATCGGCGGTCCCGCCGTGCTGATCTCGTTCGTGCTGGCCGCATTCGGAACCTATCTGGTATTCGACGTGCTGGCGAGAATGACCGCTGCGGACCCCGTCAAAGGCTCTTTCCGTTCTTACGCCAAAAAAGCTTACGGCCGCTGGGCCGGTTTCAGCAGCGGGTGGGTGTACTGGAGCTCGGAGCTGCTCATCATGGGAAGTCAGCTGACGGCTTTGTCCCTGTTTTCCCGTTTCTGGTTTCCGGCGGTTCCCATGTGGGGATTTGCGGCGGGATACGGCGTGCTCGGGCTTGGGATTATTATGCTGGGCACAAAAGGATTCGAACGGATGGAAAATTTGTTTGCCATGATCAAAATTTCCGCCATCGTGATGTTTCTCGTCATTGCGGCGCTGGCCCTGTTCGGCATTATTCGCGGAAGCCGGTCGCCGACTTTTCCGGCAGAAGCTTCGACGCTGTTTCCCGCGGGGGCGACAGGCCTTTGGTCTTCGCTTATTTTCGCATTCTACGCATTTGGCGGCATCGAAATTATGGGGCTGATGGTCCTCAGGCTGCAGAAGCCGAAAGAAGCGCCGAAGGCGGGGAAAATCATGCTGCTGCTGCTCGCCGTCGTGTATGTCCTGTCGATCGGACTGGCGGTTACGCTTCTGCCCTGGAGCGTTTTCCATACGAAAGAAAGCCCGTTTGTGCTGGCGCTGAGCCATTACCGGCTGCCGTTTATCCCGCACGTTTTCAACGGGGTGCTTATTATTGCCGGTTTTTCCACGATGACGGCGTCGCTTTTCGCCGTGACCACCATGCTCGTAACGTTAGCGGAAGATAAGGATGCCCCCAAACTTTTCGCCCGCCGGTGGAAAAAAAATCTCCCGCTCTCGGCGCTCGGTCTAACGGCCTGCGGGATGGCGGCTTCGATCCTTCTGGCGCTGCTTATGCCCGAGGGCGTGTACGAACACATCACAACCGCCGCAGGACTGCTGCTCCTCTATAACTGGCTGTTTATTCTGATCACGGCGGGAAAACTGCTTCGTCTGAAGGCGCTGGGACAAGCGAAACGGATCACGGGCATCGCCCTTATTTTGCTTGCCGTCAGCGGGACGCTGGCGCACCACGGCAGCCGCCCGGGCTTCTATGTCAGTTTGGGTTTTATCGGCGTTATCGGATTGGTTACCTGGATGAGGATCCGTAAGTGGAACAAAGCCGGGGACAATTCGGGGCGGCAGGAACAAGCGGCTCCGGACGGCGAAGAGGAATGGGTGTTTACGCCCGCCCTTTCAATGCGTGAGAAGACGGATGTGTTTTTTCGCAAAAAGTCAAGATGAGAGAAAGTAAGCGGACACACGAAACATTCTTTGAAGCCGATTCATAGTAAGAAGCTGGACAGGTGATTGGAGCGGAGATGATGAAATAAAAGTTTATAAAATATAATTTCATTGAAAAAATATTTTCGCCCCTCTATAATGAAGCCAACTGGAACCCGTGCGGCCGGTTCCACATAGTTGTTCGGATGCACGGAGACGACACTTGGGAGGGGTAAACATGATACTCGGCATAAAGGAAGAGGAAGTAATCGCAATCGGGCTGATGTCCGGGACCTCGCTGGACGGGATCGATGCCGCGGTTGTGCGGATAAACGGAAGCGGGCTGGATACCCGGCTGGAGCTGCTGCATTTCCACAGCAGGCCTTACGACGACGCGCTGCGGGAAAAGCTGAAAGATCTTTGCTCCGTCGCCCGCTCGGACGTTGCGCTCGTCTGCGGAATGAACGTTTTCCTTGCCGAGTCTATGGCGGAAGCCGCGCTGGAGGCGGTGCGCGAAGCGGGTTTGACCATGGACCGCATCGGCTTCATCGCCTCTCACGGACAGACGGTCTGGCACATCCCCGAGGGTGATGCTGCCGATCCGTACCTCGTCCGCTCGACGCTCCAGCTCGGCGACCTGTCCGTCCTCGCCAAGCGGACGGGCGTCCCCGTCGTCGGCGACTTCCGTCCGGCCGACATGGCGGTCGGCGGACAGGGCGCGCCGCTGGTCCCTTATGGCGATCTCATCCTGTTCCGCCATGAAACGAAAGGCCGCCTGCTTCAGAATATAGGCGGCATCGGCAACTGCACGGTCCTGCCCCCTCAGGCGGGGCCGTCCGATGTGTTCGCTTTCGACACGGGGCCGGGCAACATGGTGATCGACCAGGTGGTCTATCAGCTGTCGGGCGGCCGGCATTCCTATGACGAAAGCGGCTCGTGGGCGGCGCAGGGACGTACGGATGAAGGGCTTGTCGCAGACGCCATGACGCATCCGTACTTCCGGGTAAAGCCGCCCAAATCAACCGGCCGCGAAGTGTTCGGCAAAGCGTACGCGGCCGATTTTATCGCGCGGGCGAAAGCCCTCGGACTGGCGGACGCGGACATCGTGGCGACGGCCACGGCGTTCACGGCCCGCACGATTGCCGAAGGCTGCCGGCGGTTCGTGTTTCCGCGCTGCCGCGTGGACGAGGTCATCGTTTCCGGCGGGGGCGCTCACAACCGGACGCTGCTGTCGATGCTCGCGGAGCTGCTGCCGGACCAGCATGTAACGACCTCGGGCGCGTTCGGTGTGCATGACGACGCCAAGGAAGCCGTCATTTTCGCGCTGCTCGGCAATGACTTCCTGCGCGGCATCCCCAACAATCTGCCCTCCGCAACGGGGGCGGCGCGTCCGACCGTGATGGGGAAGCTTGCGCTTCCGTAAAGATCCCGCTGTTTTTGCTTGGGCAAACCAGGCGGTTCACCCAAGCAGAGTTGTAAGAAAGCGAACCGGAGACGGTTGTTAGCCGTAGACGATTGTTAAAAAAGGCTTCTAAAGACGGGTGGAGGCACAGCCGATTATGGCGGTGTCTCTTTGTGCTTGCCGCATGAGGACATCCTCATCCGCCAAGCAGATCATTCACCGTTTAGAGCGTATTCTATACTAAGTTGCTCCGGAGACCATGAACTCCCGCCAAACAGCGCAAAGAGACCGCCGGTCGAACGGTTTCTTTTTTATGCTTTTAAAGTGGGGGGCGGGCTTTCGTGCTCACCGTTTTTCGATTTTGCTGTACATTTCCCCGCCCGTATCCTCTTTTTGGGCTGTTTCTTTGAGGAAAAGCGTACCCTGATGACCGAAAACAAGCTCCATCACAAGGACGGCCGGCAGGACGAAAATCGCTTTAAGAAGCCAGACCAGAAAATTCATAAGCACACCTCTCCAGGGAATAATTTTCTTTTAACCCTTTACGAGGACATTGTGAGTTAGTTTCACACATGAAAAATGTCATGACTGATTTCATTCTGTACCTCGTGCAACGAGGAGAAACCATCGCTCTTAACGTGGTCTTTCATATGGCCCAAGAAGGACTTCTGAGAAGCGTTGTCCCGGCAGTTTCTCGCCTAGACTTGGACTGGCCTGGCTTTTTCTGCTTCAGCAGCTTTGGTAGGTAGGGTCGGTGTTGCTGATTTTGGGTCAGAAGGGTATGTGGCCAATTTCGGAGGGAAATGTAATCTTGAAATGAATCAGTTACCGGAACTTTATCTTCTTCCCTATGATAGGGGGATAAAGTTTTTTTCGCACAAAATGAACTTTTGCAACCTCTGGGATCTCTTATTTATGAAAAGGGGAGAGAACATGAAAGTAAGCCATCTTGTCAAACAAGCAAAAAAAGACAACAAAGAAGCTTTATTGCAACTAATCATGGCCGATCAGGACGCTTATTATCGTCTTGCCAATGCCTACATGGGAAACGAGCATGATGCGATGGATGCCATGGAAGACATGATTGTCACGCTGTACGAAAAGATTGATCAATTGCAAAAAGGCGAAGCATTCTACAGCTGGAGCAAAACCATTCTCGTCAATCGGTGCAAAACGTTACTTCGTAAAAAGGGGCGATTTTCCCCGCTGGAAGACGAGCAAGAAGAAGCCCTTGCTGCATTCACTGACGATAATCCGTATCACCATACAGAGTCGGAACTGGATATGCATACGCTGCTATCCCATCTGAATGCCCCGCAGCGGGAAGCGATCGAACTTCGCTATGTTCATGATCTTCCGTATCAGACGATTGCGGACATGACCGGTGTGCCTCTAGGAACCGTCAAATCAAGAATCTCGCAAGGACTACACAAACTAAAAGCCATGATCGGAGGTAATCGTTATGAAAACGATCGAGGAGAAATTACAGGAGTATAAAAGGGTGCAGGCTCCGTCAGAACTTGAGGGAAGGCTTCGGGATGCACTTCAGCGTATTCCCGCGAAAAAAAGAAACATGAATAAAGCGGTGGCATGGGTTGCATCAGCTGTTGCAGCGCTCATTATGATGGTTGGTTTATATGAATATCCTGCCTTCGCTTATTACGGAAGTAAGCTGTTTAATGGAGCCAGTTTGAACTCTCTTAGTTTTTCTGAATTAACAGAGCAAGGATACGGGCAGCAGGTAAACAAAAGCACAACGTTTAAAGACGGCACGGTCTTTACCATTAATGGCGTTATCGCCGACGATAATGTATTTACCTTGTATTACACCATCGATCGACCTGCAGGAACCGAATATACCGACGAAGATTTCATCCGCTACCACTTCAGTAATTTGAAAGGGTTCTTGACTGATTCCAATTCGCGAGGAGGAGGCGGCAATCCTGGCAAAGACAAATCTCAGATTGTCGGAGTACACCAGTTCGAGCCTGTTAGTCCATTCTCCAGAACATTAACCTTGACATTCAATGAGCGGCTGGATAATGGGGAACGAGTATCCTATCCCATCTCCTTCGACTTTGATGCGAATAAAGCGATGAAGAGTATAATCAAAGAGGACCTTTCTGAAACCATTCCTGTTGATCAGGGGAAGATTCACTATGACTCCATTACAGCTTCGCCATCTTCAACCATCGTGAAAGGGCATTATGAATTAGAGGGATCCCCGAGATTTTCGGGCGAAACAAAGCTCTATGTGAATGGAACAGAAGTGAAAAGCTTAGGTATGAAGGCGACTAGTCCTGAATTTGAACTTAAATTCGATGTGCTTCCAACAGACAAGATTCAGTCCATTGAACTTGTGCTGGAAGATTTCACAGGAATACAGAAAATAGAAAAACCCATCTCCCTTGCCTCGCCATCAGATCATTCGATCAACGTAGGTCAAGAAAAGGTATGGATTCGAAGCGTGACAAAAACCGATACAGGCTATGATATCGTTATCGCCGGAAACGAATTTGTTTTCTTTGAAAAGGACAATATATCCATACAAGCTGGCGGCAGCGTTGTTCCCGTATCCGAGATTTCCTCCTCACGCCCTTGGGATCTGAAGAACGGTAACATTATGTGGGAGCAGACGTATTCTTTTAACACCACGGACAAACCGGAATTCCTGCTGCTGGACGAACTCCAATATAGTAAAGCCTATAATAAGAAAATTTCGATTCCTGTAAATAACAAAAAATAAACCACTAGAAGATGATTCCTGTACTGGACGGGGGTCATCTTTTTTCGGTTTCATTGAGGAAGGTCCGATGCTCTTGTGTATCCTCGGCTATACGTTTATAGGAAGTGGGTTTGCAGGGGCTATTTTCACCCACACGTACGACATGAAGGCTTTCGGATGACCCTTAGCGTTCTTCTTCAATACATGTTTTTGGCTTATGTTCTCGCCTCCATCACTGACTCTAGTGTACAAAAAAGTACCCAACGCTGTGCACCTTTTTTCAAAGTGTCCAGTGTATGGGTACCGGTATAGTCCAGTCCGTTCTCTTTTTTAAAAGATTGCTTACACCCATCCGAACGCTCTGGCCGCTTGGGCGGTGGCGAATGTAACCAGGATGGCGATAGCCAGAGGGATAAGGGCCGAAAGAATGGTCCATTTCGTACTTTTGGTCTCTTTATAAATGTTGTACAGGGTCGTGCCGCAGGGGTAGTGAAGCAGCGAAAACAGCATCATATTAAGAGCCGTCAGCCAGGTCCAGCCATGCTGCAGGAAGAGATCTTTGATGTTGTCCAGCCCGTCCGCATCGACCATGGCGCCCGAGGACATGTAGCCCATGAGCAGAATCGGCAGAACGATTTCATTGGCCGGCAGGCCGAGTATAAATGCCATGACGATATAGCCGTCCAGACCGATCAGATGGGCGAAAGGATCGAAGAAAGCCGCCGTATGGGCAAGGATGCTCGTTCCGCCAATCATGATGTTGCCCAGAATCCAGGTGATGATTCCGGCGGGAGCCGCCACGATTACCGCGCGTTTGAGCACGGCCCACGATTTGTCGCGCGAGGCGAGCAGGATCGTTTTCCACATCTGGGGTTTCCGGTACGGGGGAAGCTCCAGCGTGTAGTGCGTGGGCACACCGCGCAGAGCCGTTTTGGACAGCGCCCACGACACGGACAAGGTAATCACGATGCCGAATAGCACCAGCCCCATGACGAACAGAGCGGTTCCTAAAGTCTTCCAGCCCCCTGAGGCGCCAGCCGCCATGAAAAGAGAGGAAAGCAGGATCAGCGTAGGCCAGCGGCCGTTGCACGGGACGAAGTTGTTCGTCAGGATGGCCAGCATTCTTTCGCGCGGGGATTCGATGATCCGCGTGGACAAGATGGCCGCCGCATTGCAGCCGAAGCCCATCGACATCGTCAGGGCTTGTTTGCCGTGTCCGCCGGACTTCTTGAACAGGCGGTCCATGTTGAACGCGACCCGGGGGAGATAGCCGAAATTTTCAAGCAGCGCGAAAATCGGGAAGAAGATCGCCATGGGCGGAAGCATGACCGAGATTACCCAGGCGGTACCCCGGAAGAAGCCGAGAACGAGTATGCCGTGAAGCCATGCGGGCGCATGGACGGCTTGGAAACCTGCCGTCAGATAGCCTTCGATTACACCGAAGAAATCCGCGATCCAGCCGGAAGGAACGTTGGCCCCGGCAATCGTGATCCAGAAGATCGCGCCGAGCACCGCAAACATGATGGGGTAGCCCCACAGCTTGGAAGTCAGAATTTTGTCGAGCTTATGTGTGCTCGCAAGCTTTTTCTTGTCTTCATAGCGGACGGCCGCGTTGCAGATGTCGCAGCTTGTTTTATAGATGTCGCTTACAATTTCGTCCCGGATGGAACTGCCGCTCGTGATGGTCTGCGCCATGGATAACAGGGAATCGATCGGATCGGGCCGGTTAGTTGCATGCGGTGTGGCCATAGCTCATCACCCCCTGTCCTTGTGCCGCCGCGCCGTTTAGCCTCTGTTTCAGCGAGGCGATGAGGTTCTCGTCCCCGTCGAGCAGACGGAGCGCGACCCAGCGGGCCGGATAACGGGCTCCGAGCGTCTCGCGGACGAAAGGTTCCAGTTCCCGGACCTGGCGCTCGATTTCTTCGCTGTAGGGGATAGGCGGGGGCTCGGGATGAATGACACCTTCCGCCACCTTTTCGACGAGATCGAGCATGGGGCCGATGCCTTTGTTGTTGCGTGCGGAAATAGCGGCCACGGGCACGCCAAGCCTCTCGCGGATCTGATCCAGATCAATCTTGATCCCGAGCTTCTCGGCTTCGTCCATCAGATTGATGCAGACAACCGCGCGGCTGGTCATTTCTAAGACCTGCAGCGCAAGATTCAAATTCCGCTCCAGCGAAGTCGCGTCAAGCACGACCAGCGTGACGTCCGGCTGCTCGAAAATGATGTAATCCCTGGCGGCTTCCTCATCCGCCGAATTCGAATACAGGGAATACGTGCCGGGCAGATCAATGAGCTTGTATAAAATTCCGTTCCGCTCAAATTCGCCTTCGGCGGTCAGCACGGTTTTACCGGCCCAGTTCCCCGTATGCTGCCGGAGTCCCGTCAGCCGGTTAAACAGCGTGCTTTTGCCGGTGTTCGGGTTGCCGGCCAGTGCTACGGTATAGGTTCTCACAGACTGTCGCCTCCTTCCGGCTCCGCGTAAATGAGCGAACTTTCTTCTTTCCGGAGCGCGATGGTTGTATTGCTGACACGGAAAGCGGTCGGATCGCCGAGCGGGCTTCGCTGGATCACTTCCACGCGGTTACCCGGGACGAATCCGAGATCAAGGAGCCGTCTGCGCATTCCTCCCTGTACCTCGATCCGGCTTAACCGGACAACGCTTCCTACCTTGACCCGGTCCAATGACAATTCCGATAAAGACATAGGGCTCACCTTCCTTTTTCCCTTTGGACAAACTGTTTGCCGAGTGCAAAATTTTATTTATGAAAACACACTTTCCGTTAACATTGCTTTATGATGTTAGTATAGGCAAACAGTTTTTGACTGTCAACAAAAAGTTTCTCAAGGGAAAAATTTTTAGGGAAAGGAATAAAGCGGGGATGGCCGCCCGTAAACGAATGTCCTAATTAGTTAGCCACATTTTATGTAAAAGCAAAAAGGGGGAACCTTGTTCGCCCTAAAAAACTTGATTTTATTTTGAATGAAACGATAGGATCCGGAGCGGGTCAGTTCCGTTTTTGCAGGGGGGACGGAGAAGCGGTACAGCTTCGTGCCGGGCGTTCGGATACTAACTGAACGTTAGTGCCTTTTTGCGGCGAAGTTGGTAAACTAACAGGTATGAAGCGGCTGATTGGAATAACATTCCGGAATTTTATGTAAGGAGGAGTAAGACATGCCTAACGATTTTTTTATTTCGGACCATCATTTCGGGCATAAACTTATTATCGATTTCGAGTCCCGGCCTTTTGCGGATGCGGACGAAATGACGGACGTCATGATTCAAAAATGGAATGCCGTAGTCGGAAGCGAAGACAAAGTGTTTCATATGGGGGACTTTTCGTTTCTGAATCAGGAAAGGACACAAGAAATCGTCGGTAAGCTGAACGGCTATAAATTTCTTGTTCTGGGCAACCACGACAGAGGCAGGTCCCGGTCCTGGTGGCTGGACGCCGGATTTGACGAAGTGAGCGAATATCCGGTTCTGTATAAAGACTTCTTCCTGCTGTCGCACGAACCGGTTTATATGAACAAACACATGCCGTACGTCAACGTGCACGGTCATATCCATGGACAGAAGTATGAGGGCAAGAACTATTTCAATGTGTGCGTGGAGCACTGGGACTATACTCCGCTGAGCTTCGAACAGATCCGGGATGCGGTTGTCGTCAGCGAGGAGCAGACATGATAGCCGTGTACGCGGGGAGCTTCGATCCCATTACCCTCGGACATACGTCGGTTATTGATAGAGCTACCAATCTGTTTGACGAGCTTCACATTCTGGTTGCCAACAACCGTGCCAAGAAGCATCATTTTACGATCGGGCAGAGGACCGAACTGGTGAGGCTTTCCATTCCGCCGGGCAAAAGGATCAAAATCGTCGCTTTCGAAGGCATCGTAGCGGACTATGTCAATGAAACGGGAGCCAAGGCGATTGTCCGCGGCATCCGCAACGCGACGGATTTCGAGTACGAACTGCAGCTGGAACAGTACATCCGCAATACGACGAAAGCAGATACCGTCTATTTATCGCCGTATACGCCGAATATGCAGACGAGCAGTTCTCTGGTCCGGATGTTTATTGCGACCGGAAAAGTCGAACCGGCCGGAGCTTTTATGGTCGAGGCCGCTTTCGAGCAGATGAGAATTTACGAGAGCGAGAACAAGTAGAGACGCAGCGGAAGCGGGTAAGCCCAGGCCCGGACACGGGCCTTTCTGTTCTTTTTCCGTTCACCGACAAGGTATGCCTGTTTTCGCTGCGGCGGAGGGACGGTACTGGCCCGGACGGGTCGTGTGGGCTGCGATCATGTCTTATCCGGCGAAATTTCGGCCGGGTTCAACGGGTTATTTCTCTATGGCTGGTATCCGCCCCGGAATTTCCCGAAAACCTGCAGTCAAGTCCAACCGGACGGATTCTGCGGGCTTTTTTTGCTATTCATTGGCATTTTATCTCTCCGGAAGGGGCCGTCCACCCTCTATTTCTATTATTTTTCATTTTTAGCTATTAATCTTGTATTTTATAATAATTGCGCTTATGATGAAATTGTTTTAGAGGTCAACCATGTCTACACCGTTTCATCTTCTTTTCTTACGGTTCAGCTTCAAGAATTTATAGCGAGTAGGGAAAAATATGGCCATAAATGATAACGTTTTAATTAAAATCCGCCAAATGAAAACGAGCCTGACTCCCGTCGAGAAAGCGGTGGGCGAGTACATCCTGGAGAACGTGGAGGAAATCCCGCATCTCTCGATCAAAAATCTGGCCCGGCTGACGAAGACCAGCGACGCCTCCGTGCTGCGGTTCTGCAAAACGATAGGATATTCGGGCTACCGCAGCTTTATCGTCAGCATATCGGCTTCCCTCGGCTCTATGCATGAAGAGGATACGAATCCGTACCGGGATATCCAGCCGGGAGACGACCTGTCCACGATTATTTTGAATATTTCCCGCACCAACAGCCAGTCCATTGAAGATACTTTGCAGGTGATCAACAAGAGCGAGATTGCGCGGGCCGTAGAGGTGCTGCGCTCGTGCAGGCGGATTGCCTTCTTCGGAATCGGAGCCTCCGGTCTGGTCGGAATCGATGCGGAGCAGAAATTTTCGCGGATCAACAAGATGTGTCACACCTATACGGACGGGCACAGTATGCTGACGGCGGCAACGCTTCTGGAGAAAGGCGATGTGGCCATCTTCATCTCCAATTCGGGAGAAACCGTCGAGATTCTCGACGCGCTGGAAATCGCCAAAAAGAACGGAGCCTGTCTGATCGCCGTAACGAAGTATACGAAAAGCCGGCTGGCCGATCAGGCGAACATCCTGCTCAGCATTTCCACGCCGGAAATAACGATCCGCAGCGGCGCGATGGGTTCCCGGATAGCCATGCTGACCGTCGTGGATATTCTTTTCGCGGGGGTAGCAAGCGCGGAATACAAACACGTGAAAAAATATTTAACCAAAACGCACAATATTGTGGCGGGGAAGCAGCGGCGTTAATGAACCGAAAGAGGTGGAATGCTTCTGACGAAAGAGGCGGCCCCGCGCTTCCAGGAGGAATTGCAGATCGTGATGAAGGACACGGACCTGCCTCCGGCAGCCGAGTTCGGCCGGATAGGCGACAACGGCTGCTGACCTCCCGTCCTGCCGGCTGCAACCCTGGCATAAACCGCCGTCGAATCGAATAAGTCAAATCAAGGACCGGATAGGTCCTTTTTATTTTGCGCGAAAAGAAGAGAGAAATGCGGCAGGGCAAGGAGAAAAAGAAAATAAAACAACAATAAAATGTTTCATCATAAAATATTATTTCAAAAACTGTTGACCAAACTGAAATTTCTCGTTAAGATGAAATCAAGAAGTTGAACTAAACAGATGGGGGGGAGAAAGCTGTGGATGAGTATCTGGCGAGACTAACGACCGAAGAGATCAACGAGAAAACACAAAGGATAGACGAATATACGACGGAACAGATGCTGCGTCTGATGAACGAACAGGATGCGACGGTTCCGGCTGCGGTTGCGGCTGAAATACCGCAAATTGTGAAAGCGGTTGATATTTTGCATGAAGTGCTTAAAAACGGCGGCAGAATGTTCTATATCGGAGCGGGATCTTCGGGCAGGCTCGGTGTACTCGACGCATCTGAATGTCCTCCAACTTTCGGTATCGATCCTCTGCGGGTGCAGGGGCATATCGCCGGAGGAGATGGGGCACTAAGAATAGCTGTTGAAGGTTTTGAGGACAATAAAGATGAGGGAATCGCCCTTATCGAACGGTGCGGCGTAACGGACAAAGACGCGGTAATCGGAATCACGGCCAGCGGAAGCGCGCAATTTGTCATTGCCGGCTTGAACAAGGCAAGGGAAATCGGAGCGGCGACCATCGGTCTGGTGAACAACAAACATTCCAAACTCGAATCCGTTTGCGACGTGTGCATTGCCCCGGTTGTCGGGCCGGAAGTCATTATGGGATCGACCCGGTTGAAAGCGGGTACGGCACAGAAGCTGGTCCTGAATATGCTTACGACCTGTACGATGGTGAAGCTCGGCAAAACCTACAACAATCTGATGGTGGACCTGAAAGCCAGCAACATCAAGCTGAAAGACCGCTCCGTACGCATCATAAAAGCGGCCACGGGCGTGGATGACAAGACGGCTGCTGCGGTTTTGGAAAGCGCTTCCATGAGTTGTAAGCTGGCGATCATGATGATCAAAAGCGGCTTGGACGCGGCTTCGGCGCAGCGGGTGCTGGATCAGTGCGAAGGCAGTTTAAAAGCGGCAATACGAACCACGACCAACGTGGTGTAGATTTTCATATCCTTGGGGGAGGCTTGTTATTTATGAAAAGAAAATTGCGTGCAGCAGCATCGGTATTGGCGTTAACCATGGCAATGTCCACACTGGCGGCTTGCGGAGATTCCGGTAAAAAAGAAGGCGGCGCGGCGGGTGATCCGAACGCCAAAGACACCATCACGGCCCTGCTTCCGCCGGTTTCCGCGACCTACCAGAACAATTTTGCCCAGATGGCAAAAGATTTCAATGCGCTGTATCCGAACCTGACGCTGAAAATCGAACCGGCAAGCTGGGAAGACATTACACAGAAGCTCGATACGCAGGTGAATGCGGGAAGCCCTCCTGATATCGCGTTCATGGGTTCCGACGGCATTTCCAAGTACATGCAGCAGGAAATGATGATGGACATCAAGGATGTGGCCACCAAAGAAATGGTGGAAGATTTCGACCAGGCTCCGCTGGAGTATATGAAGAAAGGCGACGGCCTTTACGGCTTCCCGGGCTATATGGAAGTTCACGCGATCGGCGGCAACCGCGAATACCTCGAGAAAGCGGGCATCGACTGGAAGAAAGTCCAGAAAGACGGATGGACGTTTGACGAGTTCCGCGAAGCGATCAAGAAAGGCGTCGTTTCCGAAGGCGGCAAAACATCCCGTTACGGCTTCGTGTTTGCGACTGCGGGCGTAGCGTCCAAAGACTATCTGAACATCCTGATCAAAAATGCGGGCATGCCTGCACCGTTCACCAAAGATCTGAAATACGCTTACACCAGCAAGAACTATCTCGAAGTGTTAAAAGATATCCGTACGATGATCGATGACGGCTCCATGCCGAAAGAGCTCAGCTCCATCGACGCCGGTAAACGCTGGAACATGTTCCTGACCGGTCAAACCATGATTACAGGTAAAGGCCTGGCGACGTTCGAGAACTCCGCCAAGAAAAACAACGAGAAGCTGAAAGCCAATGACGGCAGCGCCGTCAAAGGCAGCGTCCCGGTTGAATATACGGTCCTGCCGGTTCCGACCTTCGCCGGACAAAAACCGCAGTCCAGCGTAGCGGTCGACGGTTACGTGACTTTCCGCGGCTCGAAAGAACCGACGGCCGAGCATAAAGCCAACGTCGTAAAAGCGGCCTACTTCCTTGCAAGCGGTAAAGTAGCGGCAACGACGAACAACGACCTGTTTGTCGCTCACATTACGAAGAGCGGCAAGAAAGAAGCCGAAAGCATGACCGTCAACCGCGATGCCGATAACAAAGCGGCGGTTGAAACGATGCTGAAAAACGCGGCTCCTGCCCGTCCGGATATCCCTGCCGACCTGGGCGCCAAAGCGATCAAGCTGGAAGAAGAAGTCATCATTCCTAAGCTGCAAGCGTTAATTTCGGGAGAAATGACTCCGGAAGCGATGTACGAAGCGGTTAAAGCGGCAGCCGTGCAAACCTTCGGCGCGGACGGTGTCGTAAAAGAATAGAGAGTTTTGATTCGGATAGCCGTGTGCCTCAACATGCGGCTATCTGAATATGTAGAATGAATTAGAGGATGGAGAGGGGTGCGAGAGATGACTCAACCAGCTAAACCGGTGAAAAGACGGAAAATCAGAGGAGACGGCGCCTGGGGCTATGCCTTTATCGCGGTTGCGCTTCTCGTCTATGCGCTGTTTACGGCTTACCCGGTTATTAGTGCCTTTATCATTAGCTTTCAGAAATACAGACCGCTGGGGTCCACCTTTATCGGGTTCGACAATTATACGGCGACCTTTAAAGACCCGCTGTTCTGGAAATCCGTCGTAAATACGATCGTGTATACGGTTTTGACGGTGCCTGTCGCCTTGTTCCTTTCTTTTGCGGTTGCGATCCTGATTCTTCCGCTCAAGAAAAAACTGCAGACGACATTCAAAGCGATTTACTATTTGCCTGCCGTAGCTTCCGGCGTTGCCTTGTCGGTCGTATGGCTGTGGATTTTCGACCCGATGCCGTCGGGTATTCTGAACAAACTGATCAGCTATATCGGGATCAGCAACCAGAACTGGCTTGGATCAAGCGCTACCGCAATGTTCTCATTGGTACTCATGGCCTGGCTTTCCAGTCACGGCACAAGCATTATTATTTACTTGGCAGCGCTGCTGGGTATTGATGAGAGTTATTACGAGGCAGCCGAGCTTGACGGAGCGTCCTTTTTTAAAAAGCTCTGGTACATCGTTATTCCATGTTTGAAACCGACTACTTTGTTCCTGCTCGTAACGGGCGTTATCGGCTCGTTCCAGGTTTTCCAGAACGCGTATCTCATGACGGGCGGCGGTCCGGACAATGCGACGACGATGGTCGGCCTGCTCGTATTCAACAATGCTTTCAAATACTTCGACTTCGGCAAAGCGGCCGCACAGTCCCTGATTTTGGCCTTTATTATCGCGGGGATCTCACTGGTTCAGTTCAAATTCCTCGGCAAAGAAGTGGAATATTGAGGAAAGGGGGGGCGAGATATGGCGCTCTATAACAATCACGCAGGAAATCGCGCGGCCAGATATAGCCGGAATACGGTCATTATCGTAATCCTTACCCTGTTTGCTCTGGCTACGATTTTCCCGATTTACTTTATGCTTATTTCTTCCTTCGGAGATCCGATCGAGGCTGGCGCGGTGAGCTATTCCCTGCTTCCAACCAAATTTACACTGGAATCCTACAAGTTTTTCTTCGATTATAGCGAGTATTCCATCCGCTGGCTGCTCAACTCTCTGATCGTAGCCACGACCGTGATGGTGTCCAATGTGATTTTCGCCAGTATGGCCGGGTATGCCTTCTCGAAAATCAAATTCAAAGGCAGAGCGATGCTGTTTACCATCCTATTGATCGCGATGATGATTCCGTATCAGGTTACACAAGTTCCGCTTTATATCCTGATCGTAAACATCTTTCATATTCAAAATACGTATAGCGCGCTCATTCTGCCGGGTCTGGTGACGGTGTATAACATCTTCCTTGCCAAGCAGTTCATGAGCAGCATTCCGACCGAGATTATCGAAAGCGCCAAGATTGAAGGCTGTAATCAGTTCCAGATTTATTTCCGGGTCATTCTTCCGTTGTCCAAAACGGTATTGGCCGTCATGGCAATCCTGACGTTCATGGACAGCTGGAACACGTTCTTCTGGCCGTTCCTCGTAACCAATACGATGGATATGCAGACCATTCAAGTCGGACTTAAAAACTTCCGGTTTGCGAACACGACTTATTTTGCGCCGATGATGGCGGGTGCCACCATCTCCGCCCTGCCGATGTTCGTTCTCTTCTTCAGCCTGCAGAGATACTTCCTGGAAGGCGTCACTGTCGGTGCGGTGAAGGGGTAACACGAGCGCGCCATTCGGCATCTCCGTTAATCGTAACGTAAATAGCGGGCGGGCCGGATCACAGCGTACTAAACCAAGACGGGCTTTTGTTCCGAAAAGCGGCCCGCATGCAGGCATCCGAACCTTCCTTCGATGCCGGTGCGGGTGCTTTGTCCGAGAATCTCGGCGGATTACAGGGGCCCGTTTTTTATAGGCGGAGATCGGGGCCTGCGGTATTTTCAAGCCAAATGGGCATACAGCGGCGGACATAACAGGTTTATGAGGCATAAGGAGGGAGTATCGACATGATCGAATCATGGAATCAATCCTACTCGGACGCGGTGATACGGCTGTGGAACACGGAAGCCGTTAAGGACGGTTACAAAGAACTGACCGGCCGGAGCTTTAACGAGATTTTCCTGTCCAGTCCATACTTTGACAAAGACAATGCGTTCGTTATGCGCGAAGAGGACGGAACCGTCACGGGTTTCGCCTGCGGCTGCACAGGCGACGACCTGCCTTTGGGCGCCGTCGCCGGCTATATCACCTGCATCGTGTTGTCTGAGGACCGTCAGACAGATGCGAATTACCGCCTGCTGCTGGAAGCGCTTGAAGGGCGGTTCCGGCAGCTCGGCAAAGCGCAGGCCGACGTTCTTTTCTTCAATCCGATGATGCTGCCGTGGTACATCCCGGATACGCCGGGGCACGAACACAACAATGCTCCGGGCGTCCCGGCGGACAGCCGTTTGTACGGATTTCTGCTCGGCGAAGGGTATATCGAACGCGCCAGGGAATGCGCCATGTACCTGAATCTGTCAGGATTTTCTGTTCCGGACGAAATCAGGGCCAAGGAAGAACGGATCGCCGCCGACGGATATACGGTCGGACTTTTCGATCCCGCCCGGCATGAGGGCATAGAGGCCATGCTGCAGGGCTTCGACAACCCGCTGTGGCAGAAAGAAATTGCCGCCGGCACGGCAAACGGCGTGCCCGTCGTTATCGCGGCCCACCGGGGACAAGCGGTCGGCTTCGCCGGCCCCGTTATCCGGCAGGAAAGCGGCCGCGGCTATTTTGCCGGCATCGGAGTTCATCCCGATCATGAAGGGCACGGGCTGGGCAGCCTTCTTTTCTTCAGGTTGTGCGAAGCCTTTAAGGGCATAGGCACGGAGTACATGTCCCTGTATACGGGAAGCACCAACTCGGCCATCCGAATTTACGAGAAGGCGGGCTTCAAGACCGTGAAACATTTCGCCGTCATGCGAAAGGCATTGTAGGGCGGTTCTCCGCTCCGTGCAGCTTTGGCCATGTCCTCAGCCGATGCGGCTGTAAGGGACGGCTGATTTTAACCATCCGTAAAAGGCATCCTACTAGGAGGATGTCTTTTTTTTCTATTCAATAACATGATGACAAGCAGCAATGCAAAAAAAGGAAAAAATATAAAAACAAGCTAATATTTTAATGAAATCCCTTTAATAATCATGGATTCCTTCTTATAATGACGTTAGCAGGCTTTTTAGTTTACGATGAGCCGCAAACGGTACAGCTTGGAACAGTTTGCCGAACCGGTCAGGACGCACTTCCTTTGAGATTGAAATCCCCCGGACCGGCTCCTTGTATAAATAAGCGTGAGGGAAGGAACGATGGGAATGGAAGCGGAACTGGAACGGTTGAAACGGCTCGTTTTTCAACTCTTATTAACGACGGAGAACCGGACGACGGATTTTCTCGAACTGATTACGGGAGAAACCATGATTCCTTCGGTTTTGAAGCAGGCAACGGCCGCTTCAGAACCCTTATTGGCGGTGAAAGAAGGGACGCGGGATGCGGTACTTAGAGAATCGCTTCTTCGCACGGAAAAAAGCGGACTTGTCGTTTCCCAGAACATCGCGGTGATGTATCCCGATTTTATCCCTCTGCCGATCAATTTAAAGCTTGCGCAAAAAAAGGAAGGCATCGGCAAAATCATGCGGGATTTGAACATCCGCAACACCCGAACTATTCTGGACTTCGGATGGAGAAAGCCGGAGCATACGACCGATCTGACCGGAAATCCTTATTTCGTTACCTTTGCGGACAACCCGGCCGTTCCGTATAAACAATACACCATCACTTTTGAAGAGTTCAATACGCCGGGTCTGCATCTGCTGGAATACTTCAATCCGCGGATGCTCGAAGGTAAGGAGATACCTGCGGGGCAAGGGATATATAACGCGGGTGTGAACTGAGCGGAGCAGAGGGGACGGCAGTAGAGGACACCGGATTCATACAGTGGTTTTTTGCATGTGCCCTCTCTTCTTGAAAATTAACACGAACAAGGAGTCTGTTTTAGCCTAGCATCCCGGGCTTTAATAATGCTATAAATAAATAATAAAAGTTTTACATATTTCTGATAAATCCCAGCTCCATGCTTATCTTTGCAGCTTTCGATATGTTATAATCACTATAAACAAGCTTGTTTTCAGGGTAGGGAGTGGTGGAGTGATCAAAGAACGGCAAGAGCTCGAACATATTTTGGAGCAATCTATCGAGAAAATAAAATACAAAAGAAAAAACGTTGAAATAATAAATAAAAAATTATCAGAACACAATGTTGAACCCGGTTTTTTTAATAAAATAGCCGCTAATCCATTCCTGCTGACCCAACTAAGCCCCCTTCTGCTGTGTCTCCTTACGATGGCTCTTTATCAATTGGAAAGAACAGCTAACCTGAATGCAGAGCGTTATTTTACTCCGGAAGAGATTAAAGAAACAAAAAAATATAATAAAACGGAAGAAAGCACGGTTCAGCTTCCGCTTGAATTAACGAATGTAATTCAGATCGATCATGAAAATTTTGTTGCGGCCATTCAAATCGTAAAAATCGTGGAATGGTACCATCACAGAATCATTACTTATCATTTTGAAACGCAGAGAAGCGCTAAGTATAAAAAAAAGAAAGAGGATGTAATCGCCGTTCCCGATATCAATCTCAAGAGTGTGAAAGATATTGCCAAGCATATGCTGGAAGGGACTTATATCCCCGATATGATTACGCTTAACGTATATTCGGAAGCGGATTCCCCGGTGGTTTTCGATCCGGAGACCCGAGTTTTGACGATACTGGAAGGAGCGGATGTTTCTGTTTTGGACGGGTTCCACCGTCTGCAGGGAGCCGCCAGGGCTTTGGGGGTTAATCCGGAGCTCCGGCAGGATATTATTTTAAGCATCCGGGTCTTTAATGCGGAGACCGCCAGAAAATATTTCGGGCAGATTAATACGATCAACCCTGTCAGAAAAGAACGACTGGAGGAGTTGAAGCAGGAGAATGTTGCTTATGTCATAGTCAAACAGCTTCAATTAAATTCCGGCCTCAAAGGAAAAGTTTCCTCGGGATCCAAAATAAGTGAATCGGCCGGGCACTTTACGACTACAAATATCCTCGCCAAGGCAATTGATCTGACATTTGCTCCGAAAAATTTACTTGAAGCCAAAGAAATCGGCAGCTATCTGACTGACTTTTTTAACTGCCTAATCGATAGTTACCGGGAGGATTTTCATAAGAAAGACAGCATCCTGCGTCATCCCGGAATGTTTGTCGGTTATGTGGCGCTGGCACAGCAATTAGAGCAGAAGCAAGTCCCGTTACCCGAACTAACGTCTGCGATAGACGCCATTAAGAACAGAGAAGCGGAATGGAGAAGGTTCCTTGCGTCCGGCCGAACTAACTCATCCTCCGTGAACCGGCTCATTAAAGATCATGCCGAAAAATTAGCACACGAATTGTATTCCAATTCAGAGGGGTAAACCACATGTCTAATAAGATATATGAAGGCGGATATTATAACGAAGTCCAAAAAAACAGATATCTTGCATCTTTACCCGAAACTTCAGCCAAACAAGCCGAGCGGGTACTTTCCAGGGCGAAAGCGCTGGAGGAAAAATATCAGACGGATTTGGCGAATTTTAACCTGGACCAGATCGAAAGCCTCTTGTATTACTTAAACCCCTCTACACTCAATTCCAGCCGGGCTAATTTCTATTTGATTCAAAACTATATCCGATGGGGAATCGCACAGGGCTTCCGGGAAACAAATTTGAATCCGTTGGATGTATGGGCTGAAAATACGTTTTACAAAAAATTTATAGACGCTTCCAAAAAGTTGCTGTACACGAAAGATGAAATCGATAAAATGATAGACTGCTGCTTAAATGCACAGGATGCTTTTCCTGTCGCGGGTTTATTTGAAGGGCTGTATGGGACAGGCTATGACGAGCTTCTTAACTTGAAAAGAGAGCATCTGCTCCCTAATAACATGCTTGAACTTCATAATCACGGAACGGCAAGAATAATCCGAGTATCGGACAGGTGCATGGACATTATCAAAAAAGCGCTTGAAGAGAAAACGTACGTAAAGAAAAACGGTGCGGCTAAAGTTACCATGAAATCGCCGGCTTCCGCGGACCTCGAACAGAGCGATTATGTGCTGAGGAACGTGATCACGAGGAGTCAGACGGACGGTAAAGCAGATCGTTTTCTGATTCAGAGAAGAATTACAGCCGTGAAAAGCTACCATGAAGATTGGGTTAAAGTTCTAACGCCCTATATCATAAGAAATTCGGGGATGCTGTACATGGCCAAAACGCTTTTTGACCGGAATAAAGAGTTAAACAAACAGCATTATGAAGAAATATGCGAACAGTTCGGCATCTCCAAAGTAATGAATAACGGTTACGAAGTTTATAACTATCACCGGCTTAAAGAAGACTTCTTGAACCCGGAGACGATAGAAAGAATATATAGCGAATAATAATTTTTCAAAACCCGCTGAAGCGGGTTTTTTAATTGCAGGATATTGGAAATATGACTTTTTAAGAACACTCGTTCGTGTTATAATGGACTTATATAGGAACTTGTGTTCGTGTTTTTGATTTTATGAGCAATCGCAATGAAAAACAATAAATACAATAGAGATAATTTATTGTTTAACCGACTACAATTGGCTGACTCAAAGGGGAGCATACCATGTTTACATACGCCATCGGACTTATTTACTCGGATCGTACTTGCGATATTTATTACGGCCCCAAAGAGAGAGTGGTGAACAAGTTGATGGTTGCGGAGGACAGGCCATACGGAAAACTGTATAAGACCGAAGGATCGATGAATCGGCAGCTGGACTATTATAAAAAAGAGAAACCACAAGCCAGATTTTATGCTCTGTAAGTTCCTATGATTGTTTAAGAACGGAAATATCATTTGTAAGTATTGGAATCAACCGAAAAGGATAATATGTATTTTTATATAAAAATAAGTGTGATAATCCTAGAAAGTAATGATATTACCATAAAAAGTAATCAAAACCTACTTACATTCAAATTGGGTAAAAGGTAAGATTTAAACAAGGAAAGAAAATAAAGTAAAAAAAGCTAAATAGTTGAATTCACATTCCGTTCTACCGGGAGGGAAGAAAGTGCATTCGGTACAAGAGGAAAAAGATCATAGAAGATTCTTAAAACAAACGATCGAGCATTACAAACTAGGAAAATATTTTCCCGAAGAACTGATTCTTCTTGCCAAATCTGATCCTGTAAGCTTTGAGTGGATGAGGCATACCGAACACGGGACGATCGTTTTCTTGATGAGCGCCACCTGTTCCGCCTGCAACATGGATCTCGTGATTTCCTTTATGAGCAGTCACTCCGGATTTAACTACTGCATCCTTTTCGAAGGAAACCAGGAGTCGGTGGAGGACCTGCGCAAGGAGCTCGATCCGGAGGTACGGATTCACCGGTGCGAAACGGCTAAACTGCAAACCCAGCTCCAGGTAAATGCGGTCCCTTACGCGATTGTGCTCAACAAAGTCGGACAGGCTGTCGGGGCGGATATTTTTGACAAGATGGCAAACTTGAACCGCGCGGCTGCCCCCTTGATCCGGGTCTATAATAATCTGAATCCGGACAAATGAAATCGCTCGCAACGACGATTCGGACGACATGGAGCGCTTTTTCCAGGGTGTACGCGTTTAACAAAATCATCGTTCTTTTCTCCTTGTTCGCTTACGTCTTCTCGGCTGTTCAAGCGAATGTAAGCGTTTATCTCAGCAAGTTAATCGTCGATCAGCTGACGATTAAAAACTTCTATCTGCTGATGGGCGGTATTGTGCTTTTAATCTTGTTTCAACTGACGCGGGCGGCTTTGGATGCGTACGCTCAGCTGAAGAGCCGTAAGATGAGCCTGATGTTTGCCATCCAGTGCGAGGGCAAGCTCATCGACCTTGTAGAGAAGACGGACTTGATCGAGAAAGAGCACCCGCGTTTCAAAGGCGATTTTTCTTACTGGTCTTACAGCAACAATAAATACTACGATACATACTTAATCGCTATCGGCCTGATCAAACAAATCATACTCGCATCCTTGAGCTTGTTCTTTCTTCTTCACTCCTATTGGCTTACGGGAATTCTCGCTCTACTGGTCGGTACGTGGAGAGGTGTTTACGATCTGCTGGCCGTACGCCGGCGGGTTGAAATCAATGAGCGCTTGATGAGGAATACAAGAAGCTACCATTATTATTACGATCTTCTTACAAATTCCGAGACCCAGAAAGAAATGATGCTGTTCCGGTTGTTCCCTTATTTTAGAAAGCGTTGGCTGGACAAGAAAGCGGAGTCCGCGGAGCTGGAAATCAAACTCGATAAGATCAATCATCAACGGACCTTTAGCGGAGAGCTTGTCTCCATCTTGAACACCGGATTAGTCACCGGCATAACAGCTTACCTGATTTATGCAGGCACCCTGAGTATCGGCGATTACGTAGCGATAACGATGGCGCTCAGCATGACGGAAAGCAACATCAGCTCTATGTTCACTTCTTATTCGAGATTAAAAGAATATTGCACGCATATCGAGAAGTTGAAGGTGATTGAAGAGAACAACGAGGTGGCCGTCAGTGCCGAGAAAAATGTCCGGAGCAAACCGTTTGTTTTCGAAAAGGACATCCGAATTCAAGACTTATCTTTCCGGTATCCGAACCAGGATCAGCCTGCTCTAAACGGGATTAGCGCTGAAATCAAGAAAGGAGAAGTTGTCGCCATTCTGGGTGAGAACGGCTCCGGCAAATCGACGCTCATTAAGCTGCTTCTCGGGCTGTATCAGACGGAAAAAGACTCAATCTTTTACGACGGTGTCAGTTTGAAGAACATGGACCGCCTGCATATGTGGCAGAAAAGCAGTGCCGTATTCCAGGACTTTATCCGGTACATGACGGATGTAAGAGAAAATGTGGCTGCCGGCAATATAGCTGAAATCGAAGACTCGGAGAAACTCGAGCAGATGCTTGCCAGAGTCGGTCTGGCCGATGCCTTCAAACACGGTCTGAACAGCCGGTTGGGATTTCTGGATGACGGTGCCGTCAATCTGTCGGGAGGACAATGGCAAAGACTCGCCTTAACCCGCGCTTTCGTACGGGAAGACGATGACCTTGTCGTGTTCGATGAACCGACCGCCGCTTTGGACCCGCTTAGCGAAGTCCGTTTGATGAATGAACTTCTGAGCCACTTTAGAGGCAAAACCGTTCTCCTCATTTCCCATCGGGTCGGAGTCGCGCGTAATGCGGACCGCATTATCGTCATGGAACGCGGACGAATTGCCGAGACCGGAAATCACGAGGAACTGCTGGAACGTCAAGGTCTCTACAGCGAGATATGGAATCAGCAGAAGCAATGGTATATGTAACGAACTTACAAGGAGGGAAATATCCATGACGTCATCTGCCAAACCGTCCCGCTTGTCGGATACCGGACTGCCTTTAGGCGCCTCGCTGCCTGAACTTCCGGACTACTTGAAGGAAGGCATGGAGTCCGCCTGGAACCAATCGGGCACTATTCGAGTCCTGCTCTTCGCCTCCGTTTATTGCACGCATTGCATAGATCTGCTGCCTCATCTTCAGGCGATCGCAGAGAATCACCCGTCTTTCTCCATCCGTCTGTTCACTACCGGAGACGAAGAGGACCATCGAAGTATGCAGGAGTATTTCAGCTGGAATTTCCCTGTGAGCACGATGGATCAAAGCGATATGGAAGCCTATTTCGAGGTTACCGCGCTGCCCTTTATGATGCTTGTGGACGAATCGGATTCTGTCGCGGCGAAAGGTGTTATTTATAACGCCGATGATTTTGAACAGATCGTGCAATTCAACCGGATCTCATCTTCCTAAAACCCGGTATCACGGTGCTTGTCACCTTTACGATACAAATCCACCTATGAAAGGAGGTGAATACAATGGCTTGTGAATGTCCAGATGGAGTAGTTTTGAGTGAGTCCAGAGCTTGCCTGACTGGTTACTGCACGGCTAACGGAACTCAATATCCTAAAATTTTGACTTCCACTAAAAGTGTGGGCTGCAATGACGGTAGAACAGTAGTTTGCACTTTCAATGCTGGTTGCTGCTACTAAGCACTACAAAGGAGAAGGGCGCTGTCCCTTCTCTTTTATTCCATTTCAAAGGGGCTGCGTGTATTGAACGCTCAATTACTCGTCTGCGATCAGATTACGAACAATACCTTACTGGGAGGCCATGCCTTAGGCACTGTATTGAATCAAGTGTCTATTCCGGCGCTGCCCTATGTGATAGAAATGCATGTCCTGATCAAATTGTTTGATTTGCCGCGTCATGAATTTGTCGATACCGCTTTAATTATTACAAACTCGTCCGGCGAAATGATTGATCGTACTCCGGCTACCGTTCTTCGCAATTACAGAGCGGAGGATCAGGTTCCCGGAGTCGATCAGGATGTATCCCTCCACTTGATTGTGACGGAACCGGGGATTATTTATATCCGGTGTATGATAAACGGAGAAGAAGCGGCCTGGTACCCGTTAACGATTCGTCTGCAAGAACAAAAAGTCTCTTGAATGCCGGTTACAGCTGCCGGGCTATAGAGAAATGGGTGAATATACATTGATTCAATGGTTAGGCTATGTTCTGGATATGACTATGTCGGTTCTGTTTTTCATGCCGTTTTACATAAAAGCCATCCGGTTCCGCAATTTCCGCATCGAGTTGTACTCCTACGGCATACTTCCCCGTTCTCTCGTTTCGATAGCGGCTTTGGTCGTATTGTCAGTTGAGTTCGTCCTGTTTCTTTTGTTTGCCACAGGACTGTTCGGAGGGTGGAGGGAGCTTGCCGCAATCGTTCTGCTTGCCGCGTTTGCCTTCTTTTCATGGCGGAAAACAAAACTTACGGGCGTCGATACTTGTGCCTGTTACGGAGAGATCGCATTTCTGAATCGATCCCCGGTTTACCGCAATGCCGTTCTAATCGGATTGCTGGCGGCGGGTTTGCTGCTGCCTGCTCCCGAACAGGATGGATACGCCAGGATCAATTCGCTTCTTTTTGTAATGGCTCTGTCGATTTCAATCGGGCTGCTTCAATCCGCATGGAACCATAGGAAGAGGAGGAAGCGCCGTGAGCAATCTGCTGTTCCTATGTAATCTGGTATGGTTCCTGGCTTGTGTGCTGCTCTTGTTCATTCAAAAGCGAAAAGAGCGTGACGAAGTAACCGCATTGATCGGAGAAATCAAACGACTTTCGAGCAGGCAGCGAAGCGTGACGAGGATTTTATTCGTGGATTATAAGGACCCTGCATTCCAAAAGATCGACTCTCTGCTCTCGACGAGTGCCGACGGTCCCGACGGTCCCGACTATATCGTGGTGATCGATGCTCCGTCCTGGCTGATTGCGGCCAGGGAAAAGAAGTGGACGAGACACGAGGCGATAGATGCTAGAATGATAGCATCCACGCGCAAAAGCGGGGTTATTGTGACTCGCGGCGGAAAGTACGCGGTTTACGACGAAGCGGCTGCATATTTGGCGTACACGTCATCGTAAGCAGTAAAGGTAAATAAAATAATCTCATTCGCGGTTGGAATAGCCACCTACTTGACGAGCAAACAATAAAGCACGCAAATTCCTGTAAAGGAATGAGTGTGCTTTACATTTGTCCGACAGAAAGCCAAACCGGGCAAAAAGCCTCCTCATTTGCGAAATACCAACAAAAGCTTCCGGAAGACCGGGCCTTATGGAAAACTTATAATTGATAATGAGAACCGTTATCAATTATAATAAGCGGAAAATGAAACCAGCATTGTTCCGAGGAGTTGGTGAAATCGATGCGGGCAGACAACCATTTATTCCTTTGGAATCAGGCGTCCGTTAAAATCTTGGACGTCCGCTGCATAGTATTGATTTCGGACGGGGAGATTCGGTCATGGATTATGCCGGCCTGTTGTTTTATGTACACGGTGAGCGGGAGAGCGTGTGTACGAATGGATGGCGAGCTTTTTCAGATAAGCGGTTTTCATGTTCTGCATGGGGGCAAAGGCAGCCGCGTAGATATTTATGCGGTTGAAGAACCGTTCAGCTATTATCTGCTCTATTACAAAGCGTATTTTCCTGTCCCTTTACGAAAAGAAGCGGCTGGGATAGCGGACGGCTGTAATCCGTTTCAGCTGCAGTATGGCCTTACGCCGCATCATCCTCTTTCTCTGCTGAGCAAAATCCGGCTTATGCATCAGGAATGGGTGACGCAGGGTAATCTGGAGCGGCTTCATGTAAAAGCGCTGTTTTATCAGTTCGTGCATGAACTGTTGGCCCAGGTTCACGCCCGCAATATTCCGGCTGCAAAAGCCGATGTCGCGGAGCAAGCGCGCCGCTATCTGCAGGAGAATTACTTCGAGCCTATTACCCTGGAGAAATTAGCGGAACTGCTGGACAGCAGCCCCCGGCATTTAACCAGATTGTTCAAACGCAAAACCGGCACAAGCCCGATTGATTATATGATCCGGCTCCGCCTGGACAAAGCGAAGGAAATGCTGCTGGCGACGGAGATGACATTGCAGGAGATTGCCGAAAGCATCGGGTATCCCGACAGTTATTCGTTGGCTAAAATGTTCAAAAAACAGGCAGGAATTGCGCCGATCCGTTACCGGACGGAAAATAGAACCAGGAGAAGTTGTCCCGATTTGCCATCGGATACGGCCGTATTTGACATTGCGGGAAAAGACAGGCTGAATTATATTGAATATGATAATCATTCTCAATATAAAAAGGAGCTAAACTTCCCCATGTTATACAGCAGAAGACCTTCCGCGGCAATCACTTTGCTGCTTTGTTTGATGATCCTGCTCAGTGCCTGTTCGACTGGAAAGACGAGCGGATCCGCGAACAGCAACTCGCTTCCTTCGCCAAGTCCGCCTCCTGTTGCCGCCAACACCGACAGCAGTCAGACTGTGCCAAGCAAGCCTGCGACTAAGATGATTTCCACCGCCAAAGGCGATGTCGAAATTCCCGTGAATCCCAAACGGGTCGTCGTTTTGTATTTATTGGGCGATGTACTGGCTTTCGATGTGATGCCCGTGGGGATATCGGACGTTTACAAAGGAGCGGCGTTTGAAAAGGAACTGTCGGGAGTCCGGTCGCTCGGCGAATGGTTCAAACCAAGTCCGGAAGCCGTGCTTGCCCTGGAACCCGATCTGATTATCGCCCCTTCGGAAGAGACCTACGGAATGTTGAACAAAATTGCGCCTACCGTCTACCTCCCTTATGAACAGATGACGATGGAGGAACGGTTGAATAAGCTTGCGGAAGCGCTGGGTAAGGAGAAGGAATCCGCCAAACTGCTGGACAACTTCCATAAGAAGGTGGAACAAAGCAAACAAAAGCTGAAACAGGCGGGGATTTATGATAAAACCGTTACCATCATGGAAGGCGGGAAAAGCAGCATGACCGTCATTTCATCACGAAACTACGGCCGCGGTTCCCAGGTCATCTATGAATATTTAGGCATGAAAGCACCTGCTGTCCTTCAAAAAGAAATCGATGCCGTGAGCAAAGCGGCGAGCTCGAAGAACGTTTCGTTGGAAGTGCTCAATCAATATTCGGGCGATTATGTGTTCCGTTCGTCGTACGAAGGGATGGAGGATTTGTCCCAAAATCCTGTCTGGAATCAAATTCCTGCGGTGAAGGAAGGGCGGCTAACCGAGATGAGTTTCGGTTTGTCGTACTACAACGACATTTATTCGCTGGACAAGCAGTTGGATTTTGTTATGGAAAACCTGCTGGCGAAGGGGGAAAAGCGGGTAAACTGAATACGCAACGGTCCGCGATTAGGATTTGCCGATCTTGCTTACAGACAAGAAAACCACAGCCCGTACAGGCTGTGGTATTTCTTATAGGGAAACAAAGCGCTGGGAGCGGATCTGTTTGACCCTTCCGTGCCTTATTTTTCTGTTCGCGGTTCGCGGATGTGCGCAGCTACAGCGGAATGTCCCATGAACCGGCTAAGATTCCGCATGTCTTGATTACTTGACGATCGGCTCCGTAACCTCTCTGCGCAGCAGAGCGATTTCATGTTTGTACGGAGCGTTTTTATATTTAACGGGACCGATGGAGGGTGTCTCCAGTAATTTAGGCACTTGATCGAACTGGGGGTGATGGACGATATAATCAAGGGCTCTAAGCCCGATGAAACCGTGTCCGATGTTTTCATGCCGGTCCTTGCGGGAGCCCCGTTCATTTTTGGAATCATTGACATGAATGACCTGAATGCGGTCCAGCCCGACGATTTGATCGAATTCATGCAGAACTCCGTCGAAATCCTCGGCGATATTGTATCCGGCATCGTGGATATGACACGTATCGAGGCAGACGGATAGCCGCTCATTATGGGTGACTCCGTCGATGATCTCAGCAAGCTCTTCGAACGTTCGGCCGCATTCCGTTCCTTTGCCCGCCATCGTTTCGAGTGAAACTTGGACGTCCCTTTTTTCCGTCAGAACCTCATTCAACCCCTCGATTATTCTCCGAATCCCGGCTTTGGCTCCGGCTCCCCTATGTGCACCGGGGTGAAGGACGATTTGATTCGATCCCAACGCTTCCGTCCGCTGAATCTCAGAACGCAGAAACTCGATGCTGTGCTCGAAAGTCCGCGTATTCACGGTATTTCCCAAATTAATGAGAAAAGGGGCGTGAACCACGATATTCGAAATGCCATGGGCTTTCATATGCGCTTTCCCCGCTTCAAGGTTGAACGCTTCAATAGGTTTGCGCCGTGTATTTTGCGGAGCGCCCGTGTAAATCAGAAAAGTCGTTGCGCCGTACGATGCCGCTTCTTCACTTGCCCTCAGCAGCATCGTTGTCCCGCTCATGGAGACATGCGAACCGATAAGGAGAGACATGTTCTCGCCCCCTGTCACTTGTAAGTTGTCTTGGTGATGAAAGAACGTCGGGGTAGGCGCCCTTTATGCTTGGACGAAACAGCCTGGGGCATGTGAGTCCGAACTGTTCAATACTAGTCTATCAGCTGATGGGACCCGCGTTTAGAGGGAGTTGCAGGGAAACCAATAAAGGCCGGGAAGAATTCCACGGCCTTTCGCGGCAATACTCGATCGTAATAATGAATGTGCCAAGTTTTGCGAGAGAAATGCAGCGGGTTATCCCCGGAATAGAGTTACTCGGCTGTATAAGCTTGCAGGCGGGCAGCGAATTCGGCAAAACGGACGGCTATCTCCCTGACGTTCTGCTCCATCAGCTCCTGCGCCTCTTCGGGCGTTTCCGACTCGCTTTCCGCGTCCTCGCGCACCATCGCTTCCTCGTGATCCATCAGAACAACGGAAGGGGAGGAGGGGTTCGTGCGGTAATCGAACAAGTAATTGTTGCCGCTGCTTACGCTCCATGCAAAAGGAATGAGCCGTTTGGGATCGGGATTCACATCATCCACAAGATTCCGGTTTGTTTCGATAAAGCGTTCATCCAGCTCGGAAAACCGGACTTCCCAATCGGTAACGTCTCCGTTTTCAACGAAGTTATATCCCTGCTTCTCCGCGTTTTGCAGAAAGCTCAAATAATCGGATGGGAAGACGATTCCATAGTGCTGCTCGATTTTTTTCACCGTATTGTTTTTCATAGACTGCGCACCTCTTTCTTTCACGTTCGGATGGTTTATGATAGATAAAGTATAACCCATTAAAAATGAAGGAGAAATACCATGCAAATTGTTTCGGCAGCCGATGCGGATTTTGATTACTTGCGTGATCGCGACTCTCATATTAAAGAGGACCTGATTCTGTCCAAAATTAGTAACAAGGAAATTTATATGCTGCGGAATGAAGATAACGTTAACATCGGTTGGATGAGATACGGATACTTTTGGGATAACACTCCGTTTATGAACATGCTCTGGATCGACGAATCGTATCGGGGCGGAGGTTTCGGGAAAGAAGTTGTTCTTTTCTGGGAAAAAGAAATGACACAGCGCGGGTTCAAGCTGGTTATGACATCTACCTTGGCCAATGAAGAGGCGCAGCATTTTTACCGAAAGCTGGGGTACCGGGACGCGGGATGTCTGCTGCTCGAGAACGAACCCATGGAAATCATCATGACAAAGAGGCTGCTTTAGACCCTGAAACGGACAAGGACGTGAATCGAGTGGATAAAAAAGCGAAAAAAATATTGACAACTACTTTTTGGTCTGCCGCGGGCTGGAAAAACAGACCGGAAGTTTTTGCCGGTGAGGATTTCGAGTATGCCAAAAGCAAAGGCCTCATGTTCGATCCCCTTACAATGGAGCATGATGAACTGGTCAAGCGGCTTTACGACCTCCATCAGACCCTCACGAAAGAACAAGCAGCCGCCGCGTTTCTGCATAGTCTTTCTACCAAAAAAGTCCATTTGCGAAGCGCTCTTTCAAGCTGGGCTTTGACAGCTAAACTGCCCCTTCATACATACGGCGAACGGAGCGCAGTGAGGCCCAATTACAGCAGCTGCGGGGACTGCAACCACCACGGGCTAATGTCGGACCGCGAATATGTAAATGCGGATCTGAACGTGCTGAATTTCGAGCGGATCAAATGGGGAGGAGTCCGTTTGAACCAGCTTCTTTACTGCTGGCTGGATCTCGAATTGTTCAGCAAAGAAGAAGCCTTCGAAGTTACCTCGGAGGATAGGACCATCCTTCACAACATGATCGAAGCGATTCAGGAATGTGAGGATCATGACAGCGCCCGAAAGCTGGAGAAGCGTTGGAAGAATGTACTTCCTTCGAGCAAGAATGAACGGGATATGGTGATGGAAATATGGGGATTTGCCGGATTGCTGGTGCCGCGGGACACACCTCGCAAGCGTCGCGGCGGAGACCATGATTTCAATTCCATGGCGGTTTGGCAGGGGGATGACCGCTATTCGCGGGAAGCGCTGGAGTTTTATTTCGGGGCGTTTTTGTAAGGAAGGACGGCTAATTAAGAATTTGAAAGGAGGAATAATAATCAAATATCTTACGGCTGCTTTAATAACATCTGTCCTTTTTACTTTTTCCATGAGTGCTTACTTTCTGAACAAGATGTTAATTGATTTTCCAACTCTATTATTCTTATTCGGTTTTTACGGCACCCCTTTAATTTTGTTGATCGGCACTCCTGTTTCTTTTATATTGGATAAAATTAGCCAACGTTTTTTTCAGAAAGAATATAAGAGAAAGTTAGCTTTGCTCATAATGTTTTTAATTACTGGTACGGTGATTTCGTTGGTGTATAACATTTACTTGGGATTCTTGGAGGAATTTGTCCTGAAGCTGGGATTAGTTGCTTCCATGATTTTTTATTTTGCGCTGCAGTTTACAAAACAAATATTCCGCAGTAGCACTAAATCCTCCCCTTCACTTTAATCCAAATCCTATAGGACCGCTGAACCGACAGGTTTAGTGGTCCTTTGTTTGTGAACAATTAGCCCCGATTGACAGACTTTGGAAAGAAGAGTATGATGACTTTAGATTTAGTAAATTAGTAAATCAGTAAATTAGTAAATCCATAATTTAACGAAACTTAATTGGAGCGTGTTAACTATGAAAATCCCGACAACGTTAAAACATAAGCCGGTCATCGTATCGGAAAATTACGAGCAGGTCGACGGACGCCTCGCCCGGAACACGGACGCCAAAGGATTGTCCCTGGGGCTGGCCCAATGGAACGATAGAGGAAAAGTCGATATATCGGCCAAAGTATGGAGACACACGGGGGAGAAGTGGTCCAGACAGTCGGAGGAGCTTCCTATGCACCGTGTTCTTGACCTCGCTATTCTGATTTGCAGAAGCAGTTTATATTTTCAGGATGCTTACCGGTTTCCGAAATTATACGATCCCGAGAACCCTACGATTGACCGAATCGGGCTGCAGGGGGATGCGATGAGTGTGTCCGTTTGCGAAGACAATCCCATGCTGGATCAAGACATTAAGCTGTTTGCCCAGGCTCTCAGCGAGGATGGCGAAATGATCGGGGAGCGGCTTCGCGTGCTATCCCGGCTATTGGAAGAAATGGGGTATTGACCCCCTATAAAGAGGTGAAAAGCGATGAACGTCAACCAGGAATACTACGTATCTCCTGACAGGCAGCTGACAGATGCGGAACAAGCACTGGTTTGGAAAAAGCCGGCCTCTCATAAGGTTAGCGAAGAGGAAATTCGGATTTGCCAAGAAATCAAGCGCAATTGGAAACGCGGAGAAATGAAAATCGCCACTATTTTGCTCGAAGGGGACGCCGGCTCCGGTAAAACCCAGCTTGCCAAAGCCTTGTCGGCTGATTTGGGGCTGCCTTATACGAAAGTGACCTGTTTTGCCGACATGGATAAATCCGATATTATCGGGGCCATATTGCCGGTTATTTCATCGGATCGAGTTGAGAACATGGAGCCGGCGGAACAAACCGTTTTGAAGGCCTTATATGACAGCGACGGTTTTCAAAGCGCGGCCGAACTCGTGATGAACGTGCTGGGAGTTACTCGGGAACAGGCTGCCTTAACGATGAAGCAGCTGCTGAACAAGGTGGAGCAAAACTCCCCTGACGATGTGGTGGAGTACCGGTTTTACCCTTCCGAAATCGTCAGAGCCTATCGCAACGGCTATCTTCTCGAAATTCAGGAACCGACCGTTATCCGGGACGCCGCGGTGCTTATGGCGCTCAACTCCGCCTTGGAGCCGGATGGCAGCATCAACCTTCCCACGGAAATCGTACGCAGACATCCCGATTTCATCGCGGTCATCACAACCAACCGCAGTTATGCGGGAACTCGGCCGTTAAACGAAGCCCTGCGCGACAGAGTTCAGCATACGGAAAAGATGGACCTGCCGACCAAAGAAATCATGGTAGAACGGGCCATGTCTAAGACCGGTTACAAGAATGAGAAGGTACTGGATATTTTAGCGGATGTCATTGTGGTTTTGGATAAAACCGCCCGGGCCCATGCGATTAAAGGCGTGGCGGGTATGCGTTCCTTCTTTTACTGGGCGGATGCGGTTGCCGGCGGCGCTCCAGCCAATGAATCTTTGTACCATAAAGTCATCTACAAAATAACGACCGACTCCGAAGAGATCCGCCTATTGGAAGAAGCGTTGAAAAGCCGGGGGCTGCAGAACGGGCTGCACCAAGTCGATGCCGAAGCAAAAAAAAAAGAATAACGGACGAAGCGGAGCTAAAAACAGAGGGAACGATTGGCAGCACGGAATTTGAACAGGACGATGAGCTTGAAGAACCAGGGATCGTTTTAAAAAAATCTGCCGATAGTGACGAAAATACGTCCGAGGTTTCAGATGACTCCACCACCACGGAATTTTCAGACAGGGAAGAGGATGGGGCTCCGAAGTATCATCAGGCCAATCTTGAAACGAAGTCTGAGGAAGCCAGGCAAAAGGAACGGGATTACCGCAAAAAGCTGAATCGCGACGCCCGGGAGGTCGTGTCCGGTTCCATTCATAACAAAGTGAAGCTTATCGTTCACCGTCCGGATTACGATAACGATTCCGAACGGGAATATGCCCGCTTAAGTGAGGAACTTATGCCTGTCGTCCGGGAAATTGCCCGCAAAACACTTCCGCTGCTGGAACATGAGACTTCTTCGGAATTTGCGAGGTATCAATATTACGGCAGCAAATTTCAGGCGGACAGCATTGCGTACCGGGATTTCAGGACGTTTGCCAAAAAACTTCCTCCAACCGATTCTCCCTCTCTTGTGGTCGGTTTAAGGGTGGACGAATCGGCATCCATGTCCGCTTTCGGGAGGCTGGAAGCCGCAAAGCGTGCGGTGATAGCCGTCTATGAGTTCTGCCAAATCTGCCGGATACCCGTCTTGATCTACGGGGATACGGCGGATGCTTCCAGGCTGGAACAAATGTCGATTTACGCCTATACCGATTTGGACAAAACCGATCCCAACGACCGGTACAGACTGACGGGCATTCGCGCCAGAAGCAACAACCGCGACGGAATGGCTCTGCGAATTATGGCAGACCGGTTAGCCGCCTCCCCGCAGCAGACCAAATTGCTCATCAGCATAAGCGACGGGCAGCCCAAAGCGATGGAGGATTATACCGGAACCTACGCCATCCGGGATATGCAGCAGACCATGGCCGAATATGAACGCAAAGGAATTACCTTTCTAGCAGCCGCGATAGGCCAGGATAAGGATGTCATACATCAGATCTATGGAAGCGAGCGATTTTTGGATATCACGAATCTGTCAGATTTGCCTGCTAAGTTAGTCCGGATTATCGCCCGGTATTTGTAAAGGTGTATTGATTAGATAGAGGCGAAAGGAGAGAAAGACATGGATAAAACCAAGCGCAAGGAGCTTTTGGAAGAGTATAAGCAGGTGAAGACCTACATGGGCGCTATTCAAATTCTCAACAAGACCAACGGTAAACTATACGTGGACACCTATCCCAATCTGAAAAACAAATGGATCACGCTGCAGGCCCAGCTGGATATGGGCAGGTTTGCCAATTTGCAGCTTCAGAAGGACTGGAAGGAACTGGGCGCGGAAAACTTCGCCTTCGAGGTGCTGGAGCAGAAAGAGGCTTCAGAGATTACAGATATACGCTGGGAGCGGAAGCAACTGAAAAAGCGGTGGCTGGAGAAGTTGCAGCCTTATGGGGACAGGGGATATAATAAGCCGCCTGTAGGGTGATAAACTGAACTCTTTTATGATGTATGGAAATTTTCCGTAATTCTCGTCAATTGAGAGCCTTGTCCGGACGAAACGTGAGGAAATTTAAAGCTCTTGTTTTAGTGGCCGCCGTAGGGATAGCCTTTAGCGGCAGTGTACACGTTCCATCTGCGGCAGCAGCACAACCGACTTCGATCGTTATAACACGCTTTGGAGTCAATATCAGGCGATGTTGTCTAATTAGCGGTGACACTTAAAATTCATGATGATTAAACTGAGATAAAATATAGTTTGTGAAGAACGTAAATTTTCGGATGTATTTCCGAGGTTGCGTTTTTTTTTTTTTTTTTGTTGCGGAAGACAAGGAACTGGTATAGACAATGATGATGTATCATTCGATTTCATGTCCATCCCGGTTCCTGGATACATGGGATGCTATTGATTAATTAATTGATAATGATTATCATTACTTGTGATGAGTTTCCAATCGTTGGGGACAAGCATTCGCGAACGCGATCGGGAAACTCCTGCAAGGATAATATCCATCCATTCAAAAATATGTGGTCCTCCGAAAAGGGCGGCTTCTGATAGAAACGGGGTTGAATTTATGGAAAGCGCTGAGCGATATTGTGAGATTGTGAATGCAGATAATAGGAACTGCGCACTCACACTTAATCTAAATGAAATGTATCGAACATGCTCTTTTGAACAGATAGTGAAGGTGCCTGAAGAGATGGGCAAGGGGTACTGGAAATGTATTCGTACGTATTCTTCTATAGACCTAGTAATATGCGACGTGCGCTTTACTAAAAATATGACCCTGAGCAGTAGAGAAGGAGGGAATAACATAAACCTTGGATTTTGTCTCGGAGACAGCATCCGTTGGAGCGTAGAAGGAAGAAAGGGCGAATTTGGACTCGATCCATGGGAGATCTCCGCTTTTGGCAGTATTCAAGCGAGCAATCGATGTCAGTATGACGTCGACAGTCGCTTTCAAGGTCTTTCTCTAAAGCTTAATCACATGGAGTCCATTGGGCCCCTGCACCATCTTCCGCTACACAAAATATCGTCCGCTTTATCTGGAGATTCCCGACTCTTCTATAACAGCCAAATGACATCCGGAATGAAACGCATTGTTCATGATATCATTCACTGCTATTACCATGGCGATATCAAGCATATTTACTTGGAAGGAAAAATATTGGAATTAATCGCCTCTTATCTATACGAAGTTATTTTGGAAAAGAACACCTCCTCTCCGCCGCTTGGTCTGTCCAGAACAGAGGTTGCAAGCCTTCATCTCGCCAAAGACATACTGGATGGCGATTTGATTTCCCCACCTGGTCTGGGAGCACTCGCCAAGCGGGTATGTTTGAACGAATTCAAACTAAAAAAAGGATTCAAATTGCTGTTTGGCATGCCGGTTCATGCTTATGTGATCGACCGAAGGCTGGAAGCCGCCTTCCACATGTTAGAAGAAGGCAGAATGAAGATTACGGAGGCGGCCTATGCAGCGGGTTTCGGGAAGACAGGTCATTTTTCCGAACAATTCAAAAGAAAATACGGTGTCAATCCCTCTGAGTACTTCCGACAATTTCGCCGTTAAGAAAGAACAAAATCCGTATTTGTGGTTTTTACTCCCGATTTGGGTATCTGGATCAAGGGGGGAAGTGGGATACTGGTTCATGACAGTTGCTATGAAGCAATCGTCAAGGCCTTTTTTTAAAAAAACAATTGATAATGATTATCATTATCTATAAATGAAAGGGAGAGACGATGAAACGAGTACTAGTTTTGGCCATCCTATGCTGCATGTTGGTATTAACCGCATGCGGAAACCAGACGACCCGCGACGGGGAGAGTCAACAAAAATTTAAAGAGGTTGAAAATGCCAAGGGCGGCAAGGTTAAAATTCCGATCCATCCTAAGCGCATCGCCGACCTTTCGGGATCGACGGAGGAGCTTCTGTTACTTGGAATACAACCGATCGCTTCAGGAAATACGGATTTCGGCAATAGAGCCGTATTGTCTCCAACGATTAAAAATCTTTTAAGCGCAGATACAGTCAATTTGGGTTGGTACGCAGAGCCGATCAGCCTGGAGTTGGTCGTATCCGCTAAACCGGATTTGATTATTCTGGGAACCTTATTTAATGAAAATCTGTACGAGCAGCTATCCAAGGTTGCCCCGACAGTGATTGTGCCATATCCCTATTACGAGTGGAGAAACCGTTTTGCCTTTTTAGCGGATCTTTTTGGAGAAGAAGAGAAGAAGGATAAATGGTTGTCTGAGTATGACAGAAAGGTAGAAGAATGGAGCAAAAAATTAGAATCTGTTCTTGGGAACGAAACCTTTGCTGTAATCGAAACCTATCCTAAAAATCTTGTCATCTACTCCTCATCCGGAACTGCTGAGCTTATTTATACGGATCTAGCATTGAAGCGTACGGACGGCATTCCGGAACCCGAAAGCTGGGGAGGGCGGGAAATAAACCTTGAATCCTTAGCTACCATCAATCCTGACAACTTGATACTAATGGAGAACAGCGAAAACACAATGAACGACAGTAAAGTTTGGAACAATCTCAAAGCCGTACAGAAAGGGAATGTCTACAAAATAACGAATATCGACAATTACAATTATTCCTTCACGGCGATTGGTCGTATGGAGTTGCTCGACCGACTCGGAAAGCAAATATTGAAAAACCATAAAAGCAACGAATAGATAGCTCCAATTTTTTGCATAGAAGGTCTGGGTCCTTGCCTGATTTTCGGGCAGGGATGATTTTGTTTTTCACTACCTAAAGGAAAGGAGTGTAGGCAGATGAGTTTCAAGTCCGAAGTGTCGGGCCTGTTGCATATTGCCGGCGAGAAAAAGGGGCTGTTGACGGTCGCAAGCGTGTTCTCCTTCTCTTCCAGCTTGTTGCAGCTTGTTCCTTTTGTCGCGGTGTATAAGATAGTCGAGGAATTGTTGAACCATGCACAAAGTCCTGAGGGCGCAGACAAGGAGCTTATTCTGTATTGGGGGGGCGCCGCGTTTATAGCCTGTATTGGGGCTTTGGTAGCTCTGTATATCGGCGGGATGTGCTCACATATCGCTGCGTTTAATATTCTCTATCAGCTTCGGGTGCGTCTGGCGGAGCATGTTGCCAAATTGCCAATGGGTTACCATACGAAAACGACTACGGGCGAATTGAAAAAAATTATCGAGGTCAGTGTCGAAAAAATCGAGAAATTTATTGCCCATCAATTACCCGATATCGTCAGTGCGGTCATGATACCGATTTTATTGATGGGCTATTTGTTTTGGCTGGATTGGCGCTTGGCGCTGGTTCTGCTCATTCCGATCGGATTCGGATTTTGGCTTCAGACCCGTATGTTTACCAGCGAAAGAGGACAAACAGCGTATCGCGAATTTCAATACGCCGTGGAAGAAATGAATGCAACCGGTGTCGAATATGTCCGTGCAATGCCCGCTGTGAAAATATTCGGTATTACGGCCGAATCCTTCCTGACGTTTAAGCAATCCGTTGCCAAATACCGTGATATCTCATTAAAAATAACGGATTTATGCAAGACGCCGTACAGTCTTTTTTTCGTTGTTGTCAGTTCTTTGTTCACTTTTATCGTACCTGTGGGCATTCTTCTTGGAAATGCTCATTCCGGAAGTCAATCGTTTGCCATTACTTTTATTCTGTTTCTGATCATTGCACCGAGCTTATCGGTACCGTTATTGAAGATGATGCATGCGGGAAGCGGGATGCGAGAAATTGTTGAAGGCAATAAACGTATTGAGGCCATTTTTTCCGAAGCGATGGTGACGGAACCGGTATCTCCCCATGTTCCAACAGCACACGATATCGCCTTTAAGCAGGTTTCCTTCGCTTATGAAACCAAAGAAAGCAAGGATTTTAAGCCAGTTCTTAACGGTATCCATTTTGTTGCGCGAGCGGGCGAGATGACCGCGTTGGTCGGTCCTTCAGGCGGTGGGAAATCGACCATTGCCAATCTGCTGCTGCGTTTCTGGGATGTTCAGGAGGGCGACATTACGATTGGGGGCGTTCCGATTCGTGAGATGGGGACGGAAAAGCTGATGGATACGGTTTCCTTCGTGTTTCAGGATGTGCATCTGTTCTATGATACGATCGAAGCGAATATCCGGATGGGAAATACGACCGCTTCCAATGAAGAGGTCATCGCAGCTGCGAAGACGGCCTGCTGCCATGAATTCATCGAGAAGCTGGCGTACGGGTACGATACCAAAATCGGGGAAGGCGGAACCTATTTATCCGGCGGAGAGGCGCAGCGGATTGCGATTGCCCGTGCATTGCTGAAAAATGCGCCGATCCTCGTTTTGGATGAAGCAACAGCTTATGCGGATGCTGGGAACGAAAAGAAGATCCAGCGGGGTCTGGCCGAGCTGGTCAAAGGAAAAACTGTCCTCATCATTGCTCACCGCCTGTCTACGATTCGCGCGGCAGATCAAATTCTAGTCGTGAAGCGGGGAGAAATTGCGGAACGGGGAACGCATGACGAACTGCGGAAATTAAACGGCCTGTATGAGCAGATGTGGCAAGCTCATATCAGCGCAGCTTCATGGAGACTCGGCGCGAAAGACAACTCGCCGGCACATGCAGTCGCTGCAAAGGAGGGCTTAGGCTAATGAACCGTTACTTTACTAACATCTCAGGAGGAAACATCAGAAACTTATGGCCATCCTCCTTTGCGGCCTTACTGGATGGGATCTCTAAAGTCATTCCGGCAGCTTTGCTTGTTGATATTTTTAATACGATCTATAGCTCCTTTGCGGAACCGGAGGCGGGCTTGAGTACCGGACGGTTATGGGTGGTATGCGCCTTTTTGTTTTTTTGGCTGATGGTGTCCTATTGGGCGTACGCCTTACTTTACGACAGGTCGTACAAAGCAGCCTATAGCCTGGCTGCATCCGGCCGGCTGAAGTTGGCCGAACATTTTCGTCATCTGTCGCTGGGATATTTTGGCAAACGTGATCCGGGGGATGTTACCAACCTATTATTAAGTGACTACTCGCAAGTTGAGCACACGATTTCCCACAATGTGCCTCAACTCATCAGCGCTGTCATACTGCCCCTCCTGGCATTGTTGGCACTTGTGTTTCTGGATTGGCAAATGGCATTGGCGATGTTCGTGGCTGTTCCGTTCGGCGTTCTGCTGCTTTGGCTGACGGACGCGCTTCAGGCGCGTTTAAGCGAAACTCATGTCAAGGCCAAGAATGAAGCCGCCAGCCGGCTGCAGGAGTATTTAACCGGAATACGCGAGATCAAGGCCCATAATATGGGAGGGAAACGGTTTGAGCGATTGCGTCTTTCATTTGATCGGTTAATGCGTGCGTCCATCCGCTTGGAAGGCGTTATGGGACCCTTGATTATGGGAGCGATGCTGCTGACCCGCTCTGGAATGACGATCATGATTTTTGTCGGCAGCTACTTGCTGGTAGGCGGAACACTTTCCCTTCCCGTTTTTCTCCTGTTCTTGCTGGTGGGTACCCGAGTATTCGAGCCACTGACTGTGGTGTTGATGAACTATGGAGAAATGCGGTATTCGGCCTATAGCGCCCAACGTATCATGGACGTGCAGCAGGAACAACCGATGCAGGGGACAGAAAGCATTCAACCTCAGGGGCAGATTGTTTTTGACCGGGTCATATTTGGCTATGATGACAATGCACTTATCATTAGGGACTTGTCATTTACGATTGAACCGCAAACCATTACGGCTTTGGTGGGACCGTCAGGCAGCGGGAAGAGTACGGTAACGCGCTTGATTGCACGATTTTGGGATATCCAACAGGGGACGATCGAGATTGGTGGTCAATCCATTCGACATGCAAATCCGGAGGATCTTTTGAAACATATTTCTATGGTGTTCCAAGACGTTTATTTATTCCAGGATACTATCGGCAACAACATCCGAATCGGAAAGATGGACGCTACTCAAGAAGAAGTGGAAGCAGCGGCCAAGCGTGCTTGTTGCCATGAATTCATCTCTCAATTGCCTCAAGGCTATGATACGCCGGTAGGAGAGGGCGGCTCGACGCTGTCCGGCGGAGAGAAGCAGCGGATATCGATTGCCCGTGCCTTGCTGAAAGACGCGTCGATCGTGCTGCTCGACGAAGCAACCGCTTCACTTGATCCTGAAAATGAATCAGCTGTACAAAAGGCTATTAACGAACTGGTCGTCGATAAAACCGTCATCCTTATCGCGCATCGATTGAAAACGGTTCAACATGCGGATAAGATACTTGTACTCGATCAAGGTCAACTTGTTGAAGAAGGTACTCACATGGAGTTGTTGGAAAGAAAGGGATTATATGCAGATTTGTGGAGCTTGCAGCAAGAATCCGACGGATGGCGAGTCAAATAAGGACGCTTTGTATCTAGCAAGTTAGGAGGATTTTATATGAGTCCAACAACCATAGATGAAAAAGGAAAACAGCAGTATTCATCTTGAATGCAAATCTGTGGAAAGTCATGCTTCAATTATCATGGCCGGCGATCATTGCCATGGTTCTCTATGGATTAAATGCGGTCATTGCTGCCGTTTTTGTAGGTCGTTATATCGGAGAAACCGCTCTGGCTGGGGTTTCCGTAGCCTATCCTCTAACCCAGATCAGTGTCGGTTTAGGCTCCTTAATTGGGGTTGGCGCTGGCTCTATCGTGTGTTTACTTTTTTACTTACGCCGATCTTTGGTTTAATGCGCGCACTGCAGCCGGTCATTGGTATAAACTACGGCGCTGGGCAATATGAGCGCGTGATTAAATCCTACAGAATATTTACCGTTGCCTCCATGCTGTTGACCTTGCCTTTTTGGATCTTTTCCATGGCCGATCCCGAAATGATTCTGGGCTTCATGTTGCCGGATCAAGTATTTACGAGAACACAATCGATGTATTTTCGTATTCACATGGCGATTTTACCGCTATTGTCGATGATTTTTATGGCAATAACATTTTTCCCTTCTATTAATAAAGGAAAACCGGCAGCCATTATCGGAATTGCAAGACAGCTCGTTCTCTATATACCGGTCATGCTGATTTTACCTAAAATGATGGGAGTCTCCGGCATTTATTTGGGTTCGCTTGCGATTGATGCCATTATTGTGCTCTGGACTGTTGTCATGGTCAGAAAAGAATTTACGAGACTCAAGACAAAAGATAAGGTCTCTGTTATAAATACTTAGTGACGTACCTGTCATTGATGGGATGTTCGCGTGAGTCAATTCTAGTAGAAGTTTCTGCATGTGGTGAGCAGGAGCTTTTTTATTTATGTATAAACAATAAGGGGATTATTCAGGAGCAGCTAAGTTGCGAACCTTACATTAAATTAATGCCAACATTACAGGATCCTTAAATAGGATAAAATGTTCCAACTCCATTTGAATTAGAATCAGTTTTATGGTAAATATAAATACTAAATAAATTTAGTGAGTGAATTAGGGGCAGAATATCAAAGTTCCTATAAAGGAGGGAGAAACAATGTCAGCATATACTCAACCAATCTTTGTGGCAGCGATCTTTTTTGTTGTTGTAACATTTGCCTTGGTTATCCCATGGCTCATTTATACATATAGAAAATATATTTTTTTGCCATTTTCTACCACGTTAATTTCATTTTCATTTATCTTTTACTTTCTAGCCGCGTTATTTTTAGTATTGTTGCCTTTGCCAGAAATACGCAATACTTGTTCCCTACAAAAACCGGGTACACAACATTATTCACTTCTGCCATTTCAATTTATAGTGGACACCTTTGGGAATAGTGGTATTGTGTTATCACAGCCTGCAACTTATAGACTGTTATTTAACCAACCATCATTCTATCAAGCGTTTTTCAATTTCTTGCTATTATTACCTTTTGGTGTTTATTTGCGATACTTTTTTCAAGACAAGAAATACTGGAAGAAAGCTCTAGGAATCACGTTCTTATTAACATTATTTTATGAGGTAACACAGGTAACCGGCATTTACGGGATTTATAATTGCCCTTATCGTATTTTTGATGTGGATGATTTATTGTTGAATACTACTGGCGGGGTACTGGGTTTCTTTATTGCTCCAGCTGTGTTAGCGTTATTCCCATCCAAAAAGAAAATTAATGAGAAAGCAGAAAGATTATTGGCTCTTGATGAAGTAAGAGGGATGTCTGTGTTGCTGGCTGTTATTATTGATCTATTTATCAGCAACATGGTAGTTAAAATAGTGTTGAGTATGACCAACGTTAATATGGTTAGTGAATTTATTGCCAGTACAATTACACTTTCTGTAACATTTTTTATTATTCCATGGATTTGGAACGGGTCGACAATCGGTACGAAAATTATGCGCTATCGCTATGACAGTAAAGTAAGTCAAGTGGAGACAAACAAGCGATTATTTAAACGCTTTGGTGCTATTTACGCGATGTACTTCACAACAGCAATTGCGAATACTTTGAATAACGTAGAAATATCAATGGATTCTCCATTTTATAAGGCATCTATATTCTTAACGCTAGGTGCTGGATTGACCTTTATCACTTTAACGATCGTGTTGTTCATCCATATTGTATTAGTCGTGTTTGGCAAAGAAAAACGCCGCTTTTACTTTGATGAAGCTTCTGATTTATATACAACCAGAAAAAAATAATGCAGAAGGGCGATTCCTTTTTGTTATTTTTAGAGAAGATTGCCGAGACAGTCCCCACGGAGCGCCCGCTCAAAACACTCACCTAAATCCTATTCAATAGAAAAGGGGTATCCCGTAGTCTTAAATGGCTACGGGGTACCCCTTTTTTGTGGATTTAAGCTTGTTGTAAGGTTGGTATGAATTTGCTGTAAGGTTAGCAGCCTATAGTATACGTATCAGCAAATTAAGAGGTGAAATGAATGGAATCATTATTAAAAGTAGAAAATATAAAAAAAGTGTACGGGAAGTTAAGTGCTGCTTACACAGCGTTAGAAAACGTGTCTTTTGACATTCATGCAGGTGAGTTTGTAGGGATTATGGGACCTTCCGGAGCGGGGAAATCAACCTTGCTAAATTTGTTAGCAACCATTGATTCTCCAACTGAAGGGAAGATTTATATGAAGAACAAGAGTATTCATGACATGAAGGAAGCAGCTTTGGCAGACTTCCGACGTGATAATCTCGGTTTCATCTTCCAAGATTACAATTTACTCGATTCTTTGACTGTAAAGGAAAACATATTGCTTCCTCTGGCGATTGCTAAAATTCCAGCGAAGAAAATCAATCACCTCGTGACTCAGATCTCTAAAGTATTTGGTATTGAAGATTTACTGGAAAAATATCCTTACCAAATTTCTGGTGGTCAAAAGCAAAGAACCGCTGCCGCTAGAGCGCTTGTGACAGAGCCTGCACTGATTTTGGCTGATGAACCAACAGGTGCGCTTGACTCCAAATCAGCAACAGATTTATTGGAAAGCTTAAGTACTTTAAATGAAAATAACAATTCGACCATTATGATGGTGACCCATGATGCGTTTGCCGCAAGCTTCTGCCGCCGGATTATTTTCATCAAGGATGGTTCATTTTCAACAGAAATATATCGTCGTGATCAGACACGCAAAGCCTTCTTCCAAGAGATCTTAGATGTTCATGCAGCAATTGGAGGTGAGGTAGATGACGTTATATAGTCTAGCAAGAAGAAATATAGCACGAAACTTTTCTCAATATTTTTTATACATTGCATCGATGGTGTTTAGTATCATCATTTACTTTACATTTGTGACATTAAAATATAGTGATACGATAGCAGAACAGACGGCTTCATCCCAAAAACTAGGTTCACTAATGAGTGGGGCGGCAGTCATTCTCATCTTTTTCGTTTTCATATTTATAGCCTATTCCAATTCATTTTTTATGAAAAAACGTAAAAAAGAAGTGGCATTGTATGCGTTGCTGGGTGTACGTAATCGTCAAATAGGCTTTATGCTCTTTTTTGAAAATTTATTATTAGGATTATTCTCTTTAGTAGTAGGGATTGTACTTGGGTTCCTTTGTTCAAAAGGATTTATGACGATTTTGATTCATTTAATGGGGTATGACGTTGTAGCACCCTTTACATTTTCAGCGGCGGCAGCGATGAACACTGCTATCGTATTTCTGGTTATTTTCTTAGTGACATCGTATCAAGGCTATCGTTTGATTTATCAATTTAAGCTGATTGATTTATTTCATGCTTCGAAAAAGGGAGAAGTGGCGCCCAAATCATCTATGATAGTAGCTGTTCTTGGAGTATTACTAATTGTCTTGGGCTATTGGTTGGCGATGCAGGACCTTTTTACTTCTAAGGTATGGGAAAAAGTTGGATTTCTCATGACCGTATTAATTATTTTAACAACGGTTATTATGGGTACATTTTTATTGTTCCACAGTGTGACTGGCTTTGTGTTAGCAATGATTAAGAAAAATGAAAAGTGGCTGTGGAAAGGCCTTCATGTAATAACCATTTCGCAACTGCTCTATCGTATCCGTGGGAATGCACGTACATTAACTGTGATTGCCGTGTTAAGTGCTACGACAGTAACTGCTGGTGGAGCGGTGTATAGTCTTTATTACAATACGAATGACTCGGCGAAAACTATTAATCCGAATACCTTTATGTATCAATCAACAGATGCAGAAATGGATAAACAAGTGAGTGCTGTACTATCAGATACAAAATACGATGAAAATATCGAAGCACTATCCATTACGTTTCATACGAAAGAATTAAACTCGCCATCAACATTCGATAGCTCTGATAAAAGAGGATATACAGTTATCGATGAAAAAACATACAACAAATTAGCAAGTGTACAACATAAAGAAAAATTAAATGTAAATGATGGCTACGCGGTTATTTTAGATATCGGATATGATAAGAGGTTCTCACCTATATATACAGGAAAAACGATAACAACAGGAAACGGCCATCTACTCACATTCCAAAGCTTTAAAACACAAACCGTATTGAATGGAGGCACAGCAGGTATAACAGTGGTAGTCTCGGATGACCAGTATAAAGTATTGCGAAATGATGGAGAAGTGCTATACTATCGTGTTCTTGGAGTAGATCATGCCTCTGTAGATTTATCTAAAAAAATTGCAAACCAATTACCTGAAGAAGCGCTATTTTCCAGTGCTCCTCAAGATTACCAAACAAGTTTGGAAAGTGTGGGTTCTCTACTTTTTATCGGAAGCTTCCTTGGCCTCGTATTTCTGGCTGCAACAGGCAGTATCATTTACTTTAAAGTTTTAACAGAGGCAGAAGAAGATAAATCACAGTACAATATGCTGCATAAAATGGGTGTCAGTGCAAAAGAAATGAGAAAATCCATTGCTTCACAGGTATTCGTTATCTTTGTTGTGCCGTTGGCAGTAGGGTTATTGCACAGTGTAGTGGCTTTAAAAGCATTCTCTAGTCTACTGATGATAGATTTAGCAAAACCTGTGTTGCTCTGGATGATTGCTTATACCGTGATTTACGGGTTGTATTATTTCTTAACCGTAGCTTCTTACAATCGTATTATCACACTAAATAATAGAACAGAAGGATGATTGAGATGAGAAAATTTCTAATTACTATTGGTATTCTGTTTGTTATAGGAGCTGTAGGTGTCTTTGCTCTAGCTAAAATTGACTTCAATCGCTTCAATGCCGAAAGTTACTATTTACAAATAACAGAGGACGGGAAACCCCATGAATATAAACTGAGCGATGGTACAGTGATGACCTCCTATTCGTATACACTAGATGCTACAAATGCCAAAGGTAAAACAATTCCACTTGAATTTAATGCACAAAAAAATCTTCGTAAAGGAGCCTACTTGAAAATGTATGTAAAAAAAGGCGATCAAGTATCCTCATACGATGAAGTGAAATTAGAGGATATTCCGCAAAAGGCACAAAAAAACTAATAAATTGAAGAAGGGCTGTCTCCAAAAAAGGAAGTGGAGAACAGCCCTTTTCTCTGCCTAATGAGTAAGTAAGGCAATTGTATTATAAAAGTATAGTAATGGTGGTTCCAATATGTTCAACGCTCTTCAAATCGAGTTTCCCCTCATGAGCCCAAATAATGTCTCTTGCGATTGCCATTCCTAACCCAGTACCATGCTTGCTTGCCGTATTTGTACCCCGATAGTAGCGTTCGAAAACCTGTTCCAGATCTTTAGCTGGAATACCATGGCCATTATCAGAAATCGAAATTTGAGTATGAAATTCTGGACCTGGAGATAGGCTGCCGGACGGGTGCTCTTGTCCATATTTTAGATGAATGGTTTCCACTCGAATCTTCACCACGACATTTTTATCGTTATGCACCAGCGCGTTGTAGATAAAGTTAAGGATCGCTCGTTTTAGTAATTTTTTATCCACTTTATGCACGGCTTTAACCACATTTGCTTCAAACTCTACCTGCCGTTCACCAAATGTCAGGTCATTTAAAAGTTCAATCGTCATTTCTCGTAGAAACTGAACGAGATTCACATCTTCGAATTGCAGGGATAGCTGGTGATTACGCAAACGCATTGTTAAGTTGAGGTCATCTAACAAATCTTTCATATACATAGATTTACTCTTGATAATGGATGTGTATTCCTGTAATTCTTGGGCTGTTAAATCTGTGGCACTGTCGTTTATAAATTCTGCATAACCTTGAATAGAAGCAAGTGGTGTTTTCATGTCATGCGAAACATTGCTAATCCATTCCTCGCGCATTTGGTCGAGACGCTTACGTTCCTCTTCATGTCGATCGAGCTTTTCAGATAGTTCATTCATATTACGAAAAACATCTTCATAAACGCCTCTGGGAGTAGGCATTTTCTTAAAACGTCGTTCCCTAAGTTGTTGAATACCATCTATTAAGGTATGAAGTGGTGCAGTTAACTTTTTCCCAAATAAAAATCCAACGATGATTACAATAAGAACATCAACGATAAAAAAAATGGAAAGAAAAACATTAACGTCCTTAAAAATTTTAGCATAGTCATAGGTCGTTACGTAGCGGGCTACTTTCGGATTTTTAATCCCTAAAAAGTAACTAAAATTTTGAGCTTTGCTGACAAAAACAGTCGTGCTTGCATCTAATTCTTTATATTTATACATTTGTACAATTTCAATAGGGGAATACTCTGTTTGCAATTCTTCAGGTGTATAAAATGCTGATACTTGCTCCCCATGGTTATTCAAGAATTGTACCCAAGCGCTCATATCTTGTAGTTTTTTGAGGCCTTCTTCGCTCACAACCGGTTTGCCGGAATGTAGTTCTACATATTGTGAAAAGGTCCGGCTAAAGGTTTCTGCAGACGCTTCTTCAGTGCCGAAAATATTATACTTTAGCTGCATAAAGAATAGGGAAAGGAACAAAATCGCGTTTACAATACCAACGATCACAACAATAGTCATAACCGATCTTAAAAAGCGGAGTGTCAATTTCCATTTCAACTTGTCTCACCCCTTGGTATGTAATTTATAACCTAACCCTTTAACCGTTAATAAAAAGGAAGGCTTTGAAGGGTCTACCTCAATTTTTTCGCGTAAGCGCCGAATATGTACCATCACTGTATTATCGGAACCCAAAAAATCTTCACCCCACACCTGTCCAAACAAGGTTTCTTTGCTTATTATCTGATTCGGATGATGCATAAAACAGCTCATTAAACCGACTTCTTTGGCGGTAAGCACAACGGCTTCGCCATTCTTTTTTAATTCTGTCTCATTGGCACTAAGCTCAAAGGGGCCAACTTGCAAACTTTTCGGAGCCTTTTTTTCCTCTGAAAATCCAGCCCTTCTCAATTGTGCTTTTACCCGATAAGCGACTTCTTTCGGACTGAACGGTTTAGTAATATAATCATCGCCACCTATCGCCAGTCCTAAAAGCTTATTAATTTCCTCATCCTTTGCAGACATAAATAAGATCGGTGCATTTGACGTTTCCCGAATTTTCCTGCATAAATCATATCCTTCTCCATCTGGCAGCATAATATCTAGCAAAATAAGCTCAGGATTATACTCCTGAAACTTTTCCCAACCCTCCGCAACGGTCCCGGCAGTTACAACGTCTGCAATACCTTCTTTATGTAAAACTGTCTTCATCAGACGCGCTAAATCATCTTCATCGTCAATGATTAAAACCCATTTATGACTTACCATTTGTTTCCCTCCATAACACACTCTTTATCTACATTATAAAGTACCCTTTAATTCTTTCGTAAACAAATTCACGGTTCATACCCATGAAGCCGCTGAACACTTCCAAGTATTGGAATAAATCCCTGGTTTATTCGATGAATTCAGACTGGGTATAGCTAGTTGTTGATTCACAAGTACCAGTCATTGATGAGATGTTCTTATTAATTCTTTAATATAATAGCTGCTGAAGATATTGACGGTAGTTTGCATAATTAAGCGAGTGTGTATGATTTTTCACCTAGAATTTTAAGAATTCCATCCCAAAAAAAGCTGGCACCCAAAGGTGCCAGCTTTTTCTATTTCTCCTGCAGCATCATTTCCCACAGCTGCGGGGTGTCGTAGCCGAGACGCCAGGCGGCGACGCCGGCTAAGTCGTACTTGCGCGCGATAGCCAGGCGCTGCTTGACCGTGTCGTTGTCTTCCAGCCAGAACACGTGCTTTTTGCCGTCTTCGGTATAGTCGACCCGGTACTGCTTGAACTCGTTGTCCCACGTTTTAACGGCTTTTTTGGCCGTGATGAGCGCGGGGATGTCCTTGAGCAGGATCGCCTTGTTCTCTACTGGCTTGCCAGCGGCATCCAGGGTCCAGTCACGGACGTAGTAGGGGATGCCCATGATCAGCTTGTCGCGCGGAATCCCATAGCTCAGGAATTCGATCACGCCCTGCTCGGCCCAGGGGAGACCGGATACGGAGCCCGGCTCCGTGCTGCCTTTCCAATATTGGTCGTAGGCCATGATGGCGATGTAATCCACGTACGAAGCGAGTTTCTCATGGTCATACGCGGTTTTGTCGTTCCATTTGATGCTTCCGCGTGGCAGATCGATCGAAACGCTCAATTTTTTCGCGTGAGCGGCATCCGCAAACTGCTTGACGAAAGCAGTGTAGCTCGCCCGGTCTTTGGCACTCAGGCTTTCAAAGTCGAGATTGAGTCCGTCCACTTTCAAAGCGGCGGCTTTGTCGACGATCTGGCGGATGAAGGCGGTCTGCGCAGCGGGATTCGCCAGGAAAGCCGAGGTCATTTCCGCATTAAACTGATTGTTGATCAGGGGATACACGGTAAATCCCTGTTTTTTGAGCCAGTCGACCGTAGCCGCTTCGGATTTGTCGTCGACTTTGCCGCTCGCGTCCGCGAGCTGGAAGTAGGTAGGCGATACCACATCAAGGCCGACGGTGCCGGAAGCTTGCGCTTGGATGGTCGAGGCCGCGGAAGATCCCGTCCAGCCCCAGTACTGCATTTTGCGGAGATTATCCCAGATGACGTTGCGGTCCAGAGTGCGGATCGTGCTGTTCGAATATTTGGATGCGTACTCCAGCGCTTGGGGAATGGTGTTAAAATCCCCGATCAGCGTATTGTTCTGCAAAACTTGATAATATGGATAATTGCTCCAGATAATTTTGCCGTTGTAAGAGATTTCGCTGTGTGCCCAGCGGGAAGCGTATGCCGCAGCCGCGTCCAGCGATTGGAATTCACTCAGAAAATTGTCGCTCTGATACACTTTGTAGGAAGCCTCGTTCGTATGCACAACCGCATTGTCGGTCGTTCTGACGACTTTGGAACCTCCCCATTTGAGAGATTCGTTGACCGCGTCTTCCAGATAAGCGAAGCTCCAGGCGGGCGGCGAATATGTATCCTGATAGACCCGGTAGACAGGCGTTCCGGAACGGAGCGAGCTTTTGTCGGCGGCGCTGATGTTGTCCCAGACCCACTTGTTCGTGCCCAGGTCGATGATATGGGCGTGCCTCCACTTACGGGCTTCGGCGGTCGCGTCGGCCAGCGTCGTGAAATCCCACGATGACTGCGTGTTGTCGCCCTGATAAACACGGTATCTGGGATAGTTGTTCCAAACCCAGCCGCCGCTCTGCAAATCTCTCACGCTCGCATGTCCCCAGCGTCTGGCTTCAGCAACGGCCGCGTCCAGAGTAGGAAACGTCCATTGAGGCTGTGTAAAATCATATTGAAACACCTGATAACGGGGAAAGTTGTTCCAAAGCCACTTGCGTGTGGAGATTTCTTCGACGTGGGAATTTTTGAACTGCTTGGCATAGACCTCGGCCTGACTGTAGTCGGAGAGCTCCGTTACGATTTTGTTGTTCTGGTAAACCCGGTATTTCGTGGTTTTGTCCGCCGCCTGAGCCTGCAGGGGGGAGCAAAGACTGACGACGACGGCTCCTGTTAGTATCCAACGCACTGCTTTCATTTATCACGCCTCTTTCTATCAATCTTCCTACTATTTGACGTTCGGCCGGGCCGTTTAGTTGCGTTTTCCGGGATAAAAAAGAAAAAGCCTCCCCGGCCTCTGCCGGAAAAGGCTTTTTCCAATCTCATCGTCTACTCGTGGATATAAGCGACGATTTCGTCTTCGAGATCGAGCTGGATCTGATCGCGGAAAACGCGGATTTGCTGCTGGCTCAGATACTGCATGATGGCCTCATAAATGTTAGCCTCGATCAGAATCTGATTGCGGCCTTCCGCGAATACTTCCGCCGAGAATCCGAGATCCTCGTCCCACATGAGGACAACCTCGACTTGGGAAGGGTGGAGCTGTTTGCGCTGCGCCATGTTGACGCATAACGCGTTTGTGATTTCCTGTTCGGTCAGTTTCATGTCAGGTTGTGCTTCTCCTTCAGCTTATCGGCTTTACGCTTGTCCATGAAGTAGACGACAATGCGGCGGATCACCATTACGATGAGCAGGATCGCAAGCATGTTGACCATGAAGCCGAGTACGTTGCCGAGCATTCCCATGCCGCCGAACAATCCTCCGAAGAGCATGCCGGCCAGACCGCCGATCAGAAGGCCTTTCATCAGACCGCCGCTGAAAAATCCGCGTTTTTGAGTCGGAGCGGTAGACGTCGTTTTGGACGAATTGCTTGGTGTCGATTTGTTCACGCTTGAATCGTTGGATTTATTGGTTGTGGACGGTGTATACGATTTTTTGGTGGAGCTGTACGACTTCTTGGCCTCGACGGTTCCAGGCATAGTCACCGAAAACGTAAGCATGCAGGCCATAACTAAAAGCAACCATTTCTTCAAAATATATGTCCCCCTTAAATAATTATGCGAACGATGTTCGTCTGCAAACATGTTATACGTGCCGGAGCGGGAGACGGTTTCACTTTTTTATAAAAATTTTAGGGGAGGCCCAAAATTTCGACAATCACTGATAATAATTATCATTATTGGTTACAATGGCTTTAGGAAAACAAAAAAAGAGGCCCGTGAAAGGCCTCTCTTTTCCGGAAAGCATCAGGACAATTTCGTTTCGAACGTTTTGCAGTCGGTTTCTTCGGAATGACGGGCCTGATTGCCGCCGTGGTGGCTCACGACATAAATCGATTCGGCCGCGCATTTGTTTCCGTTGGACCAGTGTTTGCAGGAATTCACTTCACACAGAACATCTTTAGCCATGCGGATTCACCTCCCTTTTCCAGCTTTATTAGGGTGGGCGTATTCGGCATGGTTTTATACGTGCGCGGCCAATAAAATTTTAAATTTTACGGGCATCCGGCAAGTTTTTTTAGCGATGTTCCGATCTCTGGGGATATCCGTCTAAGGCGACGTTGGACGATGCCGCGTATTTTGGTTAACATGGAATGGAAGGCATGATGTCGGCGATTATTTGGGATGAGGGGAAACGGACTATGGAGCGTTATCCGAAAGAGGTACTGGATTATTTGGTTCATTTTCACGGGGACCGTGATTTTTTTGAATGTCACGAGATTTTGGAAGAATACTGGAAAGAAAATCCGGGCCTTCCGTATGCGGAAACGTTGGTCGGTTTGATCCAGGTGGCCGTCGGCCTCTACCATCAACGGAGAGGGAACAAGGCGGGGGCCGTTAAAATGCTGGGCAGTTCTCTCTCTTATCTGAAAGAGGAAGATTTGAAAGGTCTCGGCATGGCGGGGGAAGACCTGGTTGCCCGGGTGCGGCAAAGAGTGCGGGAAGCGGAGCTTGATACGGTGCCGTACGCAGATCTGGACCTTCCCGTAGAAGATCCTTCCTTGCTGGAAGCGTGCAAGCGTGAGTGCGCTCTGCGCGGATTCGGTTGGGGAGCGGCGAGCGACGCGGGCAATCTCATGCTGATCGACCGCCACAAGCTGCGGGACCGCAGCGATGTCGTGGAGGAAAGAGCGCGCCAGCTGGAAGCCAGGAAGCTGCGACGGAAGGGAGGCGAGGACCGATGAAGGACAAAATCGCGGTCGTCGACGACGAGCCGTACATTGCCGAAGTGGCCCGCCTCTATCTGGAGCATGCCGGGTACCAGCCGCTGATCGTGGATCACGCGGCGGAGGTGCTCCCTCTGCTGCGGGAGCAAAATCCGTCGCTCGTGATCCTTGACGTGATGCTGCCGGACGGGTCCGGCTTCGACGTGTGCCGCTCGATTCGCTCCATGAACAAGCCGCTCTGCGACGTCCCGGTCATTATGCTGACCGCGCGCGGCGAAGCGTTCGACAAGCTGGAGGGCTTCAATGTCGGAGCGGACGACTATCTCGTGAAGCCCTTCGATCCCAGCGAGCTGATCGCGCGGGTCAAAGCGGTTCTCCGGCGCAGCAAACCGGAAGAAACGGCCGCCGCGCCCACCGATCCGTCGCTGCCCCAGCCGATCCGCATCGGCACCCTGACCATCGACTTCGCCCGTTACCGGGTCGAGCTGGAGGGGAGCCGGATCGATTTGACGCCGAAGGAGACGGAGCTTCTCTATTTCCTCGCCAGCAGGGCGGGGAGGGTGTTTTCACGGGACGATCTGCTCGCCGGCGTCTGGGCGTTCGATTTTCCGGGCGGCACGAGAACGGTGGATGCCCACGTCAAAAATTTGCGCAAAAAGCTGGGCAGCCAACCCGAATGGCGGATCGAAACGCTTTGGGGGATCGGCTATTCGTTCGAGGTGACGGCGCATGAGAAGGGCTGAGCGCCTTCTGGAGTTTTGGCGGGGGCGGTTCGGCAGTTTGTACCTGCGGGTCTTTCTTTTGTTCCTTGCCGTGTGCGTGCTGTTTTTCGTGGGACTGGCCTTGTTCTGGAACATGTATTTCCAAAATTTCTTTTACAAAGACAAGCAGGAATTTCTGAAGAAGGGCTACGTGGAGGTAACCAAGCTGCTGTCTCCATTCCAGGAAGGAACCCTGTCCACCCGGGAGCTGCGGATGGCGACACGCATCGTCGCACGCGGAGTGAACGGGCGGATTTTTCTCGTGGACGGCAAAGGAGTTATTCTGAACGGGTCCACCGAATACGAGACGTTCAAGCTGCCGCCGACCCTGGAAAAATCGCTGGGCAGCGGCCTGGAAGGCAAGTCGGGATTCCTCTTCGACGAGCCGCCGAGCGAGAGGCGGCCGGGCGACAAGCGCCCGATGGACACGCTGCTGACGTACTATGCGCCGGCCCAGATCGGCGGCGAAACGATTGTCGTCTTCCTGCAGGTGCCCGTGGCGGAAATACGGCAGACGATCTCGGTCATCCGGCTGATCATCCTGCTGCCGCTCCTCTTCTCGCTGCTGGCCGTCGGACTGCTGCTTTATTTCATTTCGCGCCGGATGACGGCCCCGCTGAAGCAGATGAACGAGCTCGCCTCGGCCATCGAGCAGGGAGACTTGTCCCTGCGTGTGCCTGTCACCTCGAAGGACGAGGTAGGCGAGCTGGCGGAGAGCTTCAACCGCGTGGTCGACCGGCTCCAGGAGTGGGAAGGCACGCGCCAGGAGTTCCTGGCCCAGGTCTCCCACGAGCTGCGCTCCCCGCTGACCTCGCTCAGAGGGCTGATCTCCGCCATGCGGGACGGGATTATCGAGCCGGACAAGTACGGCCACTACTTCCGGATCTGCGAGTCGGAGGTCCGCCGTCTGGAGCGGCTCGTCCAGGAACTGCTCGATCTGGCCCGCATCCAGAACGGAGCCGGACTGCGCGAGCTGAAGCCGGTGGACATGGTGGCCGAGACCGAGGAAGTGCTGGACGTGATGCGGGAGATTTTCGCCCGCAAGCGGCTGGAGCTGGCCGAGCAGGTTGACGTGCCCGCCGGGGAAGGATTGTTCGCCCGCCTCGACGCCGACCGCTATGCGCAAATTGTGCACAATTTGCTGTACAACGCGGTACAATTCACGCCCGAAGGCGGGACGGTTAAGGTCCGGCTGGAGCGGAAAGCGGACAAAGCGGTTCTCACCGTGAGCGATACGGGGATCGGGATGACGGCGGAGGAAACCCAGCGGATCTGGGAGAAGTTCCACAAAGTCGACCGCACCCGCGGGGGGACGACGGAAGGCGTCGGACTCGGTCTGACGATTGTGAAGCATCTGGTCGAGGCCATGAACGGCCGGATTACCGTACAGAGCCGGCCCGGGGAAGGCACCTCTTTTTACGTGGAGTTTGCACGTGTAAGCGGAAGCGGCGGGTATCCGGGCGGAAAACCGGGCGATTCGGATTCCTCCGCTGGATGATTTTCACATTTCTTTTACAAATCGAGCATCTTTTCATCAAAGCCGTTTCTTATCCTGTTCATAGGGACAGGTTGAGATGGCGGCAAGGCAAAGCAAGTGCCAGAACGTCGTTAGACCAATCCTGCCCTTCGGGGCAGGATTTTTTGCGTTGGGGGAGGGGGCCATGAGTTATCGCCGGAAGCTTCATTCGCGCTGGATAGGGGCGGCCTGCCTGCTGCCTCTTGCGATTACGTTCACGCTTGCGTTTGCGGGCAGCCGGTCTCTTCATACGGATACGCTTGAACCGGCGGCAGCATTCTCCGCTTCACAGCCCGTTTATGAAGCAAACGGGGCTGCCGCTTTTCAAACCGGGAACCGCCCGGAGAATACGGAACCTGCCATACAGACGAGCAGGGAACGCCTTCTGGTTTTGTTCTGCGCAACGCTGCTCGAGGTCGGGAAAGAACCGGGCTTTTCACTTACCCCTGCGCAGGCGGAACAGCTTGCCGGGATCCTTCAGCGCAGCGTCGGCCGCGGTGAAATGACGCAGGAGGAGAGCGAGGAAGCAAAGCGCCTGCTTACGGGGAAGCAGAGAAATATGTTTGAGAAGGTTTTTGCGGACGACGCCAAACGAAGGTTACAGGGGCGCGCCCGCGAAACCGGAGGAAACCGGGAACACTGCGGCGATACGGCTCCCTATTTTTACGACAGCGTTCCTGACGGAGGAACAGATCCGGCCCAGGAATCTTCGGCTTTCCGGCCTGCGGAATGCGGGCCGCTTAAGGACGAGCCGGAACTAAATCTGGAGCAGCAGACACTGCATATGTTGAACCGCCAAAAATCGGCGGCCATCACAGGGAGGAACAAATAGACGATGAAATGGTCAGGTAAAGTAATCGGAATGAGCTTGGCCGGCGTTCTGCTGGTCGGAGCCGGAGGCTATTTTGCTTTCGGAGCCGTTAAAAAGCCGATGGCGGGCGCCGCCGCTCAAGAGGTTGTGGTTGCCGTCAAGAAAGGGGATATCCGCTCCACGGTTTCGGGGACGGCCCAATTCGAGCCGAAAGAAAAACAGACGATCGTCTCTCCTGCGGACGCCACGATTAAAGTGATGCATCTTACGCGGAATATGCCCGTTAAAGCGGGGGACGTGCTTGTAGAGCTGGGCAGTCCGACACTGGAAAATAATTTACAAAAAGCGCTGATGACCCAGGCGGACATCGAGAAACAGATCGCCGAGCTGCGGCAGCAGCAGGCCAACATGGGAACTTCCGCTCCAATCGGCGGACAGCTTGTGCTCGCTCCCAATATTGAAGTCGGCTCAAACGTCAATAAAAATACAAAGATCGCGACGGTCAACGATACGACCAATCTGCTGGCTTCGGCGCTTTTTCCGTACGAGGAAGCTTTGCAGCTCCGCAGCGGAGAAGAAATCGACCTGACCGTCGACGGGTTTTCGCTAACCAAAACAGGCAGGGTGGACGCTGTGAACAAGACAGGCAAGTCCGACGGAAAAGGCGGAAAAGCGCTTGAAGTGCAGATCCGTATCCAAAACGACGGCACGCTCGATGCCGGACTGAAAGTGAAGGCATCCGCAAGGATCGGGAACGTTTCTGTGGATGCGGTGGCCGAGAGCTCGCTGGAATATGCCAAATCGGCGCCGGTCGTAGCGGGTGTGCAGGGCACCGTTTCTTCACTTCCGAACAAGTCGGGAACTCTGGTCAAGGCGGGGGCCAGCGTGGCGGTGCTGGAGAACGATACTATCCAGAGCGACATTTCCGATAAGGAAGCGGCACTGGAGCAGCAAAAGCTGGCCGTGCAGGAGGCCCGGGACAAAGTGGCCGATCTGGTTGTAAAGGCTCCTTTTGACGGCGTGTTCTCGACTGACTTTGTTAATACGAAAGAAAACATTCTCGCGAGTCTGACGCCCGGAGCCAAAGTCAAAAACGCGTTCGAATTCGGCGCCGTGGCGAATATGGACCTGATGCAGCTGCCGATCCAGGTGGATGAGCTCGACCTGAATGCGATCAAAACCGGCATGAAAGCCGAAGTGTCGGTCGACTCTTTGCAGGGGAAAAAGTTCGAAGGCGAAGTGACGCAAATCTCCAGCATGGGCACGACGACTAACGGGGTGACGTTCTACGACGTGATTTTGGCCGTCAAAAATACAAACGAGCTGAAATACGGCATGACGGCGACCGCGAATATTCTGATCGAAAATAAAACGGGCGTCCTGTACGTGTCACCCGAAGCCCTTCAGTCACGCCAGGGTAAGCGCTACGTCACCCTTAAGAAAGCGGACGGTACGACGGAGGCGCAGCATGAGGTGAAGATCGGTATCCGCAGTACGACCCAGGTGGAAATCACCGAAGGGCTGAAGGAAGGCGACAAGGTCGTGGTGCCTCAGAAAACCCAGCAGACGAAAATGACCCAGCAGGAGATCGACCGGCTCAGGCAGCAGTATCAAGGGGGCCAAGGCGGTCAGGGCGGAGGAGGCTTCCAAGGCGGAGGCGGATTCCCGGGCGGAACCCAGGGAGGCCAGAGCGGCCAAGGCGGCGGAGGCCAGCGTGCGAACCAGTCGAGATAAGGCAGGTCGGTCAAGGAGGTGATTGGCATGAATATGATTGAACTTCAGGGCATTACGAAAGTGTACCGCCAAGGCGCCCAGGAGCTGACGATTCTGAAGAAGCTGGATTTATCGGTCGCCGCCGGTGAATTTGTGGCCATCGTAGGTCCGAGCGGTTCCGGAAAATCCACGTTGATGAATACGCTGGGTCTCCTGGACGTTCCGACGACCGGCAGCTACTTTCTCGACGGTGTCCAGACCGAGCGCTTATCGGACAATCAGTTGTCGGAACTGCGCAACCGCAAGATCGGATTTATTTTTCAGCAGTTTAATCTGCTTCCCCGCTTGTCGGCTTTCGAGAATGTGGAGCTGCCGATGATTTATGCGGGCATTCCCGCCAAGCAGCGGGCGGAGAAAGCGCGAGCCGTGCTGGAGAAGCTCGGCATGAAAGGGCGGGAGCATCACAAGCCCAGCGAACTGTCGGGAGGCCAGCAGCAGCGTGTGGCCATTGCCCGCTCGCTTACCTTATCGCCGCCTCTGCTGCTGGCCGACGAACCGACGGGCGCGCTGGACACGCGGACCGGGCAGGAAGTGCTGGAGCTCATTCTCGAGCTGAACGGGCAGGGGCATACCATCGCGCTGATCACGCACGATCTGCTTATCGCGGACTGCGCGAAACGTATCGTGTCGATCCGGGACGGGGAAATCGTGGGAGACCGGCTCAGCCTGCCGCAGGCGGCACAGGGGGTGCCCTCATGAAATTCACCGAGCTGATCCGGATGGCGATGAAGACGGTGACCGGCAGCCCGCTCCGCACGTTTCTTACGATGCTGGGCGTGATCATCGGCGTCTGTTCCGTCATCGCGCTCGTGGCGCTGGGCAACGGAACGACCGACAAGATCAAGGCCCAGTACGAAAATCTGGGCACGAATCTGCTCGTCGTGAACGTAAACGGCATGGGCCGCGCCACTCAACTGGATTACAACGAGCTGATGCAGTTCGAGGGCTTCCCCGAAATTAGCGCGATCGCGCCGACGATGACCAAGAACGGAGCCCATATCAAAGCGGACCGCACGCAGGATACGTCCAATGTGATCGGGACGAACGACCGTTACCAGAGCATCGTCAAAGCCGATGTGGCTTCGGGCCGGTTCTTAAGCCCGTCGGATCTGGAGTTCCGGAGCAAAGTGGCGGTAATCGGCAGCGAGGTTGCCAAAACGTATTTCGGGACGCTCGATCCGGTAGGAGAGACGATCCGCATTGAAGGCATTCCGTTTACCGTCATCGGGCAGCTGAAAGAAAAAGGCTCGAATATCGGCGGCACCTCCGTGGACAGCTCCATTCTCGTGCCGCTGGAGACGGCGCGCCGCCAGTTCCAGCTCGGAACGATCCGGACGACCTATATCGAAGCCCCGACGCGTGACGATATTTACAAAGCGCAAAACACGATGAAGTCGTATCTCACTTACAAATTCAAATCCGATACGGGATTTACCCTGATCAATCAGGATGAGCTGCTGGCCGCGAGCACGAAAGCGACCGATACGCTTACCAAACAGCTTGTCAGCGTGGCCGCGATTTCTCTGCTTGTAGGGGGCATCGGCATTATGAACATCATGCTGGTCACCGTAAGCGAAAGGACCCGCGAAATCGGAATCCGCAAGTCGATCGGAGCCAAGCGCCGGAGCATTCTGCTGCAGTTTCTCGTGGAGGCAACCGTCATCAGCGGGCTGGGCGGCCTGTTCGGTCTGCTGCTCGGCATCGGCATCGTGTACGGCTGGCCGCTCTTTTCCAAAGAGCAGACCTTGCGCCTGTCGCTGGACGTTTGTCTGTACGCGTTCGCGTTCTCGGTGCTGGTCGGCGTCGTATTCGGCCTTTATCCGGCGAACAAAGCTTCCAAGCTGCATCCGATCGACGCGCTGCGTTCCGATTAAATCCGCCCGAATTCATCTCAGGAGGTAACGAAGTGGAAAAAGACAAACGCAACAAGCTCCCTAAACTGCTCGTCACACTCACAGCCGCTGTCGCCATCTCTTCCGCGGGCTGGTCCGGCCCTTTCACCGGCAAGGCTTCCGCCGGAGCGGCAGGGATTTTCGTATCGCCGAAAGTTTACTTTACCGTCGAAGACGTATCTTTGGCCAAAGGGACCAGCAAAAGCTCTCTGCACTTCACGCTGCTGCTTCACAATGAAGGAAGCGGAACCGTCGATCTGAACGCGTTTGCGGTCAGCGTGAACGCGCCGGACGGAAGCAGATACACCCCTAAGCTCAGCGGAACTTCCTCCGCCCGGGTGTGGCCGGATTCGACGGGACGCTACATATACACGGCCGAGGTTTCCTCGCAGGCTTCGCTCGATACCTTGAAGCTTTCGCTGAACCGCTGGGCTTCGGACGGAATCTCGAAGGGTGCGGGCATCGGCAGCCTGCCTCTTGCGGCCGACGCGGCTCCCGCTCCGGATAAGCCGGTCCGGGTTCAGCTGAGCGAAGCGGATGCGTCGCTGCCCGAGGACGCTGCGCTGACGATTCGGGCTCAGGACTCCATCCGCTGGAACCGCGACAGCGGGCAGGAGCTGTACACCCACTTGACGGTTGTCAATCAGGGATCGATAGCCCTCAAGTGGAACGACAATGTCCTGCTGTCCGTGCAGGACGCCAAGGGCCGCACCTACACGGCTGCGGTCGTAAGCGGAGCGGATACCCTCCTGGAACCGCAGGAGCCGGCCGTCCTGACGGTGAAAACGTCCGCGGCGGGAAGCGCATCGCCCGGAACGGCCTTGAAGCTCGTACTCAGCGCGAAAAGCAGCGGAGGCACCTTCACGATCGGGACTGTGCCGGTTCCCGATGAAACGACTGCCGTGAGCGTGGGAGAAGCCATCCCATACGTTTACGGGGACGGGCTTGAACTGACGTACCGCAGCGCGGTGGTCAACGCCAAAACTGACGGGACGACCGTGCAGACCGTAGTCGAATTCCGCAATACGGCCAAGGAACACGTCCGGCTGCCGGATTTGTCCGCGGTGTACCAGTTCGGCAGCCGCGCAACCGTCGACGGCGTGATCGACGCGAAGCCGTCCTCGGCTTTTCTCGCCCCGGGCGAATCCGCGTCGTTCCGCTATACCGCGTCTCTGCCGGCGGGCGTCTCCAAAGACGCGATCGAGCTTCTTCTGCTCGCGAAGGAATCGGCGGCGGAGACTACAGCCGAGAGCGGCGGCGGATCAACCGGCTCGGCCGATGCGGCCGGTGCCTCCGGCGCGACCGCCTCGGGCGCGAAGGCGTCCGCTTCGTCCGCCGGGACGACCGCAGGCAGCGGGGCCTCTTCCGCGGCCAAAGCGACCGCCTCGGCGGGTTCTTCCTCCGCAGCCGCAGCGTCGTCCGGCTCCGGCAAGAGCACGGCCGCCGGCTCGACCGGCTACGTGCCGGCGGCCGCGCTGTCCCTCGCCAAGGCGGATTCCGGCAAAGGCGGCGATTATGCGGCCGCCCAGCCGTATACCCTTGGCGAGAAGCTGCCGCTTCCGAACGGAGCATTGGAAGCGGGGCTCGGCGTTTCGCTTGTGGAATTCCACAAGCACGAGAACGAAGAGATCGGCTATCAGACAGCCGTCGCCAAATACAAGTTCACCAACACGTCCGGCAAGACGCTGGATCTGCCGCAGCTCGGCATGGAACTGACCACGCCGGACGGGCTCGTCTATGCGGGCACACGCCAGTCGTCGGCAGCCGCAAGCATTCTTCCGGGCACCGCCGCGGTAGTCAGCTACTCCTACATGATCCCGCCGTCGGACAAGACCGAAACGCTTGCCATGACGATCACGGATGCCAACCAAATGTCACTCGGTTCCTACAAGGTCGCCTTCCAGGCGGAGGCGGGGAGCGGGCCGGTGTCGTTCTATCCGTTCGAGGTTGCGTTTAACGATTCCACGGTCGGCTGGACTTACAGCACGAAGACCGATGCCCAGTATACGTATAAGCTGATTCTGGACATGACGATTACGCGCAAAGAGCAGGTGATCGTGGATTCGAACTTCTCCAAAATGGAGATCGAACTGCTTGATCCCGACAACCGCTCTCTGGCCAGCCAGACGGTTCCGTTCCTGGGCACCGGCCGCCTCGTATCCGGCAAGCAGACGTTTTTCTTCAATGATGTTAAATCGGAGCAGTTCAGCTCCGGCGCCCATTTTAATATCTATGAAGTGATTGAAACTCCGAACGGTCCCGTTAGACGCCTGATCAAAACGATTCAGGGCTGACCGCTATAACTGAAATCACGATAAAACGCCGCCGACAAGCGGCGTTTTTTTCAAGGAAAAAAACTTCACACAGTGATATAATAAAGGTTTTCTCCTATTGTATAATTTCGGGAAAAATATTTCGTTGTAAAATTCCGCTTCCTTTACTAGCATAGAGAGGACGCGTTAATCCGGAAGTAGGGATGAGGGCGCTTATACAGAATGCGATCGGGCGCTTAGGGGATAGAACAGCCCTGTCGATAGAGGAGTGAGTCGGAGTTGAAACGTTTTGCGCAGGCATCCTATGTCATGTATTTTCTGGCGGGACTGGTTATCACCACGATCGGTTCCGTGCTGCCGCAAATTTTACGGCATTACGAAGTTACTTACACAATGGGAGGCCAGCTTGTTTTCTGGGGCTCCATCGGATTTCTGGTGGGGGTGCCGGTGGCGACTCTTTTGTTAAACCGTTTTAGCGAAAAGCAGATTTTGGCGCTGGCGTGTCTGATTATTGCCGGTTCCCAGTTTATGATGTGGTCGCTGCCGCCGTTTTCGGCCATGCTGGTTATCAATTTTATGAATTGTCTCGGAACGGCTGCCGTCGAAACGATTGTGGCGACGCTCATGATGGAGGTTTTTGTGGGGCGCCGGGCGGTTGTGATGAGCTACCTGGAAGTCTCGTTCGGCCTGGGGGCTCTGCTGATGCCCGTCATCTCCAGCCTGCTGATCTCGATGGATCTGTGGAGATACTCGTTCGTGGTTACGGGAGTCATGGCCCTTGCGATGACGGGAGTGTGGGTCTTTATTACCTACTCCAAAACGGATCTCGACGACAACGCCGCGAAGGATGCGAGCAACATGGCGCCGCCCGAAAACATTTCGGCCCGTCTGAAATGGCTGCTGCTCGTTTTCTTCGGGTTTATGATTTTTATGTACTGCGGCATCGAAGGAAGCATGAACAATTTCCTGTCTTCCATCTTTATCTCGTACCTGGATGCGGCGCCTTTCCTTGCGGCACTCAGCGTCGGTCTGTTCTGGGGCGCGATGGTACTGGGACGTCTCGCCACGGGCTGGATTATCCGCAAAATCACTTACAGCCGGTTTCTGTTTATCAGTATGGCAAGCAGCCTGATTGTGCTGGCCGCTTTCATCGTGCTGCAAAACATCTGGACCGGGTATGTGCTGATTGTTGCGCTCGGATTGCTGCTGTCCGGCGTGTATTCGATTACGATGGTGTATGCCAATCATACGTTTCCGGGTCTTGCCCGGCTTGTGACAAGTCTGATTACCGGCCTGGCGGGTCTCGGGGGAGCCGTTTTCCCGGCGTTGATCGGATATGTCATGGATCAGGCGGGCACTTCCCGGGCGCTCTGGATGACGGTCGGCTTCGCCGTTTTCTATCTGCTCGGTCTTGCTGTCATCGAGGCGGTCTACAAAAAAACGCGGAGATCGGACCCTTCCTCGCCAGCTTCCTAAAGCAGCGGGTCCGGCCGCTAACGACCATGGGTATTTCAATAAAAAAACCGCCTTCGGGCGGGCGCGATGCGTTTGCAGCGCCTGCCGCCAAAAGGCGGTTTTTTTGTATGTAGACAGGTGGGACGAGTGACGTTCCGGGCAATTAAATGAACGGATACTCTTCCGGATTCGTTTTTACGGGGGTGGCGTCGTATCCTTCCGTAAGCAGGTCGAGTTTACCCGTCTGCGGGTTCATGACCAGGCCGTGTACCGGAAGGTTTTTCGGCAGGAGCGGGTGATTGCGGATAATGTTCACGCTTCCGATGACCGCTTCGTCGATATGCTCGAAACCCGTCAGCCACTTGTCGAGGTTGATGCCGGAGTTATGCAGGGTGTCCAGCACTTCGGTTTGCACGCCCCGTTCCCGCGCCTTGCTCAGAACCTTCTCCGAGTTCAAGCCGGTCATGCCGCAGTCGCGGTGTCCGATTACGAGTACTTCATCGGCGTCCAGTTCATATACGGCCACGATAATGCTCCGCATAATACTTCCGAAAGGGTGGGAGACGAGAGCGCCCGCGTTTTTAATAATCTTGGAATCGCCGTTGCGCAGGTTCATCGCCTTGGGAAGCAGTTCCACCAGACGGGTGTCCATACAGGTCAGGATAACCATCCGTTTATCGGGAAACTTGGTTGTCAAATACTGTTCGTACTCTTTGGATTCCACAAACGATTCATTGTAATTGAGAATTTCGGATATCAAACTCATATAGATCCTCCGCTTCTTTTGTATGGTTTCTTTTTATGGCAAAGACAGCCTGAGGGCCGTCTTGTGCTAATTTACGCAGTTGACCAGTCTCATGGCCGGATTGTAGGTCTGCTGGCTGCTCTTCAGGACGTAGGTTCCCCGCTGGGGCATGTAGTCGACCGACAGATTTTCCTCGAAGAAAACTTCTTTGCGGGGATCGTACTGCACGGTGAACGCATTGCTCCGCGCATCTACGTCGCCTTCGGTATGGGCGGCCTGGATTTGAAGAGCGGCTACCCCGGCCAGGGCGCATCCGCAGCCTTCCGTATCGTAGAACAGCCTGAGGATCGCATCCTGGGGCAGACGGTTTGTAAGGGCTTCGACGGCCGCTTCGCTAAAGTGAATATACATGCGTAAGCTCCCTCCTTTTTATCAATTGTATCACAAACGGAAGAATTTGATTATCTCCCGCATAGAAAGTATGATGACAGTATACCTGTTTAGTGAAAGGAGAATCCACCATGAGCCAGACAGACTATCAGGGCAAACTGGATGAATTCCGCAAATACATACGTAAAATCAAACATTATGAAGAAGCAGTCGGCCTCATTTATTGGGACTTGCGCACCGGCGCTCCCAAGAAGGGGGCATCCGAGCGTTCCGAAGTCATCGGCGAGCTGTCCACCGAAGCGTTCCGGCTATCGGTATCCGACCAAATGGGCGAATACCTGGATTTCCTCTCCGATACGGCACGCATCGAGGAACTGGACGAAACGAACCGCCGCATCGTTCACGAAGCGAAGAAGGAATTTGACCGCAGCAAAAAGATTCCGCCTGAGAAGTATCAAGAATACGTCGTACTGACTTCCAAAGCGGAAAGCGTCTGGGAAGAGGCGAAGGAAAAGAACGATTTCGCCATGTTCCAGCCTTACCTGGAAAAAATCGTGGAAACGAACCTGGAATTCGTCGAGCTTTGGGGCTACAAAGGGCATAAATACAATACCCTTCTCGATATGTACGAACCCGGCATGACCGTCGAGAAGCTGGACGAAGTGTTCGGAGCTCTCCGCAGCGAAGTCGTGCCTCTCCTGGCCGAAATCAAGAAGGCGCCGCAGCCGGACCGTTCGTTCCTGCGCCAGACGTTCGACAAGGAGAAGCAGAAGCATTTCTCGCTGTTCATCTTAAAGGAACTGGGTTACGACTTCGAAGCGGGACGTCTGGACGAAACCGTCCATCCGTTCGCGACCGGCCTGAATCCGGGCGATGTCCGCATCACGACCCGTTACCTGCCTGAAGACGCGACAAGTGCGCTCTTCGGTACGATTCACGAGTGCGGGCATGCGCTCTACGAGCAGAACATTTCGGAAGACTTGATCGGAACGAATCTCTGCACGGGAACGTCGATGGGCATTCACGAGTCACAATCCCGTTTCTGGGAGAATATGGTAGGTAGAAGCCGCGAGTTCTGGTCCCGTTACTACGCCGACCTGCAGCGGACCTTCCCCGGACAGTTCGATAATGTGAGCGAAGAGGCGTTTTACCGGGCGATTAACCATACCGAGCCTTCACTGATCCGGATCGAAGCGGACGAACTGACCTACAATCTCCACATCATGATCCGCTACGAGCTTGAAAAAGCGCTGTTCAGCGGGGAGCTCAAAGTCGCCGACCTGCCCGAAGCCTGGAACGCGAAATACCGCGAGTACCTGGGCATCGAGGCGGACACGAACGCGGAAGGCGTGCTTCAGGATGTGCACTGGGCCGGCGGCTCCTTCGGGTACTTCCCGTCTTACGCGCTCGGCAACATGTATGCCGCCCAGTTCACCAACACGCTGCGCAAAGAGATTCCGGCGTTTGACGAGCTGCTGGCCAAAGGCGATTTCGCTCCGATCAAACAGTTCCTGGTCGAGCACATTTACCGCTACGGAAAATCCCAGACGCCTAACGAGATCGTCCGCCGCGTGACGGGCGAGGATCTCAATCCGCAGTATCTGGTGGATTACCTCAAGGACAAATATAAGCCGCTCTACGGCTTAAGCTAATAGAAGTTGTAAAAAAACCGCCCCGGATGACGTTGGCTGCTTCGGCCACCGCCTTTCGGGGCGGTTTTTTTTTGCCCAGAGGGCCTTCCGTCCATTAACCCGCCCGCCTGCTTGTGCATATGCTGATAGCAATCAAGAAGAATGGAGGAGACGCCATGAAACGAAGATCTATCGTCTTCCTCCTGCTGTCGGTGCTGTTGGCGGGATTGGTTCTGCCGGGCTGCTCGAAACAGGAAGAAGTCAGCAAAATCCGTATCGGTGAAGTCACGAGATCGATCTTTTACGCGCCTCAATATGTCGCGCTTTCGCAAGGCTTTTTTAAGGATGAGGGACTGGAAGTGGACCTGACGACTACGGCCGGAGGGGACAAAACGATGACCACGCTGCTCTCCGGCGGCATCGACGTGGCGCTGGTCGGATCGGAAACGTCGATTTATGTGCATCAGCAGGGAAGCGACGATCCCGTCATCAACTTTGCCCAGCTTACGCAGACGGACGGCACCTTTCTCGTATCGCGTACGAAGCCGGCCGGAAATTTCGACTGGAGCGCGCTTAAAGGAAAAACCTTCCTTGGCCAGCGCAAGGGCGGAATGCCGCAAATGGCCGGAGAGTTTGCGCTGCGCAAGCACGGCATTGACCCCCGCAAGGATTTAAACCTGATCCAGAATGTCGATTTTGCGAACATTGCTTCCGCTTTTTCTTCCGGAACGGGGGAATATGTCCAGCTTTTCGAGCCTCAGGCGTCCGTATTCGAGAAAGAGGGAAGAGGCTACGTCCTGGCCTCGTTCGGAGTCGAAAGCGGCAAACTGCCGTACACCGTTTACATGGCGAAACAAAGCTTTATCAAGAAAAACCCGAACGCGGTTCAGAAGTTTACGAATGCCGTACAGCGGGCCCAGAACTGGATGCATACGAAAAGCGTCAACGAAATCGCGGATGCGGTTCTGCCTTATTTTAAGGATACCGATCCGGAAATCGTGAGAAGCGTGGTGAAACGGTATAAAGACCAGAACACCTACGCCGGCGATCCCGTCATCGACGAAGCGGAATGGAACAACCTCCAGGACGTCATGACTCAGGCGGGTGAGCTGAAAGCGAAGGCCGATTGGAGCACGCTGGTGGACAACAGTTTTGCCGAGAAAGCTAAGGTGAACGTGAAGTGAGCAGGCACGGCCTGCTTAGTGCCGCGGCTGCCGGCTTTGGCTGCGGGGGTCTTTCTCGTGCAAGCGGATAAGGAGGGATGCGACCATGGATACAGCGGCCACGGTTCAAGTTAGCGGCATGACGCATGTTTACGTGTCGGACGCCCAGGCGAACCCGGCCTTGGAAAACATCGAACTGACCATCCGGCCGGGTGAATTCGTCAGCCTGCTTGGCCCGAGCGGTTGCGGTAAAACGACGCTTTTGTCCATTATCGCCGGTTTGATCCGGCCCACCCGGGGGCAGGTGCTGATTAACGGCCGGGAAATAGATTCCCCTACTTCCCGGGTCGGGTATATGCTGCAGCAGGATTACCTGTTTCCGTGGAGGACAATTTACGGCAATGCCGTCATCGGACTCGAGCTGCTGGGCAGGCTGAACAAGGAAACGGGAGCGTACGTCGATCATCTCCTGGAGGAGATGGGGCTTGCCGCATTCCGCGATTACCGGCCCGCCCAGTTGTCGGGCGGAATGAGGCAGCGCGTCGCCCTCGTCCGGACGCTGGCCGCGGGGCCCGAGCTGCTGCTTCTGGATGAGCCGTTTTCCGCGCTCGATTACCAGACTAAGCTGCAGCTCGAGGATCTCGTCGTGCAGACGCTCCGTTCACGGGGCAAAACGGCGCTGCTCGTCACGCATGATATCACGGAAGCCATCGCGATGAGCGACCGGATTATCCTGCTTGAACCGCACCCGGGCCGAATCCGGCGGGAGATTGCCGTCCCGGAGCCTATCCGGCGGACGCTGCCTTTCGAAGCGAGAGAAAAGCCGGGATTTCACGAGCTTTTCCACGAGATATGGCAGGAATTCGAGCGTATGGGCGGAAAGGAGGCGGAAACGTGAACCATCATCCGGCAGATGAAACCGCACAGAATCAAGTAGCCGGTATCCACGCACAGGTGAACGGTCAGAAGCATACAGACGGCGGAAAGCTTGCGGATACGATCCATGCGGCCCATCTGGAGGCCAAACGCAAAGTTGCGGTTCGTGTCCGTGTCGCCCAACTGCTCATCCTTGTGATCAGCCTGGGCGTATGGGAAGCCGCGGGCCGCCTGAAATGGATCGATGTGCTGCTGTTCAGCTATCCGAGCAAAGTTTTTGTTCTCCTGGCTTCCAAAATCGCGGACGGCTCCATTTTTCCCCACACGGGATATACCGTCTATGAGACGGTTGTCGGCTTCGTGCTCGGCACGCTTTTCGGGACGGCGCTGGCGATGCTGCTCTGGTGGTCGCCCTTCCTGTCCCGCGTGCTCGATCCGTACATCGTCGTGCTTAACAGCATGCCGAAAGTGGCGCTGGGTCCGCTGTTTATCGTCGGCTTCGGTCCCGGGATGCTGTCCATTATCGCGACCACGCTCTCGATTACCGTCATCATTACGACACTGGTGGTGTACGGGAGCTTCAAGGAAGTCGACGACAATTACGTGAAAGTTGTCCGCATCTTTGGGGGGAGCCGGGGCGAGGTCTTCCGCAAAGTGATCCTTCCCGCGTCGTTTCCCACGATAGTGGCAACGTTGAAAGCGAACGTCGGCCTTGCCTGGGTCGGGGTCATTGTCGGCGAATTCCTGGTTTCCAAAATGGGGCTCGGCTACCTCATCGTGTACGGATTCCAGGTGTTCAACTTCACTCTCGTCATAGCAAGTCTGGTCGTGATCGCGATCGTCGCGACCTTTATGTATCAGGCCGTCGTCTATTTGGAGAATAAATTGATGTCCCGCCGGTAAGTCTGAGAGAAGCATAAATTGCCGCTCTTGTGACCGGTAGACTTGAACAATATCGCCGAACATGGAATAATCGAAACAGAAAAAATCCACTAGACGGAGCAAACATCTATGAACATTCCTTTCATCGGCATTCGCGTCTTAAAAACGGCTCTGGCCGTCATCGTATCGATTACTTTGGCCCGGTGGATCGGCTTAACCAGCCCCAATTCCGCAGGGCTTCTTGCTATTTTGGGCATTCAGGTAACGAAGCGCAGAGGCATCAACAACGCTTTTCAGCGGATCGCGGCTTCCATTCTGGCCGTCCTTTTCGCATCCGTCCTGTTCAGCCTGCTCGGCTTCCACGTTTGGGTGCTCAGTTTGTTCGTACTTATCGTTTTCCCGGTCTTGCACCGGATAAAGCTGAGCGACGGAGCGGTCACGGCTTCCGTAACCATTTTTCACATTTATAATGCGCAGTTGATCAGCCCCCCGCTTATTTTAAATGAAATCATCCTTCTGATCGTCGGATTGGGAAGCGCCACGCTGATCAACATTTCGTATATGCCCAAAGCGGACAAAGAAATCGAGTTTTACCGGTCCAAAGTCGAGGGGCTTTTCTCGGATGTGTTTCTGCACATTGCCGAACATCTAAGGGATACGACTGTCGTCTGGAACGGGAAGGAACTCCTCGAGCTGGACGAAGTGCTGAAAACGGGAACCGAAACGGCCAGCCGGTCGATTGAGAACGCGCTGCTTTTCGGCACTCATACGTATACGGACATGCAGCTCTATTTTTACATGCGCAACGAGCAGTTCGAATCCCTTCAGCGGATGGCGCTGCTGGTGTCCCAGGTCAGCCGGGAGCTGCCTCTCGGGGAAAGTCTCGCTTCTATTTTCGAAGAGCTTAGCAAAGACTGCAAAGTAGACTACTACACCGGACGTTCGGAGAAAAAGCTGGCCGCCCTGCAGGCGAACTTCAAGATGGAGACGCTGCCGCAGACGCTTTCCGAGTTCGAGGCAAGAGCGGCCCTCCAGCAGTTGACCCGGGAACTGAGCTATTATTTGAACATCGCCAAAAAGCAAAAAAAACAGAAGCCCGCGTCCGCGCGCTCCTGATCATGTTGGTGCCCTTGGCGACTCCCCCGAGCCTGACGGCCGGGGGATTTTTATATAATTGATAGGAAGACTATGCCAGTTTCTCGATTGAAAGAGAAGCGCTTACGGTTGGTGTTCCTCCGCCGATTGCGTTTTGTAAAGTTAAAGCCCCCGTATTATCTATCCGGTTTAAGGTCAATACTCCGCCGGCTGTTAATTGAACGATAACCTGCCCGGTGTATGGATTGTTTCCGGCGCCGGTTCCATAGTTACTGCAGGGAACCAGGGCCGCAGGGGTCGGGCCAGCCGCGTCGGGGTCAAAGAACAAGCCGAAAGCGTTATTCCCGGCTGTAGGGAACACCTCATACGTAATTTTATAAAATCCGTTTTCATTTATGATAATGCTGGACGGAGGTGCGAATGTGACGGCTGTCGCACTGATGACGGAGTCGTTAAAGGATACGGCCCCGCCTTGCCCCCCCGGTTCGGCTGCCGCGGCTATCGTCTGCGCCGCTGTGCTGCACACAAAGGCAAACGATGAAATTCCGCCTGCGGGTCCCTGGGGTCCTTGAGGTCCGGCGGGACCTTGGATTCCCTGGGGCCCTGTTAGGCCGGCAGGACCTTGGGGTCCTTGCGGGCCTTGAGGACCGGGAAGTCCTTGGGGTCCAGGAATAGGCGTTACGTTTACGGTAGGCGGGGGACAGGATACTTTTACGATTTTCTTTTTTACAATGACGATTTTATTTTTTCTCTTCGGTTTACACACGATAACTGTTTTTTTGTGACATCTCTTTCTCTTTGGACAATTCATTTAAGATACCTCCTCGGAATGTTTAATACAAGATCATCCTATGACAGGTATCTAATGCATGAAAGGACGATAACCTATTTTTAGAAAAAGAGGTTAATGCGGAGGGGCAGCCGTTTAGTGTCTATCAACTAAGTCCAATCAAAATTTTATAGGGTTCATAAAGTGATAGCGGACAATGAGATACCTCACTATTCGAGGCCCCTTTTTAGGGGTTTTTTTTATTCAAAAGATTCACTTAACCCGTAAGATGTCAGCCCCGGATCCGGCCGTATAAGGTAACAGGCATAATTATCCCGTGATGAAGCGGTTTGCGGATCGCCGGAGGAGCCCAGTCTGCAATATCAATTTCAGTTGGTTTTGGGTTTTTTATTAGAACTCATCGTGCGGGGTTTGCCACAGCGTCAATAAAGAGCCGGGGCGCATAAAGAAGTTCCACGCAACCGGGCCGCATGCTTTGAGCATGGCTACGGAAGGCATTGAAATAAGTGTAGGCCGCATACGTACAATGCTTGAAAAAATCAAGTCCGAGCACCGATATTGGAGCTCGGGCTTTCACATAGGCCGGATATCAGTCCGGTAATCCGCAAAGTTAAAACACTTCTGCTGAAGCGCCCATGAAAGTTATCCTTGGTGCTGAATATTCGAGCGGGGTTCTTCTTATCCCCGGTAACGATTCCGTATGCAGCGGGAGAAAGCAGCCGATCTAAGTGTCATGAGGATTGGTTGACGATGGTGTGGTGGCTTGGAGCAGCGGAAATACGACACGGCCAAAGCTCGATTCGTGAAGCGGAACGAAAAAATAACCAGCTGCGTTCAACCGCAGCCGGCTACTGAAGAGTGATCGTTATCGGGTCCCATTTCATCTGGATCGGTTTATTTCCATTTAACTATTATAAGAAGACGAAGCTTGATTTAATGCGGAATTTACAAATTATCTTGATTTGATTGCGTCCGTTCAATCAACAATCGCCTATGTCCTGCATACACTTGTAATGAATGATTGCATGGAGGAGGTTGAAAGGATGTCAATAGATAGAAATTTGCAAAGCAGAGAGATCATTGTGAAAGCTGTCTGCGGCAAAGGACGCAAATTTTCGCACGTAAGTCATACCGTGACTCCGCCTCATGCTCCAACCAGTATCTTAGGCGCCTGGATCATCAACAATCAGTACGAAGCCGTCAAGTCTGGAGAAGGAGTCGAGGTCGTCGGTACTTACGATATCAACATCTGGTATTCGTATGATCGGAATACGAAAACCGATGTCGCGAAAGAAACGGTATCTTATGCGGAGGTAGTCGGCTTGTCGTACCTCGACAAGCGGCACAAGTCTGCCACGGCGGAAGTTTCTGCGGTCGCAACGCAGGAACCGAACTGTGTGGAAGCGAGCATCTCCGGAGGCGGTAACGTGCTGATCCGCGTAGAGCGCGAATTCCATGTGGAGCTGACGGCGGAAACGAAGGTGCACGTGATCGTGGATCCGAACGGCGGAGATTTCGAAGAGAAGCATGTAGACTTCGATCTCATCAGCGATGATGGAGATTTCGAAGATTTGAACCCCGATCTGCTGGAAGATGATTTAAGTTAAAGGTTCCTTCATCTTATGCACCGGAAGAAGCTGGGGCAGAGGGCGTTTGCCCTCTTTTTTGTTTCTCCGGGTAAAAATGGGCAGCCGGGAGGAGGACGACTATGCAGCTCTTCGTGCTGTACTCCGGGCGGGATAAGCAGACGGTTTCCGTTATGAGCCGGGAATTGGATCTCCTGAACATTCCGCATGGGGAAAAGCTTCCGGAGAAGACGCCTGTGAGAATCGCAGCCTGGGGCAATCTATCGGCGGAGCAGGCGCGGGAATTGGCCGCAATGCCGCGGCGCGCTCTGCTGCAGCCTCCGGAAGCGGTCTCTCTGGCGGTGAGGGAAGAGGACGCGAGGATGCAGCTTGCCGTACACGGCATCCGGACGATCCGCGGCTCCCTGGAAGATACGGAGGCCGACCGCCGAGGTCGCGGCATCCGCCGGGGCGGCCGGCCTTATTCCTACGAATACCGTATACCGGTTTTCCATATGGAGGCCCTCGCCGTTTACCGGCAGAAAAACAACCTGCTGCTCCTTCCAGGCTCGGCCGGAACAGAGCCGTCCGGTTTTCAGGAAGTCAGCCTGGAGCAGCAGACGTTTCACACCCAGCGCGCCGTCCGCGAGTCGGTCAAGGCGGTGTACGCGCTCGGCCTCGACTACGGACTCGTGCATATCGCGATCGAGCCTTCCGGCAGGACGCTCGTGCTGCGGGTAGATCCTTCGCCGCGGCCGGATCAGCCGCTGGCGGCGCTCTTTGCGCACGCCATCGGGCAATACGCCGTGCAGCTCTCGCAGGAGCTGGTGCGGACGGAGCCGGCGGTACTCGGGAGCGATCCCGAGTTTCTGCTGGTTAATCCGCGCGGCAAAGTCGTGTCCGCCTCCAAGTATCTGGAGCGGGAAGGCCAGGTCGGCTGCGACGCGATCGTGCTCAGCGGCCACCGCGTCATTCTGCCGCTGGCCGAGCTGCGGCCGCAGCCGAGCAGCGAACCGGCGCAACTGGCCGCCAACCTGCGCCGGACGATGCGTACGGCCGCGCGCAAGATCGGCGACGAGAGCCTCGCCTGGATCGCCGGCGGCATGCCGCTGCCGGGCTTTCCGCTTGGCGGGCATGTACATTTCAGCCGCTGTTGGCTGAATTCGCACCTGCTGCGCGCGCTGGATAACTACCTGACGCTCCCGCTTACGATGATCGAGGGAGAGACGACCGCGCAGCGCCGACCGCGCTACGGGCTGCTGGGGGATTACCGCCGGCAGCGGCACGGCGGGTTTGAGTACCGGACGCTTCCGAGCTGGCTGGTTTCGCCCGAAATAACCCTCGGCGTGTTCGCGCTTGCGCGGATTATCGCAGACCGTTATTTCGAGCTGGACCAAAGGCCGCTGGACGATATGGAGGCTCAGGAGAATTATTATGCAGGCAATAAGCCGGGCCTGGCGGATGCGGCGGAAAGCGTATGGGCCGATCTCGAGAAACAGCCCATGTACGGGGAATTCGCAAGGTATCTGCGTCCGCTGAGAGAACAGTCGCGGCGCATGGAAGGCTGGCAGGAACTCGCCGATTTCCGGAGGAGCTGGAAAATCGGTCCCTACGGACGGAAACAGGATGCCAGGCAGGAAAACATGCTATAATAGAAGAATCATAGACAGCCTTATCCGCTGAACGTTTCGTCGGAGGTTTAGAATGACTCAATACACACCCATGATCCAACAGTATCTGGCAATCAAGGCTCAGGTGCCGGATGCTTTTTTGTTTTTCCGTTTGGGAGATTTCTATGAATTGTTTTTCGAAGACGCCATCAACGCTTCCCGCGAGCTGGAGATAACCTTGACGGGGCGCGGCGGCGGTACGGAAGAACGGATCCCCATGTGCGGGGTTCCCTATCATTCCGCGGACAATTATATTTCCCGTCTCATAGAGAAAGGCTACAAGGCCGCCATCTGCGAGCAGGTCGAAGACCCTTCCGCAGCCAAAGGCGTCGTCCGCCGGGAAATTGTCCGGATCGTGACGCCGGGCACCGTGATGGACGGCAAGACGCTTGGAGACGCGAGCAACAATTACATAGCGGCCGTCGCACAGGTCGGCGGCCGGTACGGTTTCAGCGCCTGCGACGTGTCCACCGGAGAATTGTATGCAACCTCCCTGTCGGACTCGTTCCAAATGCTGATCGACGAGCTGAACGCGTACGCTCCGGCAGAGATTATCGGGGACGGTCCGCTTCTTGACCGGGTCCGGAGCCAGATTCCGCTTACGGCGAAGTCCACGGTGTTTACGGCATGGGAGCGGGCGGCGGACGACAAGCTCGCTCCGCAGTTCGGAGAAGGGGCGGCCGGAAAGCTGGACGCCTCCGCAAGACGCGTCGTTTCGCTTCTCTTGGCCTATTTGCATGAAACGCAGAAACAGAGCTTGACCCATATCAAAGAAATCCGCGCCTACTCGCCCCAGCAGTATATGACGATGGATCCTTTCACACGCCGCAATCTTGAGCTGGTGGAAACGGTCCGGGAACGCAGCCGTAAGGGGTCGCTCCTGTGGCTGCTGGACGAAACGGTCACCGCCATGGGCGCCCGTATGCTGCGCCGTTGGATCGAGAAACCGCTGATGCAGGCCGATGCGATCCGCAGCCGGCATGACGCGGTGGAGACGCTGTACAAACAGTTTATTTTGCGCGACGATCTTCGCACCGTTTTGAAAGAAGTGTATGATCTGGAGCGGCTCGTCGCCCGGATGGCCTACGGAAGCGCCAACGCCCGGGACATGATTGCGCTCCGGGTTTCGCTGGAGCAGGTGCCCCGTCTGAAGGACGTCTGCGCCGGTGCGGGCGCCCGGGTTCTCGAACGGCTTGTGGACGAAATGGACCCCTGCTCCGACATCTCGGAGATGATTCTCGGAGCCATCGAGGACGAACCGCCTGTGTCCGTACGCGACGGAGGCATGATCCGCGAAGGCTATCACGACTACCTGGATCAGCTCCGCGAAGCGAGCACCAACGGGAAGAAGTGGATCGCCGAGCTGGAAAGAAGCGAGCGCGAGGCGACCGGCATCAGGTCGCTCAAAGTCGGCTACAACAAAGTGTTCGGTTACTACATCGAGGTAACCAAGGCCAACGTGGGGTCCCTTCCCGAAGGGCGCTACGAGCGCAAGCAGACACTCGCGAACGCCGAACGCTTCGTCACTCCTGAATTGAAGGAGAAAGAAGCGCTTATTCTCGAAGCGGAGGACAAACGCACCGATCTGGAGTACGAGCTGTTCGTGCAGCTTCGCGAACGGATTTCCTCGCAGATCGGACGCCTCCAGAAGCTGGCCGAGGCGATAGCGGAGCTGGACGTGTACCAGTCGCTGGCAGCGGTGAGCGCGTCCAACCGGTTTATTCGTCCGGAGGTCGGCGACGGCTACGATCTGCACATCGAAGAAGGCAGGCATCCGGTCGTCGAGGCGGTGCTTGAAAGCGGGGCGTTCATCGAGAACGAAACGAAGCTTACCGCCGGCGACGGAAGCATGCTGCTGATTACCGGCCCGAACATGGCGGGTAAAAGCACGTATATGCGGCAGGTTGCCGTTATTTGCCTGATGGCGCAGATCGGCTGCTTCGTACCGGCAAGCAGCGCGAAGATTCCGATCATCGACCGTATTTTCACGCGAATCGGTGCAGCCGACGACCTGATCGGCGGCCAGAGCACGTTCATGGTGGAGATGATGGACATTCAGGTGATGACGGAGAAGGCGACCGAGCGCAGCCTTGTCATTATCGACGAGCTGGGCCGGGGAACCTCGACAGGAGAAGGCATGGCGATCGCCCAGGCGGTCATCGAGTTCCTCCATCACGAGATCGGGTGCAAAACGCTCGTCTCCACACACTTTCACGAGCTGGCCCATCTGGAAGAAAGTCTTCCGCAGCTGCGGAATTACTGCATGGCCGTCAAGGAAAGCGGGCAGCAGGTTACGTTCCTGCGCAAGCTGATCCGGGGCGCGGCCAGTACGAGCTACGGCATCTACTGCGCCCAGATTGCGGGTCTGCCTGACGGGATTATATCCCGCTCGTACGAGCTTCTGCAGACTTTCGAGGCGCGTGCGGCAGCCGAAGGTCCGGAACCGGGAGCCGGGTCATCCGGCGGGGACGTTCTGACGGGGGCGCCTGCAGCCCGTACGTCCGCGAATTCGTCAGGATCCGGGGAGGCGAGCGCTCCTTACGGTGCGCCGGAGGAAGCGGCGTCCCAGCGCTCCGCCGTAGAGCAGCTGAGCTTTTTCGAGGAGGCGAAGCCGGTCCGGGCACAGGCGGCTTCCGCCAAGCCGGACCCGCAGACGCAAGCGGTCATCGAGGAGCTTAAAGCGCTGGATCTGCTAAACATTACACCGCTTCAGGCAATTAATGTCATTTACGAGCTGAAGAAAAAACTACAGAACTGACAGCGGAAAACCGCTTTTTTTCCAAATAAATGATTCTCAACAAGATGACGCACGAAGCCGGGATTAAGCGATACCTAGGGTCCGCCTCCGTTTTCCTGTCGCATCGTATCTTAATAAAAGGGTGATTATGAATGGGTTTTCCCGGTATTCGTAAATTAAAAACGGCCGCAGCCGCCGTAGTAGTGTTCGGTGCGGTAATCCCTGCTTCGGCATGGGCTCAGGAGAGCGCGCAGACAACGGATGAAGTAAGACAAGTACTCGGCCAATACCATGTAAGCGGGATTACGGCCGATGAGCTTAAAGGTCTGACCATTGCCGACATGCTGAAAAAAATTAACGCCAAGGACCCGTACACCACATACTTCACTAAAGAACAGCTGGAAAAATTTACGGACAGCCTGGAAAACAATTATTACGGAATCGGCGCCCAGATGGGTTATGACGATATCGGCGTGTATGCGGACAAGATTTTCGAAGGATCGCCTGCGGAGAAGGGCGGACTAAAAAAAGGCGATTACATTCTGAAAGTCGCCGGCGTTTCCACGCAAGGAAAGAACCTGAGCGAAGTGGTAAGCGGTGTTCTCGGTCCCGAAGGAACCAAAATCGAACTGACGGTCAAGCGTGACGGCAAAGAGCTGAACCTGACTTTAACCCGGGCGAAAATACATTTGCCGAACGTGGAGGGCTACCTCATAACGCCAAGCACCGGGTACATTAAAATCGACAGCTTTTCAAGCGATGCCGATGAAATCTTCGACGCGACGTTTTCGGCCCTGCAAAAAATGGGCATGAAATCGCTGGTCATCGATTTGCGCGATAACCCGGGCGGTCTCGTGGAATCGGCGCAGAATATCGCCTCCAAGTTCATCAAGGAAGGTGTCTTCGCCCATACGAAAAACCGTAACAACGAAGATACGCCTCTGCAAATCAAAGGCGGGACGACTCAGAACCTTCCGGTATTTATGCTGATGAACGAAAACAGCGCCAGCGCTTCCGAAATGCTTGCCGGTGCCCTGAGAGACTATGGAGTTGCCGAGGTTATCGGCATGAAGAGCTATGGCAAGGGGAGCATGCAGAGCTTGCACAGTCTCAGCGACGAAAGCGCCGTGAAGGTGACCTTCGAAGAATATTTGACGCCCAAAATGAAGCCGGTCAACGGAGTCGGCATTGCGCCCGACATCGAAGCGGACGGCTATACGGCCCAGCTCATTACGGCCCTGCGCAAAGCGGGAACGAATTCCTTCCAGGTGCGGGTAACCAAGCATGACGTAACCGTCAATCAGGTGGAAGTGACGGAGCCGTACAGACCGATCCGCGAAGGAGGCAACGTCTTTGTCGCTTCCCGTACGCTGGCTGCCCTGATCGGCGCCGATATCAAGTGGAATCAGACCGCACAGGCCGTTAACATAAGCACCGGTAAAGGAATCCACACATTCGCGATGTCGCCCGACACCCTTCTGCTTAAGAACGGGACGAGCTACATTAATCTGGATAAATTCGACGATATCTATCCGCAGCTGCACTGGGAAGATGCCGATAATCTTTTGCAGTTGGAAACGGAGAAGGAGTAGGTTAAGATGGGCAAAATTCGGCTTCTTGACGAGCATATCGCCAACCAAATCGCAGCTGGCGAAGTAGTAGAGCGTCCGGCATCGGTCGTGAAGGAACTGGTGGAGAACTCCATTGACGCCGGAAGCAGCCGCATCGATGTCGTGGCGGAAGAAGGCGGATTGCAGCTCATCCGCGTAACCGATAACGGTTCCGGAATCGAGAGCGAGGATTGCGAGCTGGCTTTCTACCGCCATGCGACGAGCAAAATTCAGTCGGGCAAAGATCTCTTTTCCATCCGCACCTTGGGATTTCGCGGTGAGGCGCTGCCGAGTATCGCGGCCGTTTCCAAGACGGAATTCGTGACCTCGACGGACGGCAGCGGTCTCGGGCGCAAGCTTGCCGTGGAAGGCGGGGACGTTGTTACACAGGAAGAAACGTCCGCCCGCAAAGGGACGGATATTTCGGTCAAAGAGCTGTTTTACAACACACCTGCCCGGCTGAAATATATGAAAACCATCCAGACGGAGCTGGGTCATATTTCCGACTATATGTACCGGCTCGCGCTGGCGCACCCGGAAATCGCTTTTACCTTGAAGCATAACGGCAACAGTCTGCTGCAAACTCTCGGCGGCGGCGACCTGCTTCAAGTTATCGCGGGGGTGTACGGGTCGGCTGTCGGCAAGCAAATGATCGCGGTCGGAGGAGAGAGCCTGGATTACAAAATTTCCGGCTATATCTCCCGTCCCGAGCTGAACCGGGCGAACCGCAGCGCCATGTCCATTATGGTGAACGGGCGTTACGTGAGGAGTTTTGCCGTACAACATGCCATTATGAACGGATTCCATACGCTTCTTCCGATCAACCGTTTTCCGGTGGTCGTTTTGCATATTGAGATGGACCCTTCTCTTGTGGATGTGAACGTGCATCCGTCCAAACTTGAAGTCCGTTTCAGCAAAGAGCCGGAGCTGGTAAAAATGATCGAGGACATGATCAAGGAAGCTTTGGGGCGCCAGGTTCTTATTCCGAAAGGCGTCCAGGCTTCCGCACGGATCAAGGAATCGTTCGTTCAGGAGACGATGACGCTGTACCGCCCGGAGGCGGATCCCTTGCTGAAGCAGGGAGTTACCCCGGCGCAGTGGAGAGAACAGCTGTCCGTCCCCGCGGATGGACAAGCTCCGGCTTCCGCGGACAACCGCGAAGGGGCCGGGGAAGGGCGTGACACCGCCCAAGAGGCGGACGAGCGCCGGCGCAGCCTGGCTTCGCTCGACTCGCTTGCTCCGCCGGGCGCCGCCGGCGAAAGCGGAGCCGGATCGTCAGGCTCCGCGGCAGAAACCGGCGCAGCGGACGGCGACGGCAGGCGGGAGCAGCAGCCTCCCGCTGACGGAACAACCGGCGCGCCGGCCGGGACCGAAGCGGCGCACAGGCCGCCGGGCAGCGCGGGAGCGCAGGACGCCGGCGGCGAAGCTGCGGGCTCGTCTGCGCCGTTCGCAGCGGACGACCGGCGCTCAGGCTCCGCCTCGGACGCGGCAGTCCCGGGCGGTCCGGGCAGCGTGCCCGCGTCTGCCGCGCGGGAAGCGGGGGCTTCCCGCCTGCGCGAGCCGCAATCCCGGCCGTCCGCAGCGGAGCCGTACGGCGCTCCGTACGGCTCCGGGGCTTATGGCGGCCAGCCGCGCGGCGGGGCAGCCGCCGGGGGAGGCCGTGCCGGCCGCGCACCCGCGCAGGACGACCGGCCATACTCCCGCGAAGCGGCGGGGAGCCTGCTTGCCGCGCTGCCGACGCGCAGCGACAAGGAAGCGCTCAAGCGGCCGGATTTCCCGTCGCTTTCGCCGATCGGCCAGCTGCACGGCACGTATTTGCTCGCCCAGAACGAAGCGGGCTTTTATATGATCGATCAGCATGCCGCCCACGAGCGGATTAATTACGAATACTACTACACCAAGTTCGGAGAACCCCAGGAAGCCAGCCAGGAACTCCTTGTTCCGATCCCGCTGGAATTTACTTCGGCGGATTTTCAAGCCCTTCGGGACAAGCTGCCGCTTTTGGAGCAGGTAGGCGTTTATCTGGAAGCTTTTGGGGGTAATACGTACCTGGTGAGAGCCTATCCGCACTGGTTTCCGGCAGGAGACGAGCAGGCAATCGTAGAGGAAATGTGCGAATGGATTTTGACGGAGCGCAAGGGAGTGGACCTGTCCAAGCTGCGTGAAAAATCATCCACTCTATGTTCCTGCAAAGCTTCGATCAAAGCCAACCAGAGTCTGAGTACCGCGGAAATGGAAGCGCTGCTTGACCGCTTGGGCGGATGCGGCAATCCTTACACGTGTCCTCACGGCAGACCGATCGTCATTTCGTTTTCGACCTACGAGCTGGAGAAAATGTTCAAACGCGTCATGTAAAAGTTGGCATCCATCCGCTTGATTGAAGCGGCAAATGCCTTGGTACAGCGCGCTTTTCCGGCCTGCTGCCTGTTTGAAACGATACGAACACGCGTTTTGACGTGCGGAAAGACTTTGTGATATGGTGTACATGTCCTTTGGCGGAACGGGCGACCGTCCCGTCATCGGCTTAAAACTCGCTAACGGATAATGAGGGAATGTTGTGCTTGTAACCACATCTTACGACCCAGCCTCCGAAGACGTGGATAAAGCGATCGCCGCAGCCCGGACGCTGGGCGGCCGCTTTGTACCGCGAAAACGGCTGACGCTTTCCGGATTGCGTTCGCGTTTCGGAGAAAACGAAATCCTTCTGATTACGAAGGAAGGCTTAAAATATGACTTCGGCGGTCCTCACGCGCTCTTTTTCCATCCGAGCATGGCCTTGGTCCGCTACAAACGGCTTAGGCAGGGTTCTTCCGATCCGCTTCTTCAATTGTCGGGAGCGGACCGCGGCGATGCCGTTGTAGACTGCACGGCCGGACTCGCTTCCGATTCGATCCTTTTTTCCTTCGCAGTGGGGGGAGAAGGTTCCGTAACGGCTTGGGAACACGGCCGGGTTTTGGCCTATTTGCTCGAGCAAGGCCTGGAGTCCTACCGGACGGGAGAAGCCGAATTCGACGCCGCCATGAAGCGCGTCGCCATCCGGCAGGGAGATCATCTTGACGGGCTGCGCGCCATGGAGGACAACAGCTGCGACATCGTGTATTTCGATCCGATGTTCCGGGCGCCGATCCAGGAGTCTTCGGGTTTGTCGCCTCTGCGCAGTGCGGCGGACGACCGCCCTCTGGAAGCGGCCGCCGTGGAAGAAGCCCGGCGTGTCGCCCGGCGCTGCGTCATCCTCAAGGAAGGCCGGCAAAGCGGAGAATTCGAGAGGCTCGGTTTCCGGGAGACTGTTCCTACGGGCAGCAAGCTGGCATACGGGGTGATCCGATGCTGAACAGCCAAGGCGTTAAACCGAAGCTGCTTGTTCTGATCGGCCCCACCGCGGTCGGCAAAACAAAGCTGAGCCTGGAAATAGCGGAGAGGTGGAACTGCGAGATCCTTTCCGGGGATTCCATGCAGGTCTACAGAGGGATGGATATCGGGACCGCGAAAGCGACACCCGAAGAGAGAGCCGCAATCCCTCATCATATGATCGATATTCACGATCCCGGTTACCCTTACTCCGTCGCCGAGTTTCAGCAGCGCGTCAGGCAGCTTGTGCCTGAGATTACGGAACGGGGGAAACTTCCTTTCCTCGTCGGCGGGACGGGACTCTACGTGGAGTCCGTCTGCTACGAGTATCAGTTTCTGGAAGCCGGGGCGGATGAAGAGTTCCGCCGCCAGAAGAATCGGTTCGCGGAGGAGCATGGAGATGAAGCTCTCCACCGGACGCTTGCCGAGGTGGACCCGGATTCCGCGCTTAAGCTGCATCCCAACGACCGGCGGCGCGTCATCCGCGCGTTGGAAGTGTATCATCTGACGGGAAAACCGTTATCGGCCCATAACGCCGCCCAGAAAAAAGAATCCCCTTACGAACTATGTATAGTCGGACTGACCATGGACCGTCAGCTGCTGTACGGGCGCATCGAAGAGAGAATCGACATCATGATGGCCGAAGGGCTGGTTGATGAAGTGAAAAGACTGCTCGAAAGCGGAGTGCCCCGCCAATCGGTTGCGATGCAGGGCCTCGGCTACAAGGAAATGGTCTCTTACCTGGACGGGGAGATCTCCTTGGAAAGAGCGGTCGAACTCTTGAAACGGGACACGAGACACTTTGCCAAAAGGCAGCTTTCCTGGTTCCGTCACATGAAGGATATCCGGTGGATAGACGTCACGGATACCGCAAACTTTTCTGGGCATCTCGAACATTTCCATGCTATAATAACAGGAAAGTTTGTACACGATAACGAATATAATGCATAAGCAAACGCTTGCTTATAGACTTGGCTCAGTTTGATTATGTTAAGGGGGACCTTCTGATGAAACAATCGATCAATATTCAGGACAATTTTCTGAACCAGCTCCGTAAAGAAAGCATTCCCGTTACCGTTTACTTAACCAACGGGTTTCAAATCAGAGGGTTGATCCGCGCTTTTGACAACTTTACGATCATTATCGACAGCGACGGCAGACAGCAAATGGTATACAAGCACGCCATCTCCACGTTTACGCCTCAGCGATCCGTATCTTTGATGCCGGCGCCTGAGCAGTCCGCTGCCGAATAAACGATCGGCAACTTTTTGTTTACCTGCTTCGTCTAAATTAAAGAACCGTCCGGAACAACCTTATTTTATAGGGTTGTTCTTTTACTAGGTTGACACTTTTGCAAGGCAGCCTGCCCCAGAGAGAGCCATGCACAGAAAGAGAGGGAGCGTTGATGGCAGCAAGCAGTAAAACGCCTTCGAAAGGCAAGAAACCGAAAAAAAAGGGGAATGCGGCGAAGGTTATATTGGGTGTGATTATTGCCGCCCTTCTCGCGCTTATATGCGCGATGAGCATTTATTTAGTCGTTTATTTGAATGGTCTTAAAATCCTTAATGCGAACATAGACAAATTGGACGATGCCCTGGGAGCATCGGTTATTTATGATGCCGACAAACAGGAAATCGCCAAGGTCATTAAGGAGAACCGCGAGAACGTCAAGTTCGATCAGTTTCCGAAGCAGCTTGTGAATGCTTTCGTGGCGACGGAAGACCGCCGCTTTTTCGAACATGCGGGGGTTGATTTCTGGTCGCTCGGCCGTGCGGTCGTCAAAGACGTTATTGCACGCAGTGCCGTTGAGGGTGGGAGCACGATTACTCAGCAGCTCGCGAAGAACGTATTCCTGAACTCGGATAAAACGTTCTTCCGAAAAGGGACCGAGATGTCCATCGCGCTGGCCATCGACAACCAGTTCACCAAGGAAAAAATTCTGGAAAAATACCTCAACCGAATCTATTTCGGCAGCCAGGCTTACGGGGTAAAAGCGGCGGCGAAAAGGTATTTCGGCGTGACCGATTTGAACGACCTGAAACTGTGGCAAATCGCCACGCTGGCGGGTCTTCCGAAAGCACCTTCGAAGTATTCGCCGATCTCGGATCCCGAGGCTTCCAAAGACCGCAGAGCCGTTGTTCTCAGACTCATGACGGATCAAGGGTTGATCACCGAAGAAGAGCGCGCCCAGGCGGCGGCCGTCGATTACGATCCGAAGAAGCAAACGCCGGTTGCGCAAAGCGACCTGTTCCCGAGCTTCCGTGACTACGTCATCAAAGAAGCTTACGACTTATACGGGGTTACGGATGAGCAAATCTCCAACGGCGGGTATAAAATTTATACGACGCTGAACAGCACGGCCCAGAAGGCGATGGATAAGGCGTACACGAACGCGAAGCTGTTCCAGCCGGACGGACCGGAGCAGCCGATGCAGAGTTCGATGGTCATTATCGATAACGCCAGCGGCGGGATCGTCGCGATGACAGGCGGCCGGGACTATAAATCGGGAACGTGGAACCGTGCGTATAAGCCGCGGCAGCCGGGCTCCTCGTTTAAACCGCTGGTTGTTTACGCACCGGCGATTGAGAAGAAGGGCTACCTGCCTACATCCATGCTGGACGACACCAAGCAGGAATTCGGCAAATACGCCCCGAGAAACTATGACGGGCAGTATCTGGGTCAAGTCGATATGACCTATGCGATCAAGAAATCCAAAAATATTCCGGCCGTTTGGACGTTAAGCAAAATCGGCATCAACACCGGTAAAGATTTCGCCAAGCAGCTCGGCATTACGTTCGACGAAAACGACAATAACCTGGCCATGGCCTTGGGCGGTATGACCAAAGGGGAGTCTCCGCTGCAGATGGCGCAAGCCTATGCGGCCTTTGCGAACAACGGCGTTTATAATCAGGGACACGCGATCTTGAAAATCGAGAAAAGCGACGGAACCGCAATCGATTATAAAGCCGAGCCGAAGAAAGTGATGAGCGAGAAAACATCCTGGTATATGACTCAAATGATGAGGGAAGTCGTAACCAGCGGCGGAACGGGTGTAAAAGCGGATTTCGGTCGTCCTCTCGCCGGTAAAACAGGTTCGACCCAGCTCGATTTGAAGGGGCTGGAATCCCACTACCGCGATATCTGGTTCGTCGGTTATACGCCTCAGTGGACCGGAGCCGTCTGGGCCGGTTTCGATAAGACGGATTCGAAGCACTATATCCGCAAAAATTATTCGGACCGCGCCAACATGGTCTTTAGCGCCGTCATGGCCGAAGCGATGAAAGGCATTCCTGTAAAAGATTTCGAGCGTCCGAGCGGAGGCAAACAAATCGAGCAGGAGAAGCCTCCGGTCCAAGAGAAGAAGAGCGTGACGGACTTGAGAGCAGGCTGGCAAAACAGCGGCGTGCGCTTGAGCTGGACGGCTGCTGAAGGAACAAGCGCCTACCAGGTCTTCCGCAAGGGACCGGGGGAAACCGACTTCAGCCAGCTTACGCCTTCCAACTCAACGGAATACATGGATCAAACCGTCCAGCCCGGCGGCACTTACGAGTACTATGTCGTTCCGGCCAACGGAGACGCCGCAGGGGTTCAATCCAACGTTGCGTCCGTTACCATTCCGGGAACGGAGCCGACTCCGACGCCTCCGAATCCAGATGACAATAACGGAGAAAACGGCAATGGAAACAACAACGGAAACGGGAATGGCAACGGGAATGGCAACGGAACTAACAACGGCAATAACAACGGAAATGGGAATAACAACGGCAATAACAATGGAAACGGCAATGGAAACGGCAACCACGGTAAAGATAAAGACAAGGATAAAGAGAAGAACCCGGGCAATACGGGCGGCCCAGGAAACGGCGGCAGTTCCGGCGGGACTGCTTCACCGACACCGACCCCAACGCCGTCTGAACCGGCAGGATCGGGAACCTCGGGTTCCAGAGACGATGACCGGCAGCAAAATAACGGCTAGCAGCCGTACATTCAACATCCCTTACTTAACAAGTGAGGGGTGTTTTTTTATGAGGTGAAAATAGTTGTCAATTATTTCAATTCGCCTCTTGTATTTCTTATTAATCCCAGTATAATACTAGGTATAAGGTGCTGAAGGAGCTGATGGTCATGCGAACCCCCTCTGTACAAGAATGGTCCCGTAAATGGGTAGATGATCATCTGGATCTGTATAATTACGCCGGCTCCCTTGGAGATACAGAGTGGCAGCAAGCGATAATGGAATCGCTCATGTTCAGAGACATTTACGTCCAGCAGGAAATTCGGGCGAGATTGAGGCAAGATCTTTGGAAGATGTATGATTCGATCAATCTGAAAATGCTGGAGCTGTTCGAACAGCTGAGGCAGAGCAAGGACAGCACTCAGATTGAAACGATTCGGGAACAAGTATGGGTTCTTAAATCGCAGAGGATTGAAATATCGAAGAAAATATTAGCGGTCAAGTAAGGCCGGCATGTTTTGAAGTTCATTCGGCTTCTTACGGCGGAAAGCCTTAAAAAGGCAAAAAAAAAGACATGCGGTCGTCCGCTCTGCCGAGATGATGCTCCTACTCATTGTGGGATGAATAGGGGATTCAGTTAGAAAGTCCGGATTACATAGACATTTGTTTCATTTCGCTCATCATCTTCATCATCATCGTCATTTTCTCGTCGCACTCTTGCATCTTACCCATCATCATGTCCATATCCATGTTCATTTCAGACATCATGTTCATTTGCATCATGCTGTCCATCATGGATTTCATGGTGTTCATTTTGCACATCATTTCATCCATACACATGGTCATCATCATTTGCATGCACATTTTCTCCATTTTTGTCGCCTCCTTTCACTATCAAATTTTTGCTACTCTAGTAAGATACCCCATTTCCCAATAAAAGACAACCTATATCGGACAATTCGACAGAAATATTCCTGTCTTTTTTTGGATTTTAACAGAATTGTCAAGATATCCGGACCCGGACAGCAAAAAACTGACGAGAGAATGTCTCTGCGTCAGTTTTTATCGTTAATCCGCTGCCGGTATCGGGTCAGCCATTAACGACGGTGCCGCCGTTGACATTAAGAATTTGCCCCGACATATAAGAAGAGTCGTCCGAAGCAAGGAAGACGTAGCTCGGAGCGAGCTCCTCGGGCTGTCCGGCTCTTTGCATAGGTGTATCCGAACCGAAAGCAGCTACCTTGTCCTCCGTAAAGGTGGAAGGAATAAGCGGGGTCCAGATCGGTCCCGGTGCTACGCCGTTTACGCGGATCCCTTTTTCGATAACGGATTGGGAGAGCGAGCGGGTAAAGGAAACGATGGCCCCTTTGGTGGACGAGTAGTCGATCAGCGTCGGGTTTCCTTTATAAGCGGTGATGGAAGCCGTGTTGATAACGGCGCTTCCTCTTTTTAAATGAGGGAGAGCCGCCTTCGTAAGGAAGAACATCGAGAAAATGTTGGTCCGGAACGTTTTTTCGAGCTGCTCCACCGTAATATCTTCAAGGCTGTTCTGCGGATGCTGCTCCGCCGCGTTGTTGACGAGAATGTCGAGCTTGCCGAGCCTGCTGACGGTCTGGTCGATCACTTTTTTACAGAAGGATTCGTCTCCGAGGTCTCCGGGAATCAGAAGACATTTGCGGCCCTCCTGCTCTACAAGGGACTTGGCTTTCTCTGCATCCGAATGCTCGCTTAAGTAAACGATGGCCACGTCCGCCCCTTCTTGTGCGTAAGCGACGGCGACTGCCCGTCCGATTCCGCTGTCACCGCCGGTAATGAGCGCGACCTTGCCTGTAAGCTTGCCGGCCGGCCTGTATTTGCTGTCCTCGAATTGCGGCTGAGGAGTCATTTGCGTCTCAATACCGGGTTGATTGTTCTGATGCTGCGGCGGGAATGTCTGCTTCTGCTCATTGTTCGTCGTCATGAAAACCGTCTCCTTTCTATTCTAGCTGACCTTCCTTGGAAAAAATCAATCTTGCTGCAAAACCCTGTAATGGTACTTGAATTCGGGCTTAAATCCTGCGCTTTCATACAAATGAAGAGCGGCCGCATTGTCCTGCAGCACCTGCAGAAAGACCGACCGGGCTCCGTTGTCGGCAGACCAGACAGCCAAATGAGCCAGCAGCGCTTTCGCGAAGCCTTGACCCCGGCAGTCTTCCCGGACAATGATATTGGACAAAATCGCCCAGCCGCCAGAGGCATGGGCCGTACCCAGTGCGACGGTCTCTCCATCGTCCGACATCAGACGGACGAAGACCTTCGGAGCGGGCATGCGTTCCAGCAGACCTTCGTAGAAGGAGCGTGCTTCCGCGGCATGACCTTCCAGCAGCATGTAATCTTCCATCCATGCCGGGTCCGGGGCCGCAAGCAGCTCGGCGGCGACGTCGGTACGGTCTTGATGCGGACGCAGCCTCGCGTTCATTTCCGCTGCCGGAGCCATCATGCCGAAGCAGGGGGCCGTTACGATGCCGCCTTTGTCTTCCAGCATGAGATCCAGCTCCGGCGGCGACGAATCGCTGATATGAAACGCGGCCGGCAGTCCGCGGTCCGAATAGAAGCGGCATATCCGCTCGTACCAGTCCGGATCATCCGGCAGGTCTCCGACGGCAAGCACGCTGTTCGCGCGCTTCGTAAACCCTCCCGACGCTCTCAGGCGCCAATGGCCAAGCGCTTCACTTACCTCCGGCGGCCACTGGTTTGCAGCCCATTTTTCCAAAGCGAGCCAATCCATCTTTGTTCTCATCGGGTCATCTCCTTGACCTAACTCGTCTTTACCACACAGGGAAAACAATTAAACGAGCCGGCATCTTATAAACATGCATAGTTATGTATAAAAATACATTGTTCTAAATTTTTATTCAAGCAATTTCATGATCAGATCCGTCGTCGGCATGAAAATATCTTTTTCGACAAAAATGATTTAAAATAAAAGAAAAACGCTGTGGAGGTCCCTATGCTGTTTATCGACAATCAATCCATTACAAAACCGCAAATCAATTTGGCGATAGAGGAATATGCACTCAAAAATTTGCCCGCAGATGAAACCTATCTGCTTTTTTACATAAACGAGCCTTCGATTATTATAGGGAAAAATCAGAACACGGTGGAGGAAATCAACACGGAGTATGTGGAACAGAACGGGATTCACGTCGTCAGACGTTTGTCGGGAGGCGGAGCCGTTTATCACGATCACGGCAATCTGAATTTCAGCTTCATCACCAAGGATGACGGCGAATCGTTCCATAACTTCCGTAAATTCACGGAGCCCGTTGTACAAGCCCTGCGCAAGCTGGGGGTGGATGCCGAGCTGAGCGGACGCAACGATATTCAGGTGGGAGAACGCAAAATTTCGGGCAACGCCATGTTCGCGACGAAAGGGCGCTTGTTCAGCCACGGAACGCTGCTTTTTCAGTCGGATATCGAGCATGTCGTTTCGGCGCTCCGGGTCAAAGCGGACAAAATTCAATCCAAAGGCATCAAATCCATCCGCAGCCGTGTCGCCAACATTACGGAATTCCTTAAGAAGCCTATGACGATCGAAGAATTCAGACAAGAGCTTCTGGAAACTATTTTCGGTATGAGCGCATCGGAAGTGCCTCAGTATGTTTTAACGGAGAAGGACTGGAAGGCGATCCACGAGCTTTCGGCGGAGCGCTACGGCAACTGGGATTGGAATTACGGCAAATCGCCGAAAAGCGAGCTCGTCAATTCCAAGCGTTTTCCGGCGGGAACGATTGATGTACGGATGAATCTGGAGGAAGGCCGCATCGGTAAAATGAAAATTTACGGGGACTTCTTCGGGGTCAAAGATGCCGAGGAAATCGAACGCCTGCTTACCGGTGTGAAATACGATACCCAGTCGCTGGAACAGGCTCTCGAGGGGACGGATATTACCGCCTATTTCGGCGCGGTCGGCAAGGAAGAATTTATCGGGCTGCTGACTTTGAAAGGAGAGGAGGCGTAATGCCTCGTCTCTCCCGCAAATCATCGCCTCCGGCGGCATGTCCCCAGTGCAGCGGCAAAAAGTACATTTCTTTTAACTGGGCCCGGTTCCAGCACGGCCACGATGCCGAGTCGAAGCAGGTGCAGCGGGCGCTCAAGATCGAGAGACAACTGAAGCACGGCTGGGAATACGCGTGTGAAAATTGCGGCAGCAGATGGTACCTGGGCAGGGACGGCATTATGATGTCGTATATTCATCCTTCCAAAGCCGGGCTGGTGGAGCATTGGAATGCGGGTACCTATGAGGTATCCGATGAAATTTGGGACGAGCTGGGGAAAATCGGGGCCACGGCTCAAGGCAGCATCGCGGGCGGACGGACTTCCGCGGAAGTCCCCTGCCGGGTGACGACCGTGCGCGGCGAAACGTTCGACATGGCGTACGTCAGCTTTCAAAGCCGGCCCCCGATTGATTTGTGGCAGGACGGCCGCCGTATCCGTTTTTGCGACGAGGTCGCAAGCGTGGAGCCGTCTCCTTATACGCTTCCGGCCGATGTCCGGCTGGCCACGTCCCGGGCGCAGGAGATCCGGATGGGCTACGCGCCTACTGCGGTTCAGGCGCCTGACGGTCATCTTTTCCAGCTGAACTGGGCGAATGATTTTTTTGCCTCGGGACCCTATAAGGGAGAAGATCTCAGGCTCACCGACTTGGCTGGGGATTGGGATCAAGCGGACATGGCGGGCGTGCCTTCGGAGTATATTCTCTACTTTGTGGCGGATTGGCGTGCCGATCTGGATTCGCTTTATTTGGACGCGGGAGGCGGCCGAGCTTCGGAGCGAATATCCGCGGCGCCGGAGGAAGGCGAAAATCGTGACGCTTCGGCAGAGAATGAATCCGGTCGGTTGGAGCAAGCTGAAGGCACGAAAGAGCGCGATTGATGATTTCGTTAAGCCGGTAAAATTTGATGCGAGCCTGTTTTGAAGTGAATATAGAGGAAAGAGGGGCGGAGGAGCCCCTCTTTTTTATGGTTAAACCGACATGGGTCCGGTTTTTTTATGAAACTTTTGCGATAGGGAAAACGAAAGTTTTTCTAAAAATCAATAGAGTATTCCACACTTTTAGGGACAGTGGAAGAAACGGTTTCGACGATCCCCCGGTCATGTTGAACCTCTCTTATATAAATGGATTTGTAATATTGTTTATAAATATCGGTCTGACGAACCTGCGTTGAATAGGTGTCGTACTGGATAGCTCCATAATAATCTCGATGAAAAGGCACTGTTTCCGGTGCCTTGTACACCTTGGAATCCGGCCATACATAGCTGAATTCTCCCGAAGCGTTGCCGACTACGGCCAGCTTTACAAGACCGGTGATACCGCTGTTATATATTCCCCTAATCTGCATAGAAGCGCTTATTTGCTTAGGTTCCGTTATGGTGTGGCTGCTGCCGCGAGCGGAAGACCCTAGAAAAATGTCATTTTCTCTGGGCTTAGTATCCAAACCGGTTATGCCCGTTCCCGCGTTGGAATAGACGGAGTGATCATAAATTTCGGAAATTTGTTCCACCGGCGGGAGAGACGGTTTACTTTGCAGGGCGGAGCTCTTGTGTTTACGCTTGGGATCCGTATACTGAACGGCCGCATCTGTAATTCCACGGTGCTCGGAGAGAATGCTGAATGTGCTGAACCGGATACTGATCGCGGCATCCGTATACTCGGATTCTAAAGCTGCCGCATAAGCCGTAGTTACTGGAGAGACTGCCGGAGCAGCTGCGGCAAGCAATGCCGAAACTAATTTCTTCACGCACTCACTTCCTCCAAAAAAGATAAAGATACAAAGCGAACTTAACATATATTCCAACATATAACAATTGTGTGGTTGGTTTGGGCGCCCGGTATCCGGGTCGCAGCCTCCCTTCAAATAACCCGCCCGTCCCGCCGCCAAGTTTGTTGCATGACCGCGTTCCTTCCCTGCATATAATTACGAAAGAGGTGAGGAGAATGGACGCAACTTCAAGACGAATAACGGTCAGAAGCAATTCGCAGATCAATATTGTGTTCAACAGTCAAGAGGCTGCGCCACTTATACAGGAACCGGAAAGCACGACTTTGGACATCCAATCCGAAACGTTCAACGAAACGCTTAAGGAACTGAACACGATGATCGGCCTGCAGGAAGTGAAAGATCTTATTTATCAAATGTACGCTACCCTGCATATCAACAAGTTGAGAAGCGCAGCCGGACTTAAAGATAATTCGCAGGTTTACCATATGATTTTTAAAGGCAATCCGGGGACGGGAAAAACGACCGTGGCGAGAATACTGGCCAAGTTGTTTAAAAGCCTGGGGGTTCTTAGCAAAGGTCATTTGATCGAGGTGGAGCGTGCCGATCTCGTCGGAGAATATATCGGGCATACGGCCATCAAAACGAGGGATTTGATTAAAAAAGCGCTCGGCGGCATTCTTTTTATCGATGAAGCCTATAGTCTGGCAAGAGGCGGGGAAAAGGATTTCGGCAAGGAGGCTATCGACTGTCTCGTAAAAAGCCTGGAAGATCACAAAAATGATTTTATATTGATTCTCGCCGGGTATCCCGACGAAATCGATTATTTTTTATCGACGAATCCGGGGCTGCCTTCGCGTTTTCCGATTCAGGTTGATTTTACGGATTACAATGTGGATCAGCTTATTCAAATCGCGGAATTGATGATCAACGAGCGTGACTACACCATGCGCCTCGAATCCGTCAATAAACTGAGGGACATCATTATTATGGAAAAGGAAACGAGCCTTAACTTCAATAATGCGCGGTTCGTACGCAACGTGATTGAGAAATCGATAAGAAATCAGGCGGTCCGGTTATTAAGCCGGTACAAAAAACCGTCCAAGCAGGACCTGATGGAGATTCTTCCTCAAGATGTGACGGCGGCGGAAAATAAGCTTAAAATGGAGTACGGCGTTTCCTGACTCACCTGAATGGAAAATGCAGAGCTAAAGCAGGGCGGCGGAACGGCGTGAAAACCGCCGACTAAAGCTGGGAAGCACGATCCGTCCCGCGAAGGGCGAAAAAACTTATCTGCAAAAAGATAAGTTTTTTTATTTGGCAGCCGTTTGTTCTTTTCCGCCTTAAATCCGCCTTGACGCTGCGGGAAAAGACCCCTTATAGGCGATGAAAGGATGAGACCTCGCCGGACGCAAAAGAAATTGGTGAATACCTTTGTAAAAAAGGTAATAATGAGAGATAATGATGATTTAGATCCCCTAACGAGCCTATAATTCCCACTAATATGGCGATACATATACCCAGAAGGAGACACGGCATGAAACAAACAGGTCATGAAGTCAGAACCGGAATGAAAGACCGCGCTATTCTTGTGAGTCTGGTTACGGATAAAATGAAAAAGCACGAAGAACTCGTGGCTTACTCTCTGCAGGAACTGATCCAGCTGGCGGAAACGGCCGGCGTCGAAGTGCTGGAAACGTTGACGCAGAACCGGGAAAGCGCCGATACGAAATGGTTTATCGGCAAAGGCAAGGTCGAAGAGCTGAAGGCCCTGATCGATGAGCACCAGGCAACGACGGCGATCTTCGACCAGGAGCTGTCGGGCGCGCAGGTCCGCAACCTGGAGGAATCGCTGGACGTCAAAATTATCGACCGGACGCAGCTGATCCTCGATATTTTTGCCGGACGCGCCCGCACCCGCGAAGGGATCGTGCAGGTGGAGCTGGCGCAGCTGAGCTACCTGCTTCCGCGGCTGTCGGGACACGGGAAGAACTTGTCCCGTCTCGGCGGGGGCATCGGGACAAGAGGTCCCGGCGAGTCCAAGCTGGAGACGGACCGCCGTCACATCCGCGGGCGCATCGGCGAGCTGAAGGCGCACCTTCAGGAGATGGTCCGCCACCGCACGCTGCACCGCGAACGCCGGCGCAAAACCGGTGTCTACCAGGTGGCTCTGGTGGGGTACACGAACTCGGGTAAATCGACCCTCCTGCGCCAATTGACCAACGCGGATGTGTACGTACAGAACGAGCTGTTCGCCACGCTCGATCCGACTTCCCGCACGCTGGAGCTTCCGAGCGGCAAGGAGGTTGTGCTGACCGATACGGTAGGATTTATCCAGAATCTGCCTCACGATGTAGTAGCGGCATTCCGGGCCACCCTGGAAGAAGCCTGCGAAGCCGATTTTCTGCTTCACGTCGTGGACAGCTCCAGCCCGATGCGCGAGGAGCAGATGCGGGTAGTGAATGAAGTGCTTGGCGATTTGGGCGCGAGCGGCAAGCCTCAGGCGGTGCTTTTTAACAAGATCGACTTGTGCACGGAGCAGGAGCTTCAAATGCTGACGACAAACCTGCCGCACTTGCGGATCTCCGCCTATGACGAGGAAGACCAGGAAAGAGTAAGACTCCTGATTCAGGAAACGCTGATGGGAGACAGCCGCACGTTCCGTATTCCTGCGGATAAGGGAGATATCATCGCTCTTGTGTACCGGGTAGGCGACGTGGCGGAAAGCGGGGCGGAGGAAGATGTACTGACGTTCCGGGTGAACATTAACAAGGAAGATTACGATAAAGTGCAGTATCTGCTTGCTCCTTACGAAGTTAAGGAAGAGAAGGACAAACAGGATAAGCAGGGAGAATAAGGGAGAGGGAACGGACGATATGCAATTCGATTCAGACATCATGGCCATTATGGAACAGGCGGAGGAGGGCGTTCAGCCGCGCTTCCGTGAGATTGAACGGACGATCGACCACAACCAGTGGAAGGTTATCGCCGCTTTTCAAAAGCAGGGAATAAGCGATTATCATTTCGCTTCTTCTACGGGTTACGGCTACAACGACAGAGGACGCGAGCTGCTTGATCTCGTGTACGCCGAAGTGTTCGGCGCGGAGGCCGCGCTCGTGCGTCCTCATTTCGTATCGGGGACCCATACGATCGGCACGGCGCTTTTCGGCGTATTACGGCCGGGGGACGAGCTGCTGTACATCACGGGCAAGCCTTACGATACGCTGCATAAAGTAATCGGGAAGCCGGGAGACGGCACCGGTTCTCTCCGGGACTTCGGAATCGGCTACCGGGAGGTTCTCCTCCTGGCTGACGGCTCCATCGACGAAGCCGGCATCCGTGCGGCGATTACGCCGAAAACGAAGGTCATCGGCATCCAGCGTTCGAGAGGATACGACTGGCGGGCGTCGTTTACCGTTGCGGCCATCGGGGAGATGGTGGAGCTTGTGAAAAGCATCCGTTCGGACCTGATCGTATTCGTTGACAACTGTTACGGCGAATTTACCGAACGGCTGGAGCCGAACCAGGTCGGAGCTGATCTCATCGCCGGGTCTTTGATCAAGAATCCGGGAGGCGGGCTTGCGGCTTCGGGCGGTTATATCGCCGGCCGCAAAGAGCTTGTCGAGATGGCGGCCTACCGGCTGACGGCGCCGGGAATCGGCGGCGAAGTCGGAGCCATGCTGGGAACGACCCGCTCCCTGTATCAGGGGCTGTTCCTGGCCCCCCATCTCGTCGGACAAGCCGTGAAAGGCTCGGTGGTCGCCGCGGCCGTTTTCGAGCGGCTCGGCTTCAAAACCCGGCCGAGACCGGAAGATCCCCGCACGGATCTGATTCAGGCGATCGAGTTCACGAGCGCCGAGCATCTGATCACGTTCGTGCAGGGAGTTCAGCGGGCATCGGCGGTAGACGCGCATGTGACGCCGGAGCCGTGGGATATGCCGGGGTACGAACACCCGGTCATTATGGCGGCGGGCACCTTCATCCAAGGGGGAAGCCTGGAATTGTCCGCCGACGCGCCGATCCGGGAGCCGTATATCGCCTATATGCAGGGCGGTTTGACCTATTCCCATTGTAAACTGGGCGTGCTGACGGCTTTGCAGCACATGAAGGAGCGGGGCCTGCTTTAAACGTCATGTGAGGTTCGGGCAAAAGCAGGAGGATAATCCGCGAAAAGCGGAAAACAAACAGACATTTTGGCTTTTTAGGGGGCCGGAATGTCTGTTTTATTTTCTCTTGTAAATTAATCTAACATGACTTGACATGTTTCCGTACTTTCCTTTACAATAAGAGCAGAACTTAACGTTCAGGAGTGAATCGATCATGAGTGATGATATCCGCAGAAACATGGCTCTTTTTCCAATCGGTATTGTGATGAAACTGACCGATTTGACAGCCAGACAAATTCGTTACTATGAGCAGCACGAACTCGTGATCCCGGCAAGAACCTCCGGCAACCAGCGGTTGTATTCGTTCAACGATGTGGAGAGACTGCTTGAGATCAAGGATCTGATTGAGAAAGGCGTTAACATTGCGGGCATTAAACAAGTGCTGCTGCCGATCTCCAAAGACTCCGAGGAAGCTACCGTTATTACCGAACAAACCGAAGTGAAACGCAAAGAACTGACAGACACCCAGTTGCACAAAATGTTGAAGCAGCAGCTGCTCGGCGGAGGCAAACGTCTGGGTCAAGTATCGCTGATTCAAGGTGAGTTATCCCGATTTTTTCCAAAATAAAAAGCATGGGGTAAGAGGAGGAGAAGTTTATGACAGTTTCTTACACAAAAGAGGATATTCTACGAATCGCCAAAGAAGAGAACGTCCGTTTTATCCGTCTTCAATTCACCGATCTCCTTGGCACGATCAAAAACGTGGAAATCCCGGTCAGTCAGCTTCAAAAAGCGCTTGATAACAAAATGATGTTCGACGGTTCGTCCATCGAAGGTTACGTGCGTATCGAGGAATCCGATATGTATCTGTACCCGGATCTGAATACGTGGGTCATCTTCCCTTGGGTGACGGAAAGCAAAGTTGCCCGTCTGATCTGCGACGTTTATCTGCCTGACGGTACTCCTTTCCCCGGCGATCCGCGCGGAATTCTGAAACGTGCTCTGAAGGAAGCCGAGGAAATGGGCTACACGTCGATGAACGTAGGTCCCGAGCCGGAATTCTTCCTGTTCAAAACCGACGAGAAAGGCAATCCGACCCTCGAACTGAACGACCAAGGCGGATACTTTGATCTGGCTCCTACGGATCTTGGCGAGAACTGCCGTCGTGAAATCGTACTTAAGCTTGAAGAAATGGGCTTCGAGATCGAGGCTTCCCACCATGAAGTGGCTCCGGGACAGCACGAAATCGACTTTAAATATGCGGATGCGATTAAAGCTTCCGACCAGATTCAGACGTTTAAACTTGTCGTTAAAACGATCGCCAGACAGCATGGCCTGCACGCAACGTTCATGCCGAAGCCGCTCTTCGGCGTAAACGGTTCCGGTATGCACTGCAACCAGTCTTTGTTCAAAGGCGAAGAGAACGCATTCGTAGACGAGAAAGATCCGCTGGGTCTCAGCGCAGACGCTCGTCACTTCATGGCCGGTGTCCTGCAACATGCCCGTGCATTCGCAGCGATTACAAACCCGACCGTCAACTCATACAAGCGTCTCGTGCCTGGATACGAAGCACCTTGTTATGTAGCCTGGTCTGCGAGCAACCGCAGCCCGATGATCCGTATTCCGGCTTCCCGCGGCCTCAGCACACGTGTTGAAGTTCGTAACCCGGATCCGGCGGCTAACCCGTACCTGGCTCTGGCGGTTCTGCTGAGAGCGGGTCTGGACGGCATCAAGAAAAAAACTCAGCTGCCGCCTCCAACTGACCGCAACATCTATGTGATGACCGAAGAAGAGCGTATCGAGCAGGGGATCCCTAGCCTGCCGGGCAACCTTAGAGAAGCGCTTGACGAGCTGCTCAAAAGCGAAGTAATCAGCGACGCGCTGGGCGAACACGCGCTTGCGCATTTCGTGGAACTGAAAGAAATCGAGTACGACATGTACCGCACTCAAGTTCACGCTTGGGAACGCGAGCAGTACATGACGCTTTACTAAGATAGCCGGGTAAGGCGGATCGAAGGTCGGTATCCAAGATCATAAGATCAGCTCCCGGGCTGCTTCATAAAAAAAGAACCCGCAGAAAGCAATTTCTGCGGGTTCTTCTATGTTATTAGCGTAATAGGCAGCTCCATTGCCAAGGCCGGATTAATGGATATTGCGGAACAGACCAATCACTTTGCCCAGAATCGTCACATTATTGAGCAAAATCGGATCCATGGCGGAATTCTCGGGCTGCAGACGGATATGATCGCGTTCTTTGTAGAAACGCTTCACCGTCGCTTCGTCCTCATCGGTCATGGCGACGACGATGTCTCCGTTGTTCGCCGTTTGCTGCTGACGGACGATCACCATGTCTCCGTTGTGAATGCCGGCTTCGATCATGCTCTCGCCCACGACATTAAGCATAAAGACGTTATAATCGCTTACGAGGTGCATCGGAAGAGGGAAGTAGTCTTCAATGTTCTCGGTAGCCGTAATCGGCACACCTGCGGTTACTTTGCCGATGAGAGGGACTTGTGCGATGGAAAGCGCGAAATCGGAATCCCCGTCCGTAATCTCGATGGCTCTCGGTTTCGTCGGATCCCGGCGGATCAGCCCCTTCTTCTCCAGACGTTCGAGATGCCCGTGCACCGTCGAGCTGGATGCCAGACCTACGGCTTCCCCGATTTCTCTGACGGATGGCGGATAGCCTTTATCTTTCACTTCATTCTTGATAAATTCAAGGATGGCCAGTTGGCGCTGCGAGACCTTGCCCATTACGTATCACTCCAGTATGTATAAATTACCTAAAGTATAGCACAGAACCGGAGTTCGTACAAACATAAGTTCGAAAAAATGCGTTGACACAAACATTCGTTCGTGTTAAATTCAAAACAGAACAAATGTTTGGAGGCGTTATTGATGAATGCATACTTTGCCAATCCGGAACTATCCTTACATACAAGAAGCGGGGATCAACCCGCGACTGACAAGGCTTCACCGCAACCAACGGCGGTTAATAAATCGAACGATCATCGGGAGAACAGCAGCCGTTTTGCGTCGCGTGTCTCCGATTTCAAGGACGAACAGGGTGCCCTTAAAGCAGGAGAGAGAACGAATGTTCGATATGTGAAGAACTCTAATCGCAATATCGTCCGCACGGCCGTAATCGCGATTGTGCTGCTGATCGCCTTCAGCTGCGGCATTATGGTTCAAGCGTTCGCGAGCGGCGAGAACAACCCGGCCGACGGACAACGTCAGGCTGCGGCTTTTAACAAGCAGGAGAGCGCAGAACCATCCGTCATCGTACAAAGAGGGGACACGCTGTGGAGTATCGCTGCGACTCAAGCTCCGGAAGGTTCTGATGTGCGGGCGTATATTTACAAGCTGCGCAAGGTCAATCAGTTATCTGCGGGAGACGTCCTTAAAGCAGGGGATGTCATCAAGCTGCCGTAAGTCTTTCTTCTATTAGAAGGTTTATCTGCAAGTATCTGCATGCCCCATCCGCAGGCCGTTAACGGACCTGAAATGAAAATATCGGATAATTGAAAGACATGTCCTGTCAGGATATGTCTTTTTATCGTTTATCGTGTCTGTTTAAGTCAGGCAGCTTCTTGACAATCCCCATAGCGAATGGCAAAGTATAAGATATTGAACGGCTGAATAGGAGGTTTACGTATGAGTGACAGTTTCCAACTTAAAGTACAGCGCATTAATGAGTTGGCCCGGAAAGCAAAAAGCGTCGGATTATCGGAGGCTGAGCTTGAGGAGCGCAACGAACTGCGTAAAGAATATATTGCAGCTATGAAAACACAGCTAAGAGGTCAGCTGGATTCCATCCATTATACGGATGAACAATAAATCATCGGCCGCCTGAGGCAGTAAAGGGGATCTATAAGATGACGGTAAAAGCAATTTTGTTCGACTTGGACGACACTCTCTTATGGGATGACCGGAGTGTGAAGGAAGCGTTTCAGGCTACCTGTGAGGAAGCGGCCCGCCATGCGGATGTGAATCCCGCGGAGTTGGAAGCTTCCGTGCGCAAGGAAGCACGCGCTTTGTATGAAGCCTACGAAACGTTTCCTTTCACCCAGCACATCGGAATCAACCCGTTTGAAGGGCTGTGGGCCAACTTTACGGAAGGAAAGCAGGAAGAGTTCCGCAAGCTGCAGGCTTTGGCGCCCGGTTACCGCAAAGAAGCGTGGACCCGCGGACTCGCTGCTCTCGGCGTTAACGATCCGGAGCTGGGAGCGCGGCTCGCCGAGCAGTTTCCTGCCGAACGGAGATCTCGTCCCATCGTTTACGAAGAGACGTTCGAAGTGCTCGCCGAGCTTAAGAAGTCTTACAAATTGCTCCTGCTGACGAACGGATCCCCTGATCTGCAACGCGAAAAACTGGCGGGAGTCCCGGAGCTGGCTCCTTACTTCGATCACATTGTGATCTCCGGCGATTTCGGCGACGGTAAGCCGGCCGTCACGATTTTCAATCACGCCATGGAGCTTCTCGGTCTAAAAGCCGGGGAATGTGTGATGGTAGGCGACAAGCTGACGACCGATATTCTCGGGTCTTTCCGCTGCGGGATGAAGAACATGTGGATTAACCGGCATGGCATGCTCTTTAACGGAGAAGCTAGGCCGACGTTTGAAATCACCTCTCTTCGCGACATCCGGGGTATTCTGGAAGCGGAGCGGGAAGTTCAAATATCGGGATGAAAACAAAACCCGCCGCTCGTTTAAAAACGAGCGGCGGGTTTTTTCTTTTATAAGTTCAAATGAGTAAGCGCCGTTATTCGGCTTGAGGCGTCTTATGCTTTTTGAAAAGTCGGATCCTCGAACGGGTGGGCAATCCAGCCTTCGGTTTCGATAAAGAGGCGGACGGCAACGATTTGACGATTGTCCATCAGAGTGAAGAAGTGCGGCTTGTGCTCGGGTACGGAAATGACATCGCCCGCTTCCAGCTCTACGTTGAAATAACCGACATCGTCGGAACCTTTGATGATAAAGATTCCTTTACCGGCCGTGATGGCACGGACTTCGTCCTCGGTGTGCGTATGCACTTGTTCGAATTTTTTAAGAAGCTCGTCCAGGTTCGGAGTCGCGTCGGAAAGTGCGATGATGTCCCAAGTCTGGTAACCGCGGCGTTTGGCGAGATCGCGGATTTCCTCGTCGTAGGTGCTCAGAATTTGAGCTTTCTCCTCGTCGGACAAAATAAATTTCTCCTGAATGTCGGCAGGCAGCTTAGCCGGGTTCCAGTGCTCGTACAAAACTTCCTGGCGGTCCAGAAACGTCCGGACATTCTCCTCTCCGGAAATGCGTTCACCCGTGTTGCGAATATGAATTTCAGCCATTTCTCATCCCTCTTTCTTTCTCGGAAATAATAGCCGCCCGTAGGTCGGAATAGGTTTATATCTGATTATAGAGGATAAACTCCCGACTGTCGATGATTCCCGGCAAAAAATACGACTTTTCCGATGGGATTTGAAAAGAACGTCCCTCCGGATGGAGAGACGCTCGCTTTTTTTGCCGATATAGAGCTCCGATCAAGGAGACAAGTCGAGATGGCGAAGGAGACGTAATGCGCTTTCTTGGTGTGACGGGCGGGTGCGCCGCTTCCCGTTGTATCCTTTAACCTGTCAGGATTGTTTATCCCGGTCTGTCGTTTCGATGCTTTTTTCCACATCGTCCACCATTTCTTTGGTCGACGTGCGGAATTCGCGCAGCGTATCTCCGAAAGCGCGTCCGAGCTGCGGAAGCTTGGAAGGGCCGAACAAAATGAGGGCCAGCATCAAGATGATGAGCAGTCCCGATATGCCGATATTGTTGAGCATGGGTGTGCCTCCTTCCCAGGTTGATTTAGGTGCCCGAATTGAACTTAACTTGTTCCGGCGGACAGGTTCATCCTGCGGACATAGCGGGCGGACAGAAGAATGCTGCATTCAAACAGCGCGATCAGCGGAATCGTGACGGCAATGTGGGAGAAGAAGTCGGGAGGCGAGATCGAAGCCCCGACGATTGCCAGTCCGATGTAGGTATATTTGCGCGTTTTACGCAAGTTTTCGGGCGTCAGCAGACCGAGCCTTGTCAGAAACAGCACGAGGAGCGGCAGCTCGAACGCGATCCCGAGCGGGAACACGACGTTGAAGACGAGTCCGAAAAAACGGTCGATGCCGTAGGTCTCGGCGGCCCCGATGCTGCGGTTGATGGTCTGCATAAACCGGATCATCATCGGAAGCACGACCGTGTAGCCGAAAGCGGCGCCCGACAGGAAAAGCGCAAAGGAAGCGGGGACATAGATCAGCGTCCCTTTGGCCTCCTGCTCGCTCAGGCCCGGCCTGACAAACGCCCACAGCTGGTACAAGAGCAGCGGCAGCGTAAGCAGGACGGCGAACAAAACGGCGCATTTCATGTAAATGGCCAAGCCGTCCGGAAGGGCGAACACGTTCCAGTGAAACGAAAGCGCCGCCGGAGAATCTTTTACCGCGTTCAGAATAGCGGGGGAGACGTAAAGCCCTCCGATCAGAGCCAGCAAAAACCAGGCCGCCACCAGAATCAGCCGTTTGCGCAGCTCCTCCAGATGACCGATTATTTCGGATGGCCGGTCCATAAGCCGTCACCTCATTTCCATGCCCGGGGCCCTGACGGTTCAGACCAGCGGGCCGCTTTTTTTCAAATAAGTCAAAATTCCTTCGGCGGCGCGGTAAGCGAGTGCCCCCAGTGTTCCGGTCGGATTATACCCGCTGTTGTGAGGGAAAGCGGAAGCGCCGACGACAAACAGATTTTCGACATCCCACATTTGCATGTAGCTGTTGACGGCGGAGGTTGAAGGGTCGGCCCCCATGATGACGCCTCCCGTGTTATGAGTGGACTGATAGGGCACGATGTTATAGGTGCTGATCGTGTTGGACGTCTCGACCTTGGTCGGTTTCATTTCCTTCATCACGGCCGTCGTTTTCTCGGCGAGGTATTTGACCATTTCCTTGTCCTGGTCTTCGAAATCGTAGGTCAGGCGGAGCAAGGGAAGCCCGTAAATATCCTTGTAGGTCGGATCGAGATCCAGATAGTGATGCTGCCAAGGCATGTTGGCGCCCTGCGTGCTGACGTTCAGGAACCGGTTGGCGTATTTGATCGTGGTCTGCTTAAAATCTTTGCCCCACCTCGGGGTGCCTTGGGGCGCCGGGTTGTGGGCGATCGGGCGCAGGCCGGCCTGGGTAAAGCGGATGTTCGCCCCGTGCAGAAAATTAAGGGAGCTGTGGTCGAAGTTGTCGCCGTTAAAATCGTCGAAGCAGCTCCCCAGCGCCCCCGCCCCCGCGAAGATGTTAAACTCCTGGTCGTCGTAAAAACCGGCTGCGCCCCCGCCCGTAATCTGATAGGCGTAGTTTTTGCCGATGACGCCCGTGCCACTTTTCGGATCGTAAGGTTTGCCCAGATTGGACGTGAGCAGAAGCCGGACGTTGTTAAACACATAACTAGCCAGAATGACAAGGTCCGCAGGCTGCTCGAATTCTTCGCCGGTAGGCGTATTGACATACACGACGCCCGTCACTTTGCCACCGGTATGCAAAAGCTTGATGACGTTCGAGTTGGTGCGGATTTCGAGATTGCCGGTTTTCTCGGCAACGGGAATAACGGTGACGACAGGATCGGCTTTCGCCCCGTACTCGCACCCGTACCGGTCGCAGAACGCGCAGTACTGGCAGGCCGCCCGGGCGATTCCGTCGGGATTCGTGTAGTTCTCCGACAAGTTGGCGGACGGGATGGCATAGGGGTGATAGCCGAGCTTTTTGGCGGCGTCCTCGAAAAGGACCATGCCCGGCGTCTTTTTCATCGGGCCGGTAGGAAAGGCGGCGGAACGCTTGCCGACCATTTCGTTTTGCTCCTTATCGCCGGAGATTCCGGCCATTTTCTCATACTTGTCGAAGTACGGTTCCAACTGGTCGTAGGTGATGCCCCAGTCCTGCAGCATCATGCCCTGCGGAATTTTATTTTTGCCGTAGCGTTCAATCGTTTTGGAACGGATTTCGAAATCGTAGGGCAGAAAACGGTAGTTCTGTCCGTTCCAGTGCACGCCGGCCCCGCCGACGCCGTCTCCCATCAGGAAGGAACCGTACGAGCGCATCGGAAGGGCGCGTACTTTCTCGCTGCTGCGGAACGTCACCGTCTCCTTCGACAAGTCCTGCATCAGCTCGTAGCGCTGGGAATAGCGGAGTTCGTCATGGGCCATGTAATAGTCTTCGGTTTTGCGGCTTTTGCCGCGTTCAAGCGCGACGACTTTATGCCCGGCCTTCGTTAACTCCGCGGCCAGAATACCGCCGGACCAGCCCATTCCGACGATCAGGATAGGTACTTTGGGAAGTTTGGTTGCCATTCTTCGTTGCTCCTCCTTGTCAGGAATGATTCGTGTGGTCGTGCAAGCTGAGCGGTTCCATGACGGCAAACTCTTTTTTGTCAATGATCGCCGTATAGCTCATCTGGTCGCCGGGGTATTTGCGCATTCTCCAGCCCGCCATGTTTTTGTTGCCGCCGTAAAGCGGGTCCGCATACGCGCCTTCGATGGTCAAGCTGCGCAGCATTTCGAAAAAAGTCTGGCTCGGTACGCCGTTCAGCTGTACGTCTTTGCCGCTTTCGAACGCTTTCAGCACTTCGTCCTGCTCGTTCTCGGCTAGGTCCGCGAAGCCTTTCTGGTACTTTTGCCTGCTGTGGTCGTTCATGACCGTAAGGCCCATAACAAAAAGCTCATGCCGCTTGTAGCTTGCCTGGTAGCCCTGAGTCGCCTCGGCTTTATAAAAGGGACCCATCATATAATCGCGGGCGTTCATCCCCCACTGGCCGGCAAGCTGATGGTCGATATAGTAAGCGACACCAAGCTCCTTGGCTCCGGGGCCCAGTTCGTCTTTCGGAAAAATGCGCTCCGTCGCCGCTTCGGCTATACGCAGCTGCTCCTGATTGAAAAACATGGGAGCCTGGTTGTAGTCCTTGGTGTTGCCTGTCTGTGCCTGCCCTTGACCCTGGGGGGTGCCCGGAGCGGCCTGCTTGTTCTTGGCCATGGAATTGCCGACAATACCGCCGACGACTCCGCCCGCCACAATTCCGCCGAGCGCTACGCCGGACAGTTTCAGAAACTTCCGCCGGGATTCGTCCCGGGGCTGTTTGGTCTGCTGATTTTCTGACATGATGTTCCTCCTGTAAGGGAAGTGGGGGTATTCGAGATAGGTGGTTATATCCAAGTATCACCTTTTCGCCGATATGTATGTAAGAAAAAAGAAAAAACGGAATCTTTCGGAAGATTCCGTTTTCTAAAGCTGTTCCGCGCGCTTGTTTAAGATGACTTGTTTAAGCTTTACAGCGAGTCAAAACGGTTATTTCTTGGCGGCGAGCCATGCGGCCAGCGCCTGAATATCCGTATCGCTCAGGTTGCCCTTGAAAGCAGGCATTCCGCCTCTTCCGTTCAGAAGAATGTTCTTGACGTCCGCCTCGCTGAGGCGGCTGCCCGCTTTTTGAAGGTTCGGGCCTACTCCGCCGCCCATATCGACGCCATGGCACGCGATACACTGGGCCTTGTAAAGAGATTCGGCCTGTGCCGTCTGGCTTCCGCTGCCTGCGCCTTCGGGCGCGTTACCGCCTGCAGCGGCTCCGGGGGAAGCGGTCGGCGACGCCGCGGGCGGTGCCGTTGATGCCGGAGTCGTCGGCTGAGGCGTAGGCTCGGTTTGCTTTTGGCCGCAGGCCGCCAGCGAAGCGGTTACGAGCAGGATGCCGACCAAGGCTGTCATCCGTTTGTTCATGCAAATCACCTCCGTTCGATTCGATTCAGTAAAAGTTTCCCGACTATAGTTTGGCGTCCGTGTCCCGGAGATATTCTTGTTCGCGCATTGAGGTTTCGAAGGCTTTTGCAATCCGTTGCGTTTTATGGCGAAAAAACGACAAATTTCTTTTCTTCGCCCCACGTATCTGCTAAACTATTTCTTAACTTGTGCGCTTTTCTACGTTAATGGGCGCGTTCTAGCAGGAGGTTCGTGGAAAGGGTAGGGTGGACGATGAAACCTAGTTTGAAAGAACAACTACAGAAAAAAATTCTCATTCTGGACGGTGCCATGGGCACGATGATCCAGCAGGAAGATTTGTCGGCCGAAGATTTCGGAGGAGAAGAACTCGACGGCTGTAATGAAATGCTCGTTCTTACACGTCCGGATGTCATTCAGCGCATCCATGAGAAATATTTCGAAGCCGGTTCGGATATCGTTGAAACAAATACGTTCGGGGCAACGAGCGTCGTACTGGCCGAATACGATATACCGGAGAAGGCGCGCGAAATTAACCTGGCCGCAGCCAAACTGGCCGTCGAAGCCGCCCGGAAATATTCAACTCCCGAATGGCCGCGTTATGTCGCCGGCGCACTCGGGCCGACGACGAAGACGCTTTCGGTAACCGGAGGCGTTACGTTCGAGGACCTTGAAGAGAGCTATTACGAGCAGACGATCGCCTTGATCGAATCGGGCGTCGATGCCATTCTGCTGGAGACTTCCCAGGATACGCTCAACGTAAAAGCGGGTGGGATCGCGATCCAGCGGGCTTTTAAGACGACGGGCATCGAGCTGCCGATTATGATTTCCGGCACGATCGAACCGATGGGCACGACGCTGGCCGGGCAAAATATCGAATCCTTCTATATTTCCCTGGAGCATCTCAATCCGATTTCGGTCGGACTGAACTGCGCGACGGGGCCCGAATTCATGCGGGATCATATCCGGACCTTGTCCGGGCTTGCAGGCACTTATATTTCGTGTTATCCGAATGCGGGTCTTCCCGACGAGAACGGACATTATCATGAGTCGCCCGAATCCCTGGCCAAGAAAATGGCCGCATTTGCGGAGCAGGGATGGCTGAACATCGCGGGCGGCTGCTGCGGCACGACTCCCGCTCATATCCGCGCGCTGGCCGAAACGCTGAGCGCTTACAAACCGCGTACCGAACTGGGTACGCACCCGTCGGCCGTATCCGGTATCGAGACGGTATACATCGAGCCGGAGAACCGTCCCTACATGGTGGGCGAGCGGACGAACGTGCTCGGTTCCCGGAAGTTCAAGCGTCTGATTGCCGAAGGCAAGTATGAAGAGGCATCCGAGATCGCCCGTGCTCAGGTTAAGGGCGGCGCCCACGTCATCGACGTCTGTCTGCAGGACCCGGACCGCGACGAAACGGAAGACATGATCAAGTTCCTGGAGCTTGTCGTCAAAAAGATCAAAGTTCCGCTCATGATCGACTCGACGGATACGCGTGTCATTGAGCTGGGGCTGAAGCACTCGCAGGGCAAAGCGATCATCAACTCCATTAACCTCGAGGACGGGGAAGAAAAGTTCGAGAAGGTGCTTCCGCTTATTCACTGTTACGGAGCCGCGGCGGTAGTCGGTACGATCGACGAGCGCGGCCAGGCGATTACGCGCGAAGATAAGCTGGAAGTCGCGCAGCGTTCGCACGATCTGCTCGTCCACAAGTACGGAATGAACGCCGAAGATATCATTTTCGACCCGCTTGTATTCCCGGTCGGCACCGGGGACCAGCAGTATATCGGTTCCGCCAAGGAAACGATCGAAGGCATCCGTCTCATTAAAGAAGCGATGCCCGCAACCAAAACCATTCTCGGTCTCAGCAACGTTTCGTTCGGCCTTCCCGAAGCCGGACGCGAGGTGCTGAATGCCGTTTATTTATACCACTGCACGAAAGCGGGTCTCGATTACGCGATCGTGAACACGGAGAAACTGGAGCGGTACGCGTCCATTCCCGAAGAGGAAAGAACGCTTGCCGAGAAGCTCATTTACGAGACGAACGACGAGACTCTGGCCCAATTTGTGGCTCATTTCCGGGTAAAGAAGGTTGAGAAGAAGGAAAAGATATCAACCCTTACGCTCGAAGAGCGGCTGGCCTCTTACGTGGTCGAGGGAACGAAGGAAGGGCTTCTTCCCGATCTGGAGCAGGCGCTTCAAAAATATTCGCCGCTGGAAGTGATCAACGGTCCTCTGATGGAAGGGATGGCGGAAGTCGGACGCCTGTTCAACAACAACGAACTGATCGTAGCGGAAGTGCTTCAAAGCGCCGAAGTTATGAAGGCGTCCGTCGCTTATCTGGAGCAGTTCATGGAGAAGAACGAGTCTGCGGTGAAAGGAAAAATCATTCTGGCCACCGTAAAAGGCGACGTCCACGATATCGGCAAAAACCTCGTGGAGATTATATTATCCAACAACGGCTACCAGATCGTGAACCTCGGCATCAAGGTTCCGCCGGAACAGCTGATCGAGGCTTTCCGCAAAGAAAAGCCGGACGCGATCGGGCTGTCGGGTCTGCTCGTGAAATCCGCGCAGCAGATGATTATCACGGCGCAGGATTTGCGCAACGCCGGAATCGACGTCCCGATCATGGTGGGCGGCGCCGCTCTGACGCGGAAATTCACCAAGACGCGCATCTCGCCGGAGTATGACGGCCTCGTGCTGTACGCCAAAGACGCGATGGACGGTCTGGACATCGCGAACAAGCTGAGCGACCCCGTGCAGCGGGAGCGTCTTATCCAGGAGCTTCGGGAATCGAAGGATTCCGATGTGATGGAAGCCGGTCGCAAGGAAGGGACCGAAATGCCGGTCCTTACGCGCGTATTCTCGTCCACGGTCGACCGCACCCTGCCGGTGGCGGTACCGCCGGATCTGGACCGCCACGTCCTGCGGGATTACCCGATCGGCCATCTTATGCCGTACGTGAACATGCAGATGCTTCTCGGGCATCACCTGGGCCTGAAGGGCAAGGTCGACAAGCTCATCGCCGAGCAGGACCCGAAAGCCATGCAGCTGAAGGATACTGTGGACACCATCCTGTACGAAGCGCAGAAGAACGGCATCATCCGTTCTCAGGGGATGTACCGGTTCTTCCCGGCCCAAGGGGACGGAAACGATGTCGTCGTGTACGATCCCGAAGACACGTCGAAGGTGCTGAAGCGCTTCACCTTCCCGCGCCAGGGAACCGAGCCGTTCCTGTGCCTGGCCGATTATCTGAAGCCGGTAGACAGCGGCGTCATGGATTACATCGGCTTCCTCGTCGTGACGGCGGGGCAGGGCGTCAGCGAGCTGGCGCGCGAATGGCGCGAGCAGGGCGATTATCTGCGCTCCCATGCGCTTCAGTCGACGGCTCTCGAAGTCGCGGAAGCTTTTGCGGAGCGCGTGCACCATATTATGCGCGACGTGTGGGGCATTCCGGATTTTGCGGAAATGACGATGCAGGAGCGTTTCGGGGCGAAGTACACCGGCCAGCGGTTCTCGTTCGGGTACCCGGCTTGTCCGAACCTGGAGGATCAGGAGCCGTTGTTCGAGCTGATGAAGCCGGAGGATATCGGGATCGAGCTGACCGAAGGCTGCATGATGGAGCCGGAAGCGTCCGTATCGGCTATCGTGTTCGCACATCCTCAGGCGAGATATTTCAACGTCGATAAAGTTTAACGTTTCGTCTCGTCCGCAGATGAGTATGAATAAATAGACGGCTGAAGAAAGGTTCGGCCGTCAGGCTGCGAAAGGCAGGACGGTTCTTCCGAGAGCCGTCTTTTTTGCCCTCTTCCGGAGGGGGGAAGGACCGGGGCTGTGGAAGACTTTGCGGGAACATCCCGTGGGATGCAGAGCCGTTTGACTTCCGGAACGAATTTTTATAGCATGTTAAAAAGCAGGGAAACTGACATCTGCAGAAACGAGGAACAGGGTCGTGGAATTGTATTTTCTCGGAACGGGAGCAGGCATGCCTGCCAGGCACCGTAATGTGACATCCATTGTGCTGAATTTGCTGCCGGAGCGGGGGAGCATCTGGTTTTTTGACTGCGGGGAAGGGACGCAGCATCAGATCTTGAGATCGCCGGTCAAGCTGAGCAAGTCAGAGAAGCTGTTCGTTACGCATCTTCACGGCGATCATATATTCGGCCTGCCGGGACTTCTGAGCAGCCGTTCTTATCAGGGCGGGGATACGCCCTTTACGATTTACGGACCCAAGGGCATTAAAGCGTATGTGGACATGTCCCTGCAGCTTAGCCAGGTTCATCTCGACTATGAGCTGGTTATCCGGGAAATTCCGTCCGAAGGCGGAGTCGTCTTCGAGGACGAAACGTTTCGGGTCGAAGCCGCGTCTCTGGAGCACCGGATCGAATGCTTCGGCTACCGGATCGTCGAGAAAGACCTTCCGGGGAAGCTCCAGCAGGAGAAGCTGCATGAGCTGGGCATTACCGCCGGACCGCTTTACGGCCGTCTGAAGCAAGGCCAGACGGTTAAGCTGGAGGACGGGCGAGAGCTGCGCGGAAGCGATTTCGTCGGCCCTTCGATCAAGGGCCGGACGATCGCGATCCTCGGCGACACGAAGCCGTGCGGCAATTCGGCGCTGCTTGCGGAAGGCGCCGACGTGCTCGTTCACGAGGCGACGTTTGGAGCCGAACGGGAAGATCTTGCCGCGGCGTACGACCATTCGACGACGGAACAGGCGGCGCGTACAGCCGCGCAAGGCGGCGTGGGCGCGCTGATCATGACGCACATCTCCTCGCGCTATCAAGGAGAGGGAGCCGAACGCCTTCTCGAGGAAGCGAGAGCGGTCCACCCGGATTCGTGGCTGGCCGAAGACTTCTACAGCCACGCTGTCCCGCGCAAGCAGAGCTGAGCAGGGCCGCTCAGACCGGTTGGCCTCGGTCCTTTGAGGCGGATTCACTGCGCGGAGCCTCTGCTGACGGTAAAAGTTTCCGCCAGCGGCAGCGGCGGCTCCGCGGCATAACGGCGGAATCCGCGCGTTGCAGGCCGGAACGGCTGAAGACGCGGGGAAGTCCCCTGTCTGTCAGCCGGTGTGAGCGGTAGCTTGCGGCAGCGGTAGGCGGAAATCGCTAGAGGACGGATACCGGCAATGCACAAACGCATACAGAAAAAAGTCCCGGCCGAAATTCAGCCGGGACTTTTTTCTGTTACAACCGCTCAAGAGCCGCTGTATACTTCCGCTCCACCGGTGAATACCGGAATCACTCGGTCGTATCGAATTTGGCTTCATCCTGCAGCTCGCTTTTGAAGCCGCGGACGCTTTGACGGCGGCGTTCGTTTTTGGCTTCCAGCGCTGCTTGTTCCGTTGCGGAAATTTCGTCCGCATGCTCGTCCAGGTATTCCTGAGATTCATGAAGGCGGGCTTCCGTGTTCCGGATGCTGTTTTTCAAATGAACGGCGTTATCCCCGCGGTTATCTTTCTTGGCCATCGGTATCCCTCCTTTCCATCTCCTACGATTCGCTTTTGGCGCATGCCGTATTCATAAAATCTTCATCTTCTGCTAACGCTCCAATGATGCAGGCTTGCTAGGCTGATCCCAGGGGAGCCGGGAATGCCCCGAAGGAACAGCACTCCAGGGAGGGAATAAGATGGATACGGGTAGTCATCTGCTTTTCGGAGTCACGTTAGCGGGACTGGCCACACTGCAGCCGGAGGTTGCGCACGATCCGCTTCTTCTGCAAGCGGTGCTGGCCGCAACCATAGCGGGCTCGCATGCGCCGGATCTGGATACGATCGCGCGTCTGAAAGGGTATGCCGTCTATCTCAGGCACCACCGGGGTATCACGCATTCGCTGCCAGCCCTGCTGGTTTGGCCCGCTTTGCTGAGCGCTCTGGCCGCAGCGGTCTTCGGCGCAGGGGAACATTACGTGCTCCTCTTCGGCTGGACGGCTGCGGCCGTTACGCTCCACGTGGGGCTGGATTTGCTGAATGCATACGGCGTGCAGTGCTTGAGACCCTTTTCCTCCCGCTGGCTCCACCTCGATATTCTGCCTCTTACCGATCCTTTTCTCTTGACGCTGCACGGAGGCGGGGCTTTGCTGTGGGTGGCGGGAGCCGCAAACCCGGGCATATGGATGGCTGTCGTATATGCGGCCAGCTTTATCTACGTCATTGCGCGATGGTTTCATATGCGCATCCTTCTCCGCAGGTTGACCGGTTATGCGAAAGACTTGCTCGGAGCAGCCGGACCGCTGCAGCTAGTTCCTGGTTTGACCTGGAGAAGCTGGCAGTTTGCGGCGGAAACGGAATACAGTTATCACAGCGGAACGGTGCGCGGGTCGAGAATCGTTCTGAAAGATACCTACGTCAAGGACCGGACTCATCCGGTTATAGAGGCGGCCATGGCTGCCGAGGGTGTCCGGGCATTTCTGGATTTTGCGCAGAGTAGTCATGTAAGCTGGGATTCGCATGGGGAAGGCTATGTGGTGAAATGGCGCGAAGTGAGATTTTGGCACGAGCATAAACTGCCGTTCGGCATTGACGTGACGCTGGATAGGGAAATGAAAGTTCTGTCCGAACAATTGGGATGGACAAAAAAAGCCTGGGAACCTCCCTATGTATAAAGAGAGGACCCCAGGCTTCCCGGCCCGGCTATACCGGTTCGGATTATTCAAAAGCGTTCCCGAATCGTCCCGCGAATAAAGTCTCTTGGAGCTCGCGGCGTCCCGACGGTTGTTCGCGCTGCAGGTGCTGCTCGGAGAGCGACTCCGCATTTCCGTGATACCCGATGGCGACGACGGCATGGATATCGTAATCGTCGGGCACTGCGAGCAGTTGCCGGGCACTCTCCCGGTCGAATCCGGCCATGGCATGGGAGATCAGTCCCTGACGCACCGCTTCCAGAGCCAGATAGCTCCAGGAGGCTCCTGCGTCAAACGCGTGAGAACCGTTCACCCCTCCGGCGGGGGACGGCGTATGAGAGAGAATGAGCGCCAGCACGGGCGCCTTCAGGCACCAGGTTTTGTTGGAAGCCGAAATAAATTCGGCGAACACCCTTTTCTCTTCTTCCGTACGCGCGACAATGTAACGCCAAGGCTGAAGATTGCTGGCGGACGGAGCCCAGCGGGCCGCCTCGAACAGGCTCATCAAAATTTCACTGGAGATTTCCTTTTCGAGAAAGGCCCGCGACGACCAGCGGTTAAGAAAAATCGGATTGATGTCATAAGCGGCATGACGCTCATTTTGTACGTCGAAACGATGTTCCGGCATGACCATTCCTCCTGTCTGTTTCTGACACGAAATCAAACAACGGTTCACCTCTTTATTTGGACGCAAACGGCGAATCCTAAACAAACTGGTGTATGTGCCAGGAAAAAACAGGGCATGCTAGTACAGCTTCATTTTAACAAAATGGGGGTGCTGAACATGAATTTTACGAGCCAAGATATTATTGTGATCGAAAGAGCCCTTCAGCTTGCCATCCGCAGCGAGACGAAGGAGACGAAAGCCGAGGAATACCGCGAGGTGCTTCACAAGCTTCAGCTGAGTTCGATGCAGGCTTTGCAGGAACAGAGCGCCGTCACAACCGCCGTTCAGGATGGCATCCGCTATGACTATGACGATTCGTCGGATCTCGTGTAAACGTCACGGACCGGATAGCTGCGGGATACGGCTTCTGCCGCCAGCATACCGCTGAGGGCGACCATGGGTGTCCCTCCTCCGGGATGTGCGGTTCCGCCCGCATAATAAAGGCCTTGAATCCGGCGGTCCGCGATGGATGGCCGGAATAAGGTCGGTTTCAGTCCGTGGGACGACCGCCCGTAAGGGCTCCGTACCTGGAACCGCTCAATTCGGCCATGTCTCCCGGATGCAATATCCGTTCTACTTCCGTATTCACGGACAAGCCCTGCAGACCCCGCGGTCTCTCTACGAGTATAGAAATGTGCCGACCGGAATGGACGTCTTGCTGTCCACTCCTTTTTTGCGTGCCTGCCTTTCCGATGCTTCGATGGGCTTGTAGCTGCCGACCGCAGAGACGATCTCGCCCTCGCATCCGGCCCCGGTGTTGTGCTTCACGAAAGCCCCGTATAAAAACTGGGGCTTTTTTTCTTTTGCCCGGGAAGCGTATAATAAATGAGAACAGCCGTTCTAAGCAGTTGAGGTATAAGAAGGGACGCGAACCATGAGGAAGAAACAGCTTGCCGAATTAATTCAGGAACTCCGGACCGATGAAAATATAGTGAACTGGCACGAGATCGAACCCCAGGAAGCGAAAACGAAAGCCATTCCCGGAAGCGTGGATACCCGGATCAAGTCCGCTTTGGCAAAGCGGGGGATCACGGAGCTGTACACCCATCAGCACACCGCTTATGAGACGGTGCACACCGGACAGAACATCGTGGCGGTAACGCCGACGGCTTCGGGCAAAACGCTCTGCTACAATCTGCCTGTGCTTCAGGCCATTGCGGATGACGATACGAGCCGCGCGCTGTATCTGTTTCCGACGAAAGCTCTGGCGCAGGACCAGAAGAGCGAGTTGAACGAAATCATCGGTGAAATGGGCATCGATATCAAAAGTTACACGTACGACGGGGATACTTCGCCGGCCATCCGGCAGATCGTACGGAAAGCGGGGCATATCGTCATTACGAATCCGGATATGCTTCATTCCGCCATTTTGCCGCATCATACCAAATGGGTCAGCCTTTTCGAGAATTTGAAATATATCGTCATCGACGAACTGCACACGTACAGGGGCGTATTCGGCAGCCATGTCGCGAATGTTATCCGGCGCCTGAAGCGGATCTGCAAGTTTTACGGCAGCGATCCGGTATTTATCTGCACCTCCGCCACCATTGCCAACCCGAAAGAGCTTGCGGAGCAACTGACCGGCTCTCCGATGAGGCTCATCGACGATAACGGCGCGCCCAGAGGGCGGAAACATTTCGTGTTTTACAACCCGCCCGTTGTGAACAAGCCGCTTAATATCCGCAGAAGCGCCGCAGCAGAAGTGAATAACCTGGCCAAGCAATTTCTGAAAAATAAAATTCAGACGATTGTTTTCGCGAGAAGCCGGGTCAGGGTGGAAATAATTCTGAGCCGAATCCAGGAGCTCGTTAAGAACGAGCTTGGGACCAAATCCATCCGGGGGTACCGGGGCGGTTATTTGCCGAAACAGCGGCGTGAAATCGAGAGAGGATTGCGGGCCGGGGAGATTTTGGGCGTTGTCAGCACCAACGCGCTGGAGCTTGGCGTAGACATCGGACAGCTGCAGGTTTGCATCATGACCGGCTATCCGGGAAGCATCGCGAGCACTTGGCAGCAGGCGGGACGTGCCGGACGCCGGCATGGAGAGGCGCTTATCGTGATGGTAGCCAGTTCTACCCCTATCGATCAATATGTAGTCCAGAACCCGGACTATTTTTTCGACAGGACGCCGGAAGCGGCCCGGATCAATCCGGAAAATTTAATTATTCTGGTCGATCATCTAAAATGTGCGGCATACGAGCTGCCATTCAAAGAGACGGAAGAATTCGGCCCCCTGGAAGTTGCCGAGATTATGGAATTTTTAGTGGAAGAGCGCGTCCTGCATCATAACGGGGATACGTTTTATTGGGCCAGTCAGTCGTTTCCTGCCAATGAAATCAGCCTGCGCTCGGCTTCCCAGGAAAACGTCGTCATCGTCGATCAATCCGATGTGGCGAACGTGCGGATTATCGGGGAGATGGACCGGTTCAGCGCCATGACGCTTCTGCATGACGAAGCGATTTATTTGCACGAAGGCGTGCAATATCAGGTCGAGAAGCTGGATTGGGAGCACAAAAAAGCTTACGTGCGAGAAGTCGATGTGGAATACTATACCGATGCGAATCTGGCTATCCAGCTAAAAGTATTGGAAATCGACAAAACGTCGGACCGGGACCGCTCTTCCCTGAACTTCGGGGATGTCACGATTAATGCCATTCCGACTATTTTTAAGAAAATCAAACTCACGACCGGAGAAAATATCGGATCGGGGCCCATTCATCTGCCGGAAGAAGAACTGCACACAAGCGCTGCATGGGTAGAACTCAAAGAAACGAATTTGGAGGAAGGCACGAAAGCCCTGGAACAAATTTTGTGGGGCATCGCAAACGTGATGAAGCACATTGTGCCTGTTTTGGTAATGTGCGACCGGAACGACGTTCATGTCGTTTCGCAAATTAAAGCGAACCATACCGGACTGCCGACGATTTTTCTCTACGATCATTATCCCGGCGGTATCGGCCTTGCCGAAGAAGTCTATACGCGTTTCGACGAAGTCAGAAAGGCCGCGAAAAATCTCATTCAGAAATGCCCGTGCGAAGACGGCTGCCCGTCATGTATCGGGTCCGAGATTGAAGGAATCCATGCGAAGCGAACGAGCCTTCAGCTGTTGGATCAGTTTTAATCTCCGCGAGTTTTCTAAGCGGTAAATTTATGAAATAAACGGAGGTGTCCGTATGGTCGCGTTAGAACCGATGTCACCCGAGCAGTTTAATGAGTGGCTGCAGCTTTCCGTAAAGGAATACGCCGAAAGTAAAACAAAAGCCGGCAACGTGGCGGTTGAGAAAGCATTGGAGGGTTCGGCCCGTGAATTTAAAGAGCTGTTGCCGGACGGATTAAACACGGCGGACAGTTATATTTTTAATGCGACAGACGAGGAGAGCAATCAAATCGTCGGCACGCTGTGGATCAAAATCCGAAGTGAACAGCAGGAGGTATTTATTTACGGAATTCGCATGAGTGAAGATTTTCGCGGGAAAGGGTTTGGCAAGCAAACGCTGCAGGCTCTGGAAGCTTTCATAAAAGAGAGGGGCTTTCCTCTAAAAATTTCCCTGCACGTCTTCGGAGACAATGAAATCGCCCTGAACCTCTATAGATCTGCCGGTTTCGAAGCGACTAATATTCGCATGTCCAAGGTTATCAGCGGATGAACGCTAAATACCCGTTACCCGAAAATGCCCATGTAAGGATGGATGCCCATCATGTACCGGTACCGAAACAAAAAGACTGAACACCAAACTAAAAAGCCTGTGGCTGCAGAAGAGGCTTTGGCGATCGAAACTTGTGAGTCCGGCGGTTCACAAGAGACCCGTGAATCCCGCGAGGCACGAGGACTCGCACGGTTCTTCGCGCCCGCAGCGCAGCAGGTGCACGGCCTTGGCGGGGCAGCGCCGGGAGCAGCCCGATGAGCGGGCTGCGCGACCGGCTTGCCCGGCATCTGAAGCCGGGCAAGCCGGCGGATAAGGCCGCAGCCGCACCGGAGGCGGGAGCGGAACAGCGGCAGGCTGAGCTGACGCCGGAACAGGCGCAGCAGGGAGCGGCGGAAGGCGGCGGACTGGCCGCCTGTCCGCTGAGCGAGTCCGTCGCCGGCGCTGTGGCGGACTCGGCTGCCGGCCCGGCCCGCGAGCCCGCAGCTGGGCTCGCCGTCGCCGGCAATGCGCCAACTGGGGGCCACGGCTATGCCGGGCACGCCGCCAGCGGCTCCCCGGGGGACGCGCGGCCCGGCAGCGGGCAGGCGGGCGATCCTGCCGCTCCCGCAGCGCCGGCCCCGGCACATCCGGAGGCGGCAGCGTGGGCGAAGCTGGGCGCGGAGCTGTACGAGTTCCCGGCAGGGTCCTTCGTACGGCGTGTATGCACCTACCCGATGGATGCCTACCATGGCCGGTACCGGCTTGACGCGCTCCATGAGCATGTCCGGGAGCTCGGGGCGTTCCACCCCGAAGCGGAGCCGGTCGATGCGGAAGGCCTCCTGTTCTTCGATACGGAGACGACCGGTCTCGGAGTCGGGGCGGGCAATGTCGCCTTTCTCGTAGGCATCGGCTATTACGAAGCCGGCCGTTTTGTCGTCGAGCAGCTTTTTATCCGGCATCCGGCCGAAGAGCGTGCGATGCTGGCTTATCTGGAGGAGAAAATGGAGCGGTTCACCCATGTCGTCTCTTACAACGGGAGGACCTTCGACTGGCCGATTTTGCAGAACCGGTTTATTCTGAACCGGATGCGGCCGGACATCGACCGTTTGCTGCATCTGGATCTGCTGCATCCTTCCCGCAGCTTGTGGAAGCATTCCATGCCGTCCGTACGGCTGGGCAAGGTGGAAGAAGCGCAGCTCGGGTATGCACGCGAAGACGACGTTTCCGGGGCGTTCGCTCCCGAGTTGTATGTCCTGTATCTGGCCGAAGGCAAGACGGACGTGCTGCGGGGCGTCTTCGTCCATAACGAGCGGGATATAGTGTCCCTTGCTGCATTATCCGCTCTGATTACACGGTATTTGGCCGATGAAGAGCCTCTGGAGCCAAAATCGCCCGGAGATCTGTTCCGTCTGGGCCAGTGGCTGCTGAAAATGAACCGCCTCCCTTCCGCCGAGAAGATTCTGGAACTGGGATTTTCCAGACTGCAAGAGCAGGGGGAAGAGGGGCATACGGTCAGCGCCGATCTGCTTCTCCGTTACGCGGCCTACTATAAAAAAGCCGGTGTCCGCGATAGAGCCGTCGAATTGTGGACCCGGCTGATTCGTCAGGCGGGATCGGCGGCTGCGGCGCCGGTGGAAGCCTATATTGAGCTCGCGATGCACTACGAGCACGGATGCAAAGATTATGCGCTCGCTTTGGAGTTGTCGCGCGAAGCGCTGGATGTCTTGCGCCAAAGACGCAGGCTCTTACGGCGCAGCGAGAAGGCGGCCGACGAAGAGCGGCGGATCGCGCACCGGATCGAACGGCTGCAGCGCAAACTCCGGGATTGCGGCAAGTCCGTTTCGGAGAGAAAAGCATCCGCTAAAGCCGCTATTCCGTCCAAGCCGGCCAAGCTCCCCGGCCAAGCCAGGTCGGCCAAGCCGTCCGGCAAGCCCCGGCCCGCTTATGCGGCCGACAGTTTGTTCGACGTGTCCCGGAACCCCGGCTGAACCGGCGGGCAGCGTCCCGCCCCAATTACCGCGGAATAAAATTCCGCAGTCCGATTTTTCCAAACGTCATGCCCTATTACGGGAATGGCGTTTCCCTTTTTTTTTGATAAATAAAACCGAAAAAATGTCTTCTGGCGGGTCACCGATCCGGTGCTGGAGGCTGCGTTTTCGCTGAGTTCGCTGGCCCTCGGAGAAAGCCAGGGCAGGTCGTCCCGTTCCGTCTGCCCGAGGGTCCCGAGCCCGGAACGCGAATACCGCCGGGCTGCGGACCGATCAGACCGCGTCCGTCGTGTCGGCCTTAGGCATCCGTAGCCTCCATTCGGATAACGGAAAACACAGAGTAACGCCTGGCGCGGACCGTCTATCACGGTCCGCGCTGTTTTTTTGCGGGCGGGCTGAAGAAGAATCGGACGTTTAAAGGGGGGAGAGCACGGACATACCAGTAAGAAGGCGGAGAAAGGATGTGGCCTTATGCCCGAATGGCCCGAAATGGAACATTATCGGCAGGAATTGAACAAAAGGATTCAAAACCGCACGATCAGCGGGATTACCGTAAATAGACCGAAATCGCTGAACGTGCCGGAAGAAGAGTTTCGCGCAGCCGTCCTGGGAGCGGTCGTGGAGCGCGTGGACCGGAGGGCGAAGCAGCTCGTTTTCGTGTTGAGCGGAGAACGCTATCTGCTCCTTCATCTTATGCTGGGCGGAATGATGGTTCTCGGCACGGAAGCGGACAAGCCGGACCGGACGACGCAGATCGAGCTTCACTTCGGGGAGACGGCGCTTTATTTTATCGGACTGAGGCTCGGGTATCTGCACCTGTACGACAAACAGGGACTGGAAGCGGAGCTGGCATCCCTGGGACCGGAGCCGTTTGACGCGGATCTGACCGCCGCCCGGTTTGCAGACATGTTGAAAACCGGCAAGGGTAATTTGAAAACGTGCCTGACCGATCAGCACTGGCTGGCCGGAATCGGCAACTGCTATTCCGACGAAATTTGCTTTGCTTCGGGTCTCCTGCCCTCCAGACGTCCGGCTGCTTTGGATGAGCACGAAGCGGTCCGTTTGTACACGTCCATGCGCAGCGTCCTTACCGAAGCGCTCAGAGCAGGCGGCTACATGGAAATGCCTCTCTACGATGGGGATGAGCGGACGGGCGGCTTCAACGAGCTGTGCCGTGTCTACGACCGGGGCGGCGAACCGTGCGTAAGATGCGGGAACCCGATTGTGTTTCAGACGCTGTCTTCGCGTAAATGCTTCTTTTGCGGCAACTGCCAGACATGATAAGCGGAGGGGGAGAGAAGAACCATGGCGTGCAAAAAGAAAAAAGATCTTCACGTCGGAGCTCATATCAGCACCCGGAAAGGGTTTTACCAGGCCGCAGTGACCGCTTCCGCAATCGGAGCCGGGGCTTTTCAATATTTTCCGAAAAATCCCCGCAGCCTCATTCTGAAAACAAACGTAGACTGGGACGACGCCCGGCGGTGCGCGGAATATTCCCGGGAGAACGGTCTTCTTTCCATCGGGCATGCGCCTTATCCAGTGAATCCGGCCGTGGAAGACGGCCGGCAGGACGTGATGGTGGAAGCGATGCTCAACGCGCTGGAGATTGTGGATGCGTGCGGTTCCGTAGGGCTAGTCGTGCATTTCGGGAAGTTTTCCGGAAAAGATCCGTTACAAGGCTATAAAAATATAATACAATGTACGAATAAGACGCTGAGCCAGTGGCGGGGCAGCGCGCTTCTCCTGCTTGAAAACCAGGCCGGCAGCGGTTCCCAGATGGGCACGACCCTGGAGGAACTGGCCCGGATCAGACAGCTTTCGGAATATCCGGACAAAATCGGTTTCTGCCTGGATACCTGTCACGCGTTTGCGGCAGGACTCTGGCACGGGGACGATTGGGACGAGGTGGAGAAAAGAGGCGGCGAGCTTGGGTATTTCGACCATTTGAAGGCCGTGCACCTCAACGATTCCCTCTATCCCCACGGCTCCGGCAAGGACCGTCACGCCAATATCGGCGACGGGTATATCGGCCTGGAAGGATTCAAATCCTTACTGGTTTCGGATACCGTGCGGGGGATTCCGCTTGTACTCGAAACGGGCAGCGGCCCGGACGGTACGCACAGGAAAGAGATTGCGCTAGTCAAGCAGACAGCCGGGGCGGCGGGAAAGGAATCCTGATGAAGATTCACGTTTTTTTGGACGATCAGCGCAGATGTCCGGCCGGTTTTACTCTTGCGCGTAATGTGGAGGAATGCCGTCTGCTTTTGCAGGAATGCGAGGTGGACATCCTGTCGCTTGATTACGATTTGGGCTGGGACGAATCCGGGTGGGATATCGTAGCCTGGATGATCGGGACCGGCACTTTTCCGGCCCGCATTTATTTGCACACGTCCAGCCTGGAAGGCCGGAACCGGATGTACCAGGCTTTGTACGCTTCGGTTCCTTCCACAACCTCTCTTCATCCGGGACCTCCGCCTGCCGGTTTATTGGCCGAGCTTGCCGGGGGCTGACTCATTTATACGTTTTTTTAGAGAAGAGAGGAGTCTTCGACATGATTCATTTGACCGATATTCATTTTATACGCGAAGAACGGCATATCTTGCACGATGTATCTTTTCATGCGGAAAAAGGCGAGCACTGGGTTCTGCTGGGCAAGAACGGGTCCGGCAAAACGACGCTCCTTGAGCTTATGAACGGCTACCAGTTTCCTTCCAGGGGCAAAGTCGAGGTGCTGGGCAACCGATACGGACAAGTCGATGTGCGCGAAGTCCGCAAGCGGATCGGCTATATTTCCCAGTCTCTGTTTGAGAAAATGAATTTGGCGGATACGGTGTGGGAAGCGGTAGCGACCGGCGAGTACGCCTATCTGCGCTTTTACCAGGAAATTCCTGAAGATGTGAAAAAGAAAGCGATCGGCATGCTGGAAAGAATCGGACTGCCGCATGTCGCGATGCAGTCGATCGGAACGCTTTCGCAGGGCGAACGCAAGAAAGTGATGCTGGCCCGTTCCATGATGCAGAAACCGGAACTCCTGATTATGGACGAGCCCTGCTCGGGGCTGGACCTTTACGAACGCGAAAAGCTGCTGGCGGCGATCCGCGAATTCAGCGATCAGGATATGACCGTGCTTTACGTCACGCATCATATCGAAGAAATCATCCCGATGTTTACGCATGTCGCACTGATCGAACAGGGACGGATCATAGCGGCCGGACCCAAGGAAGAAGTGCTGACGCCGGAACATCTCTACGAAGCTTTTCAGGTTCCGCTCGAAGTGGAGTGGTTCCGCAATAGACCATGGATAAAGGTGCTGTAAGGAATGACAGAACATGATTCGACTACAAACACGGCCCGCCTCATCGGCACGGCCAACCGCGGGTTCGCCCAGCATGCTCAGGAAGAAATCCGGCGGCTTATACCTGGCGTGAAATTCCGGACGCTTGTTCCGACGGAGACGTTTCTGGCGGAAGCGCCCGGAAGCTGGGACGAAATCTCGGCAGTCATCCGGGCGCAGGAGCCGATTTTTCTGCGGCATATGCAGCCTGTCCAGGGGGAGCGCGTTTTGTCCGGCACGGACGAGGATATTTTGGCCGCCGCGGAACTGGCGTCCGAACTCGGCCGTCTGCACGCCGGAAGCAGCTCCGCGGTCCAGGTGAGAATCGCCGACGGCACGGAAGTGCCTTACGGCGCCTCCGATGTCCGAGCAGCTTGCGAGATCGCGATGAGCGAGGCGACGGGGGCGGAGACGCTGGTGCGTCATGCGGACACGATCCTTTCGGTCTATGTCGGGCATCAGGCGGTTTATGCCGGGGTCTCCGCACCGGAAGAGAATTTGTCCGACTGGAGCGGCGGCGCCATCCGCTTTCAGCGCGAAGAGAACCAGGTTTCCCGCGCGAAATTCAAGCTGCTCGAGGCGGAGCGCAAGTTTCATCTGCATTTTGCGGATTTCCGCAAAGCGGTCGATGTAGGCGCGGCTCCCGGCGGCTGGACTTCGCTGCTGCTGGAGCGTGGGCTTCACGTGACCGCGATCGACCCGGCCAAAATGCATCCGAGTCTCATCAAGCACCCGCGGCTTACGTATCACGGCAAGAATGCCTCGGACGTGAAGCTGCGCCAGGACGAGTTCGATCTGCTCGTCTGCGATATGAGCTGGAGCCCGCGGCAGATGAGCCGGCTGATCCTCGATCTCCTTCCTGCGCTGCGAAGCGGGGGTACGGCGATCATTACGGCGAAACTGATGCACAAAAAACCCTTTCAGACGGTGAAAGAGCTGAAGCAGGATTTTGAAGGGCAGTTGGAATTGCGGCAGGCGAAACAATTGTTTCACAACCGCGAAGAGCTTACGCTTTATTTTGTCAAAAAATAACCCTGCCGGAGTCATTCGGTGTTCATCATTCGTATGATCCACGTAAAAAGAGTCGTCAGGCAGCTCCAGGCCAGATAAGGCAGGAGCAGCCAGGCGGCTTCTTTCGATAGCGGCGCGGTCAGAATTAGCATCCACCAGCCCGTAAGGGAGGCGATCATGCTGTCTGCCAAAGCCAGCCCGAAACTTTTTGCTTTGAAAAGAAAAAAGCCATAAGCCTGGCCGGCTAAATAATGGAGGATCACAACGAAAATCCAGGCGATCCCCACATTTTGAAATCCGCCCGTTTTTACGTAGACGAGTGCGACGGATGCGGCCATACACGCGTGCATAAAGCCTCTTGCGCTGACGATCAGTTGTCCGGAAGGAGCCCATGCCGGTTTTTTGACGGAAGAATACCACCGAATATCGGCAGGAAAAAGAGCGGCGGACAAGAGAAGGAGTCCGTACGTGACAACGGCGGCCAGCATAAATGGGTAGAACAAAAAGGCACCCCCTCCCGGATTGTTTGTCCATTAGTATAGGTATATGGGAATGCGGGACAGGTATGCCTGTAAAAAATGAAAAATAATCGTTGACCATCTGGGTAATTATGGTATAATTAGCGGTAATTAAACAACCGGATGCACAAAAGCGGAAGCACCGCTGATGTGGAAGAACACGTTTCTTCCTGTCAGTGGTGCTTTTTTGTGTTCATTTCCGGTACTAAGCGAGGTGAACGATGACACGGCAAACCAAATGGCGCATCGCGCTTGCCGCAGGCGTGTCCGGCGCGGTGCTCATACTTGGCGGGATCGCACAATGGACTGGCTGGTAAGGAGGCTGAAAGATGAAAAGGCTGCTGATCTTGATCGGCCCTGACAAGGAATTCGCGTCCGCAATGGAGCGGTTTATCCGGGAAGGGGAGTACCGTGACCGGCTGGATATCCGGTCGGTTATCCATTGCGAGCACGCCGGAACGTTTGTGGAGCAAAACAGAAGGGAGCCCCTGCTGATCCTTCATGCGGAAACCATTGCGGATGAAGAGATCATCCGTTGGCTCGGCGAGGGACATAACGGCCTTGTTTACCGTTTGTCGGAGACCCCGGAACGCGCGGATTTGCCGGCCGGGAACCGGATATACCGGTATCAGCCGTTTCGAACGATGCTCAGAGATTTGCTGCTGCGCGCGGCCGAACAAATCGGCGGTCCCGGACTCGGGAGGACCGGATTCCGAAGCGGCCGTACGAGCGTTCTCGCCGTATATTCGGCTTTCGGCGGAAGCGGCAAAAGCGTTCTTGCGCTGAATATGGCGGCGCAGCTCGCCGCACAGGGAAAGAAGGTTCTGTATGTGTCTCTGGAAGCGGTGAGTTCTTCCGCACTGCTGATGAAGGACGGCCCTCCGGATTCCTTTTCGCGGCTTCTTTATGCGTGGAGGAAGTCCCCGGACCGGACTGCGGACTATGCGGATCTGCTTCAATGCCGTCATCCCGCTTACGGCTTCGATTATTTGGCTCCTCTGCCGAACATCCGGGAAGCGGACGAATTGCAGGCGGAGGACGTGAGCGGGTTGGTCCGGCGCATAGCCGACAGCGGGATTTGTGACGTCCTGCTGCTCGATCTGGACAGTGCCGTCCAGCCGAGGACCTTAGGCGCCTTGCAGGCCAGCGATATCGTCGTATGGCTGGTTACGCAAGATGCGCACGCTTTGTACAAAACCCGCAAAGTCCGGGAGGCCATGGGGTCCATGCGGTCCTTGGAATCCTGCACAAGCAAGAGCTTATTTGTTTTGAACAAATATACGGGAGAGGATTTTGGCTTGGCGAAGGAATATGACGTTGCGATATTCGAAACGCTTCCTTATATTCCTGCCTGGAAGAGTGTTTCGGACCCCGCCGACTGGCTCGGCGAGCCTGTTTTTGCCGCGCAAGTCGGTCATATGCTGCGCAGGTTTTCCGAGGGGGCTGAGGCGTTGTGAATGAAGAATGGGTTCGTACGTTCAAGGAAGCCGTCAACGCCCGTCTGGATCCGACCCAGTCCACTTCGGACGAAGAATTGATGGAATTGATCGAGGAGGTGGTGCTCCGAGAAACAGGGGACGGACGACTGACGGCAGGAGAAAAGTGGGAGATGGTGCAGCGGATTTTCCACTCCTATCGCGGTCTTGATATTTTACAGCCCTTAATCGACGATGCGTCCGTAACGGAAATTATGATCAACAGCCACCGGGATATTTTTATCGAACGTGACGGGCGGGTCAGCCGGAACGAAGCCCGGTTCGAGAGCCGGGAGAAACTGGAGGACATTATCCAGGCCATCGTCGCCAAAGTGAACCGGACCGTGAATGAAATGTCGCCGATCGTAGACGCCAGACTGCAGGACGGTTCCCGTGTCAATGTGGTGCTCCCCCCTGTGGCGCTTCAAGGCCCGACGATGACGATCCGTAAGTTTCCGGCACAACCGTTGACCATGAGCGATCTGATTGCCGTAGGAGCGTTGACGCAGGAGGCAGCGGAGCTGCTCGGCGTTTTTGTGAAAGCGAAATACAACATTTTTATCGGAGGCGGCACCGGTTCCGGCAAGACGACTTTTCTTAACGCTCTGTCCCAGGGAATACCGGCGGACGAGCGGATTATCACGATTGAGGATTCGGCCGAACTGCAGATCCGCACGGTTCCTAATCTGGTGAGCCTGGAAACGCGTAACGCGAACACGGAGGGGAAGGGCGGAATCGGCATCCGGGATCTGATCCGATCTTCTCTCAGGATGCGACCGAACCGGATTATCGTCGGGGAAGTACGCGGAGCTGAGGCGCTGGATATGCTGGCGGCCATGAATACCGGACATGACGGAAGTTTCTCAAGCGGGCATAGTAACTCAACCGCCGACATGCTGAGTCGTCTGGAAATGATGGTGCTCAGCGCGGCGGAACTTCCGGTGGAGGTAGTCCGCAAGCAAATCTCGTCAGCCATAGATCTCATGGTTCATTTGTCCCGGATGAGGGACGGCTCCCGTAAGGTTGTTGAGATCAGCGAGCTGGCTGGACTAACCAATGGCGAAATCCTGTTGAACCCGTTGTTCCGGTTTGAAGACCAAGGGGAGGATGAGAACTGCAGAGTGAAAGGGAAGCTGATCTATACGGGGAATCCGCTCGTTCACGGCTGGAAATGCCACATGGCTGGAGTGGAGCTTCCGGACTGGATCGCCCGTGAGAAGGAGGCGGCGTCATGATGCTTCCGGTTGCGGCCTGTCTCGCCGGGTTGATTCTCTGGCTTGTTTTATTGACGCAGGATAGAAGAAAACGGCGGAAATTGGCGAAGGGAGGCGATAATGGCGGGCATGAAGGGAGTAGGCAGCAGTCTCCGAAAGAAGAGCCCCCTCCTGAAAGGAAAACGGCGGCACGCCCTGCTCCCGCGGGCCTTACGGATTACGGCAGCTACCGGATGACGGGCCGGGAAATGCTGTTGACGTCGGGCTTATCCGGACTGGTTTTTGCGGGGATCGCGTACATTTTTTACAAGGAGCCTCTGCTTGCTTTGCTTTGCGCGCTGCTCGGCTTGCTGGTTCCCCGCTTCCGCAAAGTATGGCTGATAACCGGGCGGAAGGCGAAATTGATCCTTCAGTTCAAGCAGGCTCTTTACTGCATGTCCACGTCTCTTACAGCCGGAAGATCCGTAGAAAATTCATTCCGCGAAGCATGGAAAGATCTTCAGCTGCTCTATCCCGATCCGAACTGCCTGATTGTCCGGGAATTCGAAATCATCATAAGGCGGCTAGACAACGGGGAACCGATTGAACATGCCATTACGGATTTTGCGGTACGGGCACAGTGCGACGATATTACGAATTTTTCCGATGTATTCACGACCTGCAAGAGAACGGGCGGCAACCTGGTGGAGGTCATCCGCCGAACTGCCGGCATTATCGGAGATAAGCTGGACATTGAGCAGGACATTTCGGTTATGGTGGCCCAGAAAAAACTGGAATCGCGCGTTCTCCTTGCCGCTCCCGTTTGTATGGTCGCTGTACTCAGTTTCAGCTCCCCCGACTATATGGCCCCGCTGTACAGCGGGGCGGGACCGCTCATTATGACGGGAGGGCTGCTTGCTCTGGGAGGCTGCTTGTGGCTGACCGGCAAGATTATGGACATAAAGGTGTGACGACATGCATGTACTGCTGTGTTTAAGTATGGGTTCGTTTTTGATGCTGCTGCTTTTGTCCGTCTTGGGTTCCAGGCGTTTTAAAGATGTGAGGACGGACTATCCCTGTACGCTGCATATGAAAAAGCTGGCTCCCGCAGGTCTGTATGCGGTAGAACGGTTCAAAACCATGGAGCGTTTCCCGGATGCGGGCGTCCGGATTATGCAGCGAATCCGTTCGCTTTACGGTCATAAGGATACGTTGGTCATGGCCAAGCTTGTGATGGGGGACATGCTTCTGACCGCACTGCTCGTTCTGCTGCTAAGCGGCCTGCTGGGAATTGCGGGAGGCGGAGACCCCGCTGTCGCTCTTCTGGGTCTGCTGGGCGCCGGTTTGACTCCTCTGCTCATGCTGAGACAGCTCGATCAGCAAATCAGGCTGCGAAAACGCCGGATTGTTCTGGAGCTTCCGGAAGTGCTGAGTAAGATGATTCTGCTCATTAATGCCGGTGAAACCGTCCAGAAGGCGCTTATCCGCAGTGTGGATATATCGCGGGTGGCGGCATCCCCGCTCCATGCCGAGTTTGGGCAAGCGGTGCGTGAGCTGGAAATGAATGTTTCGCTTCCCAAGGTGCTCGAAGATTTGAGCAAACGGTGCGCCATGCAGGAAATGGCACTGTTCACAACGACGATTTTGCTGAATTACCGGAGGGGAGGAGAAGATTTTCTGGTCGCTCTGCGTTCGCTCGCGAAGGAATTATGGGACCGCCGCAAGGCGGAGTCCCGCAAGCTGGGCGAGGAGGCTTCCTCAAAGCTGGTGTTCCCCATGGTTGCTATTTTTCTGGTTGTCATGATTATCGTTGCTTCGCCGGCCGTCCTGTCCATAAACGGCTGACGGATAAACCGATCCACACTTTTTGGGAGGTCATAAACAATGAAAAGCCGATTACAGATGTCCATGATTCGTTTCTGGAACGACGAAGAAGGGCTGGGAACGCTTGAAATTTTGCTCATCGTCGCCGTACTCATAGCCGTAGCCGTTATATTCCGGAAGTGGATTATAAAATGGTTCAACGAGCTGATTGGTAAAGCGGACACGGAATTTAACAATTCCAAAAGCGATGATGCCATTAAAGCGCCGTAGTTGGATGTTCACGGAAATACGGAAATACGGGGTCCAGATTCGCTTGTTCCGTTCCCAATCCGGTAATTTTACCCTGGAAGGGACTTTGCTGTTTCCGGTAGTAATCTTAATTACTTTAACCCTTATCATTTTCGGCATGTTTGTGTACAATCGGGTCGCCCTGCAGCAGCAAGCCGGCGTCGCTTCCGAACGAGCCGCGTTTTCGTGGAACAACAGCCGCAAAGATCCGGCGACAGGAGCTTTTACACCGGGAGCCGGTGACGGGTTGTACTGGCGTTTGACGCAGGACGGCATCCTCGGCATTTTCGGCTACAGCGGAAAAACTTCGGTTTTCCAAGTTCCGGGCACATCTGATGGAAGCGGTCCTGCGGGTAAACTTTCGCGTGCGGCCGCTCTCCTTCCGCCGGGGGTGCATGGCTCGATGTCTTACGTGAATCACATATGGGAACGGAAAGTTTCGGCCGAGCTGGTAGAGCCTTTCCGCACGCGTTCTTTTATGCCCGGGAACGTCATACGCGATCAAGTGACGGGTCAAGGCATTTCCCACGTAGTGGACCCCGTGGAACTGATCCGGACTGTTGATCTGACCCGCAGCTACATCCCGGCGATAAAGAACCGCATAACCGCCTCAAAGGCCAGAGAAGTGCTGACCGAGCCCGCACCCGAGGCTATCCCTCCGACAAGCGTCATCACGAGCGAAGCGCAGGCAAGCGCTTATATCCGGAAACTGGTCAGCGGACGGAAAACGGAGGTGATTACCCCGGAGGGAGATAAAAGAACGATTGACGCTTTAGATGCAAGCGGTACGGCACATCTTGCTTTCTACACGTTCAATGAGAAGAACCTTAAGGAACAAATGCGTAAAGACGTTCTTCTGAAAAAGGAGGGGACACAGGTTAAAGGGATCGTGTGGCACTTTTTCAAAACCAAGTCGGGAAAGGCGCCTTCACAAGCTATCCAGCGGGAGCTGGCTCAGAACGGCATCTCCGTCATTTTGCATGAATAAATCAAGGGCGGCTTCGGCTGCCCGGAAAGGAGCGTGTTTTGAGAAGCTTCTATAACTCCGAGACGGGTACCGTTTCCATTTATTTGATCATTATTCTCGTCCCTATCTTTTTTCTGCAAGCGGTTCTGATCGATTTTGCACGGGTAAAGGCCGCTGAAAGAGAAGCGGATACGGCTGCAAGGGCCGCGGTCCGTTCCGTTCTTTCGGCATTTGATACGGAGCTTCAAAAATACGGGCTGTTCGGACTTACCGGAGAGCCGGAAAGTTCGGAATCCCTTTTCAGCACGATATACAAAGAAAATCTTTCCGGGAGTTCAAGCGGTAGTTTTTATAAAATGCTGGATACAAAGCCGGAAGAGGGGCGCGCGTCACTGACCTCGCTATACACGCTTGCCAATCATCCGGTGTTTAAAGAACAAATCCTTGAACATATGAAATACACCGCGCCGATCGAATTCGTGCTGGAGATAACGGATAAGCTTCAAAAACCCGGTGCGGTCAAAACGCTGGCAAACGGCTCCGCATACGCCAAAGAAGCGGAGAAAATCGAAAAACTGCTTGCCAAACGGGAAGAATCGCTCGATCGGGCATGGGCGGAAACGGTCAAGCTGAAGGAAGAGCTGAATGGCCGGCACCATAATTATCGGGCACGAATAACCGAGCTGAACCGCCTTTCGGAGCTGATCGGCTTAAACACCGCGGACGGGGTAAGGTTGCAAATCAAAACCTTGGAAGAACAAATCCGCTCGCTCTCGGACTCCATTTCAAGTTTGAACAGCTCCCTTGCAGCTGCTGCCGCAGCAGGACCGGAAGCGGCCGCAGCCCTTCAAGGGATGATGGACCGCATACGTTCGCTTCAGGACCAGTTGACTGAACTGCAAAGCAGGCTTTCCGATCTGAAGACGCTGCTTGAAAATATTGTGAAATACACCGCCCTTCTGGCGGCAACCAAGCTTGAAATCGTCAGTGACGACGAGAAAGTGCAAAATCTGCAAAAATCCGTTCAAGAGCTGCTCGGTGAAGCGAAGAAAGCAAACGATGAGTTAAACACGGAGCTAAAACGCGTATCATCCGCTACGGGCAATGAACTTAAAGCCTTCGAAGCGTTCAAAAGCTTGAAAATTCTTAGTGAAGACGATTTCCGTACCTATCAGACAGGAATCGCTTCAAGTGCGGCATTGTTCAGCGGTTTTCGCAGCGGCATCGGAAGCACTAATCTATTCACGAACGCCAACGCTCAGAAGATACACGCCGCAAACGATGCCTACCAGGCCCAAATGGATGAAACCTACCAAAAACAGCTTGTCATTGAAACGGAGCGAACCGAGCAGAACGAAACGATCCGTAAAGAAAAAGAAAAGCAGCGCTCGAAAATACAAGCGGTGTTGGATCGGGCCAAGCAGGCGATGGGAGACTGCGGCACGGATCAGACGGCTGGACCGGTTTCGACTTTCTACGAGACTTTGGAGGGGAAAGGGGAAGACGGGTTATACCGAAAATACATGACTCTAAACGAGAATCCTTCGAATGCCGGTGGCAGCCCGGTGTACGATCTGGAGGGCAAGCCCGACACGGAAATTCAGCATGCCATGAGTTTGCTGGAGCGGCTTGGCCAAACGGGGGAAAGTATCCGCAATGAGCTTTTCGTAAACGAGTATGCCTTGTCTCAGTTTAACTATAGAACCTACGGGCGGGAATTGGACGGATCGGGGCAGCCAAAGCCGCTTCACGCGTTGTCCGAGCCGTCAGGCCATAAGCTTCCAGGCCAAGAAGTCGAGTATTTATTGTACGGATTCAATTCTTGTGCCAAAAACATGTCATCGGCTTATGGTGAAATGTTTGCTTTCCGTTTTGCAGTCCGGACGGTGGAAGAATTGATGGATCCGAAAAACGAACTGCTTCAGGCAGGTTCTCCGCTGCTGGTACTGCTGGCCAGTGCTGCCGAGGCAGCCGTCAAAGCTCTGGCGGATATGGACAGCTTAACCGAAGGAAAAGCAGTTCCGATATCAAGCAAACTGACGAACCCTTTGTTTACTTTCACTTATAAAGACTATTTGAGGATCTTTCTTCTCCTGCACAGCTCTGACACGAACCTGTTGGCGCGCCTTCAATCCTTGATCGAACTGAATACAGAGCGGACGTTGGATCACGCTGTAACTTACATACAGGGGTCCGCTGAATCCTCCGTATCCTTATGGTTTTTGCCGGGATTAATGAAACTGATGAACGGGACGGGCATTTCTTCCTGCGAAGTAAGAGAAAACAGGTGCCGCTTTATCAGTCGTGCGGATTTGGCGTATTAGATAACACGCGAACCGAACAGGACGGGAGCGATGCGTATGCGCATGTTTAGAAAAAGCGAGCAAGGGGGAATGGTGCTGGAAGCGGCGCTTATTCTGCCCATGTTCGTCGGTTTTATCGTCGCCCTTATCGTATGCATCCAGATAGCGGTAGCTGATATGGCGCTGCGGTCTGCGGTAAGTGAATCTACGAAGGTTTTGGCCGCGGGGCTTTATCCGGCGGAGGTACTGTACAGACAGGGTGAACAATCATTCGACCAGACGGCTCTCGCATCAGGGGCTCAGAATGTAGTCGATACTCTTCAAAACTTAAGAGAACAAGCCGCGCAAGCGGGAGAATTTATCGACTCGGTTGAAGCCTACATCCCGGATCCCGTAGTCGGACTTTTGGCATGGGTTCGCCAAGCGGGTGAAAGCGGTGCGGATGGGGTAAAGGAAGCGGCAAGTTCGGCACTCCGTGATGCCATGAAGCCGGTTGTGTACAGTTTTGCGGACAAACGGATTCTGAAGAAGGACCGGTTCCGCATCGGCGGGGTGACACTACCCAGTTTAACGAACCGGGAACGGGCTTATCTCGGTTTCGAAGTTACCTATGATTTCCCTCTTGCCGTTCCTTTCTTCAACCGTACGCTTGTTTTGAAAAAGAAAGCGCTGGAGCGGGTCTGGCTGGGCGCGTAAAAGGAGACATCACTATGGAGGAGCTGCTGCTTTCTCTTCTTATTCTGGCCGCGTTTGTAACCGATGTACGAAAATCGATTATTCCGAATGTCTTGACTGCCGCAGGTGCCGGTACCGGAATGATGTACCATCTTCTTACAAATGGCTGGAGCGGACTTGTTTTTTCTTTGGCGGGCTGCACGACCGGTTTTATTGCGCTTTTTATTTTGTATGCGGCAGGGGCGATCGGTGCGGGGGACGTTAAGCTGTTCGGGGCGATTGGAGCTTTAACGGGCGGGGTCTATGTTTTTACGTGCGCGCTTTATTCTTTATTATTCGCGGGAGCGATCGGCTTGTGTTTGCTTCTTGCGAGAAAAGAAGGAGTCAAACGGCTCGGGCGCTTGTTCGGCGGATTGGCCCTATGTTTGTTTCTTAAAGATTTGTCGTTCTGGAAAAGCTTGAAACAAAGTGATCAACTGCGGTTTCCTTTTATGTATGCGGTACTGCCGGGGGTTCTGGCTGCTTACTGGTACGGAAGCCTCGCTTTTTAACAGAAGCCCGTCAGAGATGCGAAAGGATGAAGCTATGGAAATATTCGGATTGAGGGCAAGCATACGATTGACGCAAGGCAGATGGCTGGAAGTGGGCATGGAAGAAGAGCTGAGCATTGAACGCCTAATGCCCGTGCAGCTTAAGATGCTTGCAGAAAACCCTATTCCGCGGGTACTGCCTTTGAAAGTGGAAGAGATCGATAGTCATGTCAGGCTGCTCTATAACCTGGCTTCAAGACGGTCTCTGGCAGCTATCCTTAAAGAGCGCAGTCCAGATCCCGCCGGATGTCTTCAACTACTGCACGAAGCGGCGGCTTGTGTAAGCGATAGCGGCAATTTTATGCTAAATGAGGCCCAGTTTGTTGTGGATAAAAATTACATATATATCGAAAGTGGCTGGGCAGACGTCTCGCTGCTGTGCCTCCCTATAAAGGAAATTCCGGTTGGATCTGCCTCCGTTATGTGGAGTGCGCTTGTTCGAGACTTGGGCAGTCGGCTTAAAGCGAAAGAGCGTGGAAGTCTCGAGAGACTTGCCAAGTACTGTGAGCATGAAAACTTCTCCGTTCGAGAATTTAAAAGGCAAATCTATCTGGAAATAAGTGGGAACTGGCTAAGTATTGAGGAAAACAGCGGGAAAGGAGGTGTGGAGTCGGACTCGATTGTTCGAACTTCAACCGTACCGGACTCGGAAATGCAGGACCCTGCACGTTTCTGTGAGCGGAGCGTTTATGCGTTTTCTGTTTTGCAGAAGCGAGCGCAAGATATTCCTGTAACGGAACCGCTACAGCTTCACAGAGAGAGTAACGATGTTGATGAGGGGCTTTTGCGAAGAGAGAGCGCACACATGTCCCAAGACAGGATTGGGTCGCCTCATAAGCTTGTGGGTGAAAGCATTACAGATCCCAAGCCGCGGGGTGCAGCAGAGAAGTTTATCCGAAGACGTCAACAAATTACTGCGGACGGCTCCGATTATCCTGTGCCTGTCGAAGGAAACCATACGGCTTCTGCTTCTGCCGCTTTGAGCTATGCGCATCCGGTCTCGCCGAACAAGGCCGCTTCCGATGCGGGTCCCGATTTGACTCCGGCATCCTTTGCAGTAGGTTCATCCGCAGCCGCTTCCGGAGCCGGAACCCGCTTTTCCGCGAGCGCTGAGGTAAATCCCACCGGCACCGGAGAGACTGTTCTCCGTACGACAGCTCCGCGTACCGCCTCACCGCCAACTGCAGCTCCAATCGCTGCGGCGCAAACCCAACCTGCTGCGGTTGTTGCGCAAACCGCGCCGCAGCCTGCTGCGGCTGTGCCGCTCAGCCGGCGGCAGACCGGCTCCGGCATGCAGGCGGCAGGGCACCCGCCGCCGCCTCACGCCGCGCCGCAGCCGCAAGCCGCGCTCGCCGGAGCGGCTGCCTCCGCGGGACCGCTTCCCGGGTCCCGCGGCAAAATCCTCGCGCTGGGAGGCGCATTCCTGATCATCGGGATGATCTGGAACGCTTATTTCAGCGCGCCCGGGCCCCCGCTGCTGTACATCAGCAGCGGAGCGACGCTGCTGGTGCTAGATGCCGCTTACGTACTGCTGGCAATCGGCCTTCCGGGCCGACGCAGCAGCCAGTTGAAAGAAGCGGCACCCTCCGGCAGCAGCCCGTATCCGCCTGCGGCGGAACAGGAGCCGGTGTCGCTCGAGCAGTACTACGCCGGACTGGGCGAACGTACGACGCTTCTGGCTCCGCCGCTATCAGCGGTGAACAACGCGGATGAAACCGTTTATCTCGGCGCTGAGTCAGCCCCGCCGCATGCGAAGTTCCGCCATCCCGTGCTCCAAGTGATGCGGGAAGGCCGGAAGGAAACGATTCTGCTCGACGCGGATTCTTTTATTATCGGGCGAGGGGTAGGAGATGCCGACTATATCGAAGATGTACTCGGAATCTCGCGGATTCACGCGCAATTTTTGCGGACACCTGAAGGTTATGCGGTCAAAGACCTCGGTTCGCGAAACGGTACGTTTCTAAACGACGGGATGCTCGTTCCTTATCAAATGGTCGCTTTGAAAGACGGGGATGTGGTGCGGATCATTCACACCGAATTTACCTTCCGATTCGGCTGACCGGTTCCTGTCGTGGAACGATAATGGTATAATGGGACGGGTTATTGAAGAAACGGGAAAGAGGAGAATGTCCAATGATTACACATGTCGTGTTTTTCAAGCTTAAAGACCGCAGCCCGGAGTCCGTCGAACAAGCAAGAGCCAAGCTGCAGAACATGGAAGGCAAAATTTCCGAACTGCTGCATATCGAAGTGGGCGCGGATGTGATCCATTCCGAACGTTCTTATGACTTGGCTTTGATTACGAAGTTTAACTCGCTTGAAGATCTCAAAGCTTATAATGTGCACCCCGTCCACCAGGATGTGCTCGCCTATATGGGCGAAGCCAAAGACGGCGTCGCTCCCTGCGTAGACTTTGAAAGCTAATCTATTCGAAAAAAATCAGGTAACACTCGTAAGAACTTGCCGTTTTTCGCGGCAGGTTCTTTTTATGGTGCAGCCGCCGGCAAAACACTCGATGTGAAAGTCATGGCTGCCATCATCTCTAGGTGAGCGGATTCCTACGTACCGATGTCATTCAACGCCGGAAGCCTCTTTCCGACTAGCGCAATGCCACTGCAACGCCATCTGAAGTATCACAACAGCATAAAGCTCTACTGTAGAATTCCCTTATCTTAAGGTTGCCGAAGGATTACCCGATGCCTTACTTCAATAAATCGTCCAGCAATCGTCCCACTTAGTTTCCCCCACGCCTTCTGTATTATGACTCCTTACTTCTACCCGGAGCACTAGGCCCCTAGCCCCCAGTTTTTTCGCAAAAAAAGCGGCCGGTTCCGGGTCAGGAACGGGCCGCTTTTCAAAGCTGCATTAGATTGAATTGTAGGATCAAATTATAGCCTTAAATTGTATATTCGCATTCGTGCATTTGCAAAATCGAATTAGTTCGCGATAAACTCTTGAACCCATTCGCCGTTATAGTAAGCGACTCCGATTTTCGTAAAGTTCGGGCTCAAAATGTTTTCACGGTGACCCTGGCTGTTCATCCACGAGTTCATCACATCTTGAGGAGTGCGCTGTCCTTTGGCGATGTTTTCGCCTGCATACGTATAGGAGATGCCATAAGATTTCATCATATCAAATGGAGATCCGTACGTCGGAGAGTTGTGATCGAAATAGTTGTTTGTATACATATCCTTCGCTTTGTCCAATGCCATCGCGGCAAGCGCGCTGTCGGAAGCGAGCGGTTTTAATCCCGCTTTGGCACGTTCTTGGTTCACCAGCGTTACGACCTGATCCGCGAATTCCGATTGGGAAGCGGCCGGTTTTTCAGCCGGTTTCGGTGCCGGAGTCGCGACAGGTGCGGACGGCTTGGTTGTCGGTTTCGGCGTGTTTACGGGTGCCTGAGTTTCCGGAGCGGGCTTGCTCGGTTTTGCCGGTGGTGCAGAAGGTTTCTGGGCTTCCGGTTTCTTTTCGGGCGCGGTTGGCGCGGCCGGTGCCTCGGCAGACGGTTTTTCCGCAGCGGGAGGCGCTGCCGGTACGACGATCTGCATGCCTTTCCAAATGAAATTCGAATTTTTCAACTGCGGATTCGATGTAAGAAGAGAGGCGAGATCAATGCCGTATTTGTTCGAAAGGGTCGCGAGTGTGTCCCCGCCGGAAACGTTGCACGGCTCGGCGGATGCGGATGCGGCGCCTGCTCCGAAAACGGACGTAAGAGCAAAAACACCAACGAGAGTTGCTTTTTTGATAGATTTCAAAGTAAAATCTCTCCTTTTTTCGGCCTGCGAGGTTAGCTGACGGATTCGGGTCAAAGAGCAATCACCCGGCCATGAGCATCATGGCTTCACCCCAAAAATGGGTTCCCCCGTGCTTCCGGAGAAGCTTCGGCCTTGTTTTTTTTTGCTTTCTGTCTGAGAAGAGGAGCCTGCATGATGCGCTGCTCTGCACTCTCTCCCGGAAGAAGCCTTTTAATCCTAGCATGCGATTTGCTAGATTTCACGGGACAAAGTTTTCCAGCCGCGGCCGGATTGTTTTTCCGGAAACGGGTTTATCGTTTGAAAACAACGGGGAAACAGTGTAGTATCACCAGTAAGAGAACGCTTTTGAAGGCATGCCAAATTGGCGTAAAATTCCGGAATTTACAGTCTTTTTTATGGGAATTTGCAAGATTGTAAATAAGTGAGATCTTTAAAAGGAAGTTCACCGGTTAATTTTTTCGGCAAAACCGTCCGGACAGATAGAATCCGGCGGATGTGCGACATTTAGGGTTGATGATAGAGGGATTTTCGGGGTATTAAGTAGAAGCAAGCCTTTACATAGCGCTCAGAAACGGAAACCGGCCGCCGGTCAGGCGGAGAGCTTTACCTTTGAACGGTTTCGTTTGCAGAGCGACACTACTCGTACCGGGATGGAAAAGGAGAGGTTGAGTTTATGGAGCAAGTAAACAGAACGTATCTGCTGGAAGTGCTGGACATGCTTTTGCAAACGCCAAGCCCGAGCGGATACACCCACCACATTATGGATAAAGTGAAGGCGGAAGCCGAGAAGCTGGGCTACAAGCTGGAACTGACGAATAAAGGCTGCGGCATCATTACGATTCCGGGCAAACGGAGCGATTACACGATCGGGCTCTCGGCTCATGTGGATACGCTCGGGGCGATGGTGCGGTCCATCAAGGACAACGGGCGTCTGCGCCTCACGTCGGTGGGCGGTTTTATGATGGCTGCCATCGAAAACGAGTACTGCCGCGTTCATACGCGCCAGGGACTCAGCTATGAAGGCACCATTTTAACGACTAAGCCTTCGGTTCACGTTTTTCCAGATGCGAGAGACCACAAGCGCCTCGAGGAGAACATGGAAGTTCGCCTGGACGAACTGGCTTTTAACAAGGAAGAGGTACAGAAGCTGGGAATTCGTGTCGGGGATTTCGTGTCATTCGAGCCGCGGGTCCGCATGCTGGAGAACGGGTATGTCAAGTCCCGTCATCTCGACGATAAAGCGAGCGTGGCCGCGCTGTTCGCTCTTATGGATCTTCTGAAGAACGAGCTGATCGAACCGGCCTGTACCGTTAAAATCATATTGACCACTTACGAGGAAGTCGGCCACGGGGCTTCCTACATCCCGGCCGACATTGATGAGCTCCTTGCCGTCGACATGGGAGCCATGGGGGACGATCTGACCTGCACCGAGCAGGACGTCTCCATTTGTGCAAAAGATTCCAGCGGCCCTTACGACTACGCGATGACCTCTCAGCTTATCCGCCTCGCGGAACATTCCGGGATCCGCCACGTGGTGGATGTGTACCCGCAGTATGGTTCGGACGCTTCGGCGGCGCTCCGCGGAGGCAGCAACATCCGTGCGGCGCTGATCGGCCCCGGCGTTCATGCCTCCCACGGCATGGAACGCACGCATGTGGACGCCATCGCGGGAACGGCCTCTCTGCTGCTGCAATATATTCTGCACCCGGCCGCGGCAGCGAGCGACCCCGAACAGCCGGAAAATCCGGTCAGCCCGGTTTAAATCCGAAGAAATCGATTCTACATCCGGCTGGTCTCATCCCTACGCCCGACGGCGGGCATGAGGGCAGCCGGATTCATTTGGCGCGGCGCTTAAGGACGGAGGAACTCATGAGTATTATTCATGCCGAACATCTAGTAAAAACTTACGGAGAGAAAGTTCTCTTCGACGACATATCGTTTACCATCTCGGAAAAACAGCGGATCGGTCTGATCGGTGTCAACGGCACCGGCAAGTCTTCTCTGCTGAGAATTTTGGCCGGTTTGGAAACGCCGGACTCCGGATCGATCGTTCATTCCAATCATTTCAGAGTGGAATACTTGCCTCAACAGCCGGAGTTTGATGAACGTTCAACGGTTCTGGAGCAGGTTTTCTATGGAGAAACGCCGCTTATGAAAGTGCTCCGCGACTACGAGCAGGCGCTCGCGGCTCTTGATAGCAGCCCCGAAGACGAGGCAGCGCAGCAAAAGCTGATGCGGGTGCAGGGGAGAATGGACGAGCTGGACGCTTGGGAGGCCGGCACAACGGCCAAGACAGTCCTGACGAAGCTCGGCATCACGGAATTCGGCAAGCCCGTCGGCGAACTGTCCGGCGGCCAGCGGAAGCGTGTCGCGATGGCCCGCGTACTGATCCAGCCCGCCGACCTGCTTATTCTCGACGAGCCTACCAACCACATCGACAACGAGACGGTGGACTGGCTGGAGCAGTTTCTAAGCAAATGGAAAGGCGCTCTGCTGCTCGTCACGCACGACCGCTATTTTCTGGAGCGCGTGACCAGCCGCATCCTGGAGCTCGATCGCGGCAGCATATACAGCTATGAAGGCAATTACACGACGTTTCTGGAGAAAAAGGCCGAGCGCATGGAGCGTGAAGCCTCCAGCGAAGACAAGCGGCGCAACCTGCTCCGTAGAGAGCTTGCCTGGCTGCACCGCGGCGCGAAAGCCCGCACGACGAAGCAGAAAGCCCGCGTCGAACGGGCGGAGGAGCTGCGCGACCGCAAGGTCGACGGGCCTGCGGCAAAGCTCGATATGGCTCTGGCAGGCAGCCGCCTCGGCCGCAAAGTCATCGAGCTCAACCAGGTGAGCAAAGGCTACGAGGGCCGTGAGCTCATCCATGATTTCAGCTACATTGTGCTGCCGGACGACCGGATCGGCATTATCGGCCGCAACGGAAGCGGCAAATCGACGCTGCTGAATATGCTTGCCGGACGCCTTAGCCCGGACAGCGGCGAAATCGAGCGGGGGAGCACCGTCAAGCTTGCCTACTACACACAAGAAAGTGTGGAGATGGATGACAAGCAGCGTGTCATCGAGTATGTCCGGGAGGCGGCCGAGGTCATCCGAACGAAGGACGGAGAGAGCATCACGGCGGCGCAGATGCTGGAAAGATTCCTGTTCCCGCCGAATCTCCAGTGGACGCCGATCGGGAAACTTTCCGGGGGCGAGAAACGCCGGCTCTATCTGCTGCGTACACTGATGGGAGAGCCGAATGTCCTGCTGCTCGACGAGCCGACGAACGATCTGGATATTCAGACCTTGTCCATTCTGGAAGATTATCTGGAGCAGTTTCCGGGGGCCGTCATCACGGTATCCCATGACCGTTATTTCTTGGACCGGACCGCCGACCATCTGTTCTCGTTTACGGGCGAGGGAGAGATCGAACCGTATATCGGAACGTATTCCGAATACCTGGAGCTCAAACAGCAGCGTGAAGCTTCCGAGCTTAAGCCCGACGCCAAAGAAAAAGCCCGGACCCAGGCCTCCGCATCATCGGCTCCATCCACGGGCACAACCGGAGCGGTCTCCGGCGGGGAACGCGCGAAGAAGAAAAAACTCTCCTTCAACGAGCAGAAGGAATGGGATACGATCGAAGACCGCATCGCGGCGCTCGAAGAGAAGCTGGAGCGGATCAAGAGCGATATCGCGAAGGCCGGAAGCGACTACGGCCGCGTACAGGAGCTGTACGCCGAGGAGATCGCCGCCGGTGAAGAGCTGGAGCAGGCGATGGAACGCTGGACCGTCCTCTCGGAGCTCGTGGAGGAAATCGAACGCGGCAAGTAAGCTCATTCCCGCAATTACGAGCGGGGAGCCCTTTTTTATGGTATACTAAAAGGAATTGGCTTGGAAGAAGCCGTGATTCTACAAAAAGGCAGGTTAACCGCACTTATGATCACTGTAACGGATGTAACGCTTCGATACGGCAAACGCGCTCTTTTCGAAGACGTTAATATTAAATTTACTCCCGGCAACTGCTATGGCCTGATTGGCGCTAACGGAGCGGGAAAATCCACGTTTCTGAAAATTTTGTCCGGCGAAATCGAGCCCAACAAAGGGGACGTTCATATCGCTCCGGGCGAGCGTATGGCGGTTCTGAAGCAGAACCACTACGAATTCGATGAAACCGATGTTCTGAAAACGGTCATGATGGGCCATGCGCGCCTCTTTCAGATTATGGAAGAGAAAGACGCTCTCTACGCGAAATCGGACTTCTCCGAAGAAGACGGTATCCGTGCCGGCGAACTTGAAGGCGAATTCGCCGAGCTTGACGGCTGGCAGGCGGAGTCCGACGCGGCCGAGCTTCTGATCGGCCTCGGCATTCCGAAAGAGCTTCACGACCAGAAGATGAAAGATCTGGACGGCAACGAGAAAGTCCGGGTCCTTCTTGCGCAGGCCTTGTTCGGCAGCCCGAATATTCTGCTGCTCGATGAGCCTACCAACCATTTGAATCTCGAATCGATCCAATGGCTGGAGAACTTCCTGGCCAGATTCGAAGGCACCGTCATCGTGGTATCCCATGACCGTCACTTCCTGAACCAGGTTTGTACGCATATCGCGGACATCGACTTCAGCAAAATTCAGATGTACGTCGGCAACTACGACTTCTGGTACGAATCCAGCCAACTGGCTTTGAAGCTTGCCAGAGAGCAGAACAAGAAAACCGAAGAGAAGCGTAAAGAACTCGAAACGTTTATCGCGAGATTCAGCGCCAACGCCTCCAAGTCGAAGCAGGCGACATCGCGTAAGAAACAGCTCGAGAAGCTTACTCTGGACGACATCAAGCCGTCCAACCGCAAATATCCGTTCATCAATTTCAAACCGGAGCGGGAAGCGGGCAAGCAGCTTCTGGCGATTGACAGTGTCAGCAAATCCGTTGAGGGCCAGAAAATTCTCGATAATATTTCCATCACCGTGAACAAAGGCGACAAAATCGCTTTCGTAGGTCCCGACGGACATGCGAAAACGACCCTGTTCCAGATTTTGATGGGCGAAACGGAAGCGGATGAAGGCACCTACACATGGGGCGTCACCACAACCCAGGCTTATTTCCCGAAAGACAACTCGCAGTACTTCGAGGGTGTGGATATGAACCTCGTCGACTGGCTGCGTCAATATTCCAAAGATCAGGACGAATCGTTTATCCGCGGCTTCCTGGGCCGGATGCTTTTCTCCGGTGAAGAAGCGCTTAAGAAAGCGAGCGTTCTGTCCGGGGGCGAGAAAGTGCGCTGCATGCTGTCCAAAATGATGCTCGCAAGCGCCAACGTTCTTATTCTCGACGAGCCGACGAACCACTTGGATCTCGAATCCATTACGGCTCTCAATAACGGGCTGATCGACTTTGACGGCACGATGCTGTTCGTGTCCCATGACCATCAGTTCATTCAGACGATTGCCAACCGCATTATCGAAATTACGCCTAAAGGCGTGATTGACCGGATGATGCCTTACGATGAATATCTGGAAAACGAAGATGTGCGCCGTCTGCGCGAAGAGTATTACGCTTAAAGCAGCAGAGGCTTGCGAACGGGATACACAGAAGAGGCGCTTGGATGTTTATCATCCGGGCGCCTTTGCTGCGCTCCGGAGATGCGGGAACAGACGGATTATCCGCTTGCCGCTGCCGCACAACCGTAATGCAATAAACACTGATCGAAAAGGAGCTGCCCGGTATGTTTGATCCGACGGTTTACGAGAATTTAAAAGTCGTTTTGGAAGGCGCTGTCTACGATTTGGATCTGTCCGGGGGGATTCTGGTTACGAACCGGTCGGACGTCATGAATCTGTCCAGCCTGGGCCGCCATTACCGGATCCGTTTTGTCCTCCGCGGCGGTGAAGAGAACACGGCTTCTCCGTGGGCGGAGCTTCATCTGGCGGCTGAACTGGAAGATTTGGCTGCGGAGCTGCTGAGCCGCAAAGGAGCCGAGCCGGGTTGTGCGCTTACGGTGAGATTCGGATTCCTTGTCGGCGATCCCTCGCGGGACTGTCCCGCGGTCGGATCGTCTCTGGAATCCATCTGGAGCGGAAGGCCGCTCATCACCCAGACGCTTTCTTATGTGTTCGGCTCCGAAAACGAAGGCTGGCACAATGAGGTTTTGCTTGAGTTCGGCCGCAAGGTCAACGAAAGCCATCTCGACGACTTCGAAGGGCTGCTGGAACATACGCTGTTGTCGCTGTCCGTGCTCAGGGACAAACATGCTTCCTGAAACGGGTCGGGACCCATTTTTTTGCGACCGGCTTCTGCCCTTTAGGGAACCTCTTAGTCTTAGATACTCCCGAGCTTTGCAGCCGGAACACGGCTTTTTATGGAAAGGAGATTGGTATGCAGGAATGGAACGATGACCAAATCAAGCAGGCCCTCCTAGAAAAACAGTCGTTCGCCGTATTTTTTCATACCCCGTTTTGCGGAACTTGCAAAGTCGCCGGACGAATGCTGGACGTGGCTCTGACGATCGAGCCGGAACTGCCCCTTAAAGCCTGCAACGCGAATTACGCGGGGGCGTCCGTGCAAAAGTGGAAAATCTCGTCCATCCCCTGTATAGTGGTGGTAGAGAAGGGAATTGCCGCACGATTCATTTACGCCGTGAAATCGGTCGACTATTTGCTGGCCGAGCTTCGTCATTTGACGGGTATGCAGCATTTGAGGATCGTCGCATCGTCGGATTTTCCGGAAAATACTCCGTAACAGAGAGGAGCATCCACTTATGAACTATAGAAACGAAAGCACTGCTTCCGTCGGTGATCTGGTCATAGCATCTTACAAAACAGGGGAGTATATAGGCCGCATCGTGGAACCGCCGTCCAATATAAAAGCAGCCGTTCAGGTTCTTGCGGTCGTTAAGCATCCTTCGCAAGGGGATCTTCATAATCCGCAGCAGGGGGATGTCCCTTTCTTTCACCAGCGCCGCGCGCTGGCCTATCAGGAAATTGCGTTGATGCCGCTGTCCAGCATCCATGCCTACCACGGGAATGTTCCGGATTACACCCTTTCGCTCCAGCAGGCTCTCGAACGCGAGCTGAACATGCTGCATCAGACGGAGGAGTGGGCAAGGCGTTCCATTGCGGAGCTGGAAGAGCTGCATCGCGAATATTTTCCGCAGTAATACGGCCGGCTGTACAAGTTTTAGAGCCAGGATAAACAGATAACATGCGTAAATAAATCCGTTAGAAAGCAAAAAAATCCTGCATTCACGAATCGTGAACGGGATTTTTCTGCTTTTTACCCCTTTCTGTATGTTTCGTATTCAGGAAGAAGCCCGTAACGTAATAGGCTGTTCGCTTCATTTATTGGAGCAGGTATTCACGCGAAGACTAATGCTTGGGCACATCCACGACAATATCCCCTCCGATTACGTTGGGCGTTTGCGTCTTGTTATAGAACCAAAAGCCAGGCGTGTCTTTAATACCGCGCAAAGTCAGCCGGAATTCTTTTTTGGGCAGGTGGCCCGAGCGGATCAGCAGATTGCTGCCGTCAACCGAGATTTCCCCGGGATTAAGGGTAAAGCTTTCCGCGCCTGCCGAAACCGTCACGTTTCCTTCGCCTTTCGCCGAGCCTTCGTCGATTCTTTTCTGAAAAGGGATCTTTACTTCCGTGCGTGAAAGCCGCTGCGCTTTGCCGGGGATGGGGGCTTCCTTGTACATATATCCGCCCAGATGGTATTCGTACGCGGTCCAGGTGGAATAGCCGAGTGAACGGACGGAATCGGAAAAAGCGCTCACCCACCCGCCGTCCTTAACCATCAAGAGGGCCGAGCCGATATCCGCCTGAACCCCGAGCGGAAGATCCGGATGCTCCGCTTTGATTTTATCCGCAAAAACCTTGTAATGCTTCACGTAATCGGGAGGAAGACTCTCCTGCGGTTTAAGCCAGTCGGGCCAGTGGGTTTGCAGGAAATGGATGTCCGGTTTGACCCGGCCGACCATGGCCGCTGCATCGAGGCCCTGCCATTCCCTCAGCTTGTCAAAGGAACCGGGACCCGCGTCTATAGCCAAAGACCAGGTCGCCACCAGAATGCCCGGACGGGCTTCCCGCACTCCGCCTTTCCCGTTCATCAGTTCGTTCAGGAAATCGTTCACGGCTTCAACCCGGAAATCGACCCACTTCAGGTAGGCCGCCATGTCGGTTAAATAATAACGGGGCGAGGAGGCGTTGGTAAAATCGGGCATCTCCAGGCCCGTTTTGTCGCGGAACGCTTTCTGCGCGAGCGGCCCGACGTCCCCGTACACGCCTCGGTTGATTCCGTCCCATTCGGGAAAGTAGGGTTCGGCGACCTCAATCCCGTCGAAAGGATAATCGCGCACGAGCTTAGCCAGCGCCTGCTTTTTCCACTGGACATAGGCCGGGCTGTGGGGAGAGAACCGGTAATACCCGTCGTTCAGAGGCTTAAGCAGCCCCATCTGCCACGAAGGCCAATCCGCCGGAAAACGTGCCGTAGAGTAACTCCCGTTACCGAGGACGAGCGCCCATACCCCGATGCCTTTTGCCTGGAGGGCTTCGATAAAGGTGCGATTCACATCATTTTCGTTGACGACAAAATAATGGACCGTTTTGTACCCGCGCTGAAGAAGCTCGTCGGCTATGCTTTCGGGTGTTCGGTTCTGATAATAGGGAAAAGAGGGATCAACCTGGATGGAAGGGCCTTTCAGGGCGGCTTCTTTGCGTTTTTTCTCCGCTGCTTTGGAGTGAGGGGACGGGGCTGTCAAATCTTCCTGCGCGAGTGCGGGCACGGCCGACAAAAGGTGAGTGAGGAGTGTCACCAGGATCATCAGCGTAAGGGTTTGAACTAACCTTCCCTTGCTCCGCCGGGGACCTGGGCCGTGCTTTTTCCAACTGTTCATGTCGTCATTCCTCCTTGCTTTCCGTTAGGATGGGCATTTCGGGGACGGGCTTATGAGTCGTATGGAAGTTAAAATATTTCACTTTTTTAGTATATCACGGAAAAAATGTTCTTTATATGTCCGCGCATAAAAAAGACAGCGTTTTATTCTTTCGAAAACCGCTCGGAGAAATCCTTTTGAAAATATGGCCGGAAGGCTGATGCTGTCCTCCATTTGTGTTAAAATAAAGCCGAACTTACTTTATCGTGATATCGGAGGGTTTTGCACAATGGCACTCAATGATGAGATCAGAATCGGCGTCATCGGCGCGGGCAATATCGGTAACGTGCACATACTAGGGCTGCTTGAAACCCCGGGCGTTACGGTAGCTGCGGTTGCCGACGTGTTTCTTCCGCTTGCCGAAGCGCGGGCCAAAGAACATCAGATCTCTAAAGTTTACGGAAATGGTGAAGATTTGATCCATGATCCCGACATAGATGCAGTGGTTATCGCCGTATCGAACGAATGGCACGCTCCCCTTGCGGTAAAAGCGCTTCAGGCCGGCAAGCACGTCCTGCTGGAGAAGCCGATGGCCATCGATGTTAAGGCCGCGAAGGAAATCGTCCTGGCCGAACGCGAAAGCGGCAAGGTACTGATGATTTCACACCAGCGCCGCTGGGAACCGCTCAATATGCAGGTGAAGGAGCTCGTACAGCGCGGCAAGCTGGGCAGCATCTACCATGCCAAAACCGGCTGGCTGCGCCGCAAAGGAATTCCGGGCTGGGGCACCTGGTTCACCCAGATGTCCAAATCGGGCGGCGGCCCGCTGATCGATATCGGCGTCCATATGCTGGATTTGTCTCTCTCGTTGATGGGAAATCCCCGTCCGGTTTCCGTCTTCGGCGCGACCTATTCGGAATTCGGTCCCAAACGCCGCGGAATCGGCAGCTGGGGCAAACCGAACTGGAGCGGCAGCTATGACGTGGAAGACTTGGCGACAGCCCTGATCAAGATGGACAACGGGAGCACGCTGACGCTCGACGTGAGCTGGGCGGCACTGACCGAAACCGACAATCAGCCGTATATTCATCTTCTCGGCACGGAAGGCGGGGCCACCTTGAGAGGAAGCTCCTACGGTAAACTGTTTGCGGAAATGTTCGATAAAGAAATCGACGTGGAGCTTGAGCTGCCCGAGCAGCAGACCGATCCGCGCCTCCTGATGAACATGCATTTTCTGGAATGCATCCGGACCGGAAGCGAGCCGATGACATCCGTCATGTCGGGCTATACGAACAACTTGATTCTCAATGCAATCTACGAATCGTCCCGTACCGGCAAAGAGGTTGAACTGGACTGGGATTTATCTAACTAACCCGGGGGAGCTGCAGAAAAGTGGATTGGATGGCGTTAAGCTTAATCGGAACGATCGCGTTTGCCGTCAGCGGCGCGATTGTCGCAATGGAAGAAGATTATGATATCCTGGGCGTTTATGTCCTGGGCTTTGTAACCGCATTTGGCGGAGGGGTGGTCCGCAACCTGCTGATCGGAGAGAAAGTGACGATGCTCTGGCAGCAGGGGTTCCAGTTCACGATTGCGCTGGCCGCAATGACGCTGGTCTTTATATTTCCGCTGGCCTGGATCAAGCGGTGGAAATCCTGGGAATCGTTCTTCGACGCCATCGGTCTGGCGGCCTTCTCGATTCAGGGGGCGCTCTACGCGTCCAATCAGGGACTTCCTGTAAGCGCCTCGATCGTTGCGGCCGTACTCACGGGAATCGGCGGCGGGGTTATCCGCGATCTCCTGGCCGGGCGCAAGCCTCTCGTTTTAAGAGATGAAATCTACGCGGTCTGGGCCATGCTGGCCGGCTTTCTGATCGGCATCGGCTGGCCCCAGAATCCGCTCGGTCTGATTATTTTGTTCATGATCGTAGTCGTGTCCCGGATGTTCTCCGTAATCTTCAAATGGAAGCTCCCGCGCCGTTCTCTCCGGACACTGCTGCAGCAAAATGACGTGCCGAACCAACAGCGGCCTCCCGCATTGCAGGAAGAAAGGAGAGAGTTCGATGTCAGCTGAATCTTTCTCGGCCCACGGCAAAATTTCTGGGGATCTTCTGCAGGAAAGACTAGAAACGGTCAAAGATTTGAAGCAGGGCGAGCTGGACATGTACGCCTTGTCCAAAGATAAGGAAACCGGGGAGCACTACGTGCATTACGCATACAAACACCGGCAGATTTCGGGTACGGGCGAAGAAGAGCAGTTTCATCAGTTGCTCCCCGTGGAGAGCGACGATGTGCTCGGAATCCTGTTCTCGGAACAGCCGTACGAATATCCGGACGCCTGGAACCGGCCGTTCCTGCGCAACGGTCCCGAAGGGTTCTACATCTGGTTTGATCCCGGTTACGTCGAGGATACCGATGCGGATGAACATTTTGCCCGGGAAGTGTCGGAACGGCTGCTCAAAATGAAGCAGGCGGGAAAAGTGGACGAAGAGGCGGTAAGAAAGCTTTTTCGCGAACTGGATGACTTAAAATAAGTGTTGCGGAAAGCGTCCTTGCGAGGGCGCTTTTTTGCTTCTCCTCCGCCTGGAGAAAGGTGAACGGCCAAAGAAGCCGATCCATCTGCAGAAAGTAAAAAATCTCCTTGCACCATGCGCAAGGAGATGAAGACGTATTAGGAATGCATTTATTTAAAGTACGAAGTGGTGAGAGGTACGAACATGCCGCCGTCTCCCTTGATATCCGCGTTGATGAAGATTTCTTCCACACCGGCAATATCGACTTCGATGGTCTTCAAGCCTTCTTGGATGGCGATCGTCGTTGTTTTCAATTTGATGTCTTTTTTGCTGTCTTGCACAAAAAATCTTTCGATATCATTACCGGTAGCCGCCACCTGAAGCACAAGCTTCTGGTATTTGCCTTTGGGATACAGCATGAAGCCGCTGGAGCGGCTTGACTTCGCGTTATCGAAGTAGACATCTTTGTAATCTTTGCCGCCGTAAGTCGTCAGATTGGGGTCTTTCGTGTGATAGGACGAATCTTCGAAGTCCTTGGCCAGGGCGACCCCTTCCGCTTGCTCGCCTAACAGGACCGTGTTGGTTGCTCCGTCGTAATTGACGGCTACGTTCAAGGTTTTGGCAATGCTCCGGACAGGCAGATAGGTGTTGCCGTCATACGTGATCGGAAGCACGACAGCTCCCTGCTCATCCTGTAGTTGGACAGGGGAACCGTTATATTTGACCGTAATGGAACCGTTCAGATAGGCTTTGATTTCCTGTAGATTGGCCCCGGCCAACACTCCGGTTCCCATACTCAGTACCATGGCGGCGCCGATTGCGGTTGCTGCTAGTTTCTTCTTCAAATCATTCTCACTCCTCTTCGGGATTAGGTCACCTGAAAACGCAAGGACCCATTCAGGCGGTTGGTCACTTTATTTACGTTAAGTTTTTACATTAGTTGCAGATAATTAACATTATAATGAGGGTTTATTATCCTAATAAGGGTCGAAGTACCTAAATTATACGGAGGCATCCTTGCGAGGATACTTTTTTTATTGGAGCCCGGCAACGGGAAGGGGTAACTTTTAAAAAAGAACAGGCATGGGAAGAATAAGAAGCGGTACGGCTCAAGCCGGAAAACATTCAACGGGAAGACATCCGACAGGAGGCTTAACACATGAAGATGAACGGATACACGTTTGCCGAATTGAACGGAAAAGAAGAACTAATAGAAGAGATCCGCAGTCTGGAAAGCAAATTGCAGGAACAGACAGGGGAACCGATCACCTTGATCGCTTACGAAAAAGAGCAGGCCGGGAACGGAGAACGGGCATGATTAAACAATACTTCGCCGAAGTCGTACTGGATGAGAGCGCAACGCTGAGCGATAGTCTGAACAGTCTCGTGGACCGGGCGGAGAATGAATTCGGCACCTCTTATATCGAGATCGCCTCGATCGTGCCGACGAAGCCCGACCGGTTTACGGTCATTTTGAATCTGGATTTCAACCGCAAAAAAGGGGAGGACAAGGCTTAACGCCTGCGTCCTCCGGAAAAGAGGCCGGCAGTGGCAAACGCATATAAAGTCCGCGCGACTTGCGGATCTTCTTCTTGCGCGTATGTGCATCCCCATGACATTATTCGGGCGGTCAATTATGAGTCTTCATACGCAATGGCGCTGATGCTCAATGACATCCCTTCCTATATGAGCTGTCCTTCCTGCGGAAATGATTTGCATTTTTATCCGTTTGCGCTTATCGAGGAGCTGGGAACTTGACACCGCTTGCTCTTTTGACAGATAGTTAAAAAGAGAGAACGCAACACGGGAAGGAAGACGCCGGATGAATGTGACACCTGCCGCTATGGTGCGGCAATGGGAATTGCCTGATAAGATTACAAACCGAATCCTTACACTGCGCAGCCGGATTGAATCGGGGCCGCTAACTGAGGAACAGCTCCGTTTAATCGGAAAACCGGGGTTCGTCCCCGCACAGCCCGAAGTGCTCACAGACGCGATCATCGCTTTGGCGCTCGGCAAGCCCGTTTTGCTGAAAGGACCGACGGGTTCCGGCAAAACGAAGCTGGCCGAGCACTTGTCTTTTCTGACGGGTCAGCCGATGCACAGCGTCAATTGTTCCACGGATCTCGACGCGGAAGCTTTACTCGGGTTCAAGACCCTGAGCCGGTCCGGGGAAGGCACGACGATTGAATTTGTGCCGGGGCCGGTCATTACCGCCATGAAAGCCGGGCATATCCTTTACATAGATGAAGTAAATATGGCGAAGCCCGAGACGCTGCCGCTTATTAACGGGGTTCTCGACCACCGGAGAACGCTGACCAATCCGTTTACGGGCGAGACGGTCACGGCTCACGAAGATTTCCGCGTCATTGCGGCGATTAACGAAGGATACATCGGGACCGTTCCGCTTAACGAAGCGCTGAAAAATCGTTTCGTGGCCGTCGACGTCCCTTATCTTCAAGGAGAAGCGCTCCTCCGTCTGCTGACGGAGCGTACGGAACTGCGGGACACCCGTCTTCTCGAAGCGTTTGCGGCCCTGTCCGCCGATTTGCTCGCTCTCGTGCAGATGGGTCAGCTGTCCGACGAAGCGGCGTCCATCCGCGCCCTGCTGGACGCGTGCGATCTCGCCGCGTTCATGCCGCCCCGGAGGGCCGTGGAACGGGCCATTGCCGCCAAGCTGGAAGACGAACGAGAAAGGGCCGCCGTGCGCAACGTGGCGGAGACGCTCTTTTAGCGATGTTCGTCGGGAAGCTGAATCTGCTCGATAACCGGCTGGAAGCCTTTATGCTTATGCAGCTTGTGGATCTGGCCCGGACCTTTACCCGGAACGGGGATCTGGAGCTTCAGCTCGCTTTTCATTCCCATTATGAGGAAAGTAAGGCGCTGCTGACGGTCAGCCAGTTCTGGCGGGACTGGAAACCGGCGCAGCGGGAAGCCGGAATGAAAAGCGACGTCTATCTCCGCGCGCTCGGCAGTGCGTGGTATTCAGGAAAGCGGGAAACCGATGTGTTTCTGGAGTCCGTTGCGGAGTCGCCGCTCTCCAGGCTCGGCATGGAGCTGTTTGCCCTCTGCGAGGACTTGCGGCTGGAACAGATCTGCCGGCGCAACCGTCCCGGTACCTCAGCCGTGTTTGAGGAGAGAGCGGACGTGTATAAAGGGTATTTCACGCACAAATTCAGAACGCATCTCGCCCGTCAAGAGCTTGCGGACGCGTTGTTCGTTTCCGTTTACCTCTGGTTTAAAGGGGCGGACGTGCATGCGCTCTATAGTGAAGCGGGCAGCAGGATAGGCGAAACTTCCGGGGAATCTACTGCGCCACCAAAGCATGTAGAGGAACTGCTCCGGCTTGTGCAGCCGCTGCTGGAGGAGGCCGAAACGGCGGAGACGACGGCAGAAAACGCCCGGCTGTGCCTGCATATGCTGGAGCTGCTGGAATACCGGCTGGAGCGCGATGCGGCGGACGCGTATTTCTCGGTCCGGCCCGGAAGCGGTACGGACGCGCCCTTGAGGCGCGGCGAACGTCCTGCCGGCAAGAAGGCGAAACGCCTCGCGAATGACGATGCGGAGCGGCTTAGCCCCCGGCAGGACGAAGACCGCAGAAGCGAGCGCCAGTCGATGTGGCACCGGGAGACGCGGAGCACCGCCGGGGAAGCGCTGAAGCAGTCGGTCGAGCGGGGCACGCGGACCGCGCGGTTCAGCGGGGCGGCGGCGAGGCCCGGGGACGACACGTCCGAAGAGGCTGTGGCCGCCGCACGCGGGCGTTCCGCCGCCTCCGACCGGAAGTCCGAGCCGCCGCCGGACAGCAGCGCGCCGTTCCTACCGTCCGGCGCTTCCGCCGGAAGCGGGGAAGGCCCCTCCGGGCTGCGCGCCACCGCCGAGTTTCAAGCCCCGCGGAGGCCTACCCCGGCGGAGGAAGACGCTTATCGCGAAGCGATCCGTGCGGTGGAGCCGCTGACGAGGCAGTTGACCCGCACGGTGAGACTTACACTGGAGCGCAAGCGGGTCGCCCCGCGGAGCGATCTGCTCTACGGCCGGCTCGGCCGGAGGCAGCTGCTGCGCTACGTGACGGACGAAGCGCAGCGGCTCTTCACCAAGAAGCAGAACCCCGCGCCGGAGCTCGATGCGGCCTTCTCGCTTCTTGTCGATTGCTCCGCTTCCATGTACGATAAGATGGAAGAGACGAAGCTGGGCATCTCGCTCGTTCACGAGACGCTCCGGACTCTGCGCATCCCGCACGAGGTGACGGGCTTCTGGGAAGACGCGGAGCGGGTCACGGCCGAAGAAGCGCCGAACGTGTTTCACACGGTCATCGACTTCGGCTCGTCCTCGGCTCCGCGGAGCGGCGCCGCTCTGCTGCAGCTGGAGCCGCAGCAGGACAACCGTGACGGGTTCGCGATCCGTCACGCCGCCCGGCGGCTGCTGCGGCGCCCGGAGAAGCAGCGCGTGCTGCTTGTCTTCTCCGACGGCGAGCCTTCCGCCGCCGAATACCAGGAGGACGGCATCCTCGACACGTACGAGGCCGTCCTGGAATGCCGCAGGCTCGGGATCGACGTCATCAGCGTCTTCCTAGCCAGCGGCGAGGTGCACGAAACGCAGCGGAACACAATGCGCAACATCTACGGCAGGCACGGGATCGTGGTCCCGCACGCCGCCGAGCTGCCGGAGCATCTCGCTCCGCTGCTGCGAAAGCTGTTGCTGCGCAGCGGCGGGTAGGGGGTCTTCCTGAATAATCGGCCGGCTCTTTTAGGCGTCCGCCGTCAAGAACGTTATCGCACATAGGAATACTTGCCTAACCGCAAGCCGACAAAATATAGATGCACATTGCTGCACTCAGGGGAGAGGACACCGTATGTTTGGAGCACCGCTATCAGGGAAATCGAAGAAAATCATGCTGCTCGGTTCCGGGGAGCTTGGCAAAGAAGTCATTCTGGAGGCGCAGCGGCTCGGAATCGAAACGATTGCGGTCGACCGCTACGATCACGCGCCTGCCATGCAGGTGGCGCACCGCAGCTATGTCATCGACATGCTGGACAGACAGGCGCTTCGCGAACTCATCGAGCGGGAGCGGCCCCATCTGATTGTGCCCGAGATTGAAGCGATCGCCACTCAGGAGCTTGTCGAGCTGGAGCAGGAAGGCTACCGTGTCATTCCGACCGCCAACGCGTCGCGCCTGACGATGGACCGGGAAGGCATCCGCAGGCTGGCTGCCGAGGAGCTGGGTCTGCGCACGGCGAAATACGCTTTCGCGGATACGCTGGACGAGCTCCATGCCGCGGTCGCGGAAATCGGCACGCCCTGCGTCATCAAACCCATCATGAGCTCATCGGGCAAGGGCCAGAGCGTATGCCGGTCCGAAGCGGACATCGAGGCCTGCTGGAATACGGCACTGGAAGGCGGACGGGCGAAAAAAGCCCGCGTCATCGTCGAGGCGTTCGTCACGTTCGAGTCCGAAATTACGCTGCTTACCGTCCGCTCCGTAAGCGGCACTTCCTTCTGCGCTCCGATCGGTCATGTGCAGAAGGAAGGCGACTATATCGAATCGTGGCAGCCGCACGCGATGAGCGAGGCCCAAATCGCGGATGCCGAGCAGATGGCACGGACGATCACCGATGCGCTCGGCGGTTACGGAATTTTCGGCGTCGAGCTGTTCCTGACGCGCGAAGGCGTATACTTCAGCGAGGTTTCGCCGCGTCCGCACGATACGGGCATGGTCACCATGGCGACTCAGGACCTGTCCGAATTTGCGCTCCACGCCAGAGCGATTCTCGGGCTGCCGATTCCGCAAATCCGCCTGCTTACGCCAGGCGCTTCCCATACACTGAAGGCGGACCGCGGCAGCACCGATTTCGAAATCGGCGGGCTGGAAGAGGCGCTCGCGGTGCCGGATGTCCAGGTGCGGATTTTCGGCAAGCCGGAAACGAAGCCGGGCCGCCGGATGGCGGTTGCCCTTGCCGCCGCGCAGGACACGGAAACGGCAAGAGCCATGGCCGCCGAGGCGGCGGGCAAGCTTTTTATCCGGTACGGGGAATAAAGCCCGTACCCGCAGATCTGCACGTTAGCGTTTCGTACAGCCGGGACGGAAGTTGAAGTATACAGGCTTTCGCTCCGGCCGACGAGAAGGAGGCTTTGACCCATATGGAAGCGAAACCGACGAGCATCTCCCGCTCCATTATGACTGAAGTTATTTTTCCGCTGGATACGAACTACCACGGAACGGTTTTCGGCGGCAAAATTATGGAATATATCGACAAGATCGCAACCATCGCAAGCATGCGCCACTGCCGGCGCGGAGTCGTAACGGCTTCAAGCGACAGCCTTGACTTCCTGTCACCCGTGCATCTGGGGGAAGCTATCGAGCTGGAAGCCTTCGTTTCCTGGACGCACCGGAGTTCCATGGAGGTTTACGTGCGTGTGGTGGCCGAAAACATGTTTACCGGCGAAAGACGGACTACCGCCACCTCGTTTATCACGTTCGTTGCCTTGGACGACGAAGGCCGGCCGACTCCCGTTCCTGCGGTTATACCCGAGACGGAACGGGAAATGCGCCTGTACGAATCCGCCCCGGCGCGCTACGAGGCGCGCAGGAAACGCAAAGCGGAACGGGAAGCCGATTGAAGAATCGGCGCGTGTTTGGATTTTTTGGCCGGAAACGGAACCGGCGCCTTTCATGGCCGTACCAACGGGTAAAAGATACGCGTTAACGATATCGGTTCTTATCCCAATGAACAGAGGAGTGCTTGCGCTTGAACGCTCATGAAATTGATTACAAGATCCACGGCAATGAAATGCAGTACCTAGAGATTGAGCTTGACCCGCAGGAAAGCGTCATTGCCGAAGCCGGCAGCATGATGATGATGGAAGGCAATATCGGCATGGAAACGATTTTCGGCGACGGATCGGGCGGCGGCGGCCGGGGTCTGATGGGCAAGCTGATGGGAGCGGGCAAGCGGCTGCTTACCGGCGAGAGCTTGTTTATGACCGTGTATACCAACAACGGGCGGGGCAAAGAGCACGTCACGTTCGCGGCCCCGTATCCGGGCAAAATCATTCCGATGGATCTGCACGCGCTGGGCGGCAAGCTCATCTGCCAGAAGGACTCGTTCCTGTGCGCGGCCAAAGGCGTATCCATCGGGATCGAGCTGCAGCGCAAGCTGGGAGCGGGTTTCTTCGGAGGCGAAGGCTTCATCATGCAGAAGCTGGAAGGCGACGGACTGGGCTTCGTGCACGCCTGCGGTTCTATTCTGGAGCGCGAGCTTCGGCCGGGCGAGGTGCTTCGTGTCGATACGGGCTGCTTCGTTGCGATGACGCCGGAGGTCCAATATGACATCGAGTTCGTAAAAGGCATCAAAACGGCCGTTTTCGGCGGCGAGGGGCTGTTCTTCGTTACTTTGAGAGGCCCCGGCAAAGTGTGGCTGCAGTCCTTGCCGTTCAGCCGCCTGGCCGAGAGAGTGATGGGCGGAGCTATCCGGGGCAAGGAAGAAGGCAGCGTGCTCGGGGGCCTCGGCAATCTGTTCCAAGGCCGCTAGGGCTTCCAACGCTCCAAGCAGCCGGCGTTCCCGCTTTCAGAGAACGGCTGGCGCTTCATGATTTTCCGTTTCCGCGCGGGGCGCCTGTTGCTTTGATCGCTCCGCTTTCTCCACAGCCAAGCGAACCTTGGCATACACATTGAAAAAGGCAGTTCCTTTCCGATGAAAGGAACTGCCTTTTTATGTGAAAAGCCCGGGGGCTTCTGTTTTAATCAATAATGAAGCAGCATCTGATCCAGGCGTTCGTTAAACTCGCCCATCGAAATCAGCTCGACTTGGCGCGCGTCGTAATCCTGTTCGTCGAGATAAGAGTCCACATCGACTTCGCCCGGTACATTTTCCACCACGATATCATTATTCAAATAAACGATTAAAACGCGTTCGGCGTCAGCGGTTAGGTTGTTGTTCATCTTTCTTTGACCTCCAATGAAGCAAGTGATTTCAAAAGCTTGCGCGTTTGTTTCCAACATAACTCCCACGCCTTTCTTACACGCTGCAAGAGCGTTTGAAACGGGGATTTTTTTCCTCGGAGTCCGGCGGACGGGCACTTACAATTTTTACAAAAAAACGTATTGACACGATTTATAGGCGATGCTATATTGATGTATAAATAATTCTTACTAAACTTATAGGATTTGTTTATTTTGTCCACCGGATCACCGGAGACGCGAAAAAAAAGTTCAGTAGGGAATGTGAAAAGTTAGACAACGAGGTGCCAAATTCGAAAGGGGTATATTTACATGGCTGCTTTAAAATCGCATTCTTTCAAAAGGGTTCTCGGACGCTCCGTTTCCGTCCTTGCCCTGACTTCGCTGCTCACCGGTTTGACCGCATGCGGCGGAGGAAACGAAACAACATCTACGAAAACGGGAACCGAAAACGGCGGCTCCGCACCAAAATCGGTCGAACTGCTTAATGTATCTTATGACCCGACGAGAGAACTGTACCAGGCATACAACGAAGCATTCATCAAGTACTGGAAAGAAAAGAAAGGCCAGACCGTAACGGTCAGCCAGTCTCACGGCGGTTCGGGCAAACAAGCCCGCTCGGTCATCGACGGACTGGAAGCGGACGTGGTTACGCTTGCGCTGGCTTACGATATCGATCAGGTTCAAGCGGCGGGTCTTATTGATAAAGGCTGGGAAACGGAATTAAAAGATAACAGCACTCCATACACATCCACGATCGTATTTCTCGTACGCAAAGGCAATCCGAAAGGAATCAAGGACTGGGACGATCTCATCAAGCCCGGCGTGTCCGTTATCACCCCCAATCCGAAAACTTCCGGCGGAGCGCGCTGGAACTACGTGGCGGCCTGGGGCTACGCGCTCAAGAAAAACAACAACGACGAGGCCAAAGCCAAGGAATTCGTCACCCAATTGTTCAAAAATGCGCCGGTGCTCGGAACGGGAGCGCGCGATTCAACGACTACCTTCGTGGAAAGAGGACTCGGCGACGTCCTGATCGCGTGGGAGAACGAAGCCTACCTGTCGCTCAACGAGCTGGGCAAGGATAAGTTCGAGATCGTGACGCCTTCGATCAGCGTGCTGGCGGAGCCTCCGGTAGCGGTAGTCGACAAGAACGCCGACAAGAAAGGCACGAAAGAAGTGGCTCAGGCTTATCTGGACTACCTGTATACGGAGGAAGGACAGAAAATCGCCGCGAAAAATTACTACCGGCCGCGTCTGGAATCCGTTGCGAAGCAGTACGAAAATCAATTCAAGCAAGTGAACCTGTTTAAAATCGACGATCCTGAATTCGGCGGCTGGGCCAAAGTCCAGAAAACACACTTCGCCGACGGCGGCGTATTCGACCAGATTTACAAACCGAAATAATTATGCGTGCCCGGGTGCGACGGTACAAACCGGCACCACTCGGTCTGCGATCAAGGGGACGTGTTCGCAATGGGAAGACGAAACAAAACGAAACGTATTTTACCCGGGTTCGGCTTGTCGATGGGCTTTACGGTGCTTTACTTGAGCCTGCTCGTGCTTTTCCCGCTTTCCGCGGTCGTGTGGAAAACGACGGGGCTGACCTTCGACCAGTTCTGGCAGGCAGTTACCGATGAACGGGTGGTCGCTTCCTACAAGCTCAGCTTCGGAGCTTCTTTAGCGGCAGCGCTGGTCAACACCGTATTCGGCCTGCTCGTGGCCTGGGTGCTTGTGCGCTACCGCTTTCCGGGCAAGCGATTCGTCGACGCGCTGGTCGACATGCCTTTCGCGCTTCCGACGGCCGTGGCCGGCATCGCGCTGACAAGCCTGTATGCCGACAACGGCTGGATCGGCAGCCTGCTCGCTCCGCTCGGCATCAAGGCGGCGTATTCGCCGCTTGGCATCATCATCGCGCTCACGTTTATCGGGCTTCCGTTCGTGGTCCGCACCGTGCAGCCTGTGCTGCAGGAGCTGGAGCACGAAACGGAAGAGGCCGCCGTGAGCCTCGGCGCTTCACGCTGGCGTACGTTCCGCCGCGTCATTTTCCCGCAGCTGGTGCCCGCGCTGCTGGCGGGGTTTACCCTCGCCTTCGCCCGGGCGATCGGCGAGTACGGCTCCGTCGTCTTCATTTCCGGCAACATGCCGATGAAGACGGAGATTACGCCGCTGCTCATCATGACGAAGCTCGAGCAGTACGACTATGCCGGGGCGACGGCCATTGCTCTGGTCATGCTGATCATCTCGTTCGTGCTGCTGCTCGTCACCAACGCGCTGCAAATGAAATCCAACCGGCGGGTGAGCGGATGACCGCGAAAGGAGCTGAAGCAACATGGCAGGCAATGTAGCTGCAAATTTGAGCGGGCCTTCCTCGGAACCGGCGAAGCATATCACCGAGCCCAGGGCCGTCCAGTGGCTTCTGATCGGGGGAGCCCTGTTGTTTCTCGCCCTGCTTCTGGTGCTGCCGCTGGCGACGATTTTTATCCAGGCGTTCAAAAAAGGCACCGAGGTCTATCTGGCGGCTCTGACCCAGAAGGAGGCATGGGCGGCCATCCGGCTGACGCTGACGACAGCGGCCATTGCCGTTCCGCTAAACGTAGTGTTCGGCGTGGCGGCCGCCTGGGCAATCACGAAGTTTAAATTCCGCGGCAAGAACGTGCTGGTTACGCTGATCGACCTTCCGTTCGCCATTTCGCCCGTCATTGCCGGTCTCATGTTTATCCTGCTGTTCGGGACGAAAGGATGGTTCGGTCCGTGGCTGGCCGATCACGATCTCAAGATCGTGTTTGCCCTGCCGGGCATCGTGCTCGCGACCGTCTTCATCACCTTCCCGTTCGTTGCCAGAGAACTGATTCCGCTTATGCAGGCTCAGGGCACGCAGGAGGAAGAGGCGGCGGCCACACTCGGCGCCAAGGGCTGGCGCATTTTCTGGAAAGTGACCCTCCCCAATATCAAGTGGGGACTGCTGTACGGAATTATTTTATGTAATGCGAGAGCGATGGGGGAGTTCGGGGCCGTCTCGGTCGTTTCGGGTCATATCCGGGGCAAGACGAATACCGTTCCGCTCCATATCGAAATTTTATACAACGAATATCAATTTTCGGCTGCATTTGCGGTTGCTTCCCTGCTCGTCATGCTGGCCGTGCTGACGCTGATCGTGAAAAGTCTGGCCGAATGGAAGTTCCACCAGTCCAACCGGCAGCAAACCGATTCCGGCTTAAATCACGTAACGGAGGGGAGTTAACCCATGCACATCAGTGTAAGAGGAATTAACAAGTCATTCGGCTCCTACGAAGCCGCCAAAAATATTTCGTTCGACATTGAGCAGGGCAAGCTGATCGGCCTTCTGGGCCCGAGCGGAGGAGGCAAAACGACGATCCTCCGGATGCTTGCCGGACTGGAGTCGCCCGATTCTGGAGAGATTCTGTTCCACGGCGAAAAGGTGAATGGCCTTATGCCGCAGGAACGCCATATCGGGTTTGTTTTCCAGAACTATGCGCTGTTCAAGCACATGTCCGTGTACGACAACATCGCTTTCGGCCTCCAGGTGCAGAAGCGAGGCAAAGCGGAGATCCGCACCCGCGTCCATGAGCTGCTGCAGCTGACCGGCCTGGCGGGGCTTGAGAAGCGTCTGCCGCATCAGCTTTCCGGCGGACAGCGCCAGCGGGTGGCTTTCGCCCGGGCGCTCGCTCCCGAGCCCCAGCTGCTCCTGCTGGATGAACCGTTCGCGGCCATAGACGCGAAAGTCCGCAAGGAGCTGCGCAGTTGGCTGCGGGAAATGATTTCCCGGGTCGGCATCACGACGATCTTCGTCACCCACGACCAGGAAGAAGCGGTCGAGGTAGCCGACGAAATCATGATCGTCAACAAAGGCCGGATCGAGCAGAAAGGCTCGCCGATCGACATTTACCGCGAACCGCTGACTCCGTTCGTCGCTTCCTTTATCGGCGAATCTTCGCCGCTGGAGGAAGCCGGCTCCCTGATCGGGTTCGCCGAAGCGGGCGACGCGTCCGCTATCGTCCGGCCGGAGTTCGTGGAGATCGGGCTGCCCGGCGAAATCAGCCGCCAGACGGCATCGGCGGAGGCCGTTGTCAGAAGCACCTATTTCCGCGGATCCAACTGGCAGGTTGAAGTGGAGAGCGGACCTTACCGGCTGGTTGGTTACCGTTCGCTGGAACTGCCCCAACTGGAAGAGGGGGACCATGTCCATGTTCTGGTCCACCGGCTGTACATCTTCGACGGCAATGAGACAAGAACCGTTGAAAATGCCTTAAAAAACGATCCCATGCCGGTTCATATCTGATCCGGACCTCACAGAAGCGCACTTGCAGAAAGGACTAGGGCTATGGAACATCACATCACAATCCCGAGCGGGGATTTGGAACTGGCAGCTACGCTGCACTATCCGACGGACGGGGAGGACGCCGACTGCCGAGGAGGCGCGGGCAAATGGCCGGTTGTCATTATCTGCCACGGCTTTATCGGCAACCGGATCGGCGTCGACCGGCTGTTCGTCAAGACAGCGAGGGCTTTGAGCAGCCAGGGCTACATGGTGCTCCGCTTCGATTACGGCGGCTGCGGCGAAAGCACCGGCGATTACGGAGCGGGAGGACTCGATCCGATGATCGCCCAGACCCGCCGTGTGCTGGATTACGCGCTCAGCCTGGACTGCGTGGATCCCGGCAGCGTGACGCTGCTGGGCCACAGCCTGGGAGGTGCGGTCGCCCTGCTGACCGCAGCTTCCGACCACCGCGTGCGGACCCTGGTGATGTGGTCGGCCGTAGCCCACCCGCACAATGACATCGTACGAATTGTAGGCAAGGAAGCTTATCGCCAGCTGGAGCCGGACAAAGGCATCGACTATCAGGGGTACCTGCTTACCCCGGCTTTTTTCGACTCTCTCTCCAAGCATCAACCGTTCGAGCAGCTGCGCAAATTCGGGGGAGATGTTCTCATCGCACACGGCACGGCGGACGAAGACATACCGGTAGATTACGCCCCGCTTTATCAAAAAATGTTCTGGCTCCGGGCGGACGGACGCTGCGATCTGGAACTTATCTTCCAGGCCGACCACACGTTCTCGAACCGGGACGCCACCTTTACTTTAATAGGCAAAACGTCCGCTTGGCTGGTAGACCTGCAGAAGCGTAAAAAAGAATGGTACGATTGGATGATTTGAATCGAGGGTAGAGAGGATGAGAATTATGGCCAAACCTGTTGAACTGAATGAAGTCTGGATTGACCGGATCATTCAAAGCATTAACGGATTGGAGTACGGAACCGTTCAAATCATTATTCATGACGGCCGGGTCGCTCAAATCGAGCGGACGGAACGGAAACGTTTCGACAACGAGACGAAGCGGAGCGCGGCCGGCGCCGATGCCAAGCTGCATATCGAACGCAAAGCGAGCGACGGCAGGGGATAGCCTCCTTTTTCCTGAATCGTGTACGTAATGAAGACCTGTTATCCATGGGGATAACGGGTCTTTTTCGTCGAAATGGCTTGAAACGAACCTGAATGGGAAATAATGTTAGATATAGGAATCGTAAAAGGTGCGGCCGTTCAGGCACGAAATAAATTCAGCGTGAAGTCTATCTCAATCCATGATACAATTCTTGATTAGCGGCAAGGAAAGGACTGGAATTGATTGGACAAGGCAGAAGCATGGTTTAAATTAAAAGAACGCCAGACGACGATCGGGACGGAAGTGCTGGCGGGATGTACGACGTTTATGACGATGGCGTTCGTAGTGATCGTGAATCCCGGCATTTTAAGCGCATCGGGCATGGATTTTCATGCGGTTTTCATCGCAACGATCCTGACGACTATATTTTCGACGCTCATTATCGCACTGGCGGGCAACTACCCGATCGTCATAGCTCCGGGCATGGGCATCAATGCGTTCTTTGCCTTCGGCGTCGTCCAGGGAGCGGGGGTATCCTGGCAGGTAGCGCTGGGCTCCGTATTTTTGGCCGGACTTCTATTTATGCTGATTTCACTCAGCCGGCACGGCCGGTTGTTGATCGAATCCATTCCCGCCTCGTTAAAATATGCGATTACAGCCGGTACGGGATTGTTTATTTGTTTTGTAGGGCTGCAAAACGCCAAGCTGATCGTCGCTTCACCGGATACGCTCGTCACAATCGGAAGTCTGCACGAGCCGGCGGCTCTGCTGTCCGTTATCGGACTTGTGCTCACCCTGGTCTTGATGTCTTACCGCGTCCGTGCGGCGCTTTTTATCGGAATGCTGCTGACGGCCGCGATCGGCTGGCTGATGGGGCTGCTGATTTTACCGGATCACTGGTTCGCCTGGCCCGGAACGATGACGGGGACGTTTATGCAGATGGACGTGAAAGGCGTATTCGAGCAGGGACTGTTTGCCGTTACGTTTACGTTTCTGCTGATCTCGGTGTTCGATACGACCGGAACATTGGTCAGTCTGGCGGAGCAGGCGGGACTCATGAAAAACGGCGTTTTTCCCCGTTCCCGAAGCGCGCTTATGGCGAACGCCGCCGGCGTTACGGCCGGTGCCGTAATGGGGACAAGCCCGGTTACGACGCTGATCGAGTCGGGCTCGGGAATAGCCGCAGGGGGCCGGACGGGCTTAGCGGCGGTCGTCACCTGCGCGCTGCTGGCCGCCACGTCGTTTTTGGCTCCCGTGGCGGAAACGCTGGCTAACCTGCCGTCGGTCACGGCGCCCGCGCTGATTGTGGTCGGGTATTATATGATTACCGATCTGCTGCATATCGACTGGAAAGATTTCGAAGAATCTTTCCCCGCTTTTCTCGTTCTTGTTACGATGCCGCTGACGTACAGTGTATCGACGAGCATCGGAATCGGGTTTATTTTTTACATTGTGCTGAAGGCGGCCCGGGGACGGTTCAAGGAAATCCATCCTGTGCTTTACGTGTTCGCTGCGCTGTTTATCGTGCAGATCGGATTTTTCCACGGCTGATCCCCGTCCCGCTCAAACCGAAAAACAAGGGTGATCGGATGAAGGAAACACATTTTCATTTAAACGAAGAGACGGAAATGCCTGTCTTTGTTTACCGGTGGGAGCCGGAACGGGGCACTCCCCTTCGAGGCGTCGTACAGATCGCGCACGGCATGGCGGAACATGCGCTGCGCTACAAGCGGTTTGCGGAGAAGCTCACGGCCCGCGGTTATATCGTCTACGCGAGTGACCACAGGGGGCACGGAAGAACGGCCGCCCACAAGAACGACTTGGGATACCCGGGGCCGGACGGGTTCGCGGGGATGACGGACGATATGATCGATCTGGGCAGACGGATACACGAGGAACAGGGCGGGCTGCCACTGTATCTGATCGGGCACAGCATGGGATCGTTCCTTTCCCAGAAAGTCATGTACCGGGCTCCGCAGCTTTATGCAGGCGTGGCTCTTCTCGGGACGAACGGACCGAAGGGCGCGATTTTGAAAGCGGGCATTCTGCTGGCGAAAATGCTCGTTTCCCGCAGCGGTGACCGCGTCCGCAGCAGGTTCCTGAGCCACACGGCGCTCGGCAGCTTTAACCGGCCTTTCCGTCCGAACCGGACGGAATTCGACTGGCTCAGCACGGACGAGGCGGAGGTCGATAAATTCGTGAAAGATCCGCTTTGCGGGTACATCTGCACAACGGGATTTTTTAAAGACTTTTTTATCCATCTGTCCGATATTCATCTGAAACGTCATATGCGGAGCATTCCGAAGCACCTTCCGGTCCTGCTTCTGGCCGGTGATAAAGATCCCGTCGGCGGGCAGGGCAAGGGCGTGAGACGGCTTGCGGCCTTGTACCGTAAACTGGGGCTGGAGCAGGTGGACTGCAAGCTGTATGAGAACAAACGTCACGAGATTTTAAACGAAGTGAACCGCGAAGAAGTGATGGAAGACGTGATAAGCTGGCTTGATTCTTCCCGTGGCCTGATTAAAGAACCCGTTACATCCTGAGGAGCAGACCGGACCGCGAAAGCGGTCTGTTTTTTTTAGTTGCCGGCCGCATAATCAGGGCTTAACAAAAATACCAAATAAAGGTATTATGGAATCATCTAATCAGGGATGTGATCTTCATAATGGTTACCGACACGGTAGCGGGGCTGCTTTTGTTAGGGGTCGTGGCCTGGAAGTCGTATCAAGCCCGGCAGGCTGATCACGTACGAGGTCGCGGAAGGAAACGGCCCCGTGATCGATATTATCGTAGCGGGCGCGATGGACCCTGTCCGGCTGTCCTGCAAGGAGCGAGATTTTGCCATCCTGAAGGAGCAGATCGTCCGGTATTTCGAAGAGAAGCCGGATGGCCCTCAAACGGCGGACACGGGAAGAGGGAAGATTTCCGCGGTGTGAGATGGGGAAGCATGTAGCGGGAAAGCAGATAGGAAAAAACGTCCTGCAGTTGACCGGTGAGAGATCGGGGTCGCTGCAGGACGTTTTATTTTTTAACGGAAGGCCGCTGTTTTTCGCCTTAGGGTCAGTAAAGGCCGAGCGAGATGTATTTGATCTCTACGTACTCCTCGATCCCGTATTTGCCGCCTTCCCGGCCAAGGCCGCTTTCTTTCATGCCTCCGAACGGGGCTTGGGCGGAAGAAGGCAGGCCGTCGTTTACGCCCACGATGCCGTACTGGAGCCGTTCGGCGAGGCGGATGGCGTGATTGATGTTGGATGTGAACACGTAGGACGCGAGCCCGAAAGGAGAATCGTTCGCCTGCCGGACGGCATCGTCCGGATCGGTGAATTCCACGATCGGCGCAACAGGCCCGAACGTTTCTTCCTTCATGATCAGCATAGAGCCGGTTACGCCCGTAAGCAGAGTCGGCTCGAAAAAGTAGCCGGCATGCTCAGGCACTTCCTTCCGGCTGCCGCCCGTAATGACGGTTGCTCCGCGTTCCACGGCATCCGACACGTGCTTCTGAATCTTGTTCAGGCCGTCTTCGTCAATGACGGGCCCGATTGCGGAGTCCGGGTCCATGCCGTCGCCGACCTTCAGGGCCCGGATTTTGTCCGCCAGCAGGTTTTCGAACGCTGCGCGGATGCCCTTCTGGACGTAAATCCGGTTGGCGCATACGCAGGTTTGTCCGGCATTGCGGAACTTCGACAGCAAGGTCTGCTCGGCGGCCAGCTCTACGTCGGCATCGTCCAGCACGATCACCGGGGCGTGACCGCCCAGCTCCAGCGATATTTTCTTCATCGTATCGGCGGAAGCGCGCATGATGTGCTTGCCGACCTCCGTCGATCCGGTGAAGGTCACTTTCGCCACCCGGGAGTCCGCAAACAGCGTATCGCCGATCACGGAGGCTTCTCCGGTCACGATGTTGAGTACCCCGGCTGGTATTCCGGCTTCTTCAGCGAGCTTGGCCATGTACAGCGCCGTTAGCGGCGTCTGCTCCGCGGGCTTGACGATGCAGGTGCAGCCTGCCGCGAGCGCCGGACCTACCTTGCGCGTAATCATGGCGGCGGGGAAATTCCAAGGCGTGATCGCGGCCACGACACCGACGGGCTGACGAAGGACAAACATCCGCTTGCCCGAGCTGGTTGCCGGGATGATGTCCCCGTAAAGCCGCTTGGCTTCCTCGGCATACCAGGATATGAAGCTGGCCGCGTAGGCGATTTCGCCTTTGGCTTCGGATAACGGCTTGCCCTGTTCGGCTGTCATCGTTTCGGCCAGGTCTTCCTGATGCCGCATCAGCAGGTGGTACCAGCGCATCAGCATATCGGAACGCTCGTAAGCGGATAAAGTGCTCCAGGATTGAAAAGCGGCATGGGCCGCTTCGATAGCGGCCTTCGTTTCGGCTTCTCCCGAATCCGGTACGGTCGCAATCTCGCCCAGAGTGGAAGGGTTAACGACCGAAATCGTCTTAAAGCTGTCCGCTTCGATCCATTGGCCGTTCACGTAATTCAACCAGCGTTCAGAAGTGCTGCCGGAAGTTGTCATAGTCATGAAGATCTCCTCCTTTTTGTTACGAAAAAAAGCTAACACAGTAAAAAAGGCGCACAATCGCCTTTTTGAAAAACGGCACATGGAGTGAATGCCGGGCAATTGAAAGCAGGCGGAGCCCGTAAAGCTTTTCGCTAACCGGTATCCTTAATTTATTATACCCCTTCCCATAACCGATCGCACACCGGGCCTTCTGCGGCTTCTATTTCAGTGTTTTGACGAGTTTGCGGCAGAGAGACAGCCCGTGGAAAATCCTCTTCATCCCGAGAGTGATTAGGGGAGTCTATCGACAGCAGCCGATCCTTTACATATTACGGGTATCAGCGTCAGCCAAAACGGGTATCTATGAAAGGAGGCTTTTACCGCAAATCGGTAAGGCGCCCGGCAGAACTATGAGCAAATAAGCGCGGGTTTTACCGGAACTGTCACCACGCTCTCGTCACGAGAGACCGAACAAGATTGAACGGAAGGAAGGGTGAGATCATGACCGAACAACAACCATCCATGGAGAAAAATACGAAGCGGCGCACCGCCGGCGATTCTCTGGGTCAGGTTCAGCTCCCGGCCGATGCCTATTACGGAGCCCAGACTCAGCGCGCGGTGTTGAATTTCCCGATCAGCGGATACCGTCTGCCGAGGGAGTTTATCAAAGCCCAGGGCATTATTAAAGCGTCGGCCGCTGCCGTACATAAAGAACTGGGCGAGCTGGACGGCGAGATCGCAGATGCCATCCTGGCGGCGGCGGACGAAGTGATCGAAGGGCGCTGGGACAGCCAGTTTGTCGTCGACGCTTTCCAAGCCGGGGCGGGAACGTCGCAAAACATGAACGCCAACGAGGTGATCGCCAATGTTGCGCTTGAGAAACTGGGACTGGAACGCGACCGCAAGGACAAGATCCATCCCAATGATCATGTGAACAAAAGCCAGTCGACCAACGATACGATTCCGACGGCCATTTGCATTTCCGTGCACGAATCCGTGGAGCGGAAGCTCCTGCCCGCGCTGGATAAGCTGATCGGCGAGCTCGCGAACAAGTCGAGGGAGTTCCATTCGGTCGTAAAATCGGGCCGCACCCATTTGCAGGACGCGGTTCCGCTCCGCCTGGGACAGGAGTTCGAAGGCTACGCGGCCACGATCGGCCAAATGCGAAAACAGCTGGAGCAGGCCGCGGACGGCCTCCTGGAGCTGGGCATCGGCGGCAATGCCGTCGGCACGGGAGTGAACACCCATCCCGAATATGCCGCCAGGATGGTGGCGGAGATCGGCCGCCGCACGGGCACGCCTTACCGGCAGGCTCCGAGCCGGTTCGCCTTTATGCAGAACCCGTCGGCGGCTCTGCGCGTAAGCGGGCTTCTCCGGGATTTGGCCGTGCATCTGATCAAGCTGTCCAGCGATATCCGCCTGCTTAATTCCGGTCCGCAGACGGGCCTTGCCGAAATCCGGCTGCCTGCCGTGCAGCCCGGCTCTTCCATTATGCCGGGCAAGGTTAACCCGGTTCTGCCGGAGATGCTGTATATGGTCTGCTGCCAGGTGATCGGCAACGACACGGCCGTCCAGACGGCGATGATAGGCAGCCAGCTTGAAATCAACGTCATGATGCCGGTCATCGCCCACAATGTTTTGCAATCGGCACACATTTTGAGCACTGCGGCGGAAGCGTTCTGCGAACGCTGCGTGAAAGGAATCGAAGCCGATGAGGAGCAGTGCCGCTACTGGATGGATCGCAGCTTGTCCCTGGTCACGATGCTGAATCCGATTATCGGCTACGACAAAGCGGCCGAGATTGCCAAGGAGTCGCTGAAAACGCAGAAGCCGCTTCGTCAGCTTGTCGTCGAGAAGGGGATTCTAACCGAGGACGAGTGGGAGCGGATTGTTCAGAACAGTCTTTCCGAATAAAACGGAAGCCGCCCGCTTGGGAATTCAGACAGGCGGCAGAAAAAAGTCCCGGCTCGTGCAGCATTTTGCGTGCACGTGCCGGGACTTTTTCTTATGAAATAAATAGGAAACGGGGCGGGGGAAAACGTTTGTGTTCCTTAGCCGCAAGTTTCCGTCTTCATCCCGTGCGGTTCAAACGGTTTTTAGCGGCGTGAAACGTACTTCTTGTAAGCCGTCGTGCCGTACAGCTTTAAATGTAGTTTAGCCCTGCCGTATACGGGAAAGGGAGCGGGAAGACGGACCGGAGCTCTTCCTGCCACTGGGCAGGCGCAATCCGGACCACGGCGTCCGGATTGAACAGCAGCTCCATCCAGTCGTCCACGCTCAGGAGAAGATCCGGCAGTCCGTGCAGCGTCAGCCGTACGCCGCCTTCTCCGGTTTCGCCTACGCCGAGCCGCTCACCGAGCCTGCTTCCGCTCTGTTCGTCCAGGTAGGGACGGAGCTGTCTCAGAAGAAGCTGCGCGTCCGTCACAAGAAGGGTGCCTTCATTCCGGCTTTCTTCCGACGGGAAACTTCGCAGGGCTTCGTGCAGTCCCGTTTCATAAAACGGGACCGCCGCCTGAAACTCGGCCAGCTCCAGCTGGGCGGTAAGACCGGCGAGGAGCCGTGCGGCCGCTTCGGGTTCGCCGGCCCACTCGATCAGCCGGGGGAACCGCGTGGACGTCGCGGCCGGGTCCGGCACGGCCGCGACGATAAAGGCCGCGAGCTCGCCGTCCTTCTCGGCGATCCACGTCTCGTGCCGCAGCTTCAGGCAGCTGGCGTACGCACGCGCGTCGATCAGGCTGCCGAGATCCCACGGGCTCTGCTCGAAAGCCGAGCGGCGGGCGGCGGCCAGTCTGCTCATGGCCGGCAGGTCGCCCCGCTCATACGGCCGCAATCGGTAACCTCCTGCGGACTCATCCGCCTGCAGGGGGGCAGCGCCGCCCAGCGCATAGCGGCGGAGGGAGCCGAACGGCCGGCAGCCTGCGCGGGTGTAGAGGGAGCGGCCGCCGGAGACGAGCAGCAGGGAGCCGCCCGAACGCGCCACCTGCCCGCGGGCGGCGGCGAACAGTTCGCCCGCGATGCCTTGTCCGCGGCTTTCCGGGTGCGTGCACACGGAGCCTAGCGAATAGACGGCAAGCCGTGCGGGACCGATGCGGATGACAGACGGGAGCAGGCCCATGAAGGCGACGAGCCGCCCGTTTTCGAAAGCTCCTACGGATTGGGAATGTAGAGCGGAGAAGAGGAACGGGAAACCTTCCGCCATCGAAATCTGCTCGGAATCCCGGAAAATCGAATCCGCCAAATCGGCGGCCTCCCGCATCTCTTCCTGGTTGACAAGCCGGATGTTCATGTAAATATTCATCCTTTCCGCCGTTTTTAACGGTTTTCTCTATTATAGAAAATGCCCGGCCGCAAAGGCAGGTAAAATTTACAAATTGATCATAATTTCTAACCGGCCGCTAAGAAGCGGACTTGGCTGTCCGGACGCCGCGTTCAGCTTGTGAGGCTTTAACGCCGATAAGAACGTTCTATATATCGATAGCGAAAAAAAGGAAAATTAAGGTATAATAACCTCGGTATCCTCTTCATTTCAATAGAGTCGGATCGGAATTTAGGCAAGATTATGGTACGGGGAGAGCTGGGGATGAAACTGCGCTGGAGAGGGCTGGCATACGGCCTTGGAGCTGCTGCGATTGCAGGCGGGATTTGGTTGTTTACCTCGGATTACGAAGTGAGAAAAGAAGGGACGGCCCGTAAAATAAGCGCGGAACAGGCGCCTTCAGCCGAAGCGATTATCGTGCTTGGAGCAAAAGTCCATCCGGACGGGCGGCTTTCGGATATGTTAAAGGACCGGATGATCACGGCCGCGGAGCTGTACGAGAGCGGAAAGGCGGACAAAATCCTCGTGTCCGGCGATCATGGAACACTCGGCTATAACGAAGTAGGGGCGATGAAAAATTTTCTGCTCGAGCGGGGGATTGCGGAAGAGCGCATTTTTATGGATCATGCCGGTTTTAATACGTATGAGTCCATGTACCGGGCCAAGGCTATTTTTCAGATCCGCAAAGCCATCGTCGTCACTCAAGATTATCATCTGGCGCGGGCGCTGTATGACGCGAAGGGACTCGGCGTTGAAGCGTACGGCGTGGCGGCGGATCGCCAGGAATACCGGGGCATGGCGAAATTCAAGGCCCGCGAAATGGCGGCGAGAAGCAAAGATTTCGCTTTGATCCGGTTCTTCAAACCGCAGCCGACTTACTTGGGGGAAGTGATTCCCATTACCGGTGACGGCCGGTCGACCAAAGATTCCTGGCTGATCGAGGAGGCGGTATGGCGGCCGAATGCCTGAGAATACGGTCAGGCACAGATATCGGCACCAACAGAAAAAGCGCCTCTTGCGGGCGCTTTTTTCAGTGAATCGTCCTGAACGTGGGGCCTGTGTCCGCCGAGGCTGTATGTCCGGCAAGCGGATCTTGCGGCTCGAACCAGATGTGACGGTAATCGATATGGCCGAAGGCGTTCAGTTTTAGCCCGCGTACGCTTTTGTGGTAAGTAGTCTGCATTCTCCGGTGATAGAGAAAATGGACCGCGCTGTCTTCCGTGAGAAGGGACTCCAGCTTATCGAAAAGGTCCAGCCGCTTGCGGGGATCGGGCTCGGCAAGCAGTTTGCCCACTCTCCGGCTCAGCTCCGCGCGCAGCGGGTCGTCGAACATGCGCCGGATCGACCCTTCCTCCTGCATGAAAAGCTCCAGCAAAGAGAGCGTCTCGCTTTCGTCCAATACGACTTCATACAGAACGAGATCGGCCTCATCCATGACATCGGGTGTAAGGAATTCATCCCGCTCATGGAGCACCACCTTGATGTGGAGTCCGGCTTTGAGGCAGCGGGTTACGATCCAGTCGATGTCTTCGTACGTTTTGTATGAATCTTTGCAGTGGAGGGTCAGTTCGGTTCCGGCGTAGGCGGAGGAGTCCGGAATACCGGCGGTTTCTTTCTCCTTCTCCTCCAAGTAAGGGGTACAGCCTATCTGCAGGCTTTTATCGGGCAAAAAGCTCGCGGCCGCAATGGCGCGGCTCTCTCCCAATTCTTCGACCATCGCGCAAGCTTGAATGACGGAACGCACGTACCGGCGGAGTCCGGCGTCCTGCAAGGGGCCTTCCTTGCGGCGGTTGAACGAAAGAAGCGCACACCCCGAGGAAATGCATTCTACCGCCTGCCAGTCATGCTGGGGCTTGGAGCCGGGCGCATAAGGGGCGCGCTGGACCATATTGCAGGCGTCCGTCATCACAACCAGTTCCGGTGAATCGCGGAGCAGAATGTGCTCGACGACATCCAGGAACGGGCGTCCCAGGTAGTAGCGTTCGTTGGCGTGCAGCAGATACCCGTAGCCGGGTCGGATCTCCAGCCGGAAAGGACCGGTACCGACGGGACAAGTGAAGTAGACCGCGGGGTCCGCTTCGCAAAGCTCCCGGGGCAGAACCGCCGCAGACGGCGAGGTCAGACAGTGCGGGAAAAGCACGTGCGGTTTGTCCAGCACGAACTGGATGGCCATCCGGCTCAGAACGCGGATCTGCCGGACATCTTCAAGCATCCAGCGCTGGGGCGAGAACACCTCGGGACTCAGCAGCCTGCGGATGGAGTATGCGGCATCGGCCGCTTCCAGTTCCCGGCCGTGGTGAAAGAGCACGCCTTTGCGCAGGTAGAACGTCCAGATCGTGCACGTTTCATCCGATTCCCAGTGATGGGCGAGACTCGGCACGAAGTCGCCTGCGGCTCTGTCGTACCGGACGATGGTATCGAATAACTGCCGGCTTAAATGGACATCATTGGCAAAGAGCAGGGCGGCCGGGTCGAACGTCCGGTAGGTTTTGTTAATGGGCAGCCGCAGCACGTCGGCGTCCTGTTCCGTGTCTTTCGCCTTGTATCCGAAATAGCGGGAGACATGCTGTAGAAGCTGTTCTTTCATTAAAGGCGTATCCGCATACTGGTGTATCCACTCGAAAGCGTGCTGATACTGTTCTTTCTCGGCAAATTCGGCCGTTTGCTTCATCAGCATTTCTTCCAGAGTATAATGGAAGTGGAGCTCGGATTTGTTCCCTCGGCCGCGGCCGGGAACCCAGGTGATCCAGCCGGCTTCGGACATTTTGCGGATCACGAGTTTGACGTTGCGCACCGTGCAGTGAAGCCGTTCGGCCAGTTCCTCCAGGGTGAGGGAGACGGGAAGCCCTTGCGGCACCGCGCTGTACGCTCGGCACAATTCGAGATAATGATGGGTAATCTGCATCCCGATCCCGCCTTTACATGAGAATTTTCTCCTGATTATACAAGAAGCGGGTAAGGAGCGAAAGCGAACAGGCTCAAAAATAAATTCGATTCCGGGAGGGTTTCCTTCATGAAAATAGAGTTTGCCGGCAAAGCCGTTATTGTGACGGGAGCGGCCTCGGGCATCGGCCGCGTAATCGCGCGCCGCTATGCCGAGCGAGGAGCGGCCGTCGTCCTGGCGGATACGGACGAGGCCCGCGGAGAAGACAACGCGCGGACGATCCGCGAAGGAGGCGGGGAAGCGCTGTTCGTTCCGGCGGATATGAGCCGGCCCGGCGACATCGTCCGCCTCATCGAGCAGGCAGCCGGGACGTACGGCCCGCTCGGCTGCCTGATCAACAACGCCGGCGTCTCCGAATGGAAGTCGACGTACGACTTGACAGTGGAGGAGTGGGACCGTGTCCTCCACACGAACCTGCGCGGCACGTTCCTCTGCGCGCGGGAAGCGGCGAAGCGGATGCGTGAAACCGGAGGCGGCAGCATCGTGAACATCGCGTCCACGCGGGCGCTGATGTCGGAGCCGTCTTCGGAAGCATACGCCGCTTCGAAGGGAGGAATCGCGGCGCTGACGCATGCGCTCGCGATATCGCTGGGCCCGGACGGCATCCGCGTGAACTGCATCAGCCCGGGCTGGATCGAGACCGGGGACTACGGGGCGCTGAAGCCGTCCGATCATAAGCAGCACCCTTCGGGCCGCGTCGGCACACCCGACGATGTCGCCAGGGCCTGCTTTTACTTGACGGATCCCGCGAACGACTTCGTTACCGGAGAGAATCTTGTCATTGACGGGGGCATGACCCGCAAAATGATGTATGAAGAATAGAAAGACCGGAGTTTCTCGCTCCGGTCTTCGCTTTTTACCCAAATAATTGTAAACTAATAGAGAAGCGGACTTTATACTAAAGAAGAGGTGTTTTTCATCAAGATTCTTGTCCTATATCTTCTTGTCGTTAATCTTGTGGCATACGTCTGGATGGGCGCCGACAAACGCAGAGCGCGCAGCAGGGAATGGCGGGTACCGGAGAAGCGGTTGTTCCTGACGGCTCTTATCGGTGGGGCTCCCGGTATCTGGGCGGGCATGTATGCCTACAAGCACAAAACCAGACATTTCACGTTCAAATACGGAATTCCGCTGCTGCTGATCGTCAATGTGATCGTTTTCTGGAAGCTGTTCCGTTTTGTGGGGGAGTGAATTTTCATAACGGGGAGAGCCGGTTTAACGAGACTGGACTCCGTGTGAAGAATAATGAAGAAAAACTCCAATTGATGTGGTAGAATAAAAAAATACATAGAAACTGTTTCAAACGGGATTACACAGGTACAGCGACAGTCGTTAAGCCGGGAGGCCTCATGAGGCACACCGGCGGAAGAGCAGGGAAGTAAGCCATCCGACTTGACTCCTTGAACCAAACACCCTATGATGGAAAGGCTGCCGTCCGCTGCTGCTCGCGGATGGCTTTATGCTGTGGACTTCAATCCCCGGCTCTCGGCGCGATGCGCCCTGATTTCGGCCGGAAACGCACATTCTTTTTAACGACCGGAGGAGATCGTGATGGACCATACATTTCTGATCGTCAAAGTGGCGGAACAGGAACAATTACATACGGTGATCCGAACCTTGAAACAACATATGCTGGCTCCTCTGCTCGCCTGGAAAACGCCCGGGAAGAGACACCGGTCCCATCTGATTCTGCGCGGGGATCTCGCCCGTTTGACGGAGGCCAAACTATTGCTGGGCGGACTGATGTCGGCTCAAAGCATCGAGATGGATTTTCAGGTGCTGATGCTCGCGTCGTAGCGCATTTTCCGAGATTCGCCCGTCCGGGATGAAACCCCGTAAGGTTGTCAGTCCAAGACCGGTATGCTAAGGTGGACATACATCCTTTTTTTTGAGGGGGGCGCCAGACGGAATGAATCCCGATTTTATTTCCATCCAGATGACAGACGGCGAATTGAAATATTCCCATAAGAAAAACGGTCTGGGACTTACGGTCACGACGAAAGAACTCATCGTCCAGAAACCCCACGTCAATTACTATATCCCTTTGCAGGCGATTCTCAGCATCGTGCCGTTCGAAGCCAAAGGACGCACGCTCACGTTGTCTTCCCGGAACGGAGGCGGGAGCGAGCTGACTTCGATGTCAGCGGGCCTTCCGCATTACAGGCTTAGCGTCAGCGGCGTAAGGCTTCATAACCGAAGCGGCATCTTTACGATGGGCGCGGTGGAATTCATCGTTCCGCTGCGCGACGAACTGCTGCTCACCGTATCGCGGTTGAGCGGTCTTCACGCCGTCGAGTAATCGCCTCAAGCGCAAGCGCGAACGAGCTGCAGCACCGGGAGACGCACATACACAAAACCCCCGCAGGAAAGCCTTACGGCCTTGAAACTGCGGGGGTTTTTGCATAGCCGGCAGCGGTGGATGGAGCGTCCGTGCCTTGCCGGGCTAAAGCCGCCGTGCGCCATCTTCAGCGGAAGGCTCAGGCTCTGTCCGGCGTGGATTCGGGCCGGTAGCCGGCTTCCGCCTGTGCTTCGGGGCCCAAGCCATTGTCGTCTTCGATGGTTCCGGCTTCGTAAGACTGGAGGAACTGCTCTCGGGTCAGTTCCGTTCCTTCTGCGGAAGCGGCTTCGGCATTACCCCCGGAGGAACTTGGGGTACCCACTGCGAAATTGGGATCGTGATTGTCGGTCATAGACATAATCTCCTTTAAAAAGACCTCCGCTTGGAGGCCGCGATTGGGTTTAGTATGTTCCGGGTCCGACCGGATTATAAAAAAAGAAAAAAACAGGCGGGACCTTAAAAAAACTTAAGTCCCGTCTGTTTTTCGTTTTCTTCGGCGCCTTTGAAAAATTGCTCGACCAGTTTGTCCAGACGCACGATCTGGTGACCGTAGTCATAGATCCCGGAGGCGACCACAACGAGCCGGTGCAGGTCGCCGGTACTGCTGGAAGCGTCCGTAATGAGTCTCAGGAAGGCGTCGTTCTTGAGATCCATCGCTTCGAGCTTCTCGTAGGACTCGTTCTTGTATTTCTTCTCGAATTTCATAAGGACATACTCGTGGTATTGAGTAAGGGCTTCCAAATGCTCGTCGACGAACGCGTTCATGTTTGGAGTGCGCGATGCTTGGAAATAATGCTCTTCGACCAGCTGTAAAATATCCACGCCTTTGCGCAGGGTGTGAAGCATCTGCTTGTAGACGACAAGGCGCTTGGACTGGCTGTATTTCAGCCGTTTGAGTTTTTTCTGCTCTTCTTCGAAGAGCTTGTATTTCTCCTCCAGGCGGAACAGCGCGCCCACGACACCGTCTTTCGTTTCCTGAAAAACGGATTCTTTCATTTCATTGGAGATGACCGTCCTCTGAAGAGGCGATATCTGACTGAAGACCCCGTGAACTTCTTCCATAAACCGTTTCTGCCAATTAGGCGGGAAAAAAAGCACGTTAATGACGAAAGCGGACCCGACTCCGAGCGAGGTGAGCAGGAACCGGTTAACGGCGAACCACCAGTGGCCGCCGGAAGCATCCATCACGGCGATAACCGTTACGAGGGTGAGGCCGATGTTCGCTTCCATTTTCATTTTAAGACAGATCATGATGGCCAGAATACAAACGACCCCGATCGCGATCGGGTGCTTGGGAAAAAACGTACCGGCGACGAGGGCGAGCGCCGCTCCCAGTGTGTTGGTTTGCAGCTGATCGAGAAAATAACGCCAGGAGCGGTAAATGGACGGCTGCAGGGCGAAAATCGCGGCAACCGCGGCAATAACCGGGGCGGTCGTATGCAAAAGCATACTTAAGTACAAAGCTAGAGTGACGGCCATGCCCGTCTTTAACATTCTGGCTCCGAACGTCACATGCAGTAACTCCCTTCAGATGGTTCGAGATGACGAACTCATTATCGCATTGCAGGTGCGGCCGAGTCAATCGGCCGGGAAATTCCCGGCGGGACGGGCTATACAAGCGCCTTGGAAAATGTAAAACGTGTCCGATGAAAGGTAAATGCTGTTAGTTTCACATACCCGCAGGAACGGTTATTGAAAAGATGTAGAGGCTGGGAGGCGTATCATGGAGCTACTGTTAATCGTCATTTATTTGGGGATCGTCCTGCTCGTTATCGAAATTTCGGCGGTATTGATGATGCTCACCGGGCTTGACAACGAAATTGCCCGCTTTCAAGTCACTTCCCTGCTGACAGGCACGGGCTTCACCACACAGGAATCCGAGCTTATTATCCGGCATCCGGTTCGCAGGCGAATCGGTATTTTTTTGATTTTATTCGGCGTGTTCTCTCTTGCCGTCATCATTACGCTGGTGTCCAACCTGCTCGAAAAGCGGTTCAGGCTGCCGGAGCTGCTGGTTATAACGGGTATTCTGGCTTTTCTGCTGGTTATCTTAAAAGTAAAACCGATGCAAAAACGGCTGAGCAAAAAACTTCATGCGCCTCTGGAGGAAGACGAAGGCGTGGAGGAACTGCCGGTAAGCGAGCTTTTGTATAATGACGAAGAAGACTGGATCATTGATATTCCCGTTATTGAAAATTCCGAGTACGAGCATTGTCATATCGACGATCTGTGCACGGCCGATGAAGACATTAACCTGCTCTTTGTCCAGCGGGGGCCGCTAAGAATCCGGAGACGGAGCGAGAATTCCGATACCCGCATTGAAGCGGGCGATGTTCTGTACGTATACGGGAACAAAAAGCAGATCTCCGAAAAATTCAGCAAAGAATTGGAGCATCGTCACGAAAATCTGGTAGACGAAAATAAGACAGTCTCTCTCTTATAACGAAACTATTCCTTCTCCCATGCGTTAAATAATATGGAAAAGTCTAACAGGTGGGGAGAGGGAATTAGATGAACGACAAACGCGCGTCCCGCTTGCGTAAAGCGGGTATGCTTACGGTGGCCGGCTCTCTTGGAGTCGGTCTTCTGCTGCCCGGAATGACAAGTGCGGCGAATGACTCCGCTCCGGTGTACAGGTTTCAGGAGGACGCGAAAATCGTGTCCGGAAGTGGTCCGGTCCAGCCGGCCGATCCCTCGGGCAGCGCCAAGCGGGAGAAAGAGGCAAAGATTACAAAGGAACAGGCGATCGACAGACTGAGGGAATTATTTCCCGACCTGAAAAATGCGGAAGTATCGTCTGCGAGCCTAGGTGAGTCGACGGATGGCTATCCCCCTGTGCCAAGGCTTGTATGGACCCTATCCTGGTCCGTGACGAAGGGGAATTCCACTTCTTCCTTTCACAGTGTGGTGGATGCCCGGACAGGAGATGTTTGGTCGACTTCATTTCCCGGCGTTTGGCTTAAAGAGGAAGAGAGCTTTTATCCGCCGGCAGTCAACCAGGAGAAAGCTGCCCAGATCGCGCTGGATCTCGTGAAAAAAGCGATTCCGTCCTTGCAAAACGATACGCTGGAACCCTTTCTTTCCTACGGCTCGCAAAGCGCGCTTTTCGGTTCGGTCCTGTATGATTTTTCATTCAGACGCAAAGTGAACGGTCTGTTTGTCGATTTCGAAGGCATCAACGTTCAAGTGAGGGGGGACGGCCGGGTTACGGGGCTGCACGCCAGTTTGCACACAAGCTCGTATCCTTCCCCGACTCCCAAAATAAGCGAACGGGAAGCCGCGGCCAAATATAAGAAGGATTTTGCGGTCGACTTGCAATATGTGAAGCTTCAGAACGGATCGGGCCCAAAAGAATGGATACTCGGTTATGTGCGGAACCCGTTATTTTATGCCCCTGTTGACGCTCAAACCGGAGAGTATGTTTTTGAAGGGCTGTATGCCGCGTACGGTACTTCGGCCTATGCGGATGTCCCGAAAACAGGAGCTTCTTTCAAAGCGCATACGGGAGCACCGTTAAGTGCGGAGCAAGCCGAAGAACTCGTAAAAGCGACGGGGTATGTTCCGGAAGGAAGCAAGCTTGCCCAGAAGTCCGAGCAGGAAGGCTGGCGTACGCCGGGGCAACTCGTCTGGAGTCTGAACTGGAAGGACGAGAACGGAAACGATACCCATGCGATTGTCGACACCCGGACGGGTCAAATCCTGGAACTTAGCGAGAACGGGATTTATCCGCCCTGGAACCAAAATCCTACTGTGAAGCCGCGAAGCATACCGATAGAATCCGCGGATGCGAAAGCGCTCCAATTGTTTGACGAACTCGTTCCACAGGCTTCTGAAAATTGGAAACTGGTGAAGAAGAACAGTGCGGTAAAGGACAACGTCTCATCTAAGAAAAACGAACCGTTTACATACCAGTTTCAGCGGGTCAATAAGGGGATTCCCATCCAGGATCAGCAGATTATCCTTCATTTGAACGGAGACGGAAGTCTCTATACCCTCCAGCTTCCCTATGAGCAGGAAGCGATTGAGGAGGCTTTGAAGGCGGTGAAACCTGCTGCCGTAACGAAGGAAGAGGCGTTGAAGCGGCTCCAGGCTGACGGCCGGGTGAGCTTGTCCTATACGATGAACGGAGCGTTTTATACGGGCGGCGGAGACGATAAGGAAAGAAAACTGCTGCTTGTCTACCGGCAAGGTTCTGAGGCAGAGTCGGCCTGGCAGGTGCTCGATGCCGCGTCCGGTAAGCTGCGTGATTTGAGGCCGGTCCCGGCTGCCGCCAAGCCGTCCGAGGGGAAGGATATTACGGGGCACTGGGCGCAAAAAGAGTTGGCGGAGCTCGTCCGTCTCCAAGTTCTTGTTCCGGATGCGGACGGTAATCTGAACCCGGATGCCGTTCTTACTTACGGAGACTGGCTGACGATGTTCGCCCGCGGAATCAGGCCGGATTCGTATTAGGGAGAGAGCTACCGGAAGGTTGAGGCACTTTATGCGGATGTGCAGCCGGGGAGCCCGTACTACAGGACCGTCAGTTTGCTGACGGATATCAACCGGTTGCAGCCGAACCCGGAGAGGAAGCTCGGCGTGGATGAGCCTTTGACGCGGGAGAAGCTGGCATCGGCGCTTGTGAACGAGCTTCGGTACGAGAAACTGTCGTCCTTGCTGGATAAGCCGCTCGGCAAGCTTGCCGTCACAGATGAAGACAGCGTCAAAAACAAAGCCGATGTTTTCCTCGTCATGAAGCTGGGCCTGCTGCAGGACATCGGAGGCGAATTCCGACCGCAGGACGCAGTGACGAGGGCGCAGGCGGCCATCGTTCTGATGAGGATGGCGGGGCTTCAAGGCAAAACGGATCAGCCGATAGCTTATTAAGCGGCGGTAGAGCCTGGGACCAAGACGAAGCAGATCCGGCCTTGCGAGATGAACGGAGCGCCGAAATAAGCGATAGGGGGTGACCTGGCACAGAGAGAAAGAGTGCGGCTCAGTCGTGACATTAACGAAGTCCTAAAGAGTAGTTGAAAAAACGTTGTAAGATAACGCGAACAATGCGGAGCAAGCGGGGCCCATACAGTCCGGAAATGAGGTTAACATAACGGCATTGAATAAGCCCGGCCTGAATCATTCAGGCCGGGCTTATTGGGATGCGGTTGTTGATGCCTCGCAGATGAGTCGCGCCGGTATAGTCCATGACCGGCTGGATAGGAGTCGGCTTACACCCAGGCTACGCGGCTGGCGTTGAAAGCACGGCTTCGGTGTGCGATGGAACTTGACGAACCAGACACGCGGCTGACCTGCCGCCGCTTGGGACCGCATCGCGCGTTGGAAACACGAACGCTGCGGAGACTCCAAGCCGCCGCCGGACCTGCGCGGCGGCTAGTACGTGCTGCGCGCCCGGCCGGGCAGCCTCCGCTGCAGCCAGCGCAGGGCCCGGGCCGCGTTCGGCTCGATGCAAGGCCGCATGACCGCGGCGAACCGGCGGCTCGACAGCGCGGCCACGATCGCGGCCGCGGCCGCGCATCCCGCCGCAAGAGCCGCGACAGCTCCCGCCGCTCCCGCGTCCATCAGCCGGGCGAGCAGCTGCAGGAGCCCGGCTGCGCCCAGCAGCTTGATGGCGGCGCCATGCAGCAGGAAGACATAGACCGTCCGTCCTCCGAGGACGGTCAAGCGGCTTTCCGCGCGCGGGAGCAGCAGCAGGAACGCGGCCGATGCGGCGGCCTGCGCCGCATAGCAGCCGAGGCGCAGCATGGTGCCCGCTGCGGCGGGGACGCCGAGCTGCGCGTAGCTGCCGCCCCCGGCGAGCCACTGCGCGGCGGTGTCTGCGCCCGCCGCGTGCCAGAACGCGGGCAGCGCCAGCAGCAGCAGCGCCGCGGCGGCCCGGATCGCGCGGCGCTGCGGGGCCGTGCGCCGACGGGGTTCCCGTTCTTCCCGCCAGTAGTATCCGGCGAGGAAGAACGGGAAGAACACGAGCGTGCGCGTCAAGCCGAGCCACGCGCCCGCTTCCGCCGGCAGGAAGCCGGCTGCCGCGCCGAGCAGGACGGCGGCGGCCACCGGGTGCTTGAGCCGGGCGAACGGGATGAGCAGAAGCTTCCAGCCGAAATGCGCGGTCAGAAACCAGAGCATCCAATACGGAAGCCAGAACGAATACCGGATGCCGGGGCTGTGGAGCCAGAACAAATCCAGAACCGAGTACAGGGTCTGAAAGAAGAGATACTGCAGGGCGATCCGCAGCATACCGGCTGCCGCCTCGGGTGTCTGCCAGTACTTTTTGGCGAAATAACCGGTTACCAGCACAAACACCGGCAGATGAAAAGTGAAGATGGCGGTCACGACAGCTTGCGCTGCCTCCGGCAGAGGGGGAAGGGTAAGCAGCAGGTTGACCAGAACAACCAGCAGAATCAGGAAAAAACGAACATTGGTAAAAAACACGGCAGTCGGGTTTCGCATAGGAGTCATCTCGCTTTGTGCAAATTTGGTTTTATTACTATAGAAGAAACGCAAGCAGCCAAACCTGCCTGGATGCGGCTGTTACGGGAATTAGGCTTTCTAAAGGAAGTATAGAACTTCTTGTTTTAAGAGATTGTGATATTATTCACATGCCCTTATTAAGTAACGGCTTTCATTATGAAGAATGCTTGAACATGATTATAATCACTTATTTTGGGCTAAGTGTGATAAATATCACATACATCCCTCTTGGGGAGGACTATACTAAAGTCAGAAAGAGAGAACAACACACGAAAGAAGGTGAAGGAGCCATGAAAGAGACAGCTGACCCGCAAGTTCAGCAAGGAAGATGCCCGCAGTGTGGTTCCGGTATCCTCGCTGCCAAAGAAACAGAGTCCCCCTGGGTTTGCGAAGACTGCCGGTTAAAGCCACTGGTATCCAGAGCTGAAGGCTCCGCCGGCTCATCCGATCTTCCTGAATGATTCAGGAAGAAGAAGAAAGCTTTTTACGGCTAACAATGTGAAAATATTCACAATAAAATACGGGATAAACGAAAGGATGCGAGTATCATGACCGCCCTTCATCTTGTAAACGCAGCACCCGCACACTGTCAGGCATGCGGCGCCCGGCTTCAGACACACCCCGAGGGTTATAAGGATCTGTGCTTCGACTGTGTGCAGACCTGGCAAACCGCCAAGGCGCAAAAAGCAGGCGAAACCGGACTTCCTCTTCCTCTGGAAGCGGAATGCGGCTTGATCGAGCAGTACTGGCTCTAAATGCTGGAAACACACTCAACATCCAATACAGAATACGCAGCTTGAGAGGGGAAATTCATATGTTTAACTGGTTAAGAACGAACGTTTATGCGGCAGGTCTGATGCTGATCCTCCGCTTCTATCTTGGATACGCATGGATTACGGGAGGATGGCACAAGCTGACAGGCGGGTTTGACGCCACGGGCTTCCTGAAAGGCGCGGTAGCGAAGCCGATTGTCGATAAAGCGACCAATGAGCTGGTCTATCCGACCTTCACCGCATTCCTGGAAAACTTTGCACTGCCGAACGCCAAACTGTTTAACGTACTGATTCCGCTCGGAGAGTTTCTGGTAGGACTGGGTCTTGTCCTCGGCGCACTGACAACGGCGGCAGCATTCTTCGGGGTTCTGATGAACTTCATGTTCCTCTTCGCAGGTACCGTAAGCACTAACCCTTGGATGATCCTGCTCGGTGTTATCGTCATCGCCGCCGGAGCCAACGCCGGCAAGTTCGGAGCCGACTACTACATCCTTCCTTACCTCCGCAAGCTCCTTCGCCATCGCGGAGATCATGGCGCAAACCCTACCCTTGGAGGAGGCAAGACACGCGCCCATATCTGATCGGACTATAAAACGCTCTTCAAAAAAAGCCCCGGGTATCCGGAGCTTTTTTTTGTTAAACGGAGAAAGAATGAGCTTGAATCAGCTTGAAGAAGCAACACTCAAATGAATAGGGTTACATGGCATAGAATGGCAGCGGGCTGTCCTCCGGGGTTGTTTACAGGCCCGATTCGCGGGAGTAACATACTCTCATGGTCCGTCAGATGGGGCTTCGGACACCATGTCCGGATCCCGGAGGCGGCCATACCATCATCTTCATCTGCGCGCTTAATTCTCGTAAGAGAAGCGGGGGACCCACGAACTGGGGTGAATCGGAATGTTTTTTTCCGTAGGGGCCTCTCAAATCCGAACCCGGCAGCTAACCTCGCAAGCGTCATTGGGAGAAAAGGAGTGGAAAAGGAAGAAATGGACCGACGAATTATCCGGATTGAATTGTTTGAATTCGATGTACCCTGCTGTTACCATCATGCCAAAGGAAAGCTCGAGAACTGCAGGTACGGGCTGCTCAAACTCACGGACGAGGGCGGAGAGACAGGCTGGGGAGAATGTTTGATGTCTGTGAACGAGAAGGTTTTCGATCTTGTGAATTGGGCCCGGTTTCTGTACCGCCTTCAAAAAAGCACGCTGGCTCAAGCGCTCGACACTGTCCGCTTGTACCGCGTTCTCTGGGGGAATGTGAAGGCGGATCTGGTGGAAATGGCCTTGTACGATCTGAAGGCCCGATCGCAGGGCAAACCGTTCGTGGACGTTCTCGGAAGCTTCAGCGGCTTCAGCAGCTTCGGAAGCGCCGGACGTTCCGGAAACAGCTCCTTCCGCCTGGAAACGGCCGCTGCCCGGAGTGACGGCAGCGGGACTTGGCCGGACACGGAATCGCACGTTTCTTCTCGCGTCAGGCAGGCTGCGGGCTTCGGCCACGCTGTGGCGGACCGCGAATTTCCGGTAAGCGGGCGCTTCCAAGCCGAGCGGGAACTACACCCCGGCTGCTGCGGCTCTCTGCTGGATGATTTGCGCAACGCGTGCATGCTCCGGCAGGAAGGAATGGCGCTGGCGATGCATAAAGATTATTTGATCGGTCCGGCCTGCTGCTTATGGGAGCATACCGCTGCCGTGCTGGGAGCAAACTGGCTGGAAGAGGGCAGCAGCCCTGAACCGGCGCGCCTTGCCCCGCTGCAGGCTTGCGAGCGGATAGCCGGCACCGGATTTCAGCTGGATCAGCCGGTACTTTTTGAAGAATCCCGCGCTTATTTTGTCGTTTTATAGGACGGAACGTTTGCTTTTGGGGGGGAGTTCGCCTACAATAATACCAGAATTCCCCTGAAAGGAGAGGTTCTTGTGTCTACTAACGAATTGAATAACCAGGAAACATCTAAAAAATCACGTATCGTTGTCATCGGAACCGGTGCCGTAGGTTCCACCACGGCGTACACTCTGCTGCTCAGAGAGCGGATGTCCGAGCTTGTCCTCATCGATTATAATCACGCGAAAGCGAACGGGGACGCACTGGATATGAACCACGGCCTGCCGTTTACGGGCAGGGTAAAAGTATGGGCAGGGGACTATTCCGACTGTGAAGGCGCCGATATTATCATTATTTGTGCGGGCGTCGCGCAAAAGCAAGGGGAGACCCGTCTCGATCTGCTCAAGCGCAACGTCGACATTTTTAACGGCATCGTCGAGAATGTGACGAAGTACAACCAGACAGGCATTATTCTGGTGGCGACCAACCCGGTTGATATCATGTCTTATTTTACATGGAAAAAGTCCGAATGGCCCGTTAACCGTGTCATCGGCTCGGGAACTTTGCTGGACAGCGCGCGTTTCCGCTATTTGATCGGCGAGAAGCTTCAAGTGGACCCGCGCAGCATTCACGCGGCGATTATCGGGGAGCACGGAGACTCGGAAGTGCCTTTGTGGAGCTTGGCTAATTTTGCCGGACTGCCTCTCGAGCTGAATCAAGAGGATAAGGACGAAATTTTCCAAAATACGCGGGACGCGGCTTACCAGATTATTGAGGCGAAGGGATCGACGTATTACGCGATCGCTTTGGCGCTTGACCGGATCTGTACGGCGATTCTGCGCGATGAAGGCGCGGTGCTGAACGTTTCGACGTTTGTTTCCAATTATCACGGGTTGTCCGACGTTTATCTCGGGGTTCCGTGCATTGTGGACCGTACGGGCGTGCGGGAGGTTATCACGCTGCCCTTAAGTGAAGAGGAAGAGAACAATCTGCGCAAATCGGGAGCCAAGATCCGGGAAATGATCGATTCGATTTCGGAACGCCTGTAAGCGCAGAGACATGAACAAGTATAGGGCATGTGAATAAAACGATGAAAAGCGGCTGGATATCAGCCGCTTTTTTGTATGCTGTAAGTGTTTTTTTAAGGGGATATGCGATTTAATTGACAAATTGACTTAACAAAACTTATAATTACTTATAAACGATTATCGTTTTGCATGAATTCACTTAAGGGTGTGCCGATATGTTTCAGGAAGAACGAATCGAAGCGATTATGGAATACTTAAGGGAACATCAGCGGATGGACGTGAAGGAAATCTGCGACAGGTTCGACGTGTCTCGGGACACCGCCCGCAGGGATCTCGTCCGGATGGATGAGATCGGGCTCATTGTAAGGACCCGCGGAGGCGCTATGCTGCCGACCCTTAACCGCGCGGTGACCGCTTATAAGGACCGGATGCAGAGGGCTCCGGACGAGAAGAGGCAGATCGGCCGGGAAGCCGCCAAGCTGATCCGCGACGGGCATTACTTGTTTCTCGACACGTCCACGACGGTTGCGACGGTCGCCGAGCATATCCAGACAACGGACAACGTGATCGTGACGAACTCCATCGATATTGCGGCGAAACTGGCGGACAGTAAAAGCTTCAAGGTGCATATGCTCGGCGGGCAGCTTGATCTGGAACACCGGTTTCTGTTCGGGGCGACTGCCCTCGCGCAGCTGGGGGATTATTACGTCGATTTGCTGTTTCTCGGCGCCTGCGGAATCAGTCCGGACGGGCTTTCCTACCCGCACGAAGAGGACGGCTCCATCAAACGCGAAATGATCCGCAGAGCCGATCGTGTCGTCGTTTTGGCGGACCATACGAAGTTCGGCAAGCAGTTGTTTTATAAAGTTGCGGGTTTGGACGATCTGGATGTGATCGTGACGGACCGCGAACCGGAAGAAAGTATGCTCCGCCTGCTGGAAAGGCATGATGTGGAGCTGCTCATCGTAGAGGGGGACAATCAGCATGATTAAATTGATCGTAACGGATTTGGACGGTACACTCATGAATGCCGATCTGGAGGTTGCGGACGCGGATGCCCGTATGCTGCGGGAGGCGGCCGGACAGGGCGTGCAGATCTGCATCGCATCGGGCCGGCTGTATCCCGATATCCGGAAGATTATGAACCGTGTCGGGGTCGAGGCATACGGCATCAGCCAGAACGGCTCCGCGGTTTACACCCGGGAAGGAGAGCAGCTGGATGCCTCGCATTTCCCGGGGGACCGCGCGTCCGACTTGTTCGAGATTGTCTCGAAGCGGGAAATCGTATTCTTCGTCTGCTGCTCGGACGAAACGATCCGCCTTCATAAAAGTACGGACGCTTCCCGGCCTTATGAAGAACGTCAACTCAGCCCCGTCCATCATCAGGCCGATATCGGCCGGGAGATCCGCTCGGGGCAGGTGAAGCCCTGCAAGTTTTCCCTGTTCGGCGATATGGAGAAGCTTCTGTCTTTTCGCGAGGAACTGATGGAAAAATATGCGGGAAGCGTGGAAGCCGTCATTTCCGATCATGACTGTATGGACCTGATGCCGGCGGGGATTTCCAAAGGAACGGGCCTGGCCCGGCTGCTTAAAGAGCTGGGGCTGAAGCATGACGAGGCCGCCTGCGTCGGCGATTCCTATAACGATCTGCCGATGTTCGCCCTGACGCCTCACAGCTTTGCGATGATGAAAAGCCGGGATGAGGTAAAGGCGGGAGCGGGTCATAAGACTTCGTCGGTGGCGGAAGCGGTGACGGCCGTTCTGACGCACAACCGTAGCCGCCGCGGCAATGAGGCGGCTGAAGCGCAGGTCTGACGGCCGGGCCGCCGGCCCGGCCGAAGTTTTCCCGGCTTTCGAAGCCAGCCCCGTCCGTTCCTGCAGCGGCAGGACAGCCGGCGGTGTTCGTCAGCCGGAGCGGACCCGGCAGGAGCGTAATCCCCCGCGGAAAGGAAGCTTTCCGGAGCGGGAGCGTGATCCTGCCGGGTCCGCAGGCTTTTTGCGGGAGTGGTGCCGCCCATGCGGGCTTACCCGGCGCGCAGTACCCTGTGCCCCGGTGCGGCACGATGACGGCCAACGATAACAACGCGAAAGGCCCGTCCGGGATATCCGGACGGGCCTTTTAACGATGCGGAGCCCCGCAAGCCGGACTCCTTTGAATATTCGGCTGCCGCAATCAGGCACCAATCTGCTGTTCCGCCCATATCCTGATATCAATTCCCGTTATTCATTCCATAAGAATACCTGATATACAGGAGGATGCGGCATGAATCTGCTTCAATCGATTGAACAATCGTTCGGCGGGTTAAAAAAACCGACGATGAACGAGCTGAGGGCCGGGCTGGAAGCCTTGTCTCTGACGAGGGACAAAATCGCCCCGCACGTTACCGAGCCGGAGCGGCTGGCCTACGGCCGGCATGTGCTGCTGCGGACTGCCGATGTGGAGGTCGTCGTGATCCATCTGCCGGGGCACAGCAAAACGGCTATTCACGATCACGGGTCTTCGATCGGCTGCGCCCGCGTTATTGAAGGCGAGATGCTCAATGTGTGGTACGAACTGGACCGGGGAGGTTATCCCGAGCCTTTTATGGCGGCTCCCGTTGCCGAGGGAGAGTGTATGTATGCTCCACGCGGGCAAATTCACGAAATGCGCAACGAGCATGAGCAGCGGATTGTAAGCCTTCACGTGTATTCGCCTCCCTTAACGGGGACGAAAGCGTACTTGCCCTACCGCGAGGTGCTCGATTTCGTGATCTGATGTTCACCCGTGATTCTGCACCCCTGCCGCCCCGGCTGAATCCGAAGATAGGTGCGGCACTTACGGCAGCGATCATGCAAAAAGACAAAAGCCCTGCTTTATCCAGGGCTTTTTGAGCTGCTTTCAAGTGGCCGGACATACGTCCGGGCCTTTATAACGACCACGCCGGGTACAAAACGCTACCCCGAAGCCGCGGTCTTTTTCGGCTTTTTGGGAAAAATCACATACGACAACGTAATGGCGGCGTCAACGGCCAGGATGAGACTCCATACTTTCAAAACGGATGCAGCAGTCTCGTGGTTCACGATGCCGGCCAGGGCCAGGCGGAGCGCCAGCGGACCCGAAGGTTCGGGAGGAAGCGATTCCGCAGGCAAAATTCCGTACATCACGATCAGGACGGCCGTAACGGCGGCATAGAGAGCAAAATGAACGGAGAAGTTTTTCAGCTCGCGGCGTGTATGTGCGGCTCCCGTTAATTTAAGCTCCGCGGGAGGAAGTTCGTTTGCCGGTATTCCCCGCCATTTGGCCGTCTTTCTGGCGATGAAGGCATCCAACTTGCGCAGATCGTTCCGTCCGAAGAACAGCGCGTAAGCGAGAAAGATCAGGATCACCAGCTGAAAGGTCTCGAATTGTCCGGTCCGTCTGTAATCCAGGTAACCAATGGCCGCCATCCACAAGTCGCTCAGCAGGAAAAGCAGGATAAACAGCTTGCTTAGCTTCCGATAATTCCAGACGTAGCGAAGAAGGAGAAAGCACGCGATACTGACCCAGAAAATCGCTTCTCCTCCGATAAAGAACGCCCACTTGTACTGTAAAATAAAATCCAACATCTGACGATCACCTCTGCTTCATGTCTATGCTCGGAGAATAACACATGACGCAGCGTCAGGTTCAAGAGAAAATCGTCTACGCTTTACATCCGGGTCGGCTCAACGTGCACGTGCACATGACCGACTTTATGCTTGCGGAGCATCCGCTGCTCCACGTCCTCCGCGATATCGTGGCTCTGGGCGACGGTCAGCTGGTGATCCACGACGATTACGACGTCGAGAAGCACCTGATTGCCGTGAACGCGGGCTCTGACGTCTTCGATGGCTTCCACACCGGGTGTTCCGGCAATCGTCTGTTTATAGAGCGCCAGCTTCTTGTCGTCGAAGCCGTCCGTTAAGGCGTGAGCGGCGTCGATGAAAATGCCCCAGGCCGTCTTGCAGATCAGCAAGGAGACGAGAACGGCGGCAACGGGATCGAGCCAGGGAAGCCCGAGCCTCGCACCGATAATGCCCGCGAATGCGGCCAGGCTGACGAAAGCGTCGGAACGGTTGTCGTAAGCGGCGGCCAGCAGCGCTTTGTTGTTGATCCTGCGGGCAAGCCGGATATTGTAGGCGTACACCCCGTACATAACCGCCGCGCACAGCAAAGCGACCCAAGCGGCAAGCAAGCCGGGGGCTTCCAGCTTCGGTCCTGTGAAAGAGCTTACCGCCTGGATAAATACCTGAATGCCGACGGCAAACATGATAAAAGAAGCGATGAGCGCCGCGATGGTTTCGGCGCGGAAGTGGCCGTAAGGATGATCGCTGTCTGGCGGTTTGCGGGAGATCCGCAGCCCGATGAGGACCGCCACGGAAGCGATCAGATCCGTGGCATTGTTGAGACCGTCGGCCGTGAGCGCTTCCGAACCGGCCTTATATCCGATGCCGAGCTTAAGCACAGTCAGTGCGATATAGGCGACAATGGATGTCCAGGCACCCCGTTCGCCTTGTTTTAAGTCGTTGTATGCTTCCACTTGCGCTGCCTCCATTGCCCTGCTTTAGTTCTGGACTTCTATCGTACCGGACGATACCCGTGTGGGTCTAGAGAAACAGTGTTGACCCCCGGCTGAAAACATGGGCCGGGTCCACTATGTTGGTGCCGGACAACTTTCGGAGAGAGGAAAATGGAGCGCTGTTCAGGCACCTGATTCGCCGGGGGGTGGAATGAAAGCGAAAAATTCTTTACAATAGAGTGAGGTATTTAACCCCGCGAAATTTTATGTAGGGATTGTTATCCATAGAAAGAGCGCCGATTGCCGGCAAAACGGCATACAAACGGGCAAACCAACAGGGTTATACAAAGGGTTGTATTTGATCGGTTAGGAGGTATCAGCATGATTCGCAGAAGCACCCTGCTCCTGATAGGCCTGCTGCTTGCAGGAATGTTAAGCGGCTGCCTGAGTACTGGCTCCAACGAGGCGAAAGCGCCTCAGGCGCCGGAACCTACGGTGACTCCCGAACCGCAGCCGACGGTAAAACCGGGAGCGGACACCAAGAAAGATACGCCTTCCGAGTTTCAGATCCAGACGAGGCTGCTCGATTTTCATCTGATCGATGAAAGGACGGGCTACGCCTGGGGCGTGACGAATCAGTCTTTGCGTATGTACCGGACGCTGGACGGCGGGCAGACCTGGCAGAACGTATCCCCGCCGTCAGCCGGTAATTTTAAATTTTCACCGGGCTACGGCCAAGCGATATCTTTCCTCGACAAGCAGAGAGGATGGATCGTCCGCAGCGATCTGGAGGGCAAACAGACCACAATCTGGCAGACGGAGAACGGGGGAGGAAGCTGGAAAGCCGTGGATCTGCCCGAACAGATGAATCCCGTCGTGCTGGATTTTCAGACGCCGCAGAACGGCTGGATGCTCAGCATCACGGACCCGTCCAAGGCGGACTCCGGCCACATCCTGTACTCCACCTCCAACGGAGGATCGACTTGGCAGCGGACCGCCGATGCCCAGCTTCCCCAGGAAGGGACCATTACCGGGCTAACTTTTCAGAATCTGCGGACAGGCTGGCTCTCCATGGAAGTGAAAGGGCAGCCGAAAATGTACCGGAGCGAGGACGGCGGGCGGACCTGGAAGGAAAGCAAGGTGATCGCCGCAGCCCGCAGCAGCGAAGCTTGCGAGGTTGTGGACGTGCTGCAGCCGGTATTCTTCGGATCGGACCGCAGCAAAGGCTGGATTCCGTTCAGCTGCCCGAGCAGCGAGGCGGATCAGTTCCACGGCTTGTTCACGGAGGACGGGGGCGTCAACTGGAATTACGCGCCTTTCAAAGTCGGAACCGTCAAAGAGTCCAACGCGTTCACGCTGCCTTTTTTCCTGAGCGAGACCGACGGGTGGTACCTGGATAAAAATATCGTCTACCATACGACTGACAAAGGTAAAACGTGGGCGCCGCTGAATGAGGACAAAATTTTGTCCAGAACGTGGAGCAAATACCCGCAATTGACGCAGCTCCAATTTATTTCGGAAAATGTGGGCTGGATTCTTCTCGAAACGAAGGATCAGAAGAGGTCCGTTCTCGTACAGACCAAAGACGGCGGTAAATCGTGGTCCGTTTTATAGAAAGTTACAAAAACACCCGTCCGTAAAGGCGGGTGTTTTTGTACGGCTGGCCGGTTCAATCGGATTTTCCTGAAATCCTATTGTTTCAGCAAAAATTCGTTTCCGTCGATATCCTCAAAACGCGCGTAGGTTCCCCAAGGCATTTGATTGGGCGCTTCGAGAAAACGGACGCCTTTGGCGGACAACGTCTTGTAGGTTTCCTGAATATCGTCGCACTCGAAAACGACGGCGGCTTTCTGCTCTTCCCACCCCGGCATGATGGACTTGGGATAAAGCACGAGGCGTGTCTGGGCGCCGGGCGGCGCAACTTCTATCCAGGACGCATCGGGACCCATCGGATGGTTGGCGACTTCGGCGAACCCGGCCCGCTCCGTCCAAAATTTGAGGGATGCCTGCTGGTCATCCACATAAACCGCAATCGTGCCCGCTTGTTTGATCATGGTTGTCCTCCTGGAGTATACTCGACATAGGATCTGGATGGTGTATCCAGCCTTAGTATAGTCAAGCTCCCGTCCGAGATCAAATCGGCAGGGAGAAACGGGAGCTAGCGAAACCGGCCGAACCGGACCCCGAACTGATCCTGATCCGGACCCGACGAACCGCAAACCGTTGGGCCAGCCTTAAACCGATTCGGCCACCCGTAACGCGGACCCGGCCAACGTCAGATCCACCGATCGCAGCCGAGAAAAGAAAGGGGAGCGCAGACTCCCTGAAACCGTTCCGAGGAGTGATTGAAGTCATGAACTCAAACTTATCGCACAAAAGCCGCATACTGATGATGGCAGGCGTTGTGTCCCTGCCGCTTGCCCTGGCGGCATGCGGTTCGGATTCGAAAGCCGTGCCCAGTCCTACGGCCGCGCCAACCTTATCCGCCGCACCGACTCCGTCCGCGAGTCCGAGCGGGAGCCCGCCACCGAGCGCAACGCCGGCTCCGTCGGCCAAGCCGGGCGAAGCGGGTTCGACCGGTTCCGATAAAGCGGCGCAAGTTAAAGGGATAATGGAGCTGGCGCGCAAAGGTCAGATTGCGGGCGTGGAATATGCCGCCCACACGGGACTTATTGACGACGTGGAGAAGAAATGGGGCAAGCCCGACAAGCAGGAAAGCGCAGGAAAAGGCCAATATGCGACCTATACGAAGCGCGGAGTCGCTTTCGGCTTTAACAAAGGGATGCTGATCTTCGATGTCCGTTCCTATGACAAAGCTCTGCAGCAGCTTGCTCTAGCGGATATCAAACAGACGCTCGGCGAGCCTGCGGAAGTAACGGTCAACGGCGGCGACACGATTTATACGTACGGAGCCGGAAGCCGGTATCAGTTGAAATTCGTTATCCCGAAATCGACCGGCAAGGTGGATCACATCTCGGTATACAGTCCCGAGGATACCAAAAATCTGATGGCCGGATAAAAGTCAGGCAGTTCCCGTAAGGGAACTGCTTTTTTATTTCTTGCCTGATTTATTAGGAAGCGCTTCGGCAGGTAAATGAAGCTTGCGGGCGAATTCCAATGTACAGAGCCTGTGCCGAAGGAGGGAACAACATGGACTGGAAAAGCACGACAAGCTGGTTATGATCGGCGATTCCATCACGGATTGCGGCCGTGTAAGGCCGGTGGGGAAGGGCGAACCGATGCGCTGGGCAGCGGATATGCGGCCCAGGTGGATGCCCTGATCCGCTCGGTCTATCCGGAGCTTGCGGTCCGGATCGTCAATATGGGCACGGGAGGCAACACGGTGCGTGAACTGAAAGAGCGCACGGGGAACACCATTAACGTAAATGTCTATGCGTAGGTTTGTATGTACCGGTTTTTCTGTAGAGCTTTGCAAAAAAAGTTCCGACGTACCTGAGTCATTTCTATCACGTAATCTTCGGAGGTGCTGTTATTCATGTATTATTTGGCGGATAAGGATCGCTACGGTTCCATGATTTACAATCGGGTTGGCCGCTCCGGCTTGAAGCTGCCGGTTATTTCACTGGGCCTTTGGCACAATTTCGGCGGATCGGATTCGTACGAGAACGGCCGCGCGATGATCCGAAAAGCGTTTGATCTGGGAATTACTCATTTCGATCTTGCGAACAACTACGGGCCCCCGCCGGGTTCGGCGGAAGAGAATTTCGGCCGCATGCTGAAAACGGACCTTGCGCCTTACCGGGACGAGCTTATCATTTCTTCGAAGGCCGGATATCTTATGTGGGAAGGGCCCTACGGGGAGTGGGGATCGCGCAAAAATCTGACGGCCAGTCTGGATCAGAGTCTGAAACGGATGGGGCTCGATTATGTGGATATTTTTTATTCCCACCGCTTCGATCCCGAAACGCCGCTCGAAGAAACGATGATGGCGCTGGATTCGATAGTCAGACAAGGCAAAGCGCTCTATGTCGGTGTGTCCAATTATACGGCGGAACAGACAGCCGATGCGGTTCGTATTCTGAAAGAGCTGGGGACGCCGCTGCTCATTCATCAGCCGTCGTATTCCATGTTCAACCGGTGGATCGAAAACGGCCTGCAGGACGTGCTGCGGGAGAATGGAGTCGGAAGCATTGCCTACTGTCCTCTGGCGCAAGGGCTGCTCACGACTAAATACCTGGGCGGAATTCCGGCGGATTCCCGCGCGGCCAAACCGTCGGTCTTCCTGCAGGAAAAAGACGTGACAGACGAGAAGCTGGAACAAATCCGGAGGCTGAACGAGCTCGCCGGCGACCGTAAGCAGACCCTGGCCCAGATGGCGCTTGCCTGGGTGCTGAGAGAGGGACGCCTGACCTCGGCGCTGATCGGCGCAAGCCGGCCGGGCCAGATCGAAGAGAACGCGGCCGTTGTCGCCAATCTCGGCTTTTCCGGGGACGAGCTGGACTTGATCGAATCCGTGCTTGCCTGAAAAGAGAACTTCTCCTTGCCGTACCCTCGGCCGGACAAAATATTCCCATAATGCTGGAAGGACCCTACAGGAAGTGTTATGATGGTAGTTGACTATTTTGGCTGTGCCGATTTACAAAGGGGGAAGAAACGATGGGCCGACGCTTTATTATCGAGTCCGTCCTGGTTGCCATATATGGACAACTGCTGGTGCCCGGGCGTCCGGTAGAGTATATTCTGCCTTACTCCACCGTTGCCGAGTTGTACGAGTTGAAGGACAGCCCGGAGCCGGTTATGCCCGATCCGCAGGAGGACGCGCATGTAAAAGAGATGATCGGAGAGCTGATCACTTTTTTCGAGGATCCGCTGAACAAGAAAAAAATCGAACGGGCCTTGACCGTTCCGTGGCGTAAAAGCCCGCCGATCCTTGTGAACGATATGGTATCCTTCACGGTTATTAATTCCGTGGACAACGCTCATTACGGGGAATCGTTCGATCCGGTGGAAACCGAACTGATTTTGACCGCCTTGCACGAAAAGGTGCCTATGCTGACCGATCAGGTCGAGCTGGTGGAAAAAATCATTCAGGCGGAAATTCCGGTGCAGATTTACGATGTGGACGATTTCGAGTTTGCGGTGGAAGAGGGCATATCCGCGGACGATTTCAAAAATTTGCTGTAAGGTGTCCCGTTCAGGGTACGCTGTTACGCGAAAGACCGCCGAAAGGCGGTTTTTTCGTTTCGGTTTAGGATGGCAACAACTGTCGGCTCCTGCAGGCTCAAGGGCATATTGCACATTTTCACACCGTGCCGTAGGATAGAGAGTAGACGATTTTCGAGTTGCATCGTTACAAAACCGCACCCGGATTCGACAACGAAGACCTTATCGCAAGGAGGACAAGACTATGTACAAAGCATTAACGATTGCGGGTTCCGATACCAGCGGAGGAGCCGGCATTCAAGCCGACCTGAAAACATTCCAGGAGCGCGGCGTATACGGAATGACCGCCCTGACCACGATTGTCACGATGGACCCGCATAACGGCTGGGCCCATCAGGTTTTCCCGATTTCCACCGAGGTGCTTGCGCCGCAGCTGGAGACGGTTCTTCACGGAGTCGGCGTGGATGCCATGAAAACAGGCATGCTCGGCTCGGTTGAAATCATCGAACTCGTAGGCCGTACCATCGACCGGGAGAACGTCGGAAATGTCGTGATCGACCCGGTTATGGTCTGCAAAGGCAACGACGAGGCGCTTCATCCCGAGACGACCGTCAGCCTGCGCGACGTCCTGGTGCCGCGTTCCACGATCGTGACGCCGAACCTGTTCGAAGCGGCCCAGCTTAGCGGACACGCTCCACTGCGCACCGTGGAAGATATGAAGGAAGCGGCTGCGGCGATCAAGAAGCTCGGCGCCAAATATGTGCTCGTTAAAGGCGGCGGCAAGCTTCAGCACGACAAAGCGGTCGACGTTCTGTACGACGGCGAAACATTCGAGCTGCTGGAGTCCGATCGCATCGAAACGACGAATACGCACGGCGCAGGCTGCACGTATTCGGCGGCGATTACGGCGGAGCTGGCCAAAGGCAAATCCGTGAGAGAAGCCGTTCGCACGGCGAAAGCTTTCATCACCGAAGCGATCCGTCATTCGTTCCCGCTGAACCAGTACGTAGGCCCGACGCTTCATTCGGCGTACCGTGTGTACGGCGGCGGAAACTGAGCAGTTTTTCATCGTTAAGGCCTCACTTGCATCGAACAAAAACCCGCATGCGGAGAAAATCTCCGTATGCGGGTTTTTGCGCGTTTACTGGGTCAGGGCCTTACTTGCGGTTGTCCGTACCGCCGTTACCGGCGTTCTTCGCCGCTTCACGGAACATATCCCGGAGCGTGTCCCGGTATTTCCGGTCGTCGTACTTCTCGTCTTTCGGCGGTTGCGGCACGATTTCCGGCTCGGGTTCGGGGCGGAGTCCGCGGCGAAGCGCGTCGCGGTAGTCCATGTCCGAATGGACGCCGCCGTCTTCACCCGCTGATCCGGACCTTGCGGCCGGGGCAGCGGGAGCCGCCGCCGTCATTTCGGCGGGTAGCTCGGCGGCATGCGGAGCGGGAACGCCCGACGGCGCGCGATCCGCTGCCGGGGCGCTGCCGGCTGCGGCCGCAGGGGCGGACGGCGCCGGGCGTTCCGCCGGCGTTTCGTCCGCCCGAAGGCTGGCTGCACCGCCCGCACCGTCCGCGTGCAGCGGTTCAGAGCTGCGCTTCCGGTCCGCGAACGGGTGCAGCTGCAGCCGCGGCGTTTCCCCGGCGGAAGCGGCCGCGCTTTCCGCAGCGCCGCTTCCTGCGGCGTCCGCGGAGGCAAGCGCTCCGGCTGCGGACGGCTCGGCCGCTTCATGCGGCGGCTCCTCCGGCAGCGGCGCCTCGGTATGCCGAGGCTGCGACGCCGGACGGATGCTGCTGCCGCGCAGCGACGCTTTGCGGCCGTGCGTGTGGCCCGCGTGCCGCTGGCTGCGCGGAGGCAGCTCCGGCTCGGCCTCCGGCTGCGCGAGCGGAGGGAGGGCCTCCTCGGCCGCAGGAGCGAAACGTGCTTCCTCCTGCTCTACAGGAGCAGAAGCAGAAGCGGCAGCCGTGCCCGGACGTGCAGGGGCGGTATCCGGCTCCCGGGAAGAAGCGCTCGGAACGGTCAGTTCCGGTGCGCGCTGTTCTTCCAGGCTATCGGGATGCGTGCTGGCATGGGCCGCGTCCGTAAGGTCCGGAGCGACTGCAGATGCAGCGGCTCTTGTTCCGACATCTGCAGAAGGAACTTCTCCATGCGGCTCGGCGGTTTCGGGAGCGTGTCCGTCCGTTAAGTTGTTGACCCGGCTACCGGAAGCTGGCTCCTCGGCCGGTTTCTCCGGCTGCCGGCTTTGCGCCGACTTGCGGAACAACTTCAGGTTAACCGGGATGAGCACCAGAAGGCCGATGACCACAATGGCCAGAAAATAAAATAAGTCCAACGGGTATCATCCTTTCCTTAACGCTTTAGGCTAGCTTTTGGGCGATATCGGCAACCCGTTTGCCCAGGGCGCGTCCCAGAGCCAGATCCGATTCGGTCGGCAGGTTGGGGGGAGCATCCTTGGACGCCTCGACCGGACAAGTGATGCCGACGCCGTAATAGGAGCCGTAAAGCACATTTTCCGGTACGTTGCTCGGCAGGCCGACGATGATCATGCCGTTGTGGAGCATCGGTGTAATCAAGTTCCAAAGCGTCATTTCAATGCCGCCGTGGACAGTGGCCGTTGTGCAGAACGCGGCGCCGACTTTCCCGATGAGCTCGCCTTTGGCCCACATGTAGCCGAGTTTGTCGATCCAGCTCTTCAGCCCGGAGCTGATCGTGCCGAAATGGCCCGGACAGCCCCAGATGATCGCATCCACGTCTTCCAGGTCGCTTATGCGAGCCTCGTTAACGTGATGGAGCAGAACCTCCGCCTCCGGATGAGCGGCTGCGCCTTCCGCGATGGAGCGGGCGAGGGCTTCCGTATGGCCGCTTTCACTGTCGTAAACTACGTAAATTTTCATAATAGACTTCCTTTCCTGACAGGGTCAAATGAGAAAGCGCGGATGTTACACCCGCGCTGTTTGTCCTCTCGAATCCGTCAATTCAATCGGTTCTGCCGGCTTCTCGGCCAATTTTTTCTTGGCGGATTTGCCGTGAGCGACGCGGCGGAAGAAGAAGGAGACAACCAATGCGACAATCGTAAGTCCTGTTGCGACGACGAAGGCGTCATTGATACCTTGAATCGTCGATTGCTTCGTAACGAGCCCGTACAGCATCTGGCTGGCATACGCTTTGCCTGCCGCAAGGGACTGGCCCATCTGCTGGGCGAATGCGGCGCCCATGCTGTCCAGCCCGGACGGATTGTAGTTCGGGTTGGATAAAGACAGGTCGTTGGCATATTGTCCGACATGATAGGTTGTGCGATTTGTCATGATGGTAACCAGAATCGCCGTACCAATGGAAGAGGCGATCTGGCGCGCTGTATTGGAAGCCGCGGTGCCATGGCTGGCCAGCTCTCTAGGCAGTTGGTTGAGTCCGGTCGTCATGATCGTCATCGCAATGAACGACATGCCGAACATACGGATCGTGTACAGCCACATCAGAGTCGAATAGGTCGTATCCGCATTAAGATGAGCGAATTGCCAGGTTGTGATGGCCGTGATGGTAAGGCCGATAAAAGCGAGGGGCTTGATGCCGAACCGGTCGAACAAGGCGCCTGAAATAGGCGACATGACCCCCATCAGGAGTGCGCCGGGCAGCATAAGCAGACCTGCTTCCATCGGGCTGTACCCGCGGATGTTCTGGACATAGATCGGAACGAGGATAGACGCCCCGAACATGGCCATGTTCACGATACAGCTGACGACAGTACTAAGGGAAAACATGTTGTACTTGAAAACCCGCAGATTCAGAAGCGGGTTTTTGGCGGTCAGCTCGCGCACGATGAACAGAGCGATAAAGACGACGCCGATAATGATGGTCGAAACGACAGGAACGGAATCCCAGCCCTTGCTGCCGGCTTCACTGATACCGTACAGGAGCGAGCCGAAGCCGATCGTCGACGTAACGAAACCGAGGAAGTCGAATGCGGGTTTCGTTACTTTCGTGACGTTTTTCAGCACAAAGAAAGCAAAAATAATATCGACGATGGCAATCGGCATGGCGACGTAGAACAGGATTCTCCACGTCCAGTGCTCGATAATCCAGCCCGACAGAGTAGGGCCGACAGCCGGAGCGAAGAACATGGCGATTCCGATGGTCCCCATGGCGCGTCCCCGCACCTGCGGGGGATAGATGTTCAGAATAACGGTCATCATGAGCGGCATAATAATACCGGCGCCCGCGCCCTGTACGATACGGCCGATCATCATAATGGTGAAGTTCGGCGCCATACCGCATATCAAACTGCCGACGGTGAAGGAAATCATCGCGGAGATGAACAGCTGTCGGGTCGTAAACGTACCGATCAGGAAAGCGGAAATCGGAATAATAATCCCGTTAATCAGCATGTAACCGGTGGACAGCCATTGAATGGTGTCCGCAGACGCGTTGAAATCATTCATCAAATGGGGCAGGGCCACATTGAGAAGCGTCTGATTAAGAATGGTAACGAAGGCACCCAGAATTAAAACGAGAAGCACCGTACCACGATGCTTCGTCATGTCCTCTTCGGGTTCTTTCTCCTTGTAGACAACTAATGCTTTTGTTTCAGACATTCCTTAATCGCTCCTTACTTATGGATGCGGACCTCGGCGCTCATACCGGGTACGAGTGCAACCCCTTGATTATCGGTCAGCATGATTTTAACCGGGACAACTTGAGTGACTTTCGTGTAGTTCGCGTTGCTGTTGCTTTGCGGAAGCATGGAGAACGTGCCGGCAGTAGCTTGGCCGATCTGATTCACGGTTCCGGTCAGCGTATTGTTCGGGAAAGCATCGACATAGATATCGACGGTCTGGCCGACTTTCACGTTTTTGAGCTGCGTTTCTTCAATGTTGGCATTTACGAAAAGGCTGCCCATGTTGTAGGCATAGCCGAGCGGTGTGCCGGGAGCTACGGTTTCGTTGTCATAAGCGCTTGTCTGTACGACAGTGCCGTCGGCAGGCATAGACACGTTCACGGCGGTAGTTCCTTGAGCTCCGGCCGTTTGAACGGTACCGATCACGTCGCCGGCTTTAAACACTTGACCGACTTTCCCTTTCCAATCCTCAAGCTTGCCTGTGGCGGGAGCGGTAATCAGCATCTGCTGGCCGGCGATCTGCGCATTTTCGGTTTTGATATAAGTGGTCGACTGATTATAGAAATAATAGCCGGTAACTGCGGCGACAATTAAAACAATAATGACAACTACGTTGGTGATAACGATTCTGGTGTAACCCATCTTACTTTATTCCTCCTTGGCATTTAGCTGATCTAAAATTTTTTGATGCGTGTCTAACATGATTTGAAGCTCCTGAGGCGGGACTTCCAAGATCCGTACGAGCTGTTTATAAAGCTGCGAATCTTCGCTCATTGACAGCCTTACCTTCTCCGTACCTCTTCCGGTCAAGTTTAATCTGACGTTCCGGCGGTCTTCGTCGCTGCGGATCCGATTCACAAGCCCCATCCCGACCAACTGCTCAATGGCTACACTGACCGAACTGTTTGTCTGCTGCATGCGTTCGGCCAATTCCGTCACATTGGTACCGGGACAATTTTGCAGGAGCCGAAGAATCGTGAACTGCACATGGGACAACCCCATCGCTTCCGCATTCGTGCGAATGATACGCTTGATCGTCTGATTAACTTCACGAAAAGAAGTATAGATGGGGTAAAGCGGGCTATCCATGCTCTCGCCTCCTATCGTTGCACTGTTTAATGATTCACAAGTGAAACATTCGATAGTAAATATTATGCTACGGAATAAATGACATGTCAAACAAATCAAATCGGAAGATTCTCCACATCTATCCAATCGCGCCGAGGCCGCTTCCGTGCCCAAAAAAGAAAGAAGGCCGACGCCCTTGGAGGGCGCCGCCTTCTTGTACAGGTGCTTTACGGGATGTCCCGGCTCCTGTTACCTTAACGAACCTTTATTTGCGCACGGGAAGCAGCTTCACATATTCATCGGATAGCTGCATCAGGTCCATGATGTAGTCGTAATCTTTGCGGTACTGGCTGATATCAGCCACGGGCTTGTGCGTTTTGAGCGAGACCGCGGTCCCGTCGTCGAAGCCTTCGCCCGGTACGAATAGAACATCGTTGTTGACGAAGGAGCCGGTCGGCAGGTAGTACCGGATCCCGGAAACGTTCTTCGTCACGTTGAGCAAATCGTGCCCGAACGGCACAATGCCTGCTTCCTCCAGCCGGATACCGAGCAGATTGGCTACGGTCGGCATAATATCCAACTGGCCGCCGGCCGTTTCGATCTGCTTGCCTTCCTGCTGGGAAGGGGCGTGGATAATGAGCGGAATATTGTAGCGGGAAATTTGCTCATGGTAGTCGATTCCGAGCGCCTCGCTGACCATCTTCGGATCGTTGTCCTGCGGCTGCAGGCCGAAGTGGTCCCCGTACATAACGAGAATGGTATTATCCCACATGCCGTTCTCTTTGAGCTGATTAATCAGAGTTCCGATCGCGTAGTCCGTATAATGGACAGCTTCCAGATAGTCACCGAGCTGCTTGCCCTTGATGTTCTCCGGCAGATCCAGCGTCTGTTTATCCTCGGGTATTTTGAACGGGTGATGGCTGGAGGCCGAAATAAACTGGGCGTAGAACGGCTGATTTTCATTCTTCAGCTCAACGAGCCGTTTCATGCCGGTCCGGTACAGCTCTTCGTCCGATGCGCCGAAAGCATTGAAATTATCGTTCGTAAAGGACGGTTTGTCGAAATACTGTTTAAATCCGAGTGCGGGATACATTTTGTCCCGGTCCCAAAATTTGACGTCATTCACGTGAAACGTATTCGTTTCGTATTGGAGGGCGTTGAGTGCTCTCGGCAGACCGGGCAGCTCGCGGTTGTTGAAGCCGCTGGACATGGCCACGGTTGCGGTCGGGTAAATGGACGTATTGGAAATAAATTCGGCGTCCGAGGTATTGCCCTGTCCGACCTGCTGGAAGAAGTTGTTGAAATAGAAGCTGGACTTGACCAGCTCATTCATATTCGGTGTGATGGCCTGGCCGTTCACTTCCAGATTGATCGGGAAGTTCTGGAACGCTTCCAGTTGGACCACGATCACGTTTTTACCTTTTTCCGTGCCGAAATAATTAGGCGCCGCACCTTGCGCCAATGGGACACTGCGAGGGAAGGAAGCTTCCAGCTCCGTCAGATTTTGTTTCACCTCGGAAATGTCCGCGTAATTGGTTCGGTTGGCGCGGAGCCCGTCGAATAAAGAAACGGCCTGATAAGCGAAGAAACCGAGTTGTTCTCCTTTTTTCAGTTCGTTTTTCGTGCCGGAAGCGGCCGCTATGGAACTCGAGGCCAGCAAAACGCTCACGATCATGAGAGCATAAGTAACCGGTGACGGGAGACGGAAAGGCACGTAATTCCTCTTCGGTTTTTTACGCACGACGAGTTTGAACAGCAGAACGATCACAATATCCGCGAAGAACAGCAGGTCCTCCGGTCTCATAATCGAACGTACGGATGAAGAAACTTGTCCCACTTGATTTAGCTGCTTTAACGTTGTGTAGATGGGAACTGTTCCAAAGTTTTGAAAGTAAATAGCGGATGCGAGCAATGCCAAACTGACTAAAATGTTAAAAGTCCAAAAAAGTGCCGTTTTTACACGCCCGGGCCGGAAAAGCTCGATTAGACAGGCTGCTACCATCACATCGAAGGCGTCTATTAAAATTTTGTCCAGGGTCAGTTTGTCATAGACCAAGATCCGGAACAGTGCCATCTTGGCAAGCAGCAGCACGATCGTCCAAACAAACATGCTTTTATACCATTCTTTCCATCGAATGCTCATGCAATAGGCTCCTTTCCTTTCGATCTATACTTTTATACATGAAAAATATTAAGGAATTATGAACGTGTCCCTTTTCATGTCAATCCAAATCGTGGATATAAGACTTTAATTGATGCAATACCCATTCATATTGAAAAAGACTATTTATTAACAAAGGACCGATAACCCCCATATTCTTCTGGACTATTGTACCCCAAAAAGGGAGATTGACCAATTTTTTTGTATGAAAATGTCGGTAATTGTCTAAAAAAGGAAGTGTAATTAGAATATTTTTCCTGGGAATCGGCACAATAAAGCGCATAAGGAGGGTGATTTCCATGTGCAAACAATATTCGCTGACGGCCGACTTAGCCGAGATTCAGAACCGGTTCCAAGTGGACAAGATAGCGGCTCCGTACAAAGCCCGGTATAACATCTCGCCCAGACAGCATGTGCCTGTAATCGTTTCCGTAAACGGGGAGCTTGTGTTGGATGAATACCGGTGGGGGTTCGTTCCCTTTTGGGCAAGAGATGCGGTTAATGCGGACGGGATGTCGGTTCACCAGGACCCTGCTTACCGTAAAATTTTTATGCGCCAGCGCTGTATCGTTCCGTGCTCGGGCTTTTACTACTGGAAGACGGAAGGGAAGAAAAGCTTTCCCGTTCGCGTGGTGCCCCGGAGTCGTGAAGTTTTCGGCATCGCCGGTTTGTATGATGTATGGAGCGACCCGAGAGGGAAGGAGCTTCGGACCTGTACGCTGCTGATGACGGAATCGAACTCGCTGATCACTTCCTTCCATAACCAGATGCCGGTTATTTTGAATCAGCATTCGATCGGAGAGTGGATGTCGCAGGGGGCGATGGATACCGACCGGCTGATCCCGCTGCTCAAGCCTTTTCCGGCCGAAGCGATGGAAGCCTATCCCGTCACGCCCGCCATTTCCAACCTGGAGCTGGACGAATCGCATTGTATAGAAGAGATGAATTTAAAAGTTGCCTGGATCAAAGAGTGACCGGTCCAGCGGCAAGGCAGAAGGAAGGATCGTTTCTTGGAATGAATGAGGGTTCCGTAAAAAAGAGGAGGCTTGTCCTTGAGGACAAGCCTCCTCAAGTCTAGGCGGGGGAAGGCTCCGGTTTGGGCCGGGGCTCTTCATCCGTGGACGGATGGATGGCGAATAAAGCGAGAAGAGCTGCCAGAAGGCAGGCCGCACCGAGTACATAGAACAGAATAGTCGGATATCTGGACAACAGAACGGACACGACGGGAGGACCGACCGCAACGCCGATGAACCGCATGGAACTGTAGAAGGAAGAGATCGTGCCCCTCTGGGCTTTGTCGATTCCCGCGGTAATGAAAGCGTCCAGACAGGGAAGAGCGAGTCCGATTCCGATTCCGAGCAGGGAAAGCATCGTTAGCAGGCCGTACAGCGAGCTGAAGAAAAGGCAGCCCAGAGTCGCGCCCAATGCAAGCAGGCTGCCGGCAAAGGTCAGCCATTTCATCCGCTTCTTATGCTGACCGATGATTTTGCCGGTAATAAAAGACGTCAGGCAGAGCAGGGTCAGCGGGATCGCCAGAACGCAGCCTTTCAGAATGCCGTGCAGATTGTATTTCTCTTCGAGCAGCTCCGACAAATAAAAAAGAGCCCCGAAAAGCAAAAACATACAGATGCAGCCGATGGCGAAAATCGCGTACAGCCACCTTCCCTTCCTGGAAAAGATCCATTTCAGATCTTTGAGAAAAACCGGGAGCGAGATCGGCGCTCCGTCGGTGTTATCGGATTCTTTGGCCGAATCCGTTTGCGGCTTTCTGGTTTTGTCGGCCGCTTTGCTTCCCGCGTCCGCGCGCTTCTGGTCCGAGTCGGCTTCTTTGCCGCCGCTTTTCTCCGGTTTTTTGACGAGAAAGAGGACCATCAGGACGGAAATCAGACAGAAAACGGGAATGGCCATAAAAGGCAGGAACCAGACCAGGGCGGCAAGCGCGGACCCGAGAATGGGGCTCAGCACTTTGCCTCCCGTGTTGGCCGTTTCTATAACGCCCAGGCCGCTGCTGACGTCGCTTTCCTCCGTAAACATGTCTCCGACGAGAGGCATGGCGACAGGAGCCGCGCCGGCGGCTCCAATACCCTGCAGCAGACGGCCGAGAAGGATGATCGTATAAGGATTAGGCATAAACCAGGCTGCAAATCCGCAGACGGCGCCGCCGATGCCCGCGATAATCAGACTGGGAATGATCACGATTTTACGGCCGTACCGGTCCGACAGGAACCCCGCGACCGGAATAAGGATGATCGCCGCAATCGAATAAACCGTAATCAGCAGACTGACCTGAAACGAGGTCACGTGGAGCTTTTCACGGATCAAAGGCAGAATCGGAATGAGCATGGAGTTTCCAAGAGTCATGATCAGCGGGATGGATGCCACAGAAATGAGATCCCATTTTTTTTTCGCCTCCATAAGGCGGATTCACTCTCCTCGGTCAGAATTCCTCAGAATCTCCGGTGATCCGGTCGCCAAAAGCTAGGAATACTTTGTGCAGATGAGAGGAATTTTATCCTGCCGGCCGGAGGCGTCTCTCGCGGCTTCCTGAACGGATGAGAGCGGACGATGCTTCAGCCCGCGGAAAGCAGCCGAAGGAGCTGCCGATTCAGCTGCACGGGATGCCGGGGGAATGCCGCGAGCCGGAAATCCCTCGTCAGCTCTTCAGCCTGCACCGGTTCCGGCCGGTCGGTCAGGCCCGACAGGTAGGCCAGGACGCCGAGCAGTGTCTCGGGCGGGACTCCCGCGCGGCGGATGGCGGACACGGACAAGGAGCCGTGCCGCTTGGACAAGCGCTGGCCGTCGGGCCCGTAGAGCAGCGGGACGTGCGTGTAGCGCGGCGGCTCGTACCCCAGGGCGCGCAGCAGCATCAGCTGGCGCGGGGTGGAGTCGAGCAGATCCCAGCCGCGCAGGACGTCGGTGATGCCCATGGCGGCATCATCGACGGCGGCGGCAAGCTGGTAGGCCACGATGCCGTCCGCCCGCTGCACGACGAAGTCCCCTCCGGCCCCGCCGGGGAAAACCTGCGCTCCCGCGGCCAGATCGCGGAAAGCGATGTCTTCCGCAGGCATCGCGAAGCGGAGCGCGGGCACTTTGTCCGCCGCGCGAGCTTCACGCTCGGCCTCCGTCAGGAAGCGGCACGTGCCGGGATAGGACGGTCCTTCGGAGGAGAGGCCGTGAGGAGCGCTGGAGATGGCGTGAAGCTCGGCCCTGCTGCAGTAGCAGGGATACAGGTGCCCGCGCTCCCGCAGCGTCCCGAGCGCCTCCTCGTAGAGGCGTCCTCTGACGCTCTGCTCGTAAGGCCCGAAGGGACCGCCCACGCCAGGGCCCTCGTCCCAGTGGAGGCCAAGCCACCGCAGGTCTTCGGTGATTTGTTCGGCCAGCTCGGGCCGGCAGCGGGGCTTGTCGATGTCCTCCATCCGCAGGACGAACGTACCGCCCGCCGCCCGGGTTTGCAGCCAGGCGAGCAGGGCGGTACGGGCGTTGCCGATATGAAGTTCGCCGGACGGAGTAGGGGCGAAGCGCCCCCGTACTAAGGTTGAGCTCATTGTGGTTACGCCCCTTTCATACGAGATATCTATGAAGATACTCCTTTAAGCGGCTTCGTTCAACCTTTCGAGAATACGGCGTTTCCGGTACAGCATTTTGCCGGCTTCGGCAACGTCCCGGATCGTACCCCGGTTAAAATACGCTCCGAACAGCATACCGGCGACGGGAATCATCTGAAACAGCTTTTTCCAGCCGAAATTATCCCGGTACGTGGTGACGACTTCCCGCCAGCCTTGAAGCTGGGAGACGGACTGCCGGCCTTCCGCATCGTAAACGGACAATTTTTCCAGGATGGCTTTCTTGCCCACGATATCGGAGGATGAAAACTGCAGACAGTTGATAATAAAGATACGTTCCTTCTTGTCATTGGGGTCATAACCGTAGCAGACGGCAATCTCCTGGAGCACTTTCAGGGAAAGGCCCAGGAGGGCGGGAATATCGATCGCCAGCGTAAAAATGCCTCCGAAGCCCGTGGTGGCTCCTTGCACGGTCGCAAGCGCGGATCTGGATTCGGCCAGGGAATCCGCGGCCCGATCCATGACAGCAAGCGGAAGAAGCGCGGCTTCCCGGATAGACGGGACGTCTTGGCGGGCCTCTTTTTCCTCCGCCGTATGTTTGGAAAGATGGTCGAGCATGCCTTTCTCCGAAACGAGATATTTTCCGCCGGTTTGAATGTAGCTCCCGATTTCATCGATAAGCTGTCCGATACGGTCCTGCAGAAAGCGCGGGGTAACCTTGTCCAGCAGGGCGAAGGGGAGACGGCCGAGCTTTTCCCAGAAAAAAATATCTTTCTGATCTTGTTCCCATTTGTCGATTTCTTTGAGCTGTAGGAGAAGTTCGTCCTTTGTTTCCGTCGGGTGCATGGCCAGACCTCCAGGTGTAATTTCGTGTTTTTCAGTAATACGCGCAGAAGAAGAAAACCGGTTCAGAAAAGGGGAAATCCGTTTCCGTTCATTTACCTTTTTTAGTCGGGAACGATTTGGTAAACTGGGGAAACGAAAACAAGCACCCAGTACCGACGGAAGATGAGGAAACGGACATGAGATTCAGAGATTTTCACCCCAATGTAAAAATCCGGATAACGATGCACTTTGTGACGGGCATCCTAAGCGGTATGGTTCTGCCGTTCATGGCGGTTTACTTCGCTAAAACGCTCGGAACGACGACCGCCGGATTAGCGGTCATGGGCAACATTATCGCGGGAGTCGCCGCGACGTTTATCGGGGGATATTACGCGGACCGCATCGGACGCAAGAAGCTGATGCTGATCAGCGAGCTTGTCTGTACCGCGGCTTACGCGGTGATGGCGGCCGCGAACTCGCCCTGGTACCAGTCGCCGTACCTGACCCTGGCGATGACCCTTGTCATCGGAGCGGGCTGGGGACTGAGCAAGCCCGCCGCGGACGCTATGCTGATCGACGTGACCGAGCCCGGCGCCCGTAAATTTATGTACCGCATTACCTACTGGCTGAATAACTTGTCGATCTCGATCGCGGGCATTATCGGAGCGTTCCTGTTCAGCTCGTACTTGTTCGAACTGCTGCTCGGGGTATCGGCCGTTACGTTTATCTCTTACCTCGTTACCCTGATCTGGTTGTCTGAAACGCTCCAGCCGGCGGTTTGGCACGCAGAGCAGGAAGGCGTCCCGAAAACCGGCGGACCTTTTCACATTCTGAAAAGCTATGGAGAGGTATTCCGGGACCGGACGTTTATGGTTTACGTCCTGGCCAGCCTCCTCCTGGTTTCGGTGGAGTTTAATTTGACCGAGTACATTGGAATCCGCCTGGAGAGGGACATTCACGGAGCCGTTCTGCTGCCGGGCATGACGAGTTTGAACGGTCTTGAGCTTCTGGGCATCCTGAGGACCGAGAATACGTTCGCCATCGTTGTCCTATCGCTTTTTACCGGTTATCTGCTCAAAAAATACGGAGGCACCCGCACGATGTTCGTCGGCCTAATCCTGAACATTGCGGGCTACAGTTACCTGGCCATGGGCAATCATCCTTGGGCTCTCCTTGTCCTGATGCTGATCGCCACCATCGGCGAACTGATCTATGTTCCGATTAAGCAGGCGTTCCTCGTGAACATCGTTCCGGACCATGCGCGCAGTTCGTATATGGCGGTCAACGGAATGCTGTACAGCGGCGCCCATTTCATCTGCGCCATCAATGTCGTGATCGGCGGGTTCTTGCCCGCGTGGGGAATGGCCCTGGTGCTCTTCGCAACAGGCCTGACGGGCCTGCTGCTTCTCGGCTCCATCCTTCCTAAGCTTGCGCCAGCCCCGAATACGGCCGCCAAAAGCAAAGTCGCCTCCGCTCTTTAAGAGGGAGACGATGAAAGAGAGCGGCTGGATTTAGAAGGAATGAAAACATGAAGACGAATAAAATCCTGAAACAGATCAGCTACATGTAAAGCTGCAGAAAGCGTCGTGCGGAGTGTTCCGCACGGCGCTTTTTTAAATTTTTTTCCAGTGGTCGAGCCATGTCGAAGCAAAACGGCGGAGAGCGCAGCATAAGTTACCTATAGCGGAAAGGAGGGATACGGGATGCCTTTTATAAACAGATACTCGACTACCACCAACGGAGCCATCACGTTTACGGGCAATACGCTCGGCCTCGGCAAACAGAATAACGCAAACGCGCCGGGAACGGCCCGCTCCATCGGCACGTTCGCTACGGTCAATACAAGTCTGCAGGACGGCACTTGCCCACTCGGGACCACGTCCGGTTACGGGCCGAATTCTTCTTCGGCCATCCTCGTCCTGCCTTCCCGGAGCACCGTTTTGTATGCGGAGCTGATTTGGGGAGGGAGTTACAACCTGGGCGGGGAGAACGTGAGCAGCGTGCTCGATTATACAGTATCGCTCACGAACAGTGCCGGTGTTTTTACGGTTACGCCCGATACGGCTGCGCCCGGGATGAATACATCTCAATACTTTTATGTAAGGTCCGCCAATGTGACGAGTCTTGTCCAGGCGGGCGGAGGCGGGACCTATACGGTCGGTAAAGTTCCGGGTACGCAGGGAGACAGTGAGAACAGCACCAACCATGCGGGCTGGACGCTCGCCGTCATTTATCAGAATGCGACGCTTCCCTCGCGGAACATGACCATTTTCGTCGGCGATGAAATGACGGACACCCCTTCAAGCACGAACTCGGTCGTCGTAAGCGGATTTTTCAGCCCGACAAGCGGTCCGCTCAGCGGGAGGCTGCTCGTCAGCGCCCAGGAAGGGGATTCTCCGCTTACGGGCGACCAGATGCAGTTCGGGCCCACGGCCGCCGATCTTGCGCCGGTCTACGGGTCGAACAATCCCGTGAGCAACTTTTTTTGCTCGCAGATCAATAACGACAGCGGCCTGCAAGACACGACCGGGACGTTCGGAGACCGGAATCATCCTACGGGTTCCGTCATATCCGGCGGCCGTCAGGGGTGGGACATCACGAATGTGGACGTCTCGTCCAAACTGATTCATTCGCAGACGTCTGCCAACATCCGGGGAACGACGTACGGCGACGTGTATCTGATCAATGCGCTTGCCTTTCAGGTGAACATCAATGCTCCGGCCATTAGCGTAACGAAGGAATCCAACCAGACGACCGCTTACATTAATGAGGCAATCACATACAAAGTTACGATCTCGAACTCCGGCAACGCCACGGCCAATACGCTTACGCTCACGGACCAGCAGCCGGCGGGCACGACTTTTATTGCGGGAAGCGTGACTGTCAACGGCACGGCTCAAGCCTCGGCAAATCCCTACACGGGAATTTCCCTCGGAAATTTGGCGAGCAGCGAGTCGATCGTCGTCCAATTTCAAAGCCGGGTCACGTCGCGTCCTGCCTCCCCGGCGCAGTTCGCCGATGAGGCGACGGTCACTTACCAGTTCCAGAGTGTAACGGGAGGGACGGTTTTCAACGGTACGGCCGCCTCTTCCGTTGTGACCGCAGCGGCCGGGAATTACCCGCCGTTTGCTTCCGACGTAACGGGCACAATCGCCGAGGATACGTCCTTTACGGGACAAATTCCGGCCTCGGATCCCGAATCTGCGGTTTTGTCTTATACAGTCGCAAGCCCGCCCGCACACGGGACGGCTACGCTTAACGCCAACGGCTCATTTACCTACGTGCCGAATCTGAATTTCAACGGGACGGATTCTTTCTCCGTTACGGTCAGCGACGGCAGCGGAGGGACGGCAAATTCGCTTGTCACCATCCGGGTTACACCGGTGAACGATCCGCCGGCTGTCCAGAATCTATCGTTCACTACGCTGGAGGATACTTCGTTGAGCGGAAAAGTAACGGCGACCGATGTGGCAGGCGATTCGTTGACATTCAGCCTGGCCGTTCCCCCCGCGCACGGGACGGTTGTATTCGGTCCGACAGGGGTGTTCACGTATACGCCCAGCCCGAATTACAACGGGACCGACGGTTTCACCTATTCGATCAGCGACGGAAACGGAGGCGCTGCCACCGCTTCCGTAACCATTACGGTTACGCCGGTGAATGATCCTCCGGTCACCTCCAATCTGAATTTGACGACGGCGGAGGATACGCCTGTCACCGGTGCCGTTCCCGCGACGGACGTGGGCGGAGACAGTCTGACGTATACGCTGGCGGCTCCCGTTACGAACGGAAGCGTCACGCTGAACGCGGACGGAACGTTCGTGTATGCGCCCGGTCTTCATTTTAACGGTACGGACTCTTTTGCCGTCAGAGTAAGCGACGGGAAAGGCGGTACGGCCGTTTCCAACGTCACGATTACGGTGACGCCCGTCAACGACCCGCCGATCGCCTCGGGAGGGAGTGTCGTCACGCCGGAAGACACTCCGGTCAGCGGAAAAATTAACGCAAGCGATGCGGACGGGGACGCGCTGACCTATGCGCTGGGCACCGCGCCTCTCAACGGTACGGTCGTGCTGGCTGCGGACGGGAGCTATACGTACACGCCGCTTGCGAACTTTAACGGCACCGACAGCTTCAATGTGGTCGTCAGCGACGGCAACGGCGGTGCGGCCATTTCTCATGTTGTCGTCACGGTAACTCCGGTCAACGATCTGCCCGCGGCGCAGGACAAGAACGTCGTTACTCCGGAGGATACGCCGGTATCGGGCCGGGTACTTGCGTCGGATGTGGACGGGGACGCGCTCACCTTCGCCCCGGGTGCCCCGTCTGCCAACGGGACCTCGGTCGTAGCGCCCGACGGGAGCTATACGTACACGGCTGCGCCCGATTTTAACGGGACCGATTCTTTCACCGTTACCGTCAGCGACGGAAACGGCGGAACCGATTCCGCGGCGGCGACGGTAACGGTGACTCCGGTCAACGACCCGCCTGATATGTTCGACGAACAATGCTTAACGCCGGAGGATAAGCCCCTAACGTGCCAGATCAAAGCTTCGGATGTGGCCGGCGATGCGCTGACCTACGCGCTGGGCACGCCTCCGGTGAGTGGAACGGCAGTCGTGACGGCGGACGGCACCTACACGTATACGCCGAATCCCGACTTTTACGGGGGCGACGGCTTCACCGTGACGGTGAGTGACGGCAACGGAGGAACGGCGACAGAGACGGTCACAGTGAACGTGGCGCCGGTGAACGACGCGCCGGTAACGGCCGATTTGGTGCTGACAACGCCTGAGGATACTGCGGCAGCCGGGCAGATTGCGGCGACTGATGCGGATGGCGACGCGCTTACGTTTATGCTGCGGACACAGCCGACACGCGGCAGCGTGATCCTGAATCCGGACGGGACGTTCAAGTATACGCCGATTCCGGATTTCAACGGAACGGATTTGTTCACGGTCTTGGTCGATGACGGCAACGGCGGGACGGCGGTCGCGAATGTAACGGTGACGGTTACGCCGGTCAACGATGCTCCGGTTGCAGCCGATCAGACGGATTATACGGCCGAGGGTACGCCGGTATCCGGTCAGATTGCGGCCTCCGATGCGGCCGGCGACGCGCTGAGTTTCACACTCGGCACGCCACCGGTAAACGGATCGGTCGTGATCGGTACGGACGGGGCCTATAGCTACACACCGAATGCGGATTTCAACGGGACCGACAGTTTTACCGTAACCGGCAGTGACGGAGCGGGAGGAACGGACAGCGCAGTCGTGACCGTACCGGTCGTACCGGTTAACGATGCCCCTATTCTGGGTACGGTGAACGAGACGACCGCCGAAGATACCGTTCTTAACGGCCAAATTACGGCAGACGATCCGGAAGGCGATCCCGGCACAATCCGCGTGAGCGATGACCGTGGAGCCGGCTTCGTCTCGGACGTGACGGTTACGGTGCTGCCTGTCAACGATCCGCCTCGGGTCCGCAATGTATCCCAATCCACGTTCGTGAATCAGACCGTTAGCGGTTCGATCGATGCGGACGATATCGACAATGATGTCCTGACCTACTCGCTGGACACCCCTCCCGCAAACGGTACGGCGACGGCAGGACCCGGAAATACGTACACGTATGTGCCGAATCCAACCTTTACGGGAACCGATTCTTTCCAAGTCAGAGTCACCGACGAGTCGGGCGCTTCGGCGACGGCGGCAATTACCGTCGAAGTGTCGCCGGTTTTCACGGGTTCATCCATCGAAACCACTTTAATGACGCTGCAAAATACGCCTCTTACCAGCATAGTCCCGCTCGTACCGGAAGTTTCAGCGGTCTATCGGTTGAGCACACCGCCTTCAAACGGTTCGGTATCGGTAAATGCCGATGGAAGCTTCACGTATGTTCCTAATCAAAATTTCACGGGCAGCGATTCGTTTGTCCTCACGGAGTCAGGCACTTTGCAGACGGTTCTCGTTAAAGTTGTCGTCCTGCCGGCGAACCAAGCTCCGCTCGTCGGCAATGTCCAAAGCTCAACGACAAGGAATGCGCCGGTTTCAGGAACGATTACCGCGACCGATCCGGAAGGGCAATCGCTCTTTTATAACCTGAATACCTTGCCTCTTAACGGGACGGCATCGGTCCGTACGGACGGGACGTTCACCTATACGCCCAGCCGCAACTTCGCGGGGACGGATTCCTTTACGGTCGGCGTAACGGACGCGGGTGGAGCTGTCAGTATAGCGCTGATTACCGTGAATACCGTATTCGCAAATTTGCCGCCCGTTGCCGAAAATGCTTCTTATTCGACACCGGAGGATACGGCGGTTTACGGGAAGCTGTCCGCTGCCGATCCGGATTCGGACCTCATCGCTTTTACGGTCAAAAAGCCGCCTGCACACGGTACTGCCGAGCTTGAGCTGGACGGAAGCTTCCGCTATACGCCTTATTCGGGCTTTGCGGGGAACGATGTTTTTGAAGTGGAAGTGACGGATTCTTACGGGGCATTCAGCGTTCTGGAAGTGACCGTAACGATACTGCCCGTCACCGAGCAGCCGGTAGCCGGCAATGTCGAACTCGCTACCCGCGAAGGGGAGCCGGTAACCGGACGGATTCCCGCCGCGGATCCGGAAGGAGGGCAGCTTCTCTTTGAACTGCAGGGTTCGCCTTCTTACGGAACGGTCGTGATCTATCCGGACGGAACGTTCACGTATACGCCGTTTGCGGGATTCACGGGAACGGATGTGTTTACGGTGGCGGTCACGAGCCTGCGTACCGGTGAAAAAACGCTGGCGGCGGTCAGGATTACCGTCAATCCGTCGAAAGCTTTGCCGCCGTTCAACCGCCCTCCCGCGGTATCGGGTCAGGAGTTCGCTACGTATGCGGACACTCCGCTCGACGGGCAAATACAGGCGGCCGATCCCGATGACGATCCGCTGCGGTTCGAGCTTCTGCTGCCGCCGGAGTCGGGAAAAGTCAGCGTCGCGGCGGAAGGCGGATTTATTTACTTGCCGGATACGGGCTTCACGGGAAGCGACCGGTTTACGGTCCTTATTCGTGACAGCAGGGGCGGCGTTTCTGTGGCGCTGATTGTTATAACGGTCGAAAGGTAGGATGACGGAGTTGGTAACGGAGAGCCTGTCCCCGATACACTGACGGCACGAAGCGAGACCTTTACGAATCCGGTGAATATGCCGATTCAGGGCTGAGTGTGGGCATTGAGCAGGCTGGGGCTGCCGCCGACCTATTCGTTGAAACAATCCGTCGGATCCGGAAAATCCACGGTAAGCGCGGACGGGATATGAATCTACGCTCCTGTCTCAAACTTTACGGGAATGGATTTCTTCACATTGAGACCGCGAACTTCCGCGGGGACCGTACCGAAGCCGTTATTCCTGTTATTGTGGAACCGCTGGTCGAGGAATAGAGGAGGAGGCGGGCCGCGTACAAGGCGTTCACTCCAAGGGGACGACGAGTTCGTCCTCTTTTTTGCGCAATCGGGCGAATGGACGGAAGCGGTCATTTGGTTTATGCTGTGAAAAGAACTTCCGGTCATTTGCTTTGCCGGATTGAACCGGGTACATGGACCGGCCGCCAACGGAGCGGTTCTTTCGTGTTTTTGAAGAAAACGATCCGGCGCAGACCCGCAAGCCCTGCAGTAAACAGGATCGGCCCGGGATTCGGCTGCGAATGACCGATCCTGGCGAATAAAGGTTTTGCCTGCAGGCTGAACGACGGGGCCATTGCCTGATAAAGAAAAGCAAACGTTGACTTTTGATAAATTAAACGGGGGATACAGATATGAACGTACCGGTGGAGGCAGTGCTCCCGGAACTGCTGGATGTGCTGAGGCGGGAGCGGAACGGCGTCCTTATCGCACCGCCAGGAGCGGGTAAAACGACACGTGTGCCGCTTGCTCTCCTCAAGGAGCCCTGGCTGGACGGCAAACGCATCTTGATGCTGGAGCCGCGGCGAATTGCGGCAAGGGCTGCCGCAGCTTATATGGCGTCCCTGCTGGGTGAAAAGACGGGCGAGACGGTCGGATACCGGATGCGCTCGGATTCGAAGGTCGGGCCGAAGACACGCGTCGAGGTCATTACGGAAGGAGTCCTTACCCGCATGCTTCAGCGCGATCCTACTCTTGAAGGAGCGGGAATCGTGCTGTTCGACGAGTTTCACGAGCGGAATCTGGCGGCGGATCTGGGCCTGGCCCTCTGCCTGCAATCCCAGTCTCTGCTGCGGGAAGACCTGAAGCTCCTCGTTATGTCCGCAACTTTGGAAGGGGACGCTGTGGCGGCGCTCATGAACGGCGCTTCCGTCGTAACGAGCGAGGGCAGAATGTACCCGGTCGAAACCCGTTACAGACGGGAACCCGTAAAAGGGCCCGTGGCAGCGGCCGTCCTGGATACCGTTCTGCAAGCCTGGCGCGAGGAGGAAGGGGATCTGCTCGTGTTCTTGCCGGGTGCTCCCGAAATACGGCGGGCGGAAAAAGAACTCGCCGCCCGACTGCCGGCCGGGCAGGCTCTTGTTGCGCCGCTGTACGGCAGTCTGACGCAGGAGCAGCAGGATCGCGCGATTCTGCCCGACTCGCAGGGAAGGCGCAAGATCGTGCTGGCGACGACGATCGCCGAGACAAGCCTGACCGTCGAAGGCGTGCGCATCGTCGTTGACAGCGGCCTCGTGCGCGTTCCGCGCTTCTCGCCGCGCACGGGCATGAGCCGCCTGGAGACGACGGCGGTCTCCCGCGCCTCCGCGGATCAGCGGCGCGGCCGCGCCGGCCGCCTTGCGCCGGGTGTCTGCTACCGGCTGTGGACGGAGCAGGAAGAGAGGCGCCTGGCTCCTGCCGGACGGCCCGAAATCGCGGAGGCGGATCTGGCCCCGCTGGCGCTCGACCTCGCCGTGTGGGGTGCCCGGCCGGACGAGCTGGCCTGGCTCGACGCGCCACCGGCGGCCGCATACGCGCAGGCGTGCAGCCTGCTCCGCAGGCTCGGGGCGCTCGATGAAGCGGGCGCCGTCACGGCTCACGGCCGCAGGGTCGCCGCGCTTGGCATGCACCCGCGCCTGGCGCACATGGCGCTGCGGGCGCTTCCGCTGGGCGCGGGAGGGCTTGCCTGCGAGCTGGCGGCGCTGCTCGGCGAGCGCGACATTCTCCGCGGCACGCCGTCGGCCCGGGATGCGGACCTGCGGCTGCGCGCCGAGGCTCTGCGGGCCTATACCGGCCCGGGGAGCGGGACGAGGCGGACGCCGCACGACAGCGGCGCCGCCGGCACTGCCGCTGCGGAGCCGGAAAGCTTCGCGGACGTGTCTGCGCCGGGGAGCGCGGATGCCTCCGTGCTGCGCCGTCTCGGGAGCGATGCGGCCCGCTGGAAGCGCGAACTGGGCGTCCCGGAGGGCGAATCCGGCGGTACGGAACGGACGGGCCTGCTGCTCGCGTTCGCTTTTCCCGACCGCATTGCGGGACAGCGGTCGCCCGGGCGGTTTACTCTCAGCAGCGGCAGAGGGGCCGTGCTGCCCGATATGCAGCGCCTCTCGGCGGAGCCTTGGATCGTTTGCGCCGACCTGGACGATCAGGGCGCGGAAAGCACCATTTATTTGGGAGCCCCCGTGCGGCGGGACGAGCTTGAAGAGCATTTTGCCCATGAAATCGTCGAGGAAATAACGGTAAGCTGGGACCGGCAGGCTCAGGCTGTAAGGGCCCGGAAAAGAACCTCGCTCGGCATGCTCGCCCTCCGGGAGGTCACTATTGCCGCTCCGGACCCCGAACTTATGCGGGATGCCCTGCTTCAGGGGATCAGAAGCCAAGGGCTGGAAGTGCTGAGCTGGAGCAAACCGGCGAGGCAGCTGCGCGAGCGGTTGAGCTTTATGGCGCATCATGATGCCCGGTGGCCGGATGTCTCGGACGAAGCTTTGCTGGCTTCTCTGGAGGAGTGGCTGGGTCCGCACGTGTACGGGATGAAAAGCCGGGGCGACCTCCAGCGTCTGAATCTGGCGGCTGTGCTGGAAGCGATGCTCACTTGGGAGCAGCGGAGGATGCTGGATGAGCAGGCGCCGACCCATCTGACCGTGCCGAGCGGCTCCCGCATCCCGGTCGATTACAGCACGCCGGAAGCGCCGACTCTGCATGTTCGGCTTCAGGAAATGTTCGGGCTCCAAGCTACGCCGGCCATCGGCGGCGGACGTGCGCCCTTGACCCTTCACCTGCTGTCTCCGGCACAGCGGCCGGTGCAGGTTACGCGCGATCTGGAGAGCTTTTGGAAAGAGGCTTATTTTGAAGTGAAAAAAGATCTCAAGGGCCGCTACCCGAAGCATTACTGGCCGGACGATCCGCTTGAAGCGATTCCGACCAGCCGGGCGAAGCCGCGTAAATAGTCCGAAGAGGGACAAATAGGTGTAAAAGAGGTGCGTATATGAACGAGACAGCAATCATCCGGCTAATCCGGCACGACGAGTTGGACCAGCTTCTGGAGCTGTACCGGCAGCTGAATACGGAGGACCCCGTCATTCCTCCAAGCGAGGACCTGGATAATCAGTGGAACGAAATGTTCCATAATCCGAAAATGAAATTTGTCGTCGTGGAAGACGACGGGAAGCTGGCTGCCGTATGCGTGCTTGTAATCGTCCAGAACTTGACCCGCGGCGGACGCCCTTTCGGCTTGATTGAAAACGTCGTAACCCGCGAGAACCACCGTAAAAAAGGCTACGGCAGTCTGATTTTGCAAAAGGCGCTGGATTTGGCCCGCGAGGCGGACTGTTACAAAGTGATGCTGCTGACAAGTTCCAAAGAGGACGCGACCCTTCGTTTTTACGAGAAGAACGGGTTTGAAAAAGACGTCAAAACCGGCTTTATCTCGTACCTTTGGTAATGGGGGGAAACGGGAGAGGACGGTAGAGACGGGACGGGACAGATGGACAGTGGGGGACATCCTACCTGGTGCAGGTGAAGATTTGCCGATAGCTCGGGGCGCTGGCTGACCGGAAGTCTCGATATGAAACCGTATAAATTTTATGTATTGAAAGGAATGGAGGTGCCGCTGTGCTTATGAAGCGGGTAGGGCAAGCGATTGCGGCAGGAGTCCTGCTCTTGGGACTCGCCGCATGCTCGGCCGGACAAACCGGCAGCCCGGACGGCAAACCGGACTCAAGCCGGGAAGCGAACGGGAAGGCGGCGGAACTGACAGTATCCGCGGCCGCCAGTCTCAAAGATGCACTGGAGGAGATCGGCCGGCGTTACGAAAGCGCCAACAGCGGCGTTAAGCTGCTCTATAATTTCGGATCTTCAGGCACTCTGCAGAAACAGATCGAGCAGGGAGCTCCCGCCGATCTCTTCATTTCGGCGGGGGTGCCGCAGATGAAGGCTCTGCTGGATAAGCAGCTTATCGACAAGGAACATTCGGGTGTTCTGCTGACCAATGAGCTGGTTTTGATCGTGCCGGGGGATTCGCGAGCAAGCATCGCCGGTCCGGAAGACCTTTTGAAAGAGGCGGTCAAGAAGGTCGCGGTCGGGGAACCCAAAACGGTTCCGGCGGGAAGTTATACGCAAGAAGTCTTGAACGGAGCCGGCATCTGGGATAAGCTACAGCCCAAAATCGTGTGGACCAAGGATGTCCGCCAAGTGCTGGCTTATGTGGAATCGGGAAATGCGGACGCGGGATTCGTTTACAAAACGGATGCCTTGACTTCGGGCAAGGTGAAAACGGTGTATACGGCAAAAGAAGCGGCGGGAAGTTCGCCCATCGAATATCCGGCGGGAATCGTTTCGGGCACGAAGCAGGCGGGGGAGGCCCGGAAGTTTTATGAGTATCTGTCCGGACCGGAAGCGCGGGATATTTTTACGAAATACGGCTTCGGCTTAAAAAGTCCCTGAGCCATGCCGGTGAACATGGAAATGTTCCTCTCTCCCGTCTGGCTGTCGCTGAAAATCGCACTGCTGTCGGGAGTTCTCGCCTTCGTATTCGGTGTTTCGGCAGCCCGGCTCGTACATAAACGCCCGTTCAGGGGGAGGACTCTGCTGGAAACGGTCTTTATGCTGCCTCTTGTCCTGCCGCCTACCGTTATCGGCTTTCTGCTTCTGCTCGCTTTCGGCCGGAGAAGCTGGATCGGCCGTCTGGCGGAATGGCTCTGGGACCAGCCGGTCGTTTTCTCCTGGGGAGCGGGGGTCATCGCGGCGACGGTCGTCGCTTTTCCGCTTGTCTACCAATCGGCCAAAACGGGCTTCCAGACGATCGACGGGGACCTGGAAGGAGCCGCCCGGTCTATGGGAGCCGGCGAGCGGCAGGTTCTGTTCCACGTTACGCTGCCGCTTGCCGGACCGGCGCTCGTGACCGCTTTTGTGCTCGGTTTTGCCCGGGCGCTGGGGGAATTCGGGGCCACGATCATGATCGCGGGAAATATCCCGGGACGGACCCAGACGGTGCCGACGGCCATTTATACCGCGGTCGATTCGGGCGACTATGCGCTCGCCTGGTGTTGGACGGGGGCGATTGTCTCTTTTTCTTTTCTGCTCCTGCTTGCGGGCAACTTCCGCAGAAATCCGCCTGCCGGAAACTCCGCTCCATAAAAAAACCTGCCAAGGCATGAGCCCGGCAGGTTTTTTGTCGTTCGCTTTTTTACGAGTCAGGACCAGCCGTCCTTCTTTAAACGGGCGTCCAGTACGAAAGTGCCGAACGGCAGGAAGGAGGCCAGGATGGCGGTCAACACTTTGATAATCGACCAGCGGTGGACGAATGTGACGTGTGCGACGGCGAGCAGGAAGAGGACGAACAGCAGTCCGTGTAAGCCTCCTACGACCGTGACGGGCTGAGGGACATCCGCGAAATGCTTGAGCGGCATGGCGATGAACAGCAGCAGGAGGAATGAAATTCCTTCGAGAAAGCCGATCACGCGCAAGCGCCCGATGGGAGTGCTGAGCATGGTTAACATACACCGCCTGTGTAAGAAAAATAAGGGAAGGGAGAGGTCTCCCCTTCCTTACTTTATCACAGCGCGAATCCTACTCTCAAACAAGCCTGCCGAGCCGGCTTCTCCAACCTGTCCGTTGACCAGAATCGGGAGAATTATTCCACAGTCTCCACTGTATAAACGGCCGGTTCCAGCTCCGCGACGAACGGGGTCAGCGTTCCCGCGGAATAGAGCTGGAGCTTGTGCATGGCCCGCGTACAAGCCGTGTAAAACAGCTTCCGCTCGCTTTCGCGGCTGTAGGCGTCGGCGGAGGCATCGTAAATGAGAACGGCGTCGAATTCGACCCCCTTGGCGAGATAAGCCGGGATGACCATGACGCCTTTCTCGAACGAAGGCGTATCCTTGCGGATGAGGCGGAGCTCATCCAGGCCGTTCAGCGCTTCGAAGGCGCTCTCGCTTTCGGCGGCGGTTTTGCAGATGACGCCGATGGACGCGTTGCCTTCCGCCTGCAACGCCTTGATTTCCGCCGTCATCCGGCGAACGAGAGCGTCCGCGGCTGCGCGCGTACCCGTACCCGCGCCCGTACCCGTGAAAACAACGGGCTTGCCGCCTTCACGGTCGAACGGCTCGATCAGGGCGCCGTCCTTCAGCATGCCGCGCGTGAACTCGACGATTTCCCGCGTCGACCGGTAGCTGCGGTGCAGCACGATCTGCTCGGTCTCGCCGGGACCGTACAGGCCGGCAACCGGCGTGCTTCCTTCCAGCGTCGTCGCCTGGGCGAACACGGCCTGGTTGAAATCTCCGAGCACGGTCATGCGGCAGCGCGGGAAGAGCCTTTTCAGAAATTCGAACTGAAAAGGGGAATAGTCCTGGGCTTCGTCGATCAGGACGTGCCGGACGATCGTGTTGGTACGGAAGCCTTCGGTCAGTTCCTGCAGGTACAGGAACGGAGTCGCGTCTTCGTAAGGCAGATCGCCCCGGTTCATCCGGTCCAGCGTGTACGCGCAGATTTCATCCCACCGGGCGGGAAGTCCGTCCCTGTCATCAGCGTTCTCCGCGGGAACCAAGGCATCCGCCGCCGCAGCCGCCCGGTGCAGGGACTGAAACAGCGGCTTGTTCTCGTACAGCTGCCGGTATAGGCCGGGAACATCGACGAAGCGGAGCCGCCTTACCCGTATCCGCAGAGGCTTGAAATGCTCCCGGACGATCATTTTCCGCAGAAGCTGCTCTTCCACGTCCGCATCGTCGAAGCTTTCGGCGCGTCCCCGCCGTTTGCGCAGCTGATTATAGGCGAGCTGATACTGCTCTTTGTCGAGGAAATCGAGTTCGTCGCGGACCCAGTCTTCCTGCATCTCCCGCTCCTGATATGCCGCAAGCTCTTCCAGCAGCCATTCCTTCATAAGCTCGATGCGGTTGGCCAGACGGATGGAAGCATCGTAGCCGTAGAAGCGGTCCGATAAGGCTTGCCGGGACAGGATCACCTGATCCCGGAACACGATGTCTTGGAACAGCATATGCTCCTTCAGAAGCTGATCTTTATACGCTTGAATGACGTGCAGGAAGCGGGAGGAAGCCTTGTAGCGGATTCCGCTCACTCTTGCGGCATACCCGGGCGTCTCTTCGTCCGCCAGCACATATTCGATCTGATCGAACGGATCTTCGATGTTGAACCGTCTGCCGAGCCGGTGATGCAGATAATCCTGAAACGTCGTCTGCTGCATATTTTCCTCGCCAAGCTCAGGCAGAACGGTGGACACGTAGCTGTTGAAAAGCGGGTTGGGCGAAAACAGCACCATCTGGTCGGCGGTCAAGGTTTTCCGGTGTTTGTACAGCAGATAGGCGACCCGTTGGAGAGCCGCGGACGTTTTGCCGCTGCCGGCCGCGCCTTGTACGATAAGCATCCGTGAGCTGTCGTTGCGGATAATGCGGTTCTGCTCCTTCTGGATGGTGGCGACAATCGTCTTCATCTGAGAGCCCGCTCCCTTGCTCAGCACCTGCTGGAGCAGCTCGTCGCCGATCATCATCCCCGTGTCGAACAGGAAATGGATACGGCCGTCGCGGATGATAAACTGGCGCTTGAGTTCGATTTCGCCCTCCACAAGGCCTCCGGGCGTATCGTATTCGCCCGGACCGGGCGCGTAGTCGTAATAAAGACTGGCGATAGGCGTCCGCCAATCGTAGACGAGGAAGGTTTCGCCGTCCTCATCGAGAAAAGAAGACACGCCGACGTACACGCGCTCGGTCCCGCCCGCGCCGTCTTCTTTAAAATCAATCCGCCCGAAATAAGGGGAGGGGAGAAGACGGTTCATCCGGTCGGCCAGCTTCTTGAGCTGACGGTGGGTTCTCTCTCTCTCGGATAAAACTTCGGCCTGCTGCCTCAGGCTGAGGTACGTATCCAAGACATCGTCGTCATGAGCCAGATTGACGGTCACTTCATCCCAAAAATGTTTCCGGATATCGACAACTTGAGACTTGAGCTGCCCGACATCGGGTTCGATTTTATCCAGCTGCTGCCGAAGCTTGGTTCTGACAAGACCGACCCTTTGCTGTTCATGCTGCCATTCTTCTTTGGAAACCGACACGAAAACCCCTCCTTAAACGTGAAAAAACAACCCGCATAAGCGGCCACACAAAAAAGTTGACAAATCTGCGCTGAGGTGATACGATAATGTCAGATAAAAGCGCTCAATACTTTTACTTACTAGTATTGACAGCGGTTTTTTATTTTACCATTTCTATATAACAAAATCAAACATGTTTTAAGCCGTCAGGATATCTGGCGGCTTTTTTGGTTTTTCAGGGAGTTCCGATGGAAGACGGAAGCTGCTCAGGTGACGATTTTGTAAGCCGCAAACGCGTGTTTTGCAAGGGAAATCGATGGGTCGCTTCTCCTTATTGTCTTAAACTGGTTCTATCAACGGAAGTGATAATCCCGGAGGAGACTGGATGAGAATGAACCTAGGAGCCATAACCAAACTTGCAAAGACCCGGAAAGAACGAAAGAGAATAGGGGCGCGGACCCTGCTTGCGGCGGCCGCGGCACTTCTTATTGCGGTGCCGGAACCCGCCAAAGCGGCGGGGAGCGTTTCGGGTAAGCCGGATACTGCCGCGCGGATCGACGCTTACATGGAAGCGGCCATGAGCAGGCTGCATATCCCCGGAGCGGCGCTCGGAATCGTGAAGGAGGGCGGTACCGTCTATCTTCAGGGTTACGGCACGAGCGGTCCGGACGGCGCAAAAGCGACCCCGCAGACCGCTTTTGTGCTGGGATCGACAAGCAAATCGATAACGGCAGCGGCCGTGATGCAGCTTGCGGAGAGCGGAAAGATCGATCTGGAGGCGCCGGTGCGCCGCTATTTGCCGGACTTCAAGACGGCGGACCCGGAGCGGTCCGACCGGATACGGGTCAAGGATCTGCTTTACCAGACGAGCGGGTTTTCGAAATACGACGGTGTGGCCGCTCTGACGCAGGGGGATTCGACAATCGGAGCCCATATCGGCGGTTTAAGCAATATTTCGCTTGTCCGGGACCCCGGAACCGGTTTCGAATATTCGAACTTGAACTACAACGTGCTGGGCGGCTTGGTGGAGAAAGTATCGGGAACGTCCTACACAGCTTATGTAAAAGACTATCTTTTCGAACCGCTCGAAATGAAGAACAGCTTCGGTTCGCCGCAAGAGGCGGGCGGGGCGGACTTAGCGGCGGGGTATCAGTCGGTTTTCGGCTTCAAAGCTCCGACCCGGCAGCTTGCGCATACCGGCACGGCGCCTTCAGGTTATCTGATTTCCACGGCGGAAGATATGACCCATTATCTCAGCGCGCAGATGAACGGGGGCCGTTACAAGGAAAAACCGGTCTGGAGCGAAAAGAGCAACGCGGCGCTTCACAAACCGGAAGCTTCCATGGGCGGCGGCGCTTCTTACGCGATGGGATGGACAGTCAAAAACGGGGTTCTCTTTCATGACGGAGCGACTGAAAACACGTATTCGTTTATGGTTATTCATGGAGACACGGGCATTATTCTACTTCTCAACACGATGGATTATCTTGTGCCGTACGATCAGATCGTGATGGGGATATACGGGATTCTGCAGGGAGAAGATGCTCCCGTCGAGTCGCTGCCGAACTATATCCGGACGTATGCGATGGCCGATATGGCGATGGCCGCCGTGCTTGCGCTTGCCGTCCGCAGTTTTTACACCCTGTTCCGAAGGAAAAAACGCGTAAAGCCGACGGCCGGCCGCATCGTGCTCAGCGCAGCGGGGATTGCGGGGGTTCACCTGCTGCTCCCGGCTTGCATCCTGATGCTGCCCAAGCTGCTTCATGCGCCTTGGCCGGTTTTGATGGTTTTCCTGCCGGGGCTGTCCCACGGGCTGTATTTTATGGCGATCTTGCTGGTTTGTACCGGTTTGCTTAAGACCGCCGCTGTTGTCCGGGCGCTTCGGGCGAGAAAAATGGCTCAATAATGGACATCGGTCCCAAATTGACTTCCCGGACGAAGCCGCTCTCCTTCCGTTCCGCCGTCAGACGCTTCAACCCGGCATTTTTTGGGGTAAGCATGGGTAGCGAAAAAGCAGGGGAAGGATGATGAGCATGAATTCGGCACGCTTACAGCGTATCCGGCGTGAAGAGAAGGCGTATCACGAACAGTATTTTGAAGAGCACGATTTGTACGAGAAAGACAGCTGGCTGGAAGAGCCGGATGAAAGGGTTCTGGACTATTTGGAGATGCTTCATGACGGGAAACCTCTGCGGATGCTTGATCTGGGATGCGGGGTCGGACGGAATTCCATTCCGCTGGCCCGGAAGCTTCAGCCGACAGGCGGAAAAGTCGTTTGCGTGGATCTGCTGGACAAAGCGCTGGAGCAGCTTGAGGCAAACAGCGAGGAGTATGGTGTCCAGGAGCTCATCGAAACCGGGCAGGCGGACATCAGCGAATACGAGGTGCCCGGGAACACGTTCGATTACATCCTCGCGGCATCCAGTCTTGAGCATGTCCGTTCCGAATCCGCCCTGGATAAGGTGCTGGCAGGACTTGCGGCGGGGACCAAGGACGGAGGCATCAACTTCATCCTCATGAATACGAACATAAGAGAAGTGGATGCGGAAACCGGCGAGGGACGCGAAACGCTGATCGAGCTGATTTTGACGAAAGAGCAGGCGCTCGAAAAACTCCGGCAGGCATACTCCGGGTGGGATGAGCTAGATGTGTCCCATAAGCCGCTGGATATCGAAATCAACCGGGGCGAAACGCCCGTCATTATGAAAACGGACTGTTTGAGCTATGCGGTCCGGAAGCGGTCAGCGGGGTGTTAAACGTTTTCGAAAATAGAGAGTACGCTAGAGCCGCCAGCCGCCGGATAGTTGGATAGGTGGATAAGCGAAGAGCCGCAGAGAAACTGCGGTTCTTTTTGTTTTTCATTGAGAATAATTTTCAATTAGGGATTGAAAACGGAGCGGAGACCCTCTATACTGATTATGAAAATGATAATCATTATCAACGAAATGAGGCCAGTCATAATCAGTTTACATAGATGGAGGGACGTGTGACGGATGAGCACATTTATAGTCGTGTACGCAAGTTTAACGGGCAATACGGAGGAAATGGCGGACGCTGTGGTGGAAGGGATCAAACAGGCCGGCGGAACGGTGACGGTCAAGGATATTCTGGATGCCCGTGCGGCTGAACTGGAAGCCTACGACGGCATCGTGCTCGGAGCTTACACATGGGGTGACGGAGAGCTGCCCGACGAGTTTCTGGATTTCTACGAAGAGATGGATGAGCTGAAGCTGAACGGCAAAATCGGGGCGGTATTCGGCTCCTGTGATTCCAGCTACGCCCAGTACGGAGCCGCCGTCGATCTATTGACGGAGAAGCTTCAATCCCTCGGCTGCACGATGCAGGAAGGGCTGAAAATCGAGCTCTGCCCGTCGGCTCCCGAACGCGAAGCGTGCAGAGAATTCGGACGGCAGGCGGTACTGCGTTTCCAGGGGGCCCTATGAGCGGCGCGGCAGCGGCAGGCCGGATGGAGGACGGGCGGCTGGAGCAGTTTATCCGCTGCCCCGGCTGCTTCTATTCCGGCGGAAACTGTCAGGAGAGCGAGCCGTGGCGCGAGAGCGCGAGAACGGCGGCCGACCGGATCATCCGCGAATTTTACGGCATCGACGCTTCCCGGCGGACGGCGGACATTATCCTGGAGAGGCTGGAAATGTACTTGATCGGACCGGAGGAGTCGGGGCTTGTCATGGAAGATTATTTGCGCATGAAGAAGAATCTGGCGAAATATTTGATTCTTGCCCTGTTTCAGGAAGAGAAGACGGAACCTCCTTTGTTCCTCTTCGAGACGCTGTCGGTACAGGTCGAAGAACTGGACTTGGAGCTCGTCATGCACCTGCATGTAGGCGAATGGGCGAACGGGTCCTATACGCTGAAGCGGTACTATCTTGACGAGGACTGGTGCGTCGTGAAGGCATACCTTCAGCTGTCGCTCGTTTTCGCCTACAAGGCGTTCGGCAGGCTGCCGGGCCAGATCGAAGCCTACAATCTGCTCACCGGCGAAGCTTACCGGATCCGGCCCAAATTGGACGATTTGCAGGCTTCGATGGATTTTCTGCGGCTGACGGATACGCTTATGCGCGAGCCCAAGCGCGGCCGGATTATGCTCGCATAGCCGGACGAAGCAATTCCTCATGAGCAGCTTTCCTTTTCTCCTTCATGGTGCCGGAATCTTGCCGTACGTTCATTAAAAAAACATCCGGCCGACCCGTCGCCTTACGTCTGAGACTTGTGATAAACTGTTTTAACCGCAAATTTTTTTGCGAAAAACAGGATGAATGGAGACGACCATGATTATCGCCGACCGACCCTTTAACGTGAATGGATTATCGTATACGATCCGGTCAGCAGCCGTCCGAGATGCAGAGCAATTGTCCCGGCTAAGAGTGCAGATCGACGGAGAAACCGAAAATATGGACCGGGAACAAGGGGAAGCGTTCATCGACGCGCTTGGCTTCGAGCGGCTGATTCAAGCGGATTCGGACAGCCCGAGAAACTTGTTTCTGGTCGCGGCCGTAGAGGACCGGGTTGTCGCCTTCTCCAGATGCGAAGGAAATCATCTGATCCGGTTCTCCCACAAAGTCGAATTCGGGGTGGGCGTACTCGAGGAGTTCTGGGGGCACGGCATCGGGAAAAATCTATTAAAGACATCCATCGACTGGGCCGATTCCAACGGGATCAAGAAAATGACACTGACGGTTCTGGAAACGAACGAGAAAGCGGCTCAGCTCTATCGTAAGCTTGGTTTTGAGATCGAAGGGGTCCTGAAAAAGGACAAAATTCTATCGGACGGCAGCTATTACAGCACCCTTGTGATGGGGAGATTTAACGATTAATACTTTTTGCTGCGCAGGATATGGTCCATGGACCTCATCCTGTTTTTTCTGTCCGGCTCTTTGAGTGATCCCCGGGACGGCAAAATTTCGGAATCCGACAGCTGCGGCAATGACCCGATTCCGCCGAAGAGCTGATTCCGGTTCGTGGATTTCAGGGAACGGTAACTTGTCTTATCCTTTTTCCGTTTATGGAGAAAGGATTTTTTTTGATGGAACGGTATTTACAAAAACTTCTTTACACGTTGGGAAAGTCGAAGGTAAGTTTAAAGAAGGACCTTTTAACCAAACGGGGGAGTGATGGAAGTGGAAGTGAAGCAAGCGGGAAAAATAGATATCGCCCGGTACGACCGGAACTTACAAACGGACACGATGGCCGATGAGGCAGCCGTGTGGCATGATCCCCGCCGGGCTCCGTTTACGATTTCGGGGTTTGCGTGGATAGAGACGGAAGGCCGGTACCGGAGACTGCCCGTACGTCCGGACCGCAAGCTGCCGGAAGCGGTTGACCGGCTCGCGGATTGCACGGCGGGCGGGCAGATCCGCTTTATTACCGATACGGCGCAGCTGTCCGTCCGCGTCCGGCTCGGCGGCAATGCCGCCATGCCTCATATGACGGCACTGGGTCAGTGCGGGTTTGACTGCTACATCGGGGAGCCGGGCAATCAGCGCTATGTTGCAACCGCTTCCTTTAAGCCGGGAGACTGCGAGTACACGTCCCGGCTCTACCGGTTCGGGGAGAAGCGGATGCGGCACATCACGCTGAATTTCCCTCTCTACCAAGGGGTGGAGGAGGTCTGGATCGGAACGGACGAGGATGCCCTTGTAGAACAACCGCTTCCCTATGAAAGTCCGGGCAGGATCATCATCTACGGCACCTCGATCACCCAGGGCGGCTGCGCGAACCGGCCGGGCATGAGCTATCCGGGCATTTTGAGCCGGCAAATCAACCGGGAGTTCATCAATCTCGGTTTTTCGGGCAGCGGCAAAGGCGAGCCGGAAGTAGCCGAGGTCATCCGCGAGATCGGGAATCCCGCTCTGCTGGTCCTCGATTATGAGGCCAACACGGGCGAGCCGGAGAACATCCGGGCCACACTGCCGGTTTTTATCGACTTGTACCGGGAAAAGCACCCCGACGTTCCGATCCTTGTTCTCTCCTGCATCGAGTTCGCCGCCGCCAGGTTTGACCCGGCTGTCCGCAAGAAACTGGACGACAGGCGGGCCATACAGCGGCAGACCGTAGAGGACCGGATCGCGAAGGGCGACTCGTTCATCACGTTTTTCGACGGATCGGCTCTGCTCGGCGAAGACGGGGACGAGTGTACGGTAGACGGGATTCACCCGACCGATCTCGGCTTTAAACGGATGGCGGACGGGCTTCTCCGGGTATTCAACCGATGCCTGCAGGCAGAGTGAGACAACGGATGCGCATATCGATCCGACTCGGCTGTCGTCCGCTTCGTCCGCTTGCTTTGCTGAGAAGTTCGCTCCTCCTGGCGGCGCTGGCCGCCGCTTCCGCAGGTTGCGAACGTTCGCCGGAGACGGCCGGAGGGGTATTTATTCCGCCCGGTTCCGCATCTCCCGCCGATTCCATCTCGATTGTGACGAACACGATCGGGCTGAGCTTTCCGCAGGGGCTGGACGAGAATAACAATCCTTACCTGCGTTATATTGAAAAGAACACCGGGCTGAATATTAAGGTGACGCTCCCGCCGTCGGATGTGTATCCCGAAAAGTTGAACGTCATCATGGCTTCGGGCAACACGCCGGATCTTATTAATTATTCCGATAAAGTATGGATGAACGATAACGCCAGACAGAACAAACTGATGCCGCTGGACGAGCTGATCGACCGCTACGGCAAAGACCTCAAGGAGAAGATTCCGAAAGAAGCGTGGGATCAGGTCACCGTCGACGGCAAAATTTACGCGGTTCCGAGTCTGAACGAAGTGAAAGGGCTGGAGCTGATGTACGTGCGCAAAGACTGGCTGGACCGTCTCGGACTCGCTCCGCCCGTCACCTTGGACGATTATTACAAGGTGATCCGCGCTTTTACGCTGGACGACCCGGACGGCAACGGGCTTAACGACACGATCGGGCTGACGTTCGGCGATGCTCTTGCCCGTTCGGCGCCCTTCTTCGGCGCGTTCGGCGTGCAGCTCGATCAGTGGGCGGACCGTTACGGGGAGCTTGCTTACACCAGTACACTGCCGGAGACGAAAGAGGCTCTAGCTTTTTTGAGAAAGCTGTACCGCGAGAAGCTTCTGGACCCCGAATTTCCGCTGAACCGCAATGCCAGCATGATGGACAAAGTCAAGAACGGCAAGGTCGGCCTGTTCTCCGCCGCCTGGTACGATACACGGGGGCCGATTGCGGCCAATATGCAAAAAGACCCGCGGGCCGTCTGGATTCCGCTTGAATACCCGACAGGTCCGGATGGACATAAGGGCGTCTATGCGACCAGCCTGATCCGTTCATACAACGTGATTCCGGTAGGCAGTACTAATCCCGAGGGCGTCATCCGGTATCTGAATTTCATCGCGGGCGACGGCTACAAGACGTTGAAGCTGGGCTTTGAGAACGAAATCTGGTCGATGCAGAACGGGAAGATGGTCACCAACTTCGAGGAACACGACAAGCATATATACCGGGGAATATACCAGGCGATGGCAGATGTTCCAGACAAGGAGATTTCGAAAATGCGGCTCGATTCTCTTGGCGATTTTCATTTGTACGACAATTTAAGACGAATCGAAGGTCACTTGATTCCGAATGCTTTCTACGGCTCGCCGACCCCGTCGATGAGCAAATACTACAACATCAAGGGAAAGGAACTCATGGAACATTTCGTTCGTATCATTGTAGGCGTCGAGCCTTTGGACTCATTCGAAATGGCTGTAGAACGGTGGAGAAAAGAAGGCGGAGATGACATGACCCGGGAAGTGAACGAGTGGTATAAGAAGCAGGGCATCCCGCAGGGTGCGCGATGAGGAAGACGCTGCGCTGGTTGCGGGACAAGTTTCAGCGGAATATACAAGTCCGGCTGACCTGCTACTTTCTGCTCATTCTGCTGCCGCTCGTGCTGGTGAGTCTCTTCGCCAATGAGCGTTCCCAGCAGATTCTCGTCGAGCAGGCTGCGGAAAGATCACGGCTGGCTTTGAATTCCGCGATGGACTACATCGATTTGACGCTGCAGAGCGTCGAGGAGCTGTCGACACTGATCTCGACGGACTCAGAGCTGATCGGCACCTTGTCGCGCAACGGCAGGGAGCTGACTCCCCGAGCCGTGATGGACTTTTCGCAAATGATGAAGCAGTTGTCCAACATGAACTCCATCAATCACATTGCCGCCCAGATTTCCATTTACCATTATCCGTCCACCAGGATGTTTTCCACGAATTACGGCACGAGATACCTGGATAAGAGCCAGCAGGAGTTTATGCAGAGCATGACGCTCCGAAACGGCACGGGTATTCTGTACATGCTGCCCGGCGAAATCATATACGGGAGCACCACCTTCGGAGAGTTGATGAATTCGGACAGCGTGACCCTGGTCCGCTCGATGGACCTGTACAACCCTCTGCGGGAGCAGAACGTCCTGCTTGTCACGCTGAACAAAACGCGGCTGCTTAATCTCATCAAACCGCTGCTTCCTTCACCACAGACTAAGATCTATCTGACCAACGCCAACAACAACCTGATCGCGGGGATCAGCCAGGAAGGGGAGACCCGGGACAAATACCTGCCCTCCGAACCGGACATGCTGTCGGTCACGATTACATCCAACACGTCCAATTGGAAGCTGACGATGATGCAGCCGAAGAGCGAGTTATACAGTAAAACGGAGCAGGTCAAGCTGTATACGTACGGCATTATTACGATCAGTATTTTGCTCGCGCTATGGATTTCCTGGATCGTCTACACGGGTATCGCATCGCCGCTTCAGAAGCTCTCGCACGGAATCAAGCGGCTCGGCAGCGGCAAGCTGAGCATCCAGCTGGAAAACAGGCGCAGGGACGAATTCGGTTATTTGACGGAGGCGTTCAACCAGATGGCCCAGCAGCAGAAGCATCTGATCGAGGATCATTACGAGCAGGAGCTGAGGCTGGCCAAGACGGAACTGAAATTTTTGCAGTCGCAGATCAATCCCCATTTTCTGTACAATACGCTCGACTCTATCTACTGGACGGCAAAAAACTACGAGGCGGACGAAATCAGTGAAATGGTTCTGAATTTGTCGCGGTTTTTCCGGCTCAGCCTGAACAAAGGGCGCGAAGTTTTTTCGGTGGAAGAAAGCTTCGCGCACCTGCATTACTATATCCGGATTCAGCAGATCCGGTTTCTCGAAAACTTCGAGGTGCAGTACCGGATGGAAGACGCGACGAAAGGGGTCCCACTTCTCAAGCTGCTGCTCCAGCCGCTGGTAGAGAACGCCATTCTCCACGGTATGGACGGAAAAGAAGACGGCGGCCGCCTCGTTGTTTCCTCCCGGCTGGAGGAAGGGTTTCTCGTGCTGGAAGTGAAGGACAACGGAAGCGGCATCCCGCAGGAGCGGCTGGCCTATATCCAGGAGGAGCTGGGCAGGCTTCACAGGCGCAAGGGCAAGCTGTACTCGCTGGATGAGGAAAGCGTGGACGACCTGTTCGGGCTCAGGAACGTCGTGTCCCGGATCAAGCTGTATTACGGCTTAAGCGCCGAGCTGAGCATCCACAGCGCAGAAGGCGGAGGTACCTGCACGGCGCTCAAGCTTCCCCTGGTCCGCTGCAGAGAAGATTTCAGTCCCGGTGCGGACAGCATGATCGACTACAAGGAGGAGACGGGAACATGAATGTAATGATCGTCGAGGATGAAGTGCGTCTGCGCACTTCGCTCGTAAACAATATTCCGTGGGAAGACAACGGAATCGAAGTGATTGCCCAGGCGGCGAGCGGGACGGAAGCGCTGTTTCTGTTCGAGCGAAAAAAGCCGGACATCGTGCTGCTCGATGTCCAGATGCCGGAGATGGACGGGCTTACGCTGGCCCGCAAGCTGCGCGAGAAGGATGCCTTCGTCAAGATGATTATTCTCAGCGGGCACGATAATTTCGGCTTCGCCCAGAAAGCGATCGAAGCCGGTGTTTCCCAGTACCTGCTTAAGCCCGCAGGGGACGAGGAAATTCTGGAAGCGGTTCTGAGCGCAGCCGAACAGCTCCGGCAGGAGCTGGAGCGCTGGCACAGCCAGTCGGAGCTCCAGGAGAAATGGTCGGAGCATCTGCCCCAGCTGCAGAGCGCGTTTTTCCAAAACCTGATCGGCGGCAAGTACGCTCTCTGGGAAATCCGCAAGATCAGCAGGGACTATCTGCTTGATCTGGACGAAAGCATGCAGTACGCCGTAGCCGTAGCCGACGTCGATCCTCTCGGCCCCGAAGAGTCCCGCTACAAAAGCGGGGATATGCCGCTGCTGCGCTTCTCGCTGCAGTGTGTCGCCCGCGAGTTTCTCCAGCCGCATTCGTGCTGGGTGAATACGGACGCAAGCGGCTACACGCTGGTGCTCTTCGCCATGCCGGCGGACGATTCGCCCAACGACGTGATGCTCCGCGTGCATGCCGCGGTCGTGAAGCTGCTCTCCCAGGCCAAGGAATGCCTGAAGGTCACCTGCAGCGCGGGAATCAGCGGAGGGACCGGCGGCCTCACGGAGATCAGCAAGCTGTACGCGCAGGCGTACCAGGCGCTGCAGGACCGCATCGTGTACGGGGCCGACATCGCGGTTCCGTACCGGGACAAGCCGGCGGCCGGCACATCGGTGCCGCTTTCTCCGGGCCTGGAGAAGACACTGGAGATCGCGCTCGAAACCGGCGATGCCGACAAGGCGATGGATACCCTCTCGGAGCTGTGGGATCAGGCGATGGAAGGAACGGAGACCGCTGCGGGCATGCACGAGGCGCTGATGTACTGGACGAGCCTGATGATCCGGCTCATTCATAAGCAGGGCTGGAGCGTGCAGGATGTCGTGAAGGACGACTACCCGTACTACCGGGACGTCACGATGCTGAGCACAAAGCAGCAGATCCGGGCCTGGCTGGAGCGTTCCGTGCTCCATTACTCGGCCTATCTGCAGGAACAGCGCAAAACGACGAGCCACGGCGTCGTGAAAACGATCCTGTCCATAGTCGAGAAGGAGATCGACAGCGACATCACCCTCCACAGCGTGGCGGATCGGCTCTACGTCAATTCCTCGTACTTGAGCCGTTTGTTTAAGCAGGAAACGGGTGTCGCGTTTTCCACGTACGTGCTGGAACGGAAAATGGACCGGGCCAAGGCGGCGCTGCTGGAAGGCGCCAAGGTGTATGATGCGGCCAGGCTGGTCGGCTACCGGGACGTCAGCTATTTTACGAAAGTGTTCCGCAAATATTGGGGCGTCACTCCGGGCGAAATGAAGCCGTAGCGTCAGGGGACGGGGTAAGGTATCTTTCGTATTCCCCGATCCGTATATTTATTCTTCCATGAGGATTCGAACAGATAAACCGTTATGTTAAAATTATACTCAAGTAATCAAGAAAGGGGCCTTTTTATGAATCCAACCAGAAAAATTCTGATCACTGGTGCAGGAGGTAGAATTGGACTAGCGCTCATTCCTTATCTAAATGATAAGTACAGTCTTACATTAGGTGATATAAACACATCTAAACTGCAAAAGTGGGTACATGATGGACATGAATTGGTTGATTTAGATATTAGGGATATAGAATCCTGTAGACAGGCTTGTAAAGGTATAGATACTGTTATTCACTTAGCAGGGGATCCTTCTCCTCATGCAAGTTTTGAATCTGTGCTGAAAGTTAATATTGAAGGAACTTATAATATTTTCAAAGCTGCTCAGGAAGAAAGTTGCAGTCGAGTTGTATTTGCAAGCAGCGCTCAGGTTGTAGAGGGGTATCCAATTGATACACAAGTACAGCCGGATATGCCTGTTCGCCCAAAAAATTTATATGGTGTGGGCAAATCTTTTGGAGAAGCACTTGCTTCTTATTTTGCTTACCAAGAAAATCTTCCTAGTATCGCGATAAGAATTGGGGCATTCGATGAAGTTTCTCAAGTAGGTACAGATTTGACAGCGAGAGATATGAGTGCTTATATCAGCCCCGAGGATATGTGTCATTTAATAGAACAGTGTGTTATAACTCCCTTACAAAAGCCCTTTGAAATTGTTCACGCTGTTTCTAATAATCGTTTTAAAAGACTTGATATTTCAAAAACGAAAGAAGTCCTTGACTATAGCCCTCAACACGATGGATTTCAAAAATGCGGCTTTATTTTTAAGGGTTGACTTACGAAACTCTCCCTTTGTTTTACATCAGCTACTACTCCGTTAATTTGAATAAAAGAAGAGTACATATTATACATGACTAATATGTGCTCTTCTTTATTTTTAAGGATTTTATAATTTAGGTCTTGATAACGTACGTTTCCGCTTTTTGTTGGAAGTACCTTTATTTGTTTAGAATATCGTCATTTTTTAAAGTTCCGTTTTTGATTATGTATTTTAACTTCGCGATTCTGACCATTTTAGGAACTTTTCTCGGAGGGGATCATGTGAAGCGAAATTGGGGGCTGGACGAGTTGCCGGATCGCATCGAGCGGCTTATCAGAACCGCAATCCTTACATACGAGGAACAGTTTTTCCAAGCTACGCTGGGAAAGTTGCCTTTGGCATCTTTGTCCGAATTGGATTCGCTCGTGGATAGTATCGCATTTCTTGATGAAGACCAAGGCGGATTCGCACGGCCAGAGCGAGGTTGCGTTTGCATTTTGTTACCTTTTGGGATTACATCAATAAAAGTGAAAAAAAGCTATCCGCCGAATTCGGGCGGCGGCTTTTTTTTATGGGACGCGTTTGCATCCGGGGGTTTTCAGGAAGCGCCAGCGCGCTATCAAAGTACCACAAATAGTAATGAGTGTCCTCTACTACGGATTTCGCGCAGGTTCTACACTTAGTACTATACAAAAGCGAAAGCGCATAAGGGGGGATTCGATGAGACAGCCTGCTTCTGAAGTAAACGTCTCCCGGTCGAAACAAAGTTATTCCAGACAATTGGGGTCGGATATCCGCAAGGATTGGGATTTATATCTGCTGCTCGTGCCGGGTATCCTGTTTGTTTTACTTTTCAAATACACGCCGATGTACGGCCTTGTCATCGCGTTCAAGGATTTCAATATTTTCGACGGAATGGCGGCAAGCCCGTGGGTAGGACTCGAGCATTTCAAAAAACTGTTTACCTCCCAGGAGTTTGGCGGTGTTTTCGTCAACACGCTTATTATCTCTCTGCTGAAAATCGTCATTTTGTTTCCGCTTCCCATTGTCGTCGCCATTCTGATGAACGAAATGAAAAACATGCTGTTCAAGCGCACCATCCAAACGGTCATTTACCTGCCCCACTTTCTGTCCTGGGTCATCGTCAGCGGAATTTTCATCGACCTGTTGTCCACGAACGGAGGACTCGTCAACAAAGTGCTGATCAGCCTGGGGCTGGAACAGATCGCCTTCTTCATGGACAGCAGCGTATTCCGCAGCGTCCTTGTCACATCGGCCGGCTGGAAGGAAACCGGATGGGGCATCATCGTTTACCTCGCCGCTTTTTCGACGATCGACCCTCAGCTATACGAAGCCGCCAAAATGGACGGCGCGGGGCGCCTGAAGCAGATCTGGCACATCACGCTGCCCGGAATTTTGCCGACGATCCTCCTGATGTTCATCCTCCGTCTGGGCTCCGTTCTCGAAGCGGGCACGGAACAAATTCTCGTGATGTATAACCCTACCGTTTACAACGTCTCCGACGTGATCGGCACGTTCGTGTACCGGATGGGTCTGGGCAACCAGGATTACAGCTTTACGACCGCCGTCGGACTTTTCGAATCGGTTATCGCCTTCTCGCTTGTCATCACCGGCAATTATTTGAGCCGCAGATATTTGCAGCGCGGAATTTGGTAGAGAGGAAGAGACGCATATGAATACAGACGCAGCCCTGCCTGCCGTAAAGCCGCACAAACGCAGAAAACCCCGGACTACCTGGTCCGAGAAGATGTTCCATCTGATCAATTATACCCTATTTATCCTGTTCGGAGTGGCAACGCTGCTGCCGTTCCTGAATCTGATCTCCAAATCGCTGAGCGATGAATCCGCTGTCATATCCGGACAGGTCAGTCTGTTTCCGGTTGGCTTTCAGCTAAGCACCTACGCCTATGTGCTGCAGGATCAGATGTTTCTGAATTCGTTTAAAATATCCATCCTGATCACGGTCGTCGGCACCCTTCTCAGTCTTTTTCTGACCACGATTACGGCTTATCCGCTTTCGAAAACAAGGCTGCGGGGCCGGAAATGGCTGCTGCTGGTGTTCATCTTCACGATGCTGTTCAGCGGCGGGCTCATTCCGATGTACCTGCTCATGCAGAACTTGAATCTGGTCAACACGCTGCCCGCTCTTTTCCTGCCGGCCATGGTGAACGTGTACAACATGCTCATCATCAAAAACTATTTCGAAGGGCTGCCCGAAAGCCTTGAGGAATCGGCGAAAATGGACGGGGCCAGTAATCTGCGCATTTTGTTCAGCATCATGCTTCCGCTTTCCATGCCGGTACTGGCCACGATCGGGCTCTTTTTCGCGGTGTATTTCTGGAACGATTATTTTGCCGCCATGATTTACATTACGAATCCGAGTCTGAAGCCGATGCAGCTGTTTCTGAAAGAACTGCTCATTTCGTCCACCGGGGATTTTCTGCGGAACAATAATCTGGATTCTTCTATGAATACGACCCCGCAGTCGATTCAGGCGGCCTCGATTCTGCTGGCAACGCTGCCGATCCTGCTCGTATATCCGTTCCTGCAGAAATATTTCGTGAAAGGCGTTCTGGTCGGTTCCGTCAAAGGCTGACACGACACTTCATCCTGAAAGGCGGTGAGGCCCTTCTTTTGAGGCTTGCGGAACTCGGCTCGGTCTTGTTGTTCAACTAAAAGGGAGGTTTACATCTATGTTAAAAAAAGCAGCGCTTCTGCTCACGGTCGCAGCGCTTGGCGTCACGACGGCGGCATGCGGCGGAGGAAAAGAGACCCAGACAGGCGGTACTTCGCCGGCACCGGCAGGAGGAGCCAAGCCGGCCATGCGCCAGCTTATGCAGTACGGAAATTTCGATCCGAACAAAGAATTCACTGCCAAAACGATTTCGGAGAAAACGGGCTATACGGTCAATTACGAGATGCTTCCGGCGGAAAATCCGGATGAGAAGCTGAACCTGCTGATGGCGAACAAAGAAGAATACGACGTGATGAAGCTGAGCGCGCCTCAATTCGAGAAGCTGGCTACATCGGGTGCCTTGGAGCCGCTCGACGACCTTCTGGAAAAGTACGGCCCGAACATTAAAGCGGCCATCGACCCGGCTGCGTGGGAAAGCGCCAAAGTAAACGGCAAAATCTACGCCATTCCGGAAACGGGCTCCGGTCTCGCGGTCGGGGAAGAACTGGTCGTCCGTCAGGACTGGATGGATGAACTCGGTCTGAAAACGCCGACGAACACGGACGAGCTGTACACGGTGCTGAAAACGATCAAGGAAAAGAAAAACATCGCACCGCTGACAGGTTCCAAAGACTCGAAGGAATCCATTATCGGCGATATCGGCGCGGCCTTCGGCGTTACCGCTGACTGGGTGAACCAGAACGGAACGCTCGTCCATCAGGTGGAGACACCGGCGATGAAAGAATTCCTGACTTACATGAACAAGTTGTACAAAGAAGGTCTGATCGATCAGGAAATGCCGATCAATACGAGCGCCAAGGCGATCGAAAAGTTTTCCAGCGGCAAAGCGGCCATTTTCAAACAGGCTTACTGGAACGCGGGAACGACGGAGAAAGCGCTTAAAAAGAACGACCCTAACGCAAAAACGGCTATCATTCCTTTCCTGAAAGACAAATCCGGTAAAGCGTCCACGTTCGTCAAAGCGAACACGACCTGGTTCGTCACCATTCCGAAGGTTTCCAAACATAAGGAAGATGCCGTGAAATTTCTGGATCTGAAGCTGAAGCCGGATAATTTCATCGAAATTGCCATCGGCAAGCAGGGCGAGCATCACGAGATCAAAGACGGCAAATACTACCCGATTCTTCCGAAGTTCAACGACGAGCTTAACAACGGAAGCGGTTTCCTGACGGGTGTCGATTACAAGAAATATCCGGACTACTGGCAGGCCCGTGTGCGTAAAGATCCCGTTCTGCAAGCGTTCTTCGAACAGATCAACAAAAACGCCGAAGGCATCATGGTCACCGATCCGCTTGCCAAGGCGCCGCCGATTGCGGACATCTCCAAAAGCAAGCAGAAGCTCGACAAGTTCCAGACCGACAGCATGCTGAAATTTATCAGCGGATCGGATCCGCTGTCCAATTACGATCAATTTTTGTCCAAATGGAAGGCTGATGGCGGCGATGCGATGATCAAAGCGGCCAACGAGTGGTTCAAAAGCGCCAAAAAATAACACACATCCAGAATCATTCACATCCGGCAGCGGCTTACGAGCGGCTGCCGTTTTTTTCACCGGCCCCGGCCGGATTCGACTCTAAACTTTGACAGAAAGAAGGGAGCCGCTATGAAAAGCTTGCTGCGCAAGTGGAATGGGATGATGATTATCGCTTTGGTGATTTCTTTGCTTACTCCCGCATGGGGAAAAGTCTCGGCGCAAAGCCTCGGGCAAGAGAGCGGGGGAGTTCAGCCCCAAGCCGCCGGTGTGACGGACGATGTGTACATCCTGTCGCAGGACGGCACGTTCCGGCTGCCCGTCGGGCACATCAACGTCAATGTCGATGCGCCGCCCCAGAAGACGAACTATGTGGCCTTGTTTACGAGCGGAGCCCAGGTGACGAACTCGGCGGAAACCGATAAAGTGTTCGTCAAGAAGACGAATACGGCGATTGCCGTGGATAAGCACGATCAGGTGATCCGCGTCATCGGGCCGACGGCTGTTCCGCCTACGGGCTCCACGTGGGAGGAGAACCAGAACCTGCCCATACCGGAGGGCGGATACGTACTTCTCGCCAACGATTCTTCCTGGGGGACGTCCGTAACCCGGAAACCGCTTTTCGAGCATTATAAAACCGGAGACATCGTGTCTTTACATAAAGGAGGACAAGTTGTGCATGCAGGCGATTTTCTGAACCCGGACCCGGGCCTGAATCTCGTGACGGCTTCGGGCACAACGGTGACATCGCCTGATTTTACGGTATCGGGACAGGTGATCCGTTACGGCAGCGGACAGGGAATCTCCTTGACCGTGAACGGGACGGAAGCCGCGCTGAAGGCGGATGGAGCTTTCCAAAACGTGGTCCGGCTGACTGCGGGGACGAACGTCATACCCGTCAAGCTGCTGAAAGACGGCCGGGAGATCGTTTCGTCCACAGTAACGGTGACGTATAACGACGCTCAGCAGCCGGCTGACCTGATAGAAGTCGAGGCGGCGCCGATCGACATTACGATCAGCATCGAAGGCCCGCGCCACGCGATCGGCTACGTAGACCAGGATATCGCCGGAATCGACGACACCGTGGCACTCTTCACGAACGATTGGGGACCGCAGATTACCGTTCCCCAGTTTAACGTTGCGGTGCAGGTGGATGCGGGGAACAAAGTGACGAAGGTCGTCAACCCGTCCATAGACGGCAAAACGCCGGCATGGACCGGTCCCACGGACCTTGAAATACCGCCCGGAGGCTATGTGCTGGTCGCGCAGGATACGAGCTACGCCAGTAAGAACATCAAGAAATATTTGGCCACGTATTTCAAAGTCGGGGATGCGATCAAACTCCGGAAAAACGGCTTCGCAGTCCCGGTCAAGGATCTGATGGGAACGGGAGGGCCGATTGCCCGGCTGACGCTCGATAATTACGCGATGTATACGGAGACGAAGCCGTCTACTGAGCTTTCCGGAACGATTACGAATATGGACGATCCTTCCAAAATCGCGTTAACGGTGAACGGAACCCCGCTTCCGTTCGGTCCGGACGGAAAGTTCAAGACTTCGTACACGCTTGCCGAAGGCATCAATTACCTCGATCTTGTCGTTACGAAAGAAGGCAAGGAACAGGATTCCAAAGATCTCGTGGTATACAGCCGTCCGGGCTTTTCGACCGAGAAGAAGGTGATCCTGTGGGTCGACCAGGCCGCGAACGCAAGGAAATTCCAAACCAGTGACAATGTGGAGAATTTTTTGCGGACTGCGAAAGAGAATGGCGTGACTTCCGTCGTTTTTGACGTAAAAGGCGTGGAGGGGTACGTATCGTACAAGAAAAGCACGCTGACCGGCCGTCCGTACGTAAGCGCCATTAAAGCGCCTGAAAAAGCGGGCTCCAATCCGGATCTCGATCTGCTCCAGGAATTTATCCGCTACAGCCGTGAGCTGGGGCTCGATATCCACGTCGCCTTTAACATTTTCGCGGAGGGGTCTATCGCCAGCAATGAATACGCACTGCTGAACAGCCATCTCGACTGGGAAGAGCGGGTGTACAACGCGGCGGACAAGGGGCAGATCAAACGTCTCCGCGAGTCCGCCAAGCAGGGCGCGGTCGCATTCGTGAACCCGTCCAACGACGAGGTGCGCGATTTTCAGCTGAAAACGATCGAGGAGGTGCTGCAAAATTACGACGTGGACGGCGTTGTACTGGACCGTGCCCGGTATGACAACGAAAGCGCGGATTTCAGCGACTTGACGAAAGCCAAGTTCGAATCGTTCCTCGGCGCGCGCGGCAAACAGCTTCAAAACTGGCCGGACGACGTATTCACGTACGCGGGTACCGTGCGCAAAGACGGTCCGCTTATCGGGGACTGGTGGGAATTCCGGTCGAAAACGATCAAAAGCTTTACCTCCGAAGTAAGGCAGCTGGCCGACCGGGTTAAAGCGGAAAAAGGCAAAAAAATCGAAGTATCCGCCTATGTAGGCTCCTGGTTCGAATCGTATTACTTGAACGGCGTACACTGGGGCAGCACGGAATTCCGCTACGACGAGCGTCTGCGGATGAAAGACGAATCCGTATACACGCCGGGTTACTATGAAAGCGGCTACGTCAAAAATCTCGATTTCATCATGATCGGCGCCTATCAGACAACCGCTCCCGAAATCGAGCATTACATTACACTCGGCAACATCGTAACGAACGGGGAAGTGCCGCTCTACGCCGGCATCGCCCTCACGAATGTGCAGGAACCGGCTCTCCAGCGGGACGTTTTCCAGGCGGGTCTGGAAAATACGCACGGGCTTATGCTTTTCGACGCGTCTCAGGTGAACTGGCCGGTAGCCGGCGCGGCCCTGCGCAATCTCGTTTACGTGAGAGACTATCAGCTCGGCATCTCCCTTCCGGACTCGCCCGATTCGTTCCTCGAGGGAAGCTACTACAACACCAATCTGATCGAAAATAACATCGGCGTGCTCACGGACACCTTCGGCTATTCGACCGGCAACAGCCGTTTCGGCGTGGAAGCGGTCGTGGACAGCTCCGGCAAAGTGACGTCCGTGCCGAACAAAACCCAGGCCATGACGTGGAACTGGGGCAAGCCGGACGAAACCAACAGCGTCATCCCGAAAGGCGGCTTCGTCGTCTCGACGCTTGACGCTTCCGGGATCCGCACCAAGCGGCAGCTCGTCGCGAATGCTTACGAGACCGGTGACTCCGTAAGAGCGGCGGCTCTCAGCGGCTTCCTTGCTTACGAAGGACTCAGAACCTCCGCCGACAGTGTGACTTTCAGGGGGAAGGTGGACGTACTGGGACCGGGCAAGGCCTCCGTTACCGTAAACGGGAAGAAAGCGGCGCTTCGGGAAGACGGCACGTTCCAAGCGGATACCGTCATCCGTCCGGGGGCGAATCCGGTCGTCGTCACCGTCCGGGTGGACGGCTTCAAGACGAACGAGAAGACCGTCACGATCATCGGGGACGAAGCGGCGGTAAAATCATTGAAACTGGACCGCGGCACGTACAGCATGAACAAGGGCGAGAGTCTCCAGCTGGCCGTCACCGCGGAATACAACAATTCCAGCAAGGACGTGACGGGACAGGCGGCTTATGTTTCCCTCGACCCGGCTGTTGTCTCCGTAGACGCTGCCGGGCGGATCACCGCTTTGCGGGCAGGAAGCGGCACCGTTCAGGCGACCTATGACGGACATATCGCGTTGGCCCGGGTAAGCGTAACCTCCGGGAGCACCGGGGGCGGCTCGGATACGGACTCCGGCACGGGCTCCGGTTCCGGGGGCGGTGCCGCCGGAGGAGGCGGCACGTCCCCGTCCGGCCCGGAACGGACGTCGGTGACGGAGACGAAAGGTTCCGACGGGCGGAACCTGACGCTCGTCTCGGCGGATGCCGGCGTGATGGAGGCGGAAATCGCGGCGCTGCAAGGAAAGGCGGCCCCGGTCCTTTCCTACGAGATCCCCGGCCGAGAGCCGGCGGGAATCGTATCGCTGCCGGGAGCGGCGCTCCGCAAAGCGGTTGCGGGATCGCCGGGCGCGATTCTTAGCGTAACCTCGCATCTCGGCGCTATCGAGCTTCCGGCCGGGCTGCTGGCGGCGCACATTCCCGCGGAAGGCAGCTTCGATCTGCTTGTGCAGATCGTGCAGACGTCGGCGGGCGAGACCGCAGATCTTGCCGCCCGGGCGGCGAAAGAAGGCATGCAGGTACAGGGCATGCCGGTTGCTTTCCGTGTTTCGCTGAAAACCGGAAGCGAAACAAAGGAAATCGGCGGCTTCGGAAGTTACATCCGAAGAACCGTAAACTTGCCGGGGGCGGTCGATCCTGACCGCGCCACGGCGGTTGAGCTGGACCCGGCCTCGGGAGAGCTCCGCTTCGTGCCGTCCCGCTTTGAATCGTCCGGGGACGCGCACCGGACCGTTATCCGCGACAGAAGCGGGGGGACCTACGCGGTGGTCACCTCCGATGTCAGCTTCCCCGACCTTGCGTCCCACTGGTCGCGCAAGGATGTCGAGCAGCTGGCCGCGAAGCGCATCGTCGACGGCATGGGCGCCGGCGGCTTCTCGCCGGACGAAGCGCTGACGCGGGCGCAGTTCGCGGCCCTGCTGACGCGGGCCCTCGCGCTCGATCCGGCGCCGTCCGCGGCTGACTTCACCGACATCCCCGGCGACGCGTGGTATGCCGGTGCCGTCGGCGCGGCCGTTCAGGCCCGGCTTGCGGACGGCTTCGAGACCGGGGAGTTCCGTCCCGGAGAGGTGTTGACACGCGAGCAGATGAGCGTGATGCTCATGCGCGCCGTGAAGCTGGCCGGTATCCGGACGGAGGAGAACTCCGCGGCCGGTGCGCTGGCGGACTTCGCGGACCGGGGCGACATCTCCGGCTGGGCGGCCGCCGCCGTCTCGCAGGCGGTGGAAGCCGGCCTGCTGGACGGGCGCGGGGACGGCCGCTTCGTGCCCGGCGGCACGGCTACCCGTGCGGAAGGCGCGGCCGTGCTGAAACGGCTGCTGCATACAGCCGGTTTCGTGAACTAGGCGCATCTGCACATTCACGGCTCCGCGGCACGCGTGCCGGTTTAAACCATCCGAAAAGGCGCATACCACTCAGGTATGCGCCTTTTTGATATTCCGTTTTTAGCCGATTACGAATTTCGTCCGGTTTGTGCCGCTTTTTTTCGGTCGGCAGGATGAGCGGATACAACACCACCCATAACAGGCTGACTAACCGTGATGTTTCGAAGATAGGTTTAAAACGTGCTGGGAGAACCGTTTCCTTCTCCAATGATCCAATAGGCCGTCACGGTGGCTATTCCAATTCCATTATTTGCTTCCGGAATCAGACTTTGGGTATAATTTTGCGATAGGCCGATGGCGGTGACCCGTGCACATAGAAGCGGAATGAGTACAGTAATTCGAGTAAACGGCATCCACTTTCGCTTTCTTCATGACAACTGCCCGGATCGTTGCAACGACAAGACAGACAGCGGAGTATAGCAACCGGGAGTCCTTCTTCGAAAGGATGGGTTTCTTAGAATAGAGACAGGAGAAGCCGTTTTATTATAAAGATTTCTAAATCTGGGATGTGGAAAATGAATCTTGAAAAGGAATTTTGTTCCTAACGGCGAATAACAGTAATTTCCGTTTAAAGGCGGGGCATTTTTAAAAGCGGTGAGGATTCTGACTGTACGGTTCTTTATTTGGCAATGATCGGGGGATCAGCTATGGATCTACAAGCTTTTTTGCAAGTTTGCCGGAACTGTACAAGGAACGTGCTTTACTGAGGAAATTAGGGCCGGAGGACGAATCGGGCCTTGCAGGCGGATCAAGATCCATAAGTAGCCGAATTTTAAGGAGGAACAGACGAATGAACGAAAGTACGCGTAATTGGCCGGAGGAGCTTCTTGAGCTTCTCGGGCAGGCGGAATTAACCGTGAACAAAATCGGATATTCCGGAGATCACGTCTATCATGTGAAGGAGTACAGGGGCGCACCCGCATTTCTGAAAATCGCCCCCAGTGTCTGGTGGAGAACGCTTCGGCCCGAAATTGAGGCGCTCGCTTGGCTGGACGGGAAGCTCCCGGTCCCCAAAATTTTGTACACGGCCGAACACGGCGGGATGGACTACTTGCTGATGGGGGCGCTCGCCGGAAAAGACGGCTCCCACGAAACGATCCAGGCGAAGCCGGAACTCTTTGTGAAGCTGTACGCGGAAGGGCTCCGAAACATACACGGCCTCGATATCCGCGAATGTCCGCTGTCGAACGGGCTGGAGAAGAAGCTCCGGGATGCGAAAAGGATAGTCGATGAGAGCCTGGTGGACCCGACCGATATAAAAGAGGAGTACGATTGCACGCCGGAGGAATTGTACCGGCTATTGCTCGAGAGTAAGCCGGTAACCGAAGATCTGGTTTTTGCGCACGGAGATTACTGTGCACCGAATCTGATTGTCGACGGAGAGAAGCTGACGGGATTTATCGATCTCGGACGTGCGGGCGTGGCGGACCGCTATCAGGACATCAGCCTGGCGATCCGCAGCCTCCGGCACGACTACGGCGACGACCGCTACAAAGCGCTCTTCCTGGAATTTTACGGGTTGGACGGGCTTGACGAGGACAAGGTCAAGTATTATATCCGGCTGGATGAATTTTTTTGAACAACCGAGAAGAGGTGGTGGCCCGATGCTGTATCATTTCAGCGAAGAATCCGGTATCTCGGTCTTCATTCCCCGAAAAACGCCGGGGCGCGAAGATTTGCCGCCTGTAGTCTGGGCGGTGGACGAAGCCCATGCGCATTTATACTATTTCCCGAGGGAGTGCCCGCGAATCGTGTATACGCTCTGCGGCGAGGTCGGGGAGGAGAATAAGCGGCTGCTGTTCGGGCCGGCTGCCTCCGATACGGTCATCGCGATCGAGAGCGTCTGGCTGGACCGGCTGAGACAAACGGTTCTGTACCGGTACACGTTCGATGAGCGGGACTTCCGTCTGCTCGATGCGACAGCGGGCTACTACACGGCCGAGCGGCCGGTAACGCCTTTATCGGTCGAGCTAGTTGGAGATTTGCTTGACAAGCTGGCGGCGACGGGAGCCGAACTGCGGATTGTACCGAATCTCAACCCTTTGCGCGACGCTCTTGTGGCTTCGTCCGTTTCGCTTTTTTCGGTGATTCGTTTCCGCAATGCTCGGCCTCCAGGGTAGAATCAACATGTGCTATTTTCTCTCTTTATACTTGCCGGAATGAGTGATGTTTACCTTCACGTCGATCTTCTCGATAGAATCCTTGTCCAGCGGAAATTCTTTTCCTTTAAAATGCGTTTTCCAGACGTCCGGGTGCTTGCGGTACAGCGTTTCGCTCAGCTTCAGGACATCGACTCGCTTGTTGACCCCTTTATGGAAGGACATCAGGATTTCGTTTTTGATTTCGGTCTCGGCCGAGGTTTCAATTTCCGCCTCCGTCGCATGTTCCCGGAATTCGTCGATAAACGCATGGATTTTCAATGAAATGGTAAAACGTACTTTTTCGTTTACGACATGAGCGTCGACTGTATATTTGGGACCTTCCAAAATAAGCGCGGCGATAGGATGTTCTTTGGGAGCGTTTAGAGGGGTACGCTCCAGTTTAGTTTGAAGCCAGCGTGCTCCTTTCAAGTCCTCCTGGGACAGCCAGGCCGTGTATTTATCATTGTTGAAAAAGTAAGCGCCGTTTATTTCGTACAAGGAAACCCTCGACTGGTCTTCTTCCCATACGACGGAGTTGGCCGTGAGTGAAGGCAGCATGGTCGAATTGCCGGCTTCGTTCAGATCGGCTATGAATTTGTACCCGTAAACGGGCAGGATCAGAGATTTCTGGGAATAGTACTGTTCGGGTCGGGTCAATAAGGACTCGATCGGCGAAAAATTAAGCATGGACGTTAGGGACAACAACTTATCCAAAGGTTTGTTCGTGCCGTAGAACAAAATGTTGTACCGGAGCTCGCGGTACCGGTTGAGCATGTCGTAGACGTCCGGAAGCCCTTTTTTCATCAAAGCTTCGCTTACGATGACGGCTTTGACATGCCCCCAGAACAAGCGCAGCTGCGAGGTGGAGTAGATGGACGTAAGCGACTCCGAGACGGTTTTCCCTTCGCCGCGGCCGACCCAGATCGGAATACGGGTTCCGACCTGGTTGTTTTCGCTTTTGGCAATATTGGAGAAGTTCAGGATCTGGACATACGTGATATATTTTCCGTCTGCGTAATCGATGCCCAAGGCTGTCGCATAAGCCATCGTCTGGAGATCTTTGGAGTTCCAGCAGCCGGTCAGCAGCAGAAGAATACCCAGCCAGGCGCTCCTTTTCACGATACTCACGGGTTATCCTCCTCCTTGTGGTTTTTGTCCTGCGTATGCAGATTTTTGGGCCTTCCGGTCATCAAGGTCCAGGGAAGACGCATAAAGGCGGGCACCCAGTTGCTGTAAATAGGCGGCGAGAACGGGGACAGATAGGGAACCCCGAACGATCTCAGCTTGGACAAATAAACCGTCACCAGGATAATCCCCATGATAAGTCCGAACATGCCGAGTATGCAGGAAAGGAAGAACAGGAAAAACCTCAGCAGACTGACGGCTGAGCTTAAGTTCTGGTTGACCAGGGTGGCGTTGCTTACGGCCGTAATGGCGCCGACTACGACTACGGAGGGGGAGACGAGCCCCGCCCGGATGGCCGCGTCGCCGATAATGAGGCCGCCCACTACGGTCAATACCTGACCGATGGCGCTGGGCAGACGAATTCCCGCTTCTCGGAAAACTTCCAGCAGGATCAGGAGGATCAGGAGCTCGAACTGCCCGGAGAAGGGCAGGCCGAGACGGGCGATCGTGATGGTGGCGAGCAGCCTGAACGGAATCTGGTCTTGATGAAAAGCGGCCAGCGAAACCCAGAAACCCGGCAGCAGTACACACAGGAAAATGCTGAGTATCCGAACCAGACGGGAAAAAGACGTATAGTAGAAATTATTATGCAGATCCTCGGGCGATTTAATCTGCATAGCCATGGTCGAGGGTGCGATCAGCACCATGGGATTGCCGTCAACAATCAGGACGAATCGGCCGTTGAGGAGAGCGCTGACGGCAAAATCGGGTCGTCCCGTGTAATCCATCAGGGGCATCAGGGAAAACTTCTGGTCCGTGACCATCTCCTCGATCTGGGAAATGCTGTAGATGCCGTCTACGTCAATGGACTCCAGCCGGGTGCGAACTTCAAGGAGCACTTCGGGCGAGATGATGTCCCGGACATACATCAAGGCCACCTTGGTTCTCGTCCTTCTGCCGATCACGAACTTCTCGCAGCACAACGTATGGCTGCGGATTCTCTTGCGGATTAAGGCGATGCTAACCGAAAGATTTTCCACGAAACCGTCCCTCGGTCCTTTAATGGATAGTTCCGTATTGGATTCTTGCGGCTTCCGCTCCGGCAAACTGCTTATATTCATAAGGAAAGCCGAGCGAAGATGCGGGAAAACAAGCAGCAGCTTGCCTTCAAACAAGCTCTCCGAGATCGTTTCGGCCGTAATGGGACCGGTAAAAGGAAGAAGCGGCAGACAGGAGCTTAGGACGGTCCCGGCCGTCGGGAAGCCTTGATCTCTGTCAAAGGCCATTTCAAGCCCGGGCAAAACCATCTCGCCGATGAGCTGGCTGTTGCTGGTTGCCTCGCCGTACAGCAGAAGAACTTCCGCAGAGTTCGCGCCGTTTTCCCCGAAAGTATGGGTAAGCAGAACGACATCTTCACTCTGGTCGAACAAATGCTTGAGCTGTCCGGCTGTCCATATTCCCGCATTGCCGCTGCTTTGTACCATCAGGAAGTCCCCTCCTTGCCCGTTTTAGTCGTGACGGATATAAGCGTCCATATTAGGGTCGAGCCCAGTATGACAATAAGAGACAGGTGAAAGTAATACCGGTGCATAAATTCATACAGACTTTGCTGGGTAATCGGCAGCAGAGTCACGAACAGATAACTTAACGCCATGCAGACGATAAAGCGGTTCCGGTATTTCGCCAGGCTAAAGGAGAGCATATCCCCGAGCAGAAACAAGGATAAGCTGATTCTGACCATAGTTCCTGCCAGCCACTGAAAGACAGAGAAAAAATCGACATGCTCGATGGAGTCTCCCACTTTGACGAGCCGCCACTGTTCATAGGGCGATTCCGTCTGCTTCGCTGCCTCCTCAGGACCGAACTCGGTGATGGCGCCGACGATGGGACCCAGCATGATGTGAATGAATAACAGGGCAAGGATGAGAATCTGCCAGCTCTTGATTCTCGTTTTCAAGTGCTGCTGAAGGGCAAGGATGAGAACGAATTCCATAAAACCGCTGCCCGCGTAGAGCATCCCGTCCATAACCGGTTTCATGCCGAACTCCAGCATGGGAAAGAGCCGGTCGTATTCTTTGTTGGGCATGTTGGCTATCATGACGAAGTAACCGAGCACAACCACGAATGGCAGGAGAACACCCGCGCTGATCGCGATCGTTCGCAGCCCTGATATCGCGCAGTATGCGCACACCGCAATGAGAGTTAGGCTTAAAGCGAAGCGAGGAGTGGCCGGCAAGTAATTCGTAACCGTCCAGATGCTCGTTTGCAGCAGCGTCGTCGTGCCGATCAGGTAGATTTGAATGTACAACGGGACAATCAGAATCCAGGAGACGGCCGGATGTGTCCGCTGCGCCAGCCAGGGCTGAAGTTTTTGCTGCCCGGACTTTTTCATGAAATAAACGAGAAGAAGACACCACGGGACAAGGAACAAGGCGGAGAAGATGGGGACGAGCCACGCATCCCGGCCTGAGGCATCCAGAACAATGGGATTGAGAATAACGTGATTCATCAGACCGTTAACGAGCAGAAGAAGCATGGCGAGCTGTAAAAATGATATTTTTCCGCCTGATTGTGCCATAGGACCACCGCCTTCCCCAAGTGATAACGGGCTTTTACACAGCCGCTTCCATAGAGTTTGCAGAAAGTGGAATATCTATGTCCTCTCCGGACAGATTTTAGGAAAAATGACGGCATAACATCTGAAATACACAAGGACTCCTGTCTGTGGACCGGTAACCGGCGGGATGCGAAGAGGCAGGTAAACAAAGTTGCCGCACACGAATAGCGAAGTGAAAATCAATTTGCCGATACAGGATTTCGAAGTTCCCGATCTGCGGCAGAGCGTGGGCGGCGGGATAGCGATTTTCCCGCTCTTCTCGGGCGCTGCAATTTCTGGGCGGGCGTGAGGAACGAAGCGCACAAGCTTCGCCTTCGGCTATGTGGTCGGGACGGGGCTTCAGCACGGTTACATGGAGGATATCATGGTACATCCGGATTACCACGGCGGAGGAATCGGGAAGGCTCTGGTGTTGCGCTTGCTGGAAGAGGCGGACAGAACGGGACTTGAGATCGTAACCGTCACGTTTGCCGAAGCGCATGCTTCTTTTTACGAAAAAAGCGGGTTTTAGCCGTGCCCCGGCGGTCTGTGGAAAAGCGGATCAAATTGACAATGATAATCTTTATCAATTACAATGAAGGTATATTTCATAAATAAGGAAGTGTATCTTCATGTTCATTCAAACGAGATCCGTCGTAGTGGAAAAGGGAAATGCCGAGCAGGTTGTCGAACGTTTCAGCAAAGAAGGCGCCATTGACAGCCGCGAAGGTCTTATCGACGTCAGTGTGATGGTTAACCGTTCGAAGAAAGAGAACGAGGAAGTGCTGATCCTGATCCGCTGGGAATCGGAAGAAGCCTGGAAGAACTGGGAGAAGAGCGAAGAGCATATCCAGGGGCACCGCGAGAAAAGAGGACAGCCGAAGCCCGAGTATATCATCTCTACCAGCGTAAATTCCTATGAGCTGAAAAAGAGAAAGATCGGCAAAGCAGGCCAATAAATGTACCAAGATGCACCGTGTGTGTATGTACATACGGTCCCGGACGAGAGCTGTGCCGCGGCAACCCGGACTCTGCCGAGCGCAGGGAGCTGCGGGAACGCCGCGCCGCGGGACGGAACAAGGAAAGCCGCCGATCGGCGGCTTTTTTCGTTTTCGCAGGTCTGATCCGTCTCGACCGACCCTTCCCGTCCCGACCCGTCCGGGAGCCGAGCAGGAGATAGGGCTGCCTTCGGAAAAGTGACGGCCTAGAGAGAACGGGCCAACGAAAGCAGCTTGTTCATCGTGTTCCAATTCCGCGTCGTTGCGGGGGTTTTCAGCTTATGCAGGCTGGCGGCCACCTTGGAATCGCGAATGCTTTGATGAAACAGGAGGTATACCTCGCGTCCGACCACCCGGTACTCCTCCAGGCGGGGGTCCGGCTCAGGCACACGCCCCAAATCTTCCGGGGCGGGCCGATCTGCCAGCAGCGTCACGTAGATGCTCTCGCCTTCTTTCAGATCTGCCGCGTCATAGGGACAGTCCCGGATAATCTGCTCCCATTCCTCCGCCGTTCGTATAATAACGGAGACCTGAAAGCCGAAGACGGCGGCGATTTCATCTTCAATCCGCTCCCGGAGCGCCTCTTCTGAATTTGCGAGGTCTGAACGGAACAGAACGTTTCCGCTTTGGATATAGGTTTTTACCGCGAGAAATCCCATCGCTTCAAACATGTTTTTGAGTTCGGCCATTTTGATCAGCTTCTGGCCGTTTACGTTAATTCCTCTCAATAAGGCGAGGTAAGTCGTCATGATTCAGCCCCGATTCTTTTTGGATCCAGTATAGCATGTACGAGCCGTGAAGTGAGAGAGAACGGATGCGGTAAGCCGCAATTTCGCGTTAATTCCGAATATTGCCATAAAGAAGTACCTCAGGCGATCAGCACCGCGATTGCATTTCAGGGCGAGGTGTATAATCGAGCCCGAACGAACAACTTCTGGATGAGCGCCGCATGTTCCTATTATGCGGAATACTACAAGTATAGTCCCGAAGGAGCTACGGTAAGCGGTCATTTGACCATCCCAAATAACCCGTAGGGTTCATAAATGAGATCGGGAAAGCCGCAGCGAATGCAGCTTTTTCTTTTTACAAACCGCCAAGCTCCCCGCCGATCACATGTCTCTTGCGGTATTCGCCGGGGGGGAGCCCCGTCATCTTCTTGAACATCCGGTTGAAGGAGGTGACGTTGCGGTAGCCGATTCTCAAGCTGATCTCCTGCACGCTCAAACCGGTCCCGCCGAGCAGTTCCTTCGCCCTGCGGATGCGGATCGCGTTGAGCTGTTCGCTGAAGTTCACGCCCGTCTTCTCCTTGATATAGACGGACAAGTAGGCGGCCGACAAGTTCAGCTTATCCGCCAGCAGATCGAGCGAAATATCGTCGGCGAATTTGTTCTCCAGCTCGTTCATCACGAATTCGATGACGGAATCCCGCTCTTCCTTGCCCGCCGCGATAATCCCGGCCGCCTCCTTGAACAGCTGCGCGTAGAACCGCCTGAACTGGTCGGGGGTGTAGCAGCTTCTCAGCCGGCGCTGGTGTCGCTCCTGGAAGGAGAGGCCTCCTTCCGGGCCGCAAGCCCCGCCGCAGGCGCGGGTCGCTTCGCAAGGCGTGCCAGGATCTCCGCCGCAGGCGCAGGCCGCCTCAGCAGCCACAGGTCCGGCTCCGCCGCTGCTGAGGCCGCTTCCGGCCATATTCCCCGGCAAGGTCCGGGGAATATGGCCTGCGGCGGCGCCTGCGCCCGCGCTATCGTTCGGCTGCGCTTCCGCCGAACGATGCGCGTTCGCACCTGCCGCCGGGGACTCGGGGCCGGGATCGGCGCCCGAATCCGGCCCTGCCACAGCGGCGGCGGCGGCGCGGCCGTACGGCTCGACGGCTCTCGCGGCGCGGAGCAGGATGCTCTCGGCGATTTGCCGGTACTGCGCGAGTCCCGCGTCTTTCTTCTCCATCTGCTCCAAGATGCGTTCGGTCAGCGACACGCAGTGGGTGAGATTTCCCGCCTGGATGTGCCGGAACAGCTCCTGCTCCTGGGCAGCGTTCAGCGCGTAGGGAGGCGAAACGCGGTGGCTGCGGATAATCTGGCACTCGTCCAGAGGCCGGATCTGCTGCGCCATCTCCTGCGCCTGCCTGTAGGCGGCGTTGAACTGGCCGGAGCCTTTGTGAACCGAACCGACGGCGAGCGTGACGAGAAAATAAGCTTTGTCCCGGTCCAGGATAGGTTTCAGCTTCTCCAGCGCTTCCCTGAGTTTTTCCGTCTCATCTCCGCCTTTTACGAGTGTCAAAATCTGATTCGTGTCGATCTGGAACGTGTGCGAATGGGGAAGATGCTCGGTCATGACGACGTTGATATACTCCCGGATATAGTAAGCGATCCGGTCTGGCCGCGAGTGGCTTTCGGGAACGGTCCCCTCTTTGAAATGAAGCTGGGCCAGCACGAGGCAGAACGGGTCGTCCATTTCCGCGATGTCCTGCCAGTCGTTGATGTCCGATGTAATCGCTTTCAATTTATTGATATACCCGAAGCTGGTCAGAAGCGACTTTTTTCCGAGAAGCTCCTTCCGGACGGCTTCTTTTTCCTCCATCAGCTCGTGGAGGTTCTGATGGATCAGATCGAATTCGCGGATCACGCTCTTCGGCCGGACAGGGTCCCTACTCACGATGGAGCTGAGCATCTGCTTGACGGGCCGGTGAATTCTGCGGCTGAAGAACAGCGAGGCCGCAATGCCGAGCAGAAGGGCGGCGGCAAAAATTAGCAGCAGCGTCAGGCTCGCGTTGCGCACTTTGGCCGTGATATTCGCGTACGGCAGCGCCGTGACATACGTAAGCCGGGTGAGCGGGTCTTTTTCGGCAAAAAAATACGTGTCGCCCGCCTTCATATACCCGGCTCCTTCCGGTCCGAAGGACGGGATATCTCCGGCGCCGAAGGCGGATGAAGACCGGTACAGCAGGGAGCCGTCTTCCCGGAGGATCATAAACTCCCGGCTGTCTCCGGGTCCGTAGAACGCTTCCTGCAGAGCGCGGGCGTCCAGCAGAGCTACGATCTGATAATTGGAGCCGGGCATGCGGAACGAGAACGGGATCAGCTCCACGTCCACCGACGAGTTCAAGGTCGTCACGTTGAACGACGACTGCGGATGCAGCGCGTAGTTGCCGCTTCGCGCAAACTGTTCCTTCCAATAAGCAAGCGGGTAGTCCGCGCTCCGATAAAAGCGTTCGAACAGCATCGGCGCGTTCACACTGCCTTCTTTCTCCACGATCAGCGAATGCGAATCGTAATACACCAGCAGGTTATTCAGATAAAACATCGGATTGTAAGCCTGGGCGCGGACCGTTTTCAGAACCTCGGACGCCTTCCAATATTCGATGTCCGGTTCCGCTTTCGTCAGCAGCTGTCGGTTGAACGCCACGACCGCTTCGTTCGAATAGAGATCGAACAGCATCGTTTTGATCCGTTCGAAATGGGTCTCGTACCGTTCGGTCGTATTTTTAAGCATCAGCCGGTTGTACTGGATAATTTCGTTTTGCATGCTTTTGTTAAAGAAATAGACGGAGACTCCGTTAAAAACGGAAAACAGCAGCAGAATGCCGAGAAAGCTGAAAAATAGTTTGTAGACCAGCGAATGCCGGTTAAGCAGGACCCGTTTCAAGCGCATCAAGCTCCCTTTCCGTGTTGTCTTCTTATTTTATCCAAAGAACGCCGGGGGACAAATAAGCTTTTTTTTAGATTCTTATCTTTTTTTTATCCGGCGAATCTGGGGCCAAGGAGATAAAGAAGTGTAAATACCCGGCGGCTGCCCCGTTTGCTATGCTCCGGAAAGAATACAAGAAAAGTGGGGTGGGGATTTGTCACAAGAAGCGTCATCGTCACAAACAGCGGCTCCGGCATCAGCCCCGGCCGCTTCGGCCGTCCGTAAACCGAAACGATCCGCGGTCTTTAAACGGGTCCGGAGAAATTGGGATCTGTATCTGCTCATCTTGCCGGTGCTCGCGTTTTTCCTGGTCTTCGAGTATTTTCCCATGTACGGCGTACAAATTGCCTTTAAAAATTTTATCGCGACCAAAGGAATCTGGGGCAGCCCGTGGGTGGGCTTCAAGCATTTCGAGCGGTTCTTCGAAAGCTATTATTTCTGGCGGCTGCTGACCAATACGCTGGGCATCGGTCTCTACCAGCTCGTCGTCGGTTTTCCGGTTCCGATTATTCTGGCCCTGATGATCAATGAAGTCCGCTCCAAAAAGTTCAGCAAGTTCGTCCAGACGGTCACGTACGCGCCGCATTTTCTGTCGACGGTCGTTCTGGTGGGCATGGTGTTTATATTCCTCTCGCCGCAGACCGGCCTGCTGAATATGGTCGTGACGTGGTTCCGGGGGGAACCGGTTAACTTCCTGACCGATCCCGCCTGGTTCAAAAGCGTCTATGTGCTGTCCGGCGTCTGGCAGCAGATGGGCTGGAGTTCCATCATTTATCTGGCCGCCCTTACGGGGATCGATCCGCAGCTTCACGAGGCGGCAAGGGTCGACGGGGCAAGCCGCTGGCAGCGCATCCTGCATATCAATCTGCCTGGCATCATGCCGACGGTCACCATATTGCTCATTCTGAATATGGGATCGCTGCTCGGCGTCGGGTTCGAAAAAGTATATCTGATGCAAAACTCGCTGAACATGCAGGCGTCAGACGTCATTTCCACGCATGTGTACCAGAAAGGGATTATCGACGGTCAATACAGCTATTCGGCAGCGGTCGGCCTGTTTAATTCCGTCATCAACTTTATTCTGCTGCTAACGGTGAACCGGATCGCCCGCAAAGTCAGCAGCACCAGCTTGTGGTAGAAAGGAGGACTGCCCGATGAATACCATTCAAAGCACCCGGGAAAAAGCGTTCGACTGGGTCGTGTACGCGCTGTTGTCTCTCGTTTCCCTGATTGTGCTGTATCCCCTTGTCTTCGTTCTGATTGCCTCCTTCAGCAGTCCGGAAGCTGTCATGCGGGGAGAAGTGTGGCTGTGGCCCAAAGACATTACGTGGATGGGCTATACGAAGATTTTTCAGAATAACGAAATTTTAACGGGGTACTTGAACACGATCGTATATACGGTCGTCGGTACGTCGATCAATCTGATTCTATCCGTTGCGGCCGCTTACCCGCTCTCGCGCAAAGATTTTGCCGGAAGGAACGCGATTTCCGCCCTCATGGTGTTTACGATGTTTTTCAGCGGGGGCATGGTTCCGTCCTATCTGCTCGTCAAAAACCTGGGCATGCTCAACACGATGTGGGCGCTCATTATTCCGGGGGCCGTGTCCGTGTATAACATCATTATCATGCGCACCTTTTTCCAGAGCTCGATCCCCGGCGAAATGCAGGAAGCGGCTTCGATAGACGGCTGCTCGAACCTCGGCATTCTCTGGAAAATCGTGCTGCCGCTTTCGATGCCGATCATCGCCGTTATTATCTTGTTTTACAGCGTGGGCCACTGGAATTCGTATTTCAGCGGACTGATGTATTTGACCGACCGCGACAAGTATCCGCTTCAGCTCTTCCTGCGCGAAATTCTCATCCAGGGGCAGATGCAGGAAATGCTCGGGGTCGGAGACGATTCTCATGCCCGGAATGTGATGGAGGGAGAAACGATCAAATACGCGGTCGTCATCGTGGCCAATCTGCCGGTGTTGATGCTGTACCCGTTTTTGCAGCGGTATTTTGTCAAAGGCGTCATGATCGGTTCCGTCAAAGGCTGATTCGCGGGACGGAAAGTTTTTCGGGTCCGCCGGGGCTGACACCCCGGCTGCCGATAGATACAATGGACTAAGGGAGGAAGATTTGCTGATGAGAAAAATGAGATGGACAGCCGTGACGTTAACCGTTGCCATGGCCGTAAGCGTACTGTCGGCATGCAGCGGAGGAAACGAAAGCGCGGGAAGCGCGGACGGCAAAGACAGCAAGAAAGAAGTGGCGAATTTGAATCCGACGGGAATGCCCATCGCCAAGGAGCCGGTATCGCTCACCTTCTTCACGGGGAAGGCGGCCACAAACGGCAATAACTTCGAAGAAACGCTCGTTTGGAAAGAATATGCCAAAATGACCAACATGAACATCAAGTTTCAGCTCGTTCCGTTTGAAAACCTGACGGAAAAACGCAATCTCGCGCTGGCCGGGGGCGATTATCCCGACGCGTTTTATTCGGCCCGCGTTCCTTCCTCCGACCTGATGAAATACGGGGCGCAGGGAACGTTCGTCAAGCTGAACGATCTCATCGATCAGTATGCTCCGAATTTCAAGAAGCTGATGGAGAAGTACCCGGATTTGAAGAAGGGCCTGACGATGCCGGACGGCAACATTTATTCGTTCCCTTCCTTCTACAGCCCGGATTTTCTTCCGATGCTGATCGGAACCCCGCTCTGGGTCAAGCAGGATTGGCTGGATAAGCTGGGCATGAAAGAGCCGGCCACGACGGAGGAGTTCTACCAGTATTTGAAAAAGATCAAAGAAACCGACCTGAACGGGAACGGACAGGCGGATGAAGTTCCATATGCGGGAGAAGGAATCAACCCGCTGATCGAGCAGCTGCGCGGGGCGTGGGGCTTCGGAAACCGCGGTCTCGGCCACAAATTCGTCGATGTGGACCCGAAAACGAACGATCTGCGGTTTTTCCGGACGGACCCGGGCTACAAAGAAGTGATCGAGTACATGCGGAAGCTGTACACTGAGGGCCTGATCGACAAAGAAATCTTTACGATCAAGACGGCGGCGCTGTTCGCCAAAGGACAGAAGGGCGTGTTCGGCGCCACCATCAATCCGAATCCGAAAACCCAGATGAACCAGACCGGCTACTTCGGACTCGGCGCTCTGAAAGGCCCTCACGGCGACCAGCTCTACTCGCACGTCAAGGTGCCGGCCGTATGGCCCGGCGCGTTCGTCATTACGGACAAGAACAAGAATCCGGAAGCGACCGTACGGTGGATCGACCATTTTTACGGCGATGAAGGCGCGACGTTCTATTTCATGGGAATCGAAGGTCAGACGTATAAGAAAACGGCGGACGGCAAGCTTGAATTCGTCGAGGAAATCACAAAAAATCCGAACGGCCTGACGATGGACCAGGCTTTGGCCAAATACATCACGTGGCTCGGAGGCAGCTATCCGGGTTATGTGCAGCAGAAGTATTTCAAAGGCTCGGAGACGCTGCCGGAATCCGTGGAAACGGGCAAGAAAGCAGAGCCTCACGCGGTGAAGGAGCTGTGGAACAACTTTAACTTTACCGAAGAAGAGACCGAATTCCGTTCGACGGTGGGCAAGGACATGGAAACGTATATCGGCGAAATGGAAGCGAAATTCATCACCGGCTCCCAGCCGATGTCCGAGTGGGACAAATACGTGGCGACCGTGCAGAAGATGGGCGTGGACGAATATATGAAGATTTACAAGCAATCTTACGAGCGGTATAAAAGCAGCAAGTAAGAGTTTCCGGCAGACGGGAGAAGGACGCGATGTCTATCTCCTTTTTTTTACAGCCATGGTCAAGAGGCGCTGGATTATCTGTCCGCGCATATGGTAGACGCGATTATTACTGATAACGGACAATTTGCATAGAACTTGATGAAAGGTGGGGGATAAATGAGTGATATTGGATATCTAAAAACCAATCTCTGTTTGCAAAAAGTATAGGAATCTCTCAAGGGAACCTGAGTGAAATTGAAATGGGAAATAGTAATTTTTCAACGGATACATTAATATCAATTAGGATCCAATATAAAGTTAATACAAACTGGTTGTTAACTGGCGTAGATTCTGAAGATGGGATTACATATGAGGACTATGATGAAGAAAGGTTAATTGAGGTATATAGGAACCTTAATAATTACGATTAAAACGAAATTATAGAGATAATGCAATTGAAGATAAGATTAAGATCAAATTCATGACAAAATTCTCTAAGAAGTGTTTACCCGCTGGATAATCTCAGCGGTTTTTTTGCGTTTACTTGGAAACTCTGCGCTGAATATTGTCTCAAACCACTAGCAGAAACACGTTTACGAAGATAAACGGAATTTTTATGAAATGGCTGTACTCTCGGAGTTTGGGAACTCTGTTCGTTCTAAATTGAAGACTAAGAATAAAGCATTTCTTAGTGCTTTGGTTAAGATAAGTCCCCTGTGTAAGCACTACATGCTTATCCGCATATGTTCTTTAATTAGTAATTGGAAATGAAATAGCCTAAGAGAAGGCAAGGCAGCGTCCTTTACGGTCAGGATAGTGGAATGGTCAAAGGGAATATTATTATAGATAGGGGCGATTTGAACCATGGGCTAATCATATACCAGGTGGATACTTACGATGGGTACAAGAAGGTACTTTCATTCAAATCGAAAGCGGAGATTTGACTATACAGGAAATGGTCGCGTTAGCAAAGTCAATGAAATGATTAATTGGTTGAACTAACGGGAAACGATAGCACCACGACAACAGGCTGCCGAGATCATCGGCAGCCTGTTCAGCTAACGGGTCGTTTACGCAAATGAATACTAGATTTATTATTGCGGTTATCATTGCCATGGTGACTTATATACACGGAGTTGGAGATGAGCCAAAGCAAGTGCAGCCATTGCCGTCACATTTGTGGGTAGAGCAACGACTCTCCAGATTAATTCGACATGGGTACAAAGCGAGAAATCCTTTCTTTACACATGATGTGGTTTTTTCAATTATCTACAATTATTTAATCACACGCAAAATAAAATTCAAGTAACCTTTATTCTACAAAATTTTACAAAATTTTCAGGATAAAGGTTGTATGCTATATCTATGATATTATCCAAATTAAAGGTGGAGAGAAAAATGAAATATTGGTACGCATTATTTGTTGAATCCAATCAGGAAGAAATGGTGCTCAAACATCTTAATCTGCATTTTGACTCCTCCGTTTTAAACGCCTTAGTTCCTAAGCGAAGAGTGCCCGAGAAAAAAAACGGCAAGATTCAACATGTTATAAAGAAACTCTTCCCTGGCTATGTTCTGATCAATTGTAGGTTGACCGACGAAATCTACTATAAAATTAAGAGAATTCCCCGTTGCTACCGTATCGTCCATAATGGAAAGAGCTTTAATAAAGAGGAATGTAAAATAGAGTCTCAAGAAATCGAACCCATTATTAAATTGCTTGGTGATAGAGATACACTGGAGTATTCTAGCGTTTATCTTGTTAATTCAAAAGTACTTGTCACTTCAGGGCCTCTAAGAGGATTAGAAGGAATCATTAAAAAAGTAGATAGCCGTAAAAATAGAGCTAAGATTGCACTGAACTTTTTGGGAAACGAAAAACTGGTAGATGTTGGAGTTGAAATTATTCACAAATTAAATCCACGTTCCTATGAACCTTCAAATTAAAATCCGGCGAAGTCTGCCTCTAGCCCTCGCCGGATTTATATTATAGAAGATTTACTCGGTTTTGAAAGAAATTATCATTGATGATATACGTCAGGTAGGCATTCGTCCATCTGAGACTAAAGTAGCCATAGATGCATTAGCGCGTATGCGTGAAGTGTGATAAAGACTACGGTAAGAAACAAATTTAATTAATATCTAAAGAATATCTAGCGTGGAAAAAACCCGACAACTTGATACCGCCCTATATTTTGATAACTATTGACAAAGTTTATGCACAAGAGTATTATTTTATCATAATATATAGCTTTATAACATATTAATACTATCAATGGTATTGATGAAGATGAATATAACAATACCTGAATGGCAATAATCGATGTTTCGGCACGTTATTGGTCATAAGGTGACATAACAAGTAGCTTGAGTAGTTCGGTGAAAAATATGGCTGGACGAGAGGGCGAAGCTAGGTTTTTTTTTGAAATATGTCGAAAATTATACAATGAGTAATTAGACACAAATACATAAGAGTAAGCGACCTATATATAAATGGATATATAGGTCGCTATTTTTTTGTAGATTGAGTTACACAATGTGGAGCTTGATCAAGTAGATCATTATTGATGGAATTTATTCGAATCTTCTACATTTGAATTAATTGCATAATGCATTGCCTTAAAGAGCAACAGATTAATCCAATCTCATCAACTTCATTTTTGCATACTTAAATGTGTAGTTTGGATACTGTAAAATGATCTCTTTCAATAAATTCCCAGAAGAAAGCAAGCCTCCAAGAGTATACTAACTCGTTGTTCCGACTTCTAAGTGACCTTTAAATCCATACTAAAATAGATTTTTCCCCTCACTACTTTTCTTGATTCCCCACTGAGGATCGATGGGGATTTCGTCTCTTAACGTAAAATAAGTTTCGGTTAGTTGAGCTGCAATCTCTTTTTCGTAGATTGATTTCTGTTCTTCTTCCATTTGCTTTTTTTTTTGAGCCAAGCTTCACGCTCGTGCTTAGGCTTTCTTTTTTTTTGCTTGGCCGGGGCTTGATCTCGTGCTTCGATATGGGTTGCATCTACGGCAATAGTATCGTCTGTAATAAATCCCTCAACAACAGCCTGCTTGAGCATGAGTTCCTGAATGTCTTCGAGAGCTTTACTCTGACTGATCTTTGCTACTAATCGGGAATAAGAAGCTGCCGAAGGAATCGTTTCTGCAAGAGATAGTCCACAATTATATCAAGGACTCAGATTTATTAAATTGATGCATTTACTATGTGGGGGGTAGAACATGACGACCTGTATTATGGAGGATGTGCGTATGATAATCGAAGTTTCAGACGTGGTCAAAAAATACAATAATCTCGATGTGTTGAAAGGGGTTACTCTGAGCATACGTGAAGGTGAAATATTTGGGTTGCTAGGACCGAATGGGGCTGGGAAGTCTACGTTGATGAATACGATATTAGGACTTTTACGTTTTAACAGTGGCTCAGTGAAGATACTCGGCAAAGACTTTTCAACACATGCAACAGAGATTAAACGTAAAATTGGTTACGTTCCTCAGGAAATTGCTGTATTTGAAACGTTAAATGCGATAGATAATGTCACTTATTGGGGCAGATTGTATGGTCTGCGCGGAAATGAGTTAACACAAATGGTTAAGAAGGCACTGGAGTTTACTGGTCTGTGGGACAGAAGGAAATCGAAAGTGAGCACCTTTTCAGGCGGCATGAAGAGAAGACTCAATATTGCTTGTGCGATTGTGCATCAACCGAGTGTTCTATTTATGGACGAACCGACGGTTGGGGTTGATCCACAATCACGCAATCATATCTTGGAATCTATCCGTATAATGAACAAAGAAGGCACGACGGTCATTTATACGACTCACTATATGGAAGAAGTCGAGGCAATCTGTGACCGCGTTGCTATCATGGATTTTGGTCAGTTAATTGCACTTGGGACAATTGACGAATTAATCGCAGACCATATCCATGAACAGTGCCTAAGATTGGAATTCACTGCTGATACAGCGGAATCTGTCAAAGTAATCGAGTCCTTTGATGGAGTTTTGTCCTTTAGTGTTAACGAAGAGATATTAGAAATTAAACTAGACAAAGATGACAGTCGTATTCCTCTTATACTGGAACAATTAATCAAGCAACACTTTAATATAAAATATATGGCAGTAGAAAAACCGAATTTGGAAACTGTTTTCCTCCAATTAACAGGTAAAAAGTTGCGTGATTGAATCGGAAAAGAGGATATGCAATGAATATTTTGTTCCAGATGTTCTATGCGTTTAAACGGATGATCATGAATCCAAAAGCAATTTTGATTAATTTGCTTACTTATGCTATCGTTATTCTCATTTTGGGTTCAGTATTCGGTAGTACATATGATCTACAAAAGTCATTGGGGAAGGTCACAATAGCTTATGCAAACCTTGATTCAGGCAAGTATGGCGCTATTTTTGATGCTGCTTTACATTCAACTGATGTTACTCAGCTTGCGGAACTAAAACCGGTTGCGTCAGTAGATGATGGCAAAGTTCTTATTAATAAGGATGAAGCAGATGCCATTATTTATATTCCTGATAATTTCTCTGACGATGAAGATCTCCCCCATGTCGTCAATGTCTACTTAGCAACAGATTACGGTGTACCTACGCTGGTTGTTAAGAACATTGTAAGTAGCCTAACCAATTTGGTGAATACGTCTAGCGTTATTTATAAGATAACAGGACAAGCAAAAGTCGATGCGTCTGGTTCCGAGCCTCAGAAGAAAAATGAAGAGAATGTCAAAGAACAATCCTTAACAAGTTCAAGTTCGCAAGCGACGACTGCGATGGGGTATTACAGCATAGCGATGATACTGATGCTATTATTATACGGGCAAGAATACGGTATTTTTATGGCGTCTGAAGACTATTTGGGCACTTTAGGTAATCGAATGCGCTTGTCTACTGTAAAACCGCATGTACAATATATTGGCAAAGGACTTGGTTTGTCATTGGTGACATTTTTCCAAGCGGTCATCTTACTCTTGTTTACAAAGTACGTGTATGGTGTGGATTGGGGAAACCATATTATAGTTGTACTTCTTACTTTGTTTATATTATCCATACTCGTTACACTACTTGGGTTGATGCTGGTTATTATTACACGTAGCATTCAAAAAGCACAATCATTATCCAATTTTATAAGTTTGGGGGGGACTTTCATCGTTGGCGGTTTTGTAATCGCGGACTTTGGATCAGTTGCCTATCTTTCACCAAGCTATTACGCTAAGACTGCTCTTTTCAATGTCGTATATGGGAATCAAGTGGAACAGGCACTTATGAATATTGGAATAATGATATTAATTTGTGTCGGATTCGTGCTTGTAAGCCTGGCTGCTTCGAGGAGGACGGTAGAATGACAATATTTCTTAATTGCATTAGACGTTTTTTCCAGAAGGGTTGGAGTTTGTTGTTTATTTTTGTTATACCGATTTTACTGACTGTTTTTTTGATTGTGGTGAAATCTCAGGAAGTTCAATATAAGATCGGGATAATAGATGAAGACAAGACCTTGTTCACTCAAGATTTTATAAAGCAATTGGAGGGGCAGTACAAGATTATCAATCTGACGAGCAATGATGATGTCAAAAGCATGGTTATTAATTCAGAACTAGACGGTGGGTTGCTATTTCAGCAGGGCTTCACTAAAAGCTTGTTGAATGGTGAGGACGTCTCTGTATTAACCTATGATTCAACAGGTACTGACATCTTTGGTCCTGTAAAAGTATATGTGTCAAGCTATGTATCTTCTGCTAAACAAATTGCAAGAGCGTCTGGAGGTGATGAGAAGATTTTTTACCAAGGCATGGACTATTACAAGAACAGCGCGTTTAACGTTACATATGAAAGTGCGCTTAAGTATGCAGGATCAGAACGAGACGTCAGCAATGCGGTAAAATCATTAGGATTTATTGCTAGTGGTATGATATTTCTTATGACATTCTCCACCAGTTTAATCTTACAAGATAAATTATCAGGTGTGTATGATCGTATTGCAGTTACGCCCGTATCAAGATTTAGTTATCTCATACAAAACATGCTGGCATGTTTTGTGATCGCTGCTATTCAATCCGTATTGTTACTGAGCATTATATCTGGCATAGTAGATTTTCCATTTGGGCAGACCTCTCAGCAGAAACAAGAAGTGTTGCTCGTGTGCTTGGCTTTCTCCCTTGTTTGTGTCGCTCTAGGTATAGCAATCAGTAGATTCTCAAACACTAACCTTATGGCCGGTTCGCTCTCGACTTTAATTTACTTTCCTATGCTAATGCTGGGGGGGTGTTTTTGGCCGCGAGAGATTATGCCTAAATTTGCGCAGCAGATCGGAGATTTTTTTCCGACGACATGGTTTTTGCAAGCAGGTAGAGATGTTATAGCCGGGAAAGGTATTGCTGCTGCTTCACAGCAACTGATATATTTGCTTTGCTTTGCAGCTTTACTTATATTTATTTCCTTTATCGTAAGGAATGAAAAGGTAAGGATGTGATATGAACATACAAACAATTGTGGTAGGTCAAAAAATTAAATGATATGCAAAGACAGGTCGTAATCCAATGGATTACGACCTGTCTTAACATCCAAGGAGGGAGTGTTGCGTTTATGTACAACATAGCGATCTTACTGCCAGGCATAGGATCACAATATTTAAAAATGGGAAAATCCATGTATGACAACTATGCATCAGCAAAAAGGGTTTATGATATTGCTGACGAGTGTCTAGGTTATCATCTGCGGGAACGAATTATGTACGGTGATAGGAAGGAATTCGATGATAAAACATTTGTGCCGGCAGCTATTTTGACAACGAGCATTGCGTTTTTCACTGTTTTCCAAGACGTATTTAATATTAAGCCAGCTTATTATGCAGGACACAATATAGGAGAACTGTCGGCATTAGTTTGTTCAGGGGCAGTCGATTTTTCAGATGCACTTAATTTTATTGTAGGACATAGTCAAATTACTCTGTCCCAAAACGATGCATCAAATAAGGAAGAAATATCATTACGGTTACAGGCACTTATTGCAAAACTAACATTAAAAAGGCATGTTGAAAGCGTTATCACCGCTGTAGATGGCAAAATATATACGGACAGTGAAGATATTGTGAGATTAATGTTACAACCTTATACCCAGACACGATGGAAAGATACGATTCGATATATGACGAACCAAGGTATTTATCGCTTCATTGAAATAGGTCCTTCCAACATGTTACGTCATCAGGTTTTAGATGTTGAGCCTGCAGCACGTGTTCTTACGATGGATTATGAAGGCGACCCTTATTATTCCACAGAACTGTTCAAGAAAAGAAAGTTATTTAATAAGACGTATTTGTTGTCAAGGATGTTAGGAGTTGCAGTTAGTGTACCAAACAATAATTGTGACAATATGGATTATCTACAAAATGTCGTTACGCCATACAATCAGTTGAAAGACATCTATGATAAGTACTCGTCCTCCAATCAACAACCTTCCGACTCAGATATGGCAGATGCAAGCCGCTATTTTATGCAATTTATGCATGGAAAAAAGACTGAGGCCAATGAGATAAACCTAAGACTATCCGATCTCCAGGAAGAAACTCTAATCGAAGATGTTGATATGTTCATTGATTTGAGTAAGACCACGTTACTAGCAAAGGGCACACCGGTTAGTGGTATGTCTTAAGGAAGGAGCGACAATATGATAACAACTAAAAAGACGAATGCAATGGACCTCGTTATCTCGATGTTCAAAGACGGAAGAATAGATAAAGCAGAAGCGGGTCAATTATTAAAGGGACTGAATTCGCAAAAGACACCGGTTGCTATAGTTGGAATAGGTTGGAAATCTCCTTTGTCTGACAATTATAACGACATATGGGATGTAATATCAAACAAGCGCACATTAATACAGGCTTGTCCAAAGGATAGAATAACACGCGCCGCGCAATTGTTAGGTGGATTAGATACTGATGAGCGTAATTATCATTATGGTGCCATCTTATCAGATATCGATGAGTTTGATTATGAGTTATTTGGTATATCGCATGAAGATGCTTCATTGATGGAACCTAGCCATAGAATCATGCTTCAAGCTGCGTACCGGGCACTTGAAGATGCGGGTTATCTTGGCACAGACCGCAGAAATGAGATTACAGGGGTGTATATCGCCGCTAATTTTACTGCTAACCAATTAGTTAATTATCTTAAGCATATCGATGATATTAACATGAAATCGTATATGTTGAATTGGACTAGCTTTCTTGCTACACGTCTTTCAAATAAATTTGATTTGCGAGGTCCTTCAACTGTAATTGAGAATAGTTGTGTTAGTGGTGCATTAGCGCTTTATGAGGCTTGCAATTTGCTTGAAATGGGTAAAATTACGTCAGCACTTGTCGGGGGAATCAATATTTCGCATTTGCTTGATCAAAGAATAGTATTGAATGAAGTTTTTCATCATGCGCCGGATATTGCGAGTAAAAGCTTTGATGATGAGCCTGGTGGTAACTATCTAGGAGAAGGAGCAATCGCCTTGTATTTAAAGCCGCTTGATAAGGCGGTGGCGGATCAAGACCGGATACATGGGATTATCCGGGGGATAGATACAAATAACAGTGGTGGGGCGAGCGTTGACTTTCTGCAAACAAGTTCGGAAATGATTACACAAGTCGTACAGGGAGCGCTTAATGATGCGAATCTAAGCGCGGAAGATATTACGTATGTTGACGGTGAAGGGTATTGTGAAAGAATTGAACAAGCGTTAGAAGTTAAAGGATTGATTAATGGCTTTCAAACTTCTACACAGAAAAAACAATATTGTGCACTTGGACTAACGAGTGTGAATTTAGGCTATTCAGAAGCAATGTTAGGTTTGAGTAATGCTGTGTGTTCTGTGCTTGCCTTAAAAAATAAACAGATACCGCCTGTCTATAAATTTGATACCCCTTCCTCCTATTTGGATTTAATCAATTCGCCATTTTATATAAACGACAAATTAAAAGACTGGGAGGTTGAGGAAGGGAAAAAACGTATCGTTGCATCGTTTTCTAGTGGATATGGCGGAGGGAATGCACTTACCATATATGAAGAGTATATTCCTGATGAACAGAATTTACAGCCATGGATTAAAGACTGCTATTTATTTTGTATTTCGGGGCACACGCTTGTTTCCTTGCAACAGACAATCAGCAAATTTACGGAATTTGTAAAGCAATATAAGGATACGGAGACGGCTAACGCGCTTGATTTTTCCTATACGGTTCTAGCACGTCGGCAGCATTATAGTCCGTACCGCCTAGCGGTTGTTTACCGTACATTTGATGACCTCTATGATACTTTAAGCCAATGGATTGCTCAAAACAGATCCAGTCAAGATATTTACTATGATGAGAAAAGAAGAAAGAGCGTTGCAGAAAATCGTGATGTAGAGCAAGGCATGCTATCTTCTTTTGCCGGGTATGATATGCATGAAATAGCTGAGTATTATGTGAACGGTTATACCATTGATTTTAATAGGTTGTTTCATGACGAACAACCCAGATTGATTGATGTTCCAGGTTACTGTTTTACACAATCGAAATGTTGGATAGGAGGGTAGATTAGGGCGTTGATGAACGGTCTAATCAATTAAAATGATGAGAAAAGCATTCTATTTTCCGGGACAAGGTTCACAGTATGTTGGCATGGGAAAAACACTATGTGAAAATTCTAAAATCGCTTCAGATGTATTTGCGGAAGCGAGTGATGCATTGTCATTTGATCTAAAGAAGTTGTGTTTTGAAAGTGATCAAACGAATTTAACATTAACACAGAATGCCCAACCTGCGATTTTAACAACAAGTGTAGCCATGTATCGTGTACTGATGGATAGGCACATGATTAAACCCGACTTAATGGCCGGACATAGTTTAGGTGAGATTACTGCACTCACTTGCGCAGGTGCCATCGATTTTGCTGATGCGGTCAGAATTGTGCGTAAACGGGGAGAGTTGATGCAAGAAGCGATTGCACCGGAAGCAGGTTGCATGGTGTCAGTGATGATGCGTGATGTGGAGAAACTTGAGCATATTTGTCATTCGGTTACTCAATCAAACGAAGTGGTAAGTATCTCAAATTATAATTCACGCACGCAAACCGTTATTTCTGGACATCGTAAAGCTGTTGATAAGGTTGTAAATTTACTGAATGAAGAGGGGCTAAAATCTGTTTATCTCAATGTAAGCGCTCCATTTCACTGTAGCATTATGCAACCGGTTGCAACGCTTTTTGAAGAAGAACTTAAAAAATACCGGTTTACAAATTTTACGATACCTGTTCTTTCTAACGTCACAGCTAAGCCTTACCTGGGCAGCGAGGATATCATTCCTAATCTTACAGCGCAAATTTACTCACCTGTTCGCTGGGTAGACTGCATGCTCTATGCTAAAAAATATATGATCCAATATGGCGTTGAAGTAGGTCCGGGACATGTACTTAAGAACTTGATGAATAACATTTTCGGTGACACGCCTATATTTGCGTATGACCATACTAATGATATCGAAAAACTTGAAAAACACATTCAGAATACTGCTATTCCGTTTTTGTCCAGAAGTTTAGGTATTTTTGCGGCTACCCGTAACAATAATTGGGATAGTGAACAATACCAACGAGGGGTTATTGAACCCTATAACAAGTTAAATGCACTTCAGAGCGAGATTGAAAATGAAGGAAGAACGGCTACTGAAGATGAGATGCAACAGGCTATTACGATGCTGCTAACGATGTTCAAAACGAAACAAACAAGCCGGGAAGAACAGATCGCAAGATTAAAAGAGTTATTCAGAGATTCCAATACAGAAACCATTTTCGAGCATTTTGATTACAATGCAATTTAACAAAAGAAGGGGGCTATCCAGTGGATTTGAATATGATTAAGCAAATACCGTATTCGCTATCCGATTCCGATTGTCATGAACCTTCTGCTCAAGATATAGCGATCATTGGTTTACATGCAAAAGTTGGAAAAGCCAACAATGTTAATGAGTTTTGGGATTATATCCGCGATGGGATGGACTTGATCACTGATTTTCCGCAACAACGGTATCAGGATGCGGTTCGATCCTATCAGTACATGCAACAGAAGGAAATGCCTGAAAGTTTAGGGCAATGTGCTTATATGGAACGAATCGATTTATTCGATCCAAGTGTATTTAATATCTCACCTCGGGAAGCTGAATTCATGGATCCAGCGCAACGTATGTTTTTGGAGTCGGCTTGGACAGCACTTGAGGATGCCGGTTATGGTGGCGGTCGTTTAAAAGGCAGTCCGACAGGTGTGTTTTTAGGCTATACAAGTCCGCCTGATTCCTACCGTTCGTTGCTGAAAGAGAATGAAGCGCATACGCACGGAATTTCAGTTTCTGGAAATGTGGATGCCATTATCGCTAGTAGAATTAGCTACATATTAAATCTAAAAGGACCTGCAGTTAATATTGATACGACTTGCTCATCCTCTTTGGTAGCTGTGCATATGGCTTGTGAGCAAATCATGAATGGTAGCATTACAATGGCGATTGCGGGTTCTGTTCGCTTCAGAATAACACCCGCACCACAAGTGATTGAGAACAAGATGGGTATTGAATCTTCTTCTTCGAGAACGAAGACGTTTAACTATGATGCAGACGGTACAGGCACAGGAGAAGGTGTTATATGTTTTATCCTGAAGTCGTTACGCGATGCGGTCCGCGACCGCGATAATATTTATGCGGTTATTAAAGGGGGAAGTATCAACCAAGACGGAGCTTCGATCGGCATTACTGCACCAAATGCTGAGGCTCAAGAATCTGTCATAAGAGGCGCATGGAAAGACGCTCGAATCAATCCTGAGACGATATCCTATATTGAAGCGCATGGTACAGCAACAAAACTTGGCGATCCTGTTGAAATTAACGGTATAGAACGTGCGTTCAGCCGAGTGACGGACAAGAAACAATTCTGTGCAATCGGATCTGTAAAGAGTAACGTGGGTCACCTTGATAGTGCAGCAGGAGCGGTAGGGCTACTTAAAGCAGTTTTAATGCTAAAGCATAAGCAATTACCTCCAACGCTTCACTTCACAGCACCTAACCAAAAGATTAATTTTTCATCATCTCCTCTTTATGTTAATGATAAGTTATGTGATTGGGAGCCGACGCATTACCCAAGACGATGTGGCGTTAGTTCCTTCGGCATGAGCGGGACAAACTGCCATATCATCTTAGAAGAAGCCCCCCAAGTAGATAGTGTACTATATAGTCCCAAACAGTCTCGGATATTTACAGTTTCAGCCAAAGATGAACAGACTGTTCGCCGTTACATTGAGCTGTATAAGGAATACTTAACGCAAATGCCAAACTGCAATCTTGATGATTTATGCTATACCGCCAATGTCGGGAGAGTTCATTTTGAATGTCGTTTTGCGATGATTCTTCATTCTCCGGATGATCTTTTTGCGATTAGTTTCACACAGCATACTAACGATAACCGATATGTTTATGGCGAACATAAAATAACGGATTCCGATATTACGGATGGATATATTCACCGCAATACAGTGCAATTACTTTCGCAAAAAGCTGCTGAAATAACGCAACAAATTATCCATGAGTCGGATGGAGGGCAACATAAGGAGTTATTAAATGCATTAATTGCACTATATGTCCAAGGTGCGACTGTTGACTGGGATCAATTATATGGAAGAGAAGAACGACGTAAATTGAGCATCCCTACTTATCCGTTCGATCACAAAAGATATTGGGTTTCGTTACCGTCTAAACAAGAAAAAGAATTAGTTGAATCTCGCAAAGAGAATCTTCATCCATTAGTTCATACATGTGTGTTAGATACCCATCGTATGCATGTATATATGACAAAGATGAATGTTGAACAATGTTGGGAATTAAAATGTCATATGATAAATGGTGTTCATGTTTTACCCGGCACTGTTTTTTTTGAAATGGCAGTATTCGTAAGCACTCGGTATTTAAAACATGCTCAATTTGATATTGAAAATCTATTATATTGTGTTCCATTTGCTTGTGGCCGGCATGAAACTCGTACGATTCATACCATCATAAGGGAGGAGCATGATGGCATTTCGGTAAATTGCTTTAGTAAAAACGATAAGGAATCTGAATGGATCCATCATTTAGAAGTATCAGTGCGCAAAAGAAAACATGCCCCTCCTAAAAATAGGTCAATTGATATCACTTCGATTATAGCTCGTTGTGAGGTAATGGATAAGCATACATCATTGGTACCTAAATCAATTGTAGAAATTACAGGTAATAAGTGGAACAATCTATCGGCGCTTTATAAAAATGATAAAGAACTTTTACTTTGTTTCTCAGTTGATAAAAGCTTACTAACAGAAGTGGATCAATATATACTGTTTCCGTCTTTACTAGATCCGGCAATTAATTCTGGAAATTTGATTATTAATGATGTGTTTTTGCCGTTCTCCTGTGAACAAGCGCGCTTCTACCAACCTCTTCCGCCTAGGATGTATAGCTATATTAAACTAAAAGAGCAAGAACGTGTAACTCAGGAGTTTGCGGCTTTTGACATCACGCTACTGGACGAGGATTTTCATATCATTGGGGAGCTGAACAATTATGTTATTAAAAAAATCCATGACGAGAAGAACTTTATGAAGTCCTCCCAACATCAGTATAGAACGACACACTGGATTGCTTGTTCTGACCCCATTGATAAAGCGGTGAATGTTGTGAAGGAAGACGATTGCATACTCGTAATGTATCGTCAAGGGCAACTCAATTCATCTCTGATGCTGCAGATGCGTCAGTACTTTGGAGAGCGGATAATAGCTGTAGAGTTAAGAGAGGCATGTGATTTTGATACCATTCTATCTTCATTGGCGAAGGAGAATATTAAATATATTGTTCATATGGCTTCGCTTATTCATGAAGAGATGCAAACAGGATCACAGCTTATAACAGAGATGGAGTTGCTCTTCAAAAGCACATTTAATCTGATAAAAGCATTACTTAACCAAGATGTTCGTCATTCAATAAACTTGGTTATATACACCTCAAATGCAACGAAAGTAACCGGTGAGGAAGAATGGATTCAACCGTTGAGCTACGGATTGAGTGGTATGGTCAATACGATCGGCAGAGAGTATGCGAACATAAAGACACGCGTAATAGATATTGATAACGATACGTCTGCAGACGTTCTAATCGAAGACATGCTTAGCAATGAATCGTTGCATGCGGTGTCCTATCGAAAAAATGTTAAGTATATGCAACAACTTAACAATGTCACACATGGAACAGCCCTTAATGATGAACAAATGACGTTAGTCGATAACGGGGTTTATATCATCACAGGTGGGTTAGGTGGCATGGGGTTAGCCATTTCCCAATACTTATTCCGCCTTAATCCAACTATTCATATCGTGTTGCTTAACAGGACCTATTCAAGAGATACATTTTCGCTTCTATCGGAGCCTATTGATCCAATTCTGCGTAAGAAACTGGAGCAGGTACAAAGCCTTTGGTCTCAAGGATACTCATTGGATATTATGCAGGTTGATATTGCTGACTATATACAAATGGATGATGCATTACAGCAATTACGAGATGCACATGGAGCGGTCCGCGGGATAATACATGCTGCCGGTATTGCTGGAGATGGTTTCATTATGAATAAGACATGGCAAACGTATGAATCCGTCTTAAGACCGAAAATTGCCGGAACCTGGGTATTGCATGAACTGACGCGCAATGATCCTTTAAGCTTTTTTGTGATGTGTTCTTCTTACGTCTCCATATTTGGTGCAGCAGGACAAAGTGATTATGTCGCTGCGAATGCGTTTCTGGATAGTTTTTCATATTACCGCCGTACATTAGGGTTGCCTAGTTTGACAATTAACTGGACAGGGTGGCGTGAATCAGGGATGGCGGCAGTAAGTGGTATACGCGAAGAAGGGCCGTATGTGCGATTCCTTAATGATGAAGAAGGAGCCGCCGCGTTCTGGCATGCCTTAAAAACAAAGCTGCCACAGGTACTGATCGGAGATATTGATTATAAAGCTTTAGAAATGGAACATGACAATCTTATCATCAGTTTGTTTGAGAATAGTAGCAATCATAGAGGTAACGATCAGAGTCATTGGAGTAAGGGGACTAGCCCCGAGGATAAAGAGATCGTTGTGATCGGGAAAAGTATGAGCGATATTACGGATATTGAAAGAAATGTAATCTACGCTTGGTCACAAACTCTCGGCAATGATGAAGTAGATATCCATGCTAAATTTTTTGAGTCGGGTGGCAATTCATTGCTTGCTGCATATCTTCAAAAAGAACTGGATAAGTTCTATCCCGGTATCATCGTGATTACGGATATGTTTGTATATTCTACAGTAGTAGAAATCGCGCAATATATTGAGACAAAGACAACGAAGAGTAACAAGATAACAATTAAGAAAGAAAGTAGTAATAACATACAGGATATGGTAGATCAATTCGTTGCAGGTGATATGAATATGGAGCAGGTGCTAGCGTTACTTGATAAGGACAATTAAAAGGAGGGATTTAGTTATGAACACTGTAAAAAGATTTATATTAGATCAACTCAGCATGAAGCATATTTCCCAAACAGAAGCAGTAAATTTGTTAGCGAAGCTTCAACAAAATGAAGAAGAGAAATTAACCGAAATAGCGGTCATTGGCGTTGCAAACAGGCTGCCTATGGCAAAAAATCCAGGAGAATTCTGGGGTAATTTGGTAAATAGCAGGGTGTGTTTTGTGCCGAAACCTGAAGATAGGCTCGTTTTTGACAAAATGCTCTTAAAGAATATTGCATTTGCCGAGTATATCGGCTATAATCCATCGCCAGAAAATTATGACAAACTTGAACAGTTTCAAGGTGGTTATATTACGGATTGGGATAAATTTGATGCCGCCTTTTTCGGGATTCCTCCACGGGAGGCACGCTATATCGAACCTGAGCAAAGGGTATTCATGGAAACTGCGGTGACAGCAATCGAAGATGCCGGTTATAGCATTCCGTCGATAACCAATTCGAACATGGGTGTATTTGTAGGAAAAGATGAAACAAACTCTATCCATTATAAATACCTGACCGAAGATGATCAGATGAAACTAAGCGGATTTTGGAATGGGATCTTAGCAAGCCGTATTAGCTATACGTTTAACTTAAAAGGGCCGGCTCTCGTCCTTGATACTGCCTGCTCTTCCGGACTTGTCGCAATACATGAAGCGTGTAGTGCTCTTCGCAATCAAGAGTGTGACATGGCACTGGCGGGTGGAATTAACCTCGGCATCACTGGTTTCAACATGCAAGATAGTGATAACAAAGAAACATCAGATGAGGATATGAGTATTATGGACACCGTCCAATCCAAGGACTATCGCATCCGCACCTTTGACAAAAAGTGTAGTGGTACGGTGTTCTCTGAAGGTGTTGTTGTATTCTTATTGAAGCCGCTCAAGAAAGCGATAAAAGATGGCGACCACATTTATGGTGTGATAAAGGGGAGTTCAATAAACAATGATGGGGCTTCAAACGGTATCACGGCTCCGAATCCGCTCGCCCAGGAGGAAGTCATCATTAATGCTTGGAAAAGAGCTAATGTTTCACCTGAATCTATCAGTTACGTCGAGACACATGGTACTGGAACGTTGCTCGGTGACCCGATTGAAGTTACTGGCTTATCAAATGCTTTTTCAAAATTTACGGATAAAAAGCAATTCTGTGGAATTGGTTCTGTGAAAACAAACATCGGACATACGGTCGGTGCTGCCGGCCCTACAAATCTATTAAAAGTTCTTCTATCTATGAAACACCGGATGTTACCACCGAGTCTTCATTTTGAGGAGACGAATCCATACATTAATTTTATCAATTCACCTCTATATGTAGTCGACAAATGCATGAATTGGGATAGCGGGGAAATGCCGCTGCGAGCAGGAATAAGTGCGTTTGGTTTTAGTGGAACCAATTGCCACATTATCGTAGAAGAATATAAGGATTCTGATCTGTTACCAGACACGACGGCAAATAATGTACTTACTCTATCGGCAAAAACTGAAACCGCTTTAAAAAGCTTAATTCATAACTATGAACAATTTCTTGAGAATGAACAGGATATACCGATCGGTAACCTATGCTATACGGCGAACACGGGCCGGGGGCATTATACCTATCGAATCGCTATTGTATTCAATACCCTCAAAGACCTAACAGACAAACTTGCTATTCTGAAAAAAACCGAATTAAAAAATATGGTCAATCATAGCATTTACTATGGAAAAAATCATGTCGTATCGGATAAGCGGCAAAGTATAAATGAAGGCGATATTTCAACTAGTGAGCTAAATCGCATAACACAAGAAGCGCAAAAAATTGTTTTAACAGGAAGAGAAGTGAGTGAAAACAGTTCACAACTCTCCAAGCTTTGTGAACTGTATGTGAAAGGAGCCACAGTTGATTGGAAGCAGTTGTATCAAGATGGTTCATATAAGCGCGTTTCCTTACCTACGTATCCATTTGATAGAACACATTATTGGGCTGAACCGATTACAATGGCACAATCTATTCTCAGGAAACCGGATAGTACGATATTACATCCGCTTGTTCATCAATGTATTGTTGATTCGATGAAGCAAAGTGTGTATCTCGTTAATCCCGAACTTACAAAAGAATGGGTTGTTACCGACCATAAGCTTATGGGCACCCATCTGCTAGTCGGAACGGCATATCTTGAAATGATTAAAGAAGCATGCCAGCATTGTTTTAACAATGCAAATATTGTGATTCAGGATCTCGTTTTTATGGCCCCGTTGCTAGCTTATGAGGGAGATATGGATATCCATATTGTTATTACCCAAAATGACGTTAACGCAGATTTTTCGGTTGTATCTAGGCATGAGGAATCAACTGGGGACGTGTGGATAGAACATTCCAAGGGTACGGTTTGTATGCATGATGATACGCCGCCTAAGCAGTTGCAATTTTCAGAAATAGAATCAGCCCCCGCTTTGAAAAAGTTTAGTATTAAACAAGGGTTGGAAGAAAAAGAGCTGATTCTTAATAGTTGGGAAAGTGATAATTATTTTGGTGAGCGTTGGGAATCCATAATGAATTTCTTCACCAAAGCAAATGGTGATCGGGATGAAATTATAACCGAGATACAAATTCCAGACAAATATTTGTCTGATTTAGACCAATTTTCTTTCCACCCGGCATTGGTTGACAATGCAATTAATATACCTGTTATCCGACTCTATACGGGTGGGCGTAAACTATTGCCTTTCTCGTATAAAAACTTAAAATTCTATCGCCGGGTTCCGCGTCATTTTTATAGTAAGATTACTATTTTGACAAAGGATAATAATACAGAAGTTTTTACGTTCCGTGTCTCACTCGTGGATACATCTGGCAATGTGATCGCAGAGGCGGAAGAAGTCACGCTTCGGCAAATTAGCAAAATGAATGAGTTTAAAAAGAACGCCTTTTACGGTACAAACTGGATGTTGCAACCGGCAACGATACAAAAAACTCAGAATGTGCAAGGTAATGTATTAGTTTTTTGTGACCAGGGTGAATATTATGCTCGTGCGCTTGCAGAACAAATCCAGCATCAAGACAGTCGGTTGTTTTTTGTCTCTATCGGCAAAAAATTCAGCCAAATTGATGCAACCCAGTTTACGGTTGGTGAGGATGAGGAAGATTACGACAAACTGCTTGCTGCGATTGGTGTGAACAATCTTTGTTCGGTCTATCACTTCAGTACCGTTAACTTTACACGAACGGACGTTTCGGCGGAGCGATACGGAGAAGAATTACATCAAGGTCTCTATAGTGTGGTTTATTTGACCAGAGCGATACTTAGAACGATCCGTGATTCTGTCGAGTTTGTGTTGTTGACTGACTATGCACATGAAGTAACAGGGGAAGAAGCTTGTATCAAGCCTGCAAACGCAGCCTTTCTGGCAGTAGCCAAGTCGACTGCGACAGAGTATCCTAATCTTCGCTATCGTTGTATCGACATAGATGAGGCAACAGATATGGAGACTGTACTGGATGAGGTGTTGACGGAGAATCCAACCTTCCGCGTCGCATATCGAAACAATCAACGATTCACGGAGGCACTTACTGTAATCGAACAGAAACAAGAATCGATGAGGGAGATGGAGATTAAGCAAACGGGCGTCTATTTAATTACAGGAGGTACCGGTGGATTAGGGTTGCAAATGGCAATAGATTTAGGGAATAGGGGAGCACGAACAATCTGTCTTCTGGCTCGTAAAGCATTGCCTGACCGGTCAACATGGCAAACCTTACTTTCGAATGGAGATCGTAAACTTAGTACGCTTATTGAATCGATCTTATATCTTGAAAACCTAGGGTGTACCGTTTTGCTTCGCTATACGGATGTTAGTGATAGGGTACAAATGGAAAGCATTCTATCAGAGCTAAAAGAAGCATATGGCCCTATTAATGGCATTATCCACTGCGCTGGAATGGCAGGAGATGGATTTCTGTTTAACAAAAATATGAATACATTTCGTGATGTCGTAAGACCAAAGATTAATGGTACGGTAGTATTGGACGCTCTGACGAGAGGAGAGAAGCTTGATTTCTTTATCCTGTTTTCTTCGATGACGTCTTTATTAGGAGGACCGGGGCAAAGTGATTATACCGCGGCGAACGCTTTCCTTGATGCATATGCGCCGTACCTTCGGAAAAAAGGTATACCTGTGCAAACTGTGAATTGGCCAGGATGGAGTGAAGTGGGTATGGCAGTAGATTATCAGGTTGCTGATGCCGTTACCTTATTCCGTTCGCTAGAGACAGAAGTAGCTATTCAGGCGCTAAATGAGATCATAAAGTACGATTTAAGTAATGTTATACCAGGGCAAATCAATTATGACATTCTTCAACAAATAGGGGAGAATAATCTTCCGTTTAGACTGTCGCCATGGTTGAAGAAAAACCTTGATCGTCATATAAGTCGTCACAATACACAGAGAAAACAAGTAGCAAAACAAACGATTGCACCAGAAGATATACACATTATAGGTAAAAATGATAATTATACGACCACAGAGAATGAAGTGGCGTTCCGCTATGCTGTCGTTTTGGATCTAAGAGAGATCGATATCTATGAGAGTTTTAATTCTCTCGGAGGGGATTCAATTCATGCGATGGAACTTTTAAAGGAAATAAATGCGATATATCCTAGAACGATTGATATTACGGATATTTTTACGCACTCTTCCGTAGAAGAATTAGCGGGGCTCATTGATAAGAAGCGCGGTATCGGTAAAGAACAATCCGATGACAAGGCGGTTATTGTACCGGATTATAAATTGTCCGATGATGATATTATGTCAATGTTAGACAATGTGGAAAAAGGCAATGTATCCTCTTTCGATGAAGCGATAAAAGTAATTAAAAGTAACAAATGATACATGATTGTATCATCATATCTTGCATTGTCGAATTGTAGAAAGGGGTTATTGATATGGGCAATGAGATTAAATTGTTTTGCATTCCTTATTCAGGGGGATCCGCCGAAGTATATCGCAAATGGAGCAAATCGTTAAGTAGCGATATACAATTGTTCCCTGTGGAATTGCCGGGTCATGGCAAGAGAATATTTGAGCCACTTCGGGACGACATAGATACTATTGTTGAGGATATCACTGCTACGATAGCAAGCAATGTTGCTTCGAACGACGATTATGCGATATTTGGACATAGTTTAGGTTCATTACTTACGTTTGAAACGTATTACAAGTTAATCGAGAACGGGGTTCATAAACCGCAGCATATTTTTTTTAGCGGACGTAACGCACCGCAAAATAAGCATAACCAAACTTCAATTCATCGATTGCCAGACGAGCAATTTTTGCATGCGGTTATGAGTTATGGGGGCAGTACGCATGAAATAATTAAAAATCCGGAGTTGCTTGATTTATTCTTACCGATATTGCGCGCTGATTTTAAGATATCAGAAACATATTGTTACCAAGAGAAAAAAGATAAGATCGCTTGTGATATTACAATCATTAATGGTCGCAACGACCGCAGTGCTATCATATATGACATGAGCGAGTGGAAATATTATGCGGGTGGGGCAGCGACTTTTCATACGGTAGATGGTGGTCACTTTTTTATTACAGAGAATTATGAACCTGTTGTGGATATTATCAAGCAGACATTGAGAATATCGGATAAAATTCTCGAAACGCAAGGATAGATCGTTTTATTGTGAAATAATCATCATTTATCTTAATTGGAAAGGGGTTTTGATCAATGAATAACAAAATTATTTGGGGGATCGTATTATTAGCGCTGAGTTTGTTTCTTAAGCCGTTATTGGCGATTGTGGGGCTGAATGAAAGGTTGTTCGGATTGTATTGGCAAGGTGAAACTGTGTTTTCATTGAATCCATTCTTAGTTCGGATTATTTTAGCTGTAATCGGGATTATTATGCTTATCATCGGCGGTATGCAAGCTGCAAAGAAGAAAAAATAATTGAAAGGATAGAACATTATGAGAAAATTCGTGCCAAACAAGAAACATGAAGAAGACAGGTCTTCTTATTGGACATATTTACTTGACGATGATAGTTCGACTGCGATTAAGCCCCTTTTTCCATACAGACCAAGTTCAAAACGGACAGCGGATACGAATCTAATGGACTGGGTATTTCCGCAGCATGTATGCGAAAAACTTAGAAAACTTAGCCGAGAACACAATATCCCTATGAACGTTATTATAGAGGCTGCCTGGGGACTTGTTTTACAAAAGTATAACTATACTGATGATGTCATGTTTGGAACAATAATCGACGATCCTCATTTGAACAGTGTGATGATTCCGGTAAGAATGAAGTGTAATGGAGACGACGTATTATTGGATCTATTACAGCAACTAAAAGAACAAGAAGCGGAAAGTGGGAAATATGCCCATTGTGATATATTACCCCGAAAAATCAATCACTTGATTAAAACGGTGTGTATAATTACGGATAGATCGGACGAGGGGAAACAGTTCATACACTTTCCCCTTGAGGATCAATTATCTTATAATTCACCTGATTTGCTTCTTCATTTTTCTTTTGATTGTAATCAGTTGAACGTGATGATTCGTTTTGATGAATCAAATTACACCAAATCTGAAATAAACAATATACTAACAATGCTTACGTTTGCTTTGTGTGCCTTTGCTGAGAATTCGGAGAGGAAGGTACGTGATATTTCATTCGTGAGCGATGAGGATAGAGATAAAATCTTAACCCTGTTTCAAACCAAGCCAACCCAATATCCGCACGGGGAATCGATCAAAAGCTTATTTGAGGCGCAGGTGAAAAAAACACCGGATCGGATAGCGGTATCTTGCGGGACGGAGCAACTGACGTATGCGGAGTTAAATGCGAAGGCGAACATCGTTGCCAACCGGCTGCTTGCTGCTAAAGTCAAAAACGAAACAGGCAAAGGCGAAACGATGGTAGCGTTGCTGTTAGAGCGTAATATGGATATGGTCATCGGAATACTCGGGATCGTGAAGGCCGGATATGTCTATGTGCCAATCGATCCAGAGGCGCCGCAAGACCGTATCCAGTATACGCTGGCAGACAGTGGTGCAAGCTTGCTTCTTGTCAATCAGGGAAAAGAGCAGATGGTGTCACTTCCGCAAGGAAGTATCTATGCGATCGAGCATTTGTATTCGGATGAACCGGATGCGGCATGGGGGCCAGAACTAAAAGCTAATCCGGATGTAGCCATCGCACCGCAAGATGCGCTATATATCATCTATACGTCAGGCACGACCGGCGAGCCGAAGGGAACGGTAATCGAACATGAATGTGTCGTCCGGTTGATGCATAACGATGACATGCCGTTTAATTTCCATGAAGAGGATGTATGGAGCCTGTTTGCAGCCTACAACTTTGACGTATCGGTATGGGAAATGTATGGAGCGCTCTTATACGGAGGTCACCTAGTAGTCATACCCAACGACGCCAAAAAGGATAGCTATGCTTTGTTAGAACTATTACGCGAAAAAAGGGTGACGGTACTCAACCAAGTGCCGTCCTCTTTTTATAATCTGATGCAAGTAGAGCTAGCCGAAGCAGGGGAGAGACTGCACGTCAACCATCTAATCTTTGCCGGAGAGGCGCTGCAGGTAGGAAAGTTAAAGGCATGGCAGGCGAAGTATCCGGAGATGAACATCGTGAATATGTACGGAATCACAGAGACGACTGTCCATGTAACGTACAAAGCGATCACTGCAGAAGATATTGCGCTAGATGTAAACGATGTCGGAAAGGCGCTCCCTACTCTCAAGGTCTATATATTAGATGGGGACAAGTTATGCGGGATTGGTGTGCCCGGGGAATTGTGCGTGGCAGGTGTCGGCGTCGCAAGAGGCTACCTCAACAAACCGGAGCTAACCGCAGAGAAGTTTATTGAGAATCCATACGGAGAGGGAAAACTGTACCGGTCAGGGGACTTAGCCAAATGGCTGCCGGACGGGAACATTGCCTATTTGGGTCGTATGGATGACCAAGTGAAAATCAGGGGATTCCGGATCGAGCTGGGAGAAGTGGAAAATGCGCTGCGGCAGCTGGAAGGAATCCAAGATGCGGCGGTCATCGTACGGGAAACCCATGACGGAGAGAAAGCGCTGTTTGCTTACCTCATATCGAAAGATATCGTCCAGCTGCAAGCGGTGAGAAGGGACTTGGAGGAAGTGCTGCCGGCTTATATGGTGCCGGCCTATATGATGCAGATCGAACAACTGCCGGTGACGCGCAACGGCAAGCTGGATAAACGGGCGCTGCCGGAAATCGTGGCAGTAAGCGAAAAGGAATATATGGCTCCGAAAAACGAACTTGAAGCGCAGCTATGCAGTATCTTTAGTGAAGTACTGGGCGTCGAGCGGGTCGGCACGCAGGACAGCTTCTTTGAGCTGGGCGGAGACTCAATCAAGGCGATACGTATCGTATCGAAATTAAGGAGCGCAGGATATCACATCGCAAGCAAAGATATCATGCAAAAGTATACAGTTGAGGCGATCAGCTACGCGGCACAAAAGTCTGCCCTAGCGGAACAGTATGAGCAGGATGAAGTGAATGGCATCGTACCGCTGACGCCGATCGTCAGAGAGTTTGCGTCCTGGAATCTTCCTAAGCCACACCACTTCAATCAGGACATGCTGATGGAGATTGATCTGGAAGAGGAGAACCAGCTTCAGGAAGTGCTTGATGCCCTTATGGCGCATCATGATATCCTGAGATCCGTCTACCGGCAAGGTCAGCTAGAGATCGTAGGGATGAGTGACAGTAAAGCATATGACCTAAAGGTGTATAACTATCTGGAAGAACAAGCAGCAGCAGAGCTCATGGAAGCGGCATGTACGGATCTGCATAGCAGTATCCACTTAGAAGAAGGGCCGCTGGTGAAGGCAGCGATGTTCCGGACAGCGGCAGGGAACCTGCTGTTTCTAGGGATCCATCATCTTGTGGTGGACGGCGTATCGTGGCGTATCCTGCAGGAAGATATCAGCACAGCCATCCGGCAAGTAAAAGAAGGGACAAAGATCCAATTCCCGGCAAAGACAGCGTCATATAAGGCCTGGGCGGAGGCGTTGGCAGAATATAAGGACAGCCATCTATTGCAGAAAGAACGGGCGTACTGGGAGCAAGTAGCGGCGCAGATGGAGGCAGGCGAACTAAGGATGGACGAACAGACGGGGGAAAGCGGGTATGATAACTACACGATCCATTTAAGTGTGGAAGAAACGGAAAGCCTGTTGCAACGTGCAGGAAAAGCGTTTCGTACTGAAGTGCCGGATTTGCTTATCAGTGCCTTGGGAATGTCCGTTAGGAAACTGACAGGAGCAAGTGTAGTAACGATTGGTGTGGAAGGGCATGGGAGAGAAACAATTCATAAACGGATCGATATCGATCGGACGATAGGATGGTTTACGAGCGTCTATCCGATTATGGTAGCGTGTCATGACGAAATGGCGGAAAGTATCATTGCAACGAAAGAGATGCTGCGCAAAATACCGAACCGCGGAGTCGGGTACGGCCTGTTATACGATCTATTAACGGGAAATCAGCTACCGACCTTATTGTTTAACTATATGGGGCAAATGGATGCTGAAGCGAAGGGTAAAAAGATACACTTTCTTAGTTCGAGTAATGGTTTAGCGGATGAGAATAAAATGCTGTCGGAATTGTTTATTAACGGTGTGATCAGTGAAGGGAAATTATCATTTACGTTCCGTTACAACAGAGGTCTCTTTTCAAATGTTACGATACAAAGATTTGCTGAGGTATATAAAGCCCATATACAGTCTACTATTACATATTGTATGCAGTTGGAAGAATCGGTTCCGACACCGTCTGACTATCATGCAGCGGATTTGACTCGTGCAGATTTATCCGTCATCCAGCATGTAACCGGTGGTGCATTCCAAATAGATCGTATATACGGCTTAACCTCATTGCAGAAAGGGATGTTATACCATAGCATCGCCGAACCAGAATCGACAGCCTATAGAAATCAAAATATTTTTATAGGGCAAGGCTATGCCGATGAGCACATGGTGAAGCAAGCGCTTAAGCTACTTGTCATGCGGCATGAAGTGCTCCGTACAGCGATTATTCATAAAAATATATCGATACCAAAGCAAGTCGTGATCCGAGGAAGGGAAGTGGAATACGAAAGAACCGATTTAACGGGAGTAGAACTATCTGTGCAGGCAAAACAGGTGGAAGCGATCGCCCATGACCAAATCCAGCGAGGATTTGATCTTGAACAAGACCCGTTATTGCGGGTACACCACGTAGTGCTGGCAAGAGATCGTTATCAATTGATCTGGAATTTTCATCACATTCTGTTGGACGGTTGGAGCCTACCGATAATATACGGGGATTTCAATCGGATTTACAAAGCATTAGAGAAGGGTGTTTTGACATCTACGCTGGAAACACAGGTGATCACAGAAAAGCAGTACCAGGATTCCTACGAAGATTATATTTATTGGCTAGAAAAACAAGATCAACAAAAAGGGCTGTCTTACTGGTTAGATGTACTAGCAGGATATGAAGAAGTTGCCGAGATTAAACCGATATATACGCCGCAAGAAAGTGAACAGCAAGTACAGAGCTTGGCGATTACATTATCTCCTGAAGATGCCTTGCAGTTGAGGGAACTGATAGCTGCCCATCAATTGACGGTGAGTAATGTGGTGGAAACGGCCTGGGGAGTTGTTTTACAAGCATACAGCGGTCAGAAAGATGTGGTGTTCGGGAAAGTAATGTCCGGGCGTCAAGCCGATGTGCGCGGAATAGAGGGCATCGTCGGTCTGTTTATTAATACGATACCGGTGCGTGTAGCAAGCAAAGAAGACATGAGTACACTAGAACTGATCAAAGAAATGCAGCAGCAAGGGACTGAAAGTGAGCAATATGCCTATTGTTCGCTCGCTGAGATTCAAGCGCAGACGGAGCAGAAGCAGCATTTAATCCAAGTGCTCTATATGTTTGAAAATTACTACGTGGATGAGGACAAGCTGACAGATTTTATGTACGAGATTGAGTATGGCTTGGACCAAACCAATTACAGCTTAATGTTATGCGCTTATGAACATGAAGGGAAGATAGTATGTGAAATAATATACAATCCGAACGTGTATGCACGTGAGGACATAGAGCAAATTGTTGTACGGCTAGAACATGTTATACAAGCTATCGTAGCAAACCCTGAAGGGAAGTTATCTGAGCTTGAAACAATAACAGAGGAAGAACAAGAACAGATACTAGGTGTATTTAATGATACGAGCTCACTGTATGCAAAGGATAAAACGATTCCAGCATTATGGGAAGAGCAGGTTGCAAACACACCGGACGCAATCGCCCTCGTATATGAAGACAACTATATGACGTATGACGCGTTAAACAAAAAAATCAACCAAGTGGCATGGGCGCTTCGCAGACTGGACATCAAACCTGATGACCGGGTGGTTATTGTAGCAGAGCGAAGTGTGGAGATGATTGCCGGGATGTATGGCATCATCAAGGCAGGCGCTGCATATGTGCCGGTCGATCCTACGTTTCCAGCAGAGCGAATCCAGTTCATTCTAGCTGACTGTAAACCAAAAGCAGTGCTTGTGTATAAAGCTACGATTGAAACTGGGCTGCCAACGATTAATCTTGCTGACGATATGCTATGGGAAGGAATCAGCGATAATCCCGAGCAAATCAATCGCCCGAATGATTCGGCTTATATAATCTATACATCCGGGACTACGGGGCAACCGAAGGGCGTAATGTTAGAGCATCAGGGTGTTGTATCCTTACGGCATCATCTTCTGAAGCAATATAACGTTACAAGTCAAGATAATGTGCTTCAATTTGCAAACTATGTCTTTGACGCTTCTGTATGGGAGATGACCTTATCACTATTGCTAGGGGCGACGCTAACATTGGTGTCAAAATCCATTATAGCGGATGTAACACGTTTTAATTCTTTTATGCAAGAAAGCAGGATTACGTTAGCTGTACTGCCGCCACAATACTATCTCCAGACGGCGTTTACTGGAGTTAGATGGTTAACAACGGCTGGAGCCGCAACAAATGAGTCGGTTATTGAACAAACACGGAATAGTGACTGCGGATATTGTAACGCTTATGGTCCTACGGAATGTACGGTACAGGCTACGTATTGGGAATATGATGGGATAAGTGACGTGCCAAACAACATCCCGATTGGTAAACCGATTGCAAATAATCATGTATATATACTTGACGGGGACAAATTATGCGGGATTGGTGTGCCTGGGGAGTTGTGTGTAGCGGGCGACGGCGTTGCAAGGGGCTACCTCAACAAGCCGGAACTGACCAGTAAAAAATTCGTAGCGAACCCCTTTGTACCAGGTGAGCGGATGTACCGGACCGGGGACTTAGCTAAATGGCTGCCGGATGGGAATATTGCTTATTTGGGTCGTATTGACGAACAAGTGAAGATCAGGGGGTTCCGGATAGAGCCGGGAGAAGTGGAAAATGCGCTGCGGCAGCTGGCAGGGATCCAAGATGCGGCGGTCATAGTACGGGAAACCCATGACGGAGAGAAAGCGCTATCTGCCTACCTAGTTTCGAAAGATGTAGTTCAGCTGCAAGCAGTGAGGCAGGACTTAGAGGAAATACTACCGGCCTATATGGTGCCAGCGTATATGATGCAGATTGATCAACTGCCGGTGACGCGCAACGGTAAGCTGGATAAACGGGCACTACCGGAGATCGTAGCGGTAAGCGAAAGGGAATACACCGCTCCGAAAAACGAACTTGAAGCGCAGCTGTGCAGTATCCTTAGTGAGGTACTGGGCGTGGAGCGAGTCGGCATGAAGGATAGCTTCTTTGAGTTGGGCGGGGACTCGATCAAGGCGATTCGGATCATATCGAAGCTAAGAAGTATGGGTTATCATATCGCAATCAAAGATATTATGCAAAGAAATACGGTCGGAGCGATCAGCTATGCGGTACAAAAGTCTGTAATCGAGGAGCAGTACGAGCAAGATGAAGTGAGCGGCATTGTACCGCTGACACCGATCGTCAGGGAGTTTGCATCTTGGAACCTTTCTAATCCGCATCATTTTAATCAGGATATGCTGATGGAAATTGATCTAGAAGATGAAATACAGCTTCGGGAAGTGCTTGATGCCCTCGTTGTTCATCATGATATACTCAGGTCTATCTACCGGGAAGGTCAACTAGAGATCATAAAGGTGAGTAACAGCAGAGCTTATGAGCTGAAGGTGTATGACTATAACGAAGAACAAGAAGCAGCGGGGCTAATGGAAGCGGTATGTACGGATTTGCATAGCAGTATCGACTTAGAAAAAGGACCGCTGGTGAAGGCAGCGATGTTCCGGACGGGTGAAGGGAATCTATTGTTTCTAGGGATCCATCATATTGTGGTGGACGGCGTATCATGGCGTATCCTGCAAGAAGATATCAGCACAGCCATCCGGCAAGTAAAAGAAGGGACGAAAATCCGATTCCCGGCAAAGACGGCGTCGTATAAGGCATGGGCAGAAGCACTGGCAGAATATAAGTGCAGCCCTCTATTACAAAAAGAACGGGCGTACTGGGAACAAGTAGCAACGCAGATGGAGTCCGGTGCACTTAGCATGGACGAACAGACGGGAGAAAGCGGGTATGGCAACTACACGATACATTTAAATGAAGAAGAAACCACACAGCTTATTCACCAGGCAGGTCGGGCGTATAATACCGAAATCAATGACTTGCTTATCAGCTCCTTGGGGATGACTGTGAAGAAATTGACAGGGGCTAGAGATGTAACGATAGGTATGGAAGGACACGGAAGGGAATCGATTCATAAGCGTATCGATATCGACCGGACGGTCGGATGGTTTACAAGTGTGTATCCGGTGGTGGTATCGTGCCATGATGAGATCGCAAAAAGTATCATTACAACAAAAGAGATATTGCGAAAAATCCCGAACCGAGGTCTTGGGTATGGTCTATTGCAGGAAGAATTGTCGGTCAGACCGCTTGAAATCATGTTTAACTACATGGGACAAATGGACGCTGAGGCAAAGGGGAAGAAGTTACACTTTTTTAGTTCAGGTAAAGGCTTAGCGGATGCGAATAAAATGCTGTCGGAATTGTTTATCAACGGTGTGATAAGCGAAAGAAGATTAACATTTACTTTCCGTTACAATAGAGGTCTTTTTTCAAGCAGTACGATACAAAGATTCGCTGAGATATATAAAGCGTGTACTCAGTCTATGATTGCACATTGCATGCAGCAAGAAGAAACGGTTCGGACACCGTCTGACTATGCTGCAATTTCGATTACGGATGAAGATTTAAGTGTCCTGCATCGACTTTATCCAGGGAAAAATGATATACAGGATATATTTGATTTATTGCCGCTACAGGAAGGTATTTTGTATCATGGCCTAAAAAGCAGTGGTTCCGAGTATTTAACACAGTTTATTTATCAGATTAATCAGCATATAGATCCTAATCTCATGCGCAGTGCGTTCCAATGTTTACTTAAAAAGCATGATGTGTTGAGAACGGCGATGGTGTATGAAGGGTTAAAGCATCCGAAGCAGATCATTTTGTCACATCGCTCACTTGATTGGGAAGAAATTGATTTAACAACATACGATGAGAAAGAACAACTAGCTAGATTAAATGAACTGATAGAGATGGATGTCAAGCGGGGATTTGATCTGCAGCTTGATGCGCTATTTCGCATAAAAACTATTAAACTATCCACTAATTGCACGCAATTGATCTGGAGCTTTCATCATATTATTGCAGATGGATGGTGTAGTGAATTATTATGTAACGACTTAAAAAATTACTATAACTTGCTTCAAGATGGTTATAGTACACACGATGTAGAACAAGTTATTGAACAAGAGAAGTTCCAGGTTGCGACGTACGGTGATTATATTCAGTGGTTCCAGAATCAAGATGAGGAGCTTGCGCTTACGTATTGGCGCGAACGACTTCGTGATTATGACTTAACATACAAATACCGTCCGTATTTCGATCCACCATCTTCCAATTCCAACTTGGCTCAAGTGAAAAAGAAGCTGGATGTTGAATTGACAGGCAGGTTGTTACTTTTAGCACAAGCGCATCAGCTAACAATAAATACAATCACCGAAGCAGCTTGGGGAATCGTATTACAACAGATTAACTTTACAAATGATATCGTGTTCGGCAAAGTGATTTCGGGAAGGCATGCCGAAGTAAGAGGGATTGAAAAAATAGTAGGTCTTTTTATTAACACGATACCGGTAAGGGTTAGTGCAGACGAGAATTCAACGATTATATCACTTTTACAGGAATTACAAGATCAAGGTATTGAAAGTACGATGCACGCTCACTGTTCACTGGTTAAAATTCAAGAACAAACCGCACAAAAATCAGATTTGATTTCATCACTTTTTGTTTTTGAAAATCATTTGGCACAAGAACAGCAAAGTGAACATACAGATGGTTTGCAATTAGCGCTTGTTTCTTCGAGAGATGAAACAAACTATCCGCTTAATCTATTGGCTGCTGTAGAGGACAAGGCATTACGATTTACAGTTCTCTATAATCCAAACAAGCATGCTTTAGAAGAAGTAGAGATGATGCTCAGCATGTTAAACAATGTATTATGTGCGTTTGCTGAGTATCCTGAGAAGAAGATTTTCGATGTTGAATTAATTCGCAAGGAAGATAAGGCACGAATACTAGGTGAATTCAACAATACGGCAAGCACATATCCGAAACATAAATCTATTCCGGACTTATTTGAAGAACAGGCTCAACTTACGCCCGATCAAATTTGTGTCGTATGTGATAAGGAACAATTAAGCTATCAACAATTAGACAAGGCCGCGCAAGGTATTGCCACCGAATTGCGAAAAAGAGGGGTATCCTCAGGTCAATTAATTGGCATCGTATGTGAGAAAAGCGTGCACATGATTGTAGGGCTGCTGGGGATACTCAAAGCAGGATGTGGCTATGTACCAATTAATACGGATGAACCGGATACTCGCCTGCGCTTTATTTTGGAAGATTGCGATTTGAATATCGTACTGTGCGGTGATGTAAAAGGGGACATGATTAATGTCCTTCAAGAGTACTGCACCGTCATAGATCTAAATGGAAGTTATGCGGCAATGACAGAGCGTGCCTTAGTAACGGCAGATGATATTGCGTATGTCATGTACACATCCGGTACGACAGGATATCCGAAAGGTGTTTGTGTTACACATCAAAATGTCGTACGGCTTGTGAAGCAAACGAACTATGCTGATTTAAACGGGGCGCATATTTTGTTGACCGGTGCACTCTCCTTCGATGCATCGACATTTGAAATATGGGGCGCACTTCTCAATGGCGGGAAATTGGTGTTAGCCCATACGCAGAGCATAACAGACGGGAACATGTTAGGAATGTTGATATGCGAGCACCAGATTACGATGATGTGGATGACTGCGCAGCTTTTCAATTATATGGTAGACACTAGATGCGAAGTTTTTCAACCGTTACAGTATTTATTGGTAGGAGGAGAGAGATTATCTGCGAAACATATCAAAGCAGTAAGGGAAAAACATCCGAAACTCAGAGTAATTAATGGTTATGGTCCAACAGAAAATACGACCTTTTCTGTTACGTATGCGATAGAAACGGATTACTTCAATATTCCCATCGGAAAGCCAATCAACAATAGTACTGCGTATATTATGGATAGAAAAATGCAGCTATGTGGAATTGGTGTTCCAGGAGAACTTGTTGTAGGCGGCCACGGCGTAGCGAAAGGATATATGAATCAACCAAAACTTACTGTGGAGAAGTTTATTGAGAATCCGCTTATTCCTGATGAGCGGCTGTACCGTACCGGAGATATTGCGATGTGGCTGCCGGATGGGAACATTGCGTATATTGGACGTATTGATGACCAAGTGAAAATTCGAGGGTACAGGATTGAAGTGGGCGAGGTAGAGCATGCTCTTCGAAGATTAGAAGGTATCCAGGATGCGATCGTTATCGCCCGCGAACAAGATGGAAGTGAAACGGAACTGTATGCATACCTGGTATCTAGCACTGAGATTCAGATGAATGAAGTCCGGAATTCTCTTGGTAAGACAATTCCTGCCTATATGGTGCCGCAGCATATGATACAGGTTGAGAACGTTCCTATGACACGAAACGGAAAGGTAGATAAGCGAGCGCTTTCTGAAATACAAATTGTGCATGAGCAGCAATATACGGCTGCGGCGACTGAATTGGAATTCACGCTTTGTAATATATTCGGTGATGTGCTTTCTGTTGACCGTGTTGGTATTTATGATGATTTCTTTGCGTTAGGTGGTCACTCATTACATGCTGTACGCGTTATAAATCAGATTGAAGCGATGATTGGAATACGTTTACCGATAATAACATTGTTTGAGAACCCGCATATTAAAGCGCTCAGTCAGCACCTTGAACTAATCAGTGCAGAACATACTACGCACAATACGTTATATACGAAGGCTGTGTTTGAACCCATCCCGCATGCTATGCGGAAAGAATCATATCGGATGTCTTCCGCTCAAAAGCGTCTTTATGCGATTCAAGAGATGGATCAGCATAGTACGGCTTATAATATGACGTTATTGCGTCGAATGGATGCATCCCTTGATAGTGAACGACTTCAGCTTGCACTGAAGCAACTCATACAACGGCATGAAAGCTTACGAACAAGCTTTCATATGGAGAACGGAGAAGCAGTACAGCGTATTCATGACCATGTGCCGTTTACGCTTCTGATTACTGAGGATGAAGATGATGATACAGGGTTTGTGCGTGCATTTGATTTGTCTCAAGCGCCATTAATACGTGTTAAAGTAAATAATCAAAAAGAAGGTGGTTATCTCCTAGCCTTCGATATGCACCATATCATTTCTGATGGGGCATCGATTAATAATCTAATGCAGGATTTGTCCAAGCTATATAATGGCGAACCCCTTGAGTCAATGCCGATTCAATATAAAGATTATAGCGAATGGTTGCACACTCAAGACATGACGGAACATGAGACGTATTGGTTGAACTCGTTGCAAGGTGAACTACCGGTACTGAATTTACCAACAGACTTTACACGTCCGCAAGTACAGCAGTATACGGGGAAAGCAGTCGTGAGTCATGTAGAGTTACGGGAAGCTGTAACAGCATTGTGCCGGATGTCGGGTGCAACCGAGTATATGGTACTACTGAGCACATGGATGATTTTGTTGAGTAAATATAGCCGTCAAGAGGATATTATCGTAGGTTGCCCTGTTAATGGACGTTTACATTATGATACAGAGCCTCTAATCGGCATGTTCGTGAATACGATTGCATTACGTGGAAAACCATCGGGAAAGAAGAATTTCGTGGATTTTCTGTCGGAGATGAAAGAAGTATGTCTAAAAGGGATTGAGCATCAAGCATTTCCGCTCGAAGATCTGGTTGATCTTATGGGCTTGCATCGGGATATGTCCCGGAATCCGCTTTTTGATGTGTTGTTTGTACTTCAGAATAATGAAGAAGCAGATTTTGATTTTTATGGCGTAAACAGTACGAGTGTTCATGATGACTATAGTTTACAGCACAGTTCGGCTAAATTTGATTTAACATTAGAAGTGACGCCAACGGCAAGTGGCTACCGCATCGAAGTACGCTATGCTACAAGCCTATACCAAGAAGAAAGCATACGCCGAATGGTGAAACATTATGAAACGTTGTTGGCAGCAGTTACGCAATCCCCTAAACTTGAAATATGTCAATTGCCGATGATGACGCAAGCAGAAAGACAGCACATTTTAACCTCATTTAACGATACGTCCTGTGTTTATGATGTGACGACACCCATTCATGAACAATTTGAGCAGATTGTACAGGCTATGCCGGCGAAAACGGCTCTACGCTTTCGAGATCAGGCTCTGACATACGAACAGTTAAATATGAGAGCAAATCAGCTTGCGAGAATACTGCTTCTTCATGGTACGCGCCGCGGGGATTTTGTCGGTATTTTACTCGGTCGCAGTATAGAAATGATGGTTGGAATACTCGCAACGTTAAAGGTAGGCGCGGCTTATGTGCCAATAGATCCGACCTATCCTTTGGAGCGGATTCAGTACATGGTGGAAGATAGCGGGTTATCGACAGTATTGACTCAGAGGCAATACGATGACACGATCGAACTGCCTTCCCATGTAAGACGCATTCATGTGGATCAAGAAAGGTGTGATGAACCTAGTCATAATCTGCATGCGATTGTAGAAGCAACCGATATCGCTTATATCATCTACACTTCAGGCTCTACAGGCAAACCAAAAGGGGTAATGGTGGAACATCGTTCGATTAGTAACTTGATTTCAGGTCTAAATCAGCTACAAAACTTGGATTCGACGAAAACAATGTTATGTGTATCGAATATTTCTTTCGACGGCACAGTCTATGAGACACTATATGCCTTGCTCAAAGGAATGCAGATTATAATTGCCGATGAGGAGGCACAACACGATCCAAAGTTACTCTTGCAATTGATTGAGCAATATGATGTGAACATCATGAAGGGTACACCGACGCGGATGAAGATGCTTATGGATGAAGTTCGGGATGTTCATCCATTACATGGTTTGGAAGTAATTGTTGTCGGCGGAGAGCCATTAACGGATGATTTGGCTGCCGCTTTGCTTGAAAATTGGAATATTCGTTTGTTCAATGTATATGGTCCGACGGAAGCAACGGTAGACGCAACTGGGATTGAAATTCATTTACATGATAAAGTTACGATTGGAAAACCGATTGCCAATGTACAAGTATTTATATTAGATTCGTACGGATCTCCGCTTCCAATCGGTGTGGCAGGTGAGCTTTGTATCAGTGGAGCGGGTGTTGCCAGGGGATATCTTAATCGGAGTGATCTTACCGCAGAGAAATTCGTTGACAACCCATTCAAGCAGGGTGAGCGGATGTATCGCACGGGAGACCTTGCCCGCTGGCTTCCAGACGGTAGTATTGAATATGTTGGCCGCATCGATGATCAAGTAAAGGTTAGAGGATACCGCATCGAACTGGGCGAGATTGAGCATGTCCTGCGAAAACAACCTGACGTGCTGAATGCTGTCGTGATGGTTAGAGAAGATGCGGTAGGGGATGATTATTTATGCGCTTATGTGGTGCCAAATGATCAAGTGACATTGGATACGGAAGCAATTAGAGAAGATATTCGCCAAGTTTTACCTGATTATATGATCCCGGCATACATCGTTCCACTGGTGCAGTTTCCTGTTACGAATAATGGGAAACTAGACCGCCGCAGCCTACCTGAGCCAGATCGCAAGGGGAGGGGCAATAAGTATGTTGCTCCGAGAGATCAAACTGAATCGGTGCTTGTGAATATTTTCCGAGAAGTACTTGGTGTTGAACGTATTAGTATAAAAGATAGTTTCTTCGAACTCGGCGGAGACTCCATAAAAGCTATCCGGATTGTATCGAAGATGAGAAACGCCGGTTATATTATTTCGGTACCGGATATTTTAAGTCAATACACAGTTGAAAAGATTGCACACACAGTAGGCAGGGAATCAGAGATCCAGTATGATCAGGGTGAAGTTACGGGTCAGGTCCTGAATACACCGATCTTACATGATTTTTTTGCAAGAAATTACGCTAATCCTAACTATCATAATCAAGATGCTCTTTTGACGGTTAGAACGGATAATGAGTCGCACATTCATGAAGCCTTGCAAGCTGTTGCTGTTCATCATGATATATTACGGGCAATTTACCGGGATGGTAGTCTGACAATTTTAAGTAGTGCGGACAGTAAACTTTATGAGTTACAAGTGTTTGAGGTTCATGCGGATCTTAACGGTTCGGCGTGGATTGAAGACGCTTCCGCTATAATTCATCAAAGCATGGATATTAACAAAGGTCCGTTGATGAAAGCGGCACTCTTCAAAACCCAGTCTGCCAATTATCTTTTCTTGTGTATTCATCATCTTGTCATTGATGCAGTATCATGGCAAATTTTGCTTGAAGACTTTGAGACTGCTCTCCGGCAGCTTAAAGACGGAAAGGAAATAAAGTTACCATCAAAAACGCTTGCTTTTAAAGACTGGGCGGAATCATTAGAAGAATATAAAAACACAAACGAGATTACTACCCAAGCGAATTATTGGAATACAATCATTGCGGCCATGCAGGAAGAGAAACTGCTTATAGATGACGATCCGCATGATCATGGGTTTGCAAATGTGACAATAACGTTCCGTAAGGATAAGACAGAACAGCTTATAAGGCAAGCGGGAAAAGCGTTTGGTACCGAAATCAATGATTTGCTTATAAGTGCAATCGGCGCTGCAACACATGCGTTGACGAAACAATCCAAAGTGTCGGTTTGTCTGGAAGGCCACGGAAGAGAAGCGATACACAAGAAAGTAGATATCGATCGTACTATAGGATGGTTTACGGTTAAGTTCCCAATTAGTGTTCCGTGTCATGATGATTTCCGAAAGAGTATAATTGAGACGAAAGAAATGTTACGGAAAGTACCTTTACGCGGGTTGGGATTTGGCTTATTACAAGGTGATTATTTGGCGATTGAGTCCGATATTTACTTCAATTATTTAGGGCAGTTGGATACAGAATCGAATGCTACCCTGTTTACGAACAACAAGAGTATAGCGAATTCGAATAGTACCGAAGGCGCAATTGATATGAACGGGTATATTGTACAGAATATGCTACATTTTATAATTCGCTATGACCGCAGTAAATATAATAGGAAGACTGTAGAGCGTTTTGCAGCCTTATATGAGGAAAAGCTTAGCGACATTATCACCTATTGCTGTGTACAAGACAAACCGGTGAAGACGGCTTCTGATTATTCCTGCGATGACTTGACGAGTGATGAATTAGTACAGATCCAGGAGTACATTGCTGATAAAGAGGATATTGATGATATTTATACGCTAACTCCGATGCAGGAAGGAATCTTATACCATTATTTATTGAATCGGCAATCAACCGGCTATGTTACACAAATGGTGTATCACTATAACGGTAATCAAAGTGAACATACGTTTGAGGCAGCGCTGAAATTGCTAACGAAACGACATGAAGTACTTCGCACGGCAATTGTATATGACCATGGCGCTAAATCTAGACAACTTCTTTTGCGTAGTCGTGAAATCGAATATGCAGTTGTGGACTGGTCGGGCAGGGATCGTGCAGAAATTTCTACATGGATTGATTCTGACCTGCAACGGGGGTTTGATCTACAGCAAGAAGCATTGTTACGGGTTACCAATATCATGTTAAGTAGAACAGAAGGGAAATTAATATGGAGTTCTCACCACATCATCTCGGATGGGTGGTCAGACAACGTTATATTTAATGACTTTATTCAAATATGCGAAAAGCTACAACAGGGATTGTCTGTTGCGGAGCTTGAGCAAGGGTTAGAGGAAGAGAAGGAAAAGAGCTTAAATTTCAAGGACTTCGTTAACTGGTTGGAAAAACAAGATGAAGAAAGGAGCTTGTTATACTGGAGAGAGCTCCTTCTAGACTATGAAGAGTCTGCTGACATTAAGCCGCTCCGTCAACCTGAAGAAACATCTAGCGAGATGAAGCGAATTAATCATAAACTTCCTGTTGATGTAACAAGACAACTTCTTAATACGGCTGCAACGTACAATATTACGCTGAATACTATGATAGAGACGGCTTTAGGTATCGTATTACAGGAATTGTGCGGCATAAAGGATGTTGTCTTTGGCAAGGTGGTCTCCGGAAGAAATGCTGATGTAAGAGGGATAGAGCATATTGCCGGAATATTTGTTAACACCATTCCCATTCGTATTTGTTGTGATGATGAAATGCACATATGCGATGTTTGGAGAAGAACTCAAGAACAAGCGATACTAAGTGATCGGCATGGACATTGTTCTTTTGCCAAAGTACAACGACTGACCAAACAGAACACCGATTTAGTTAAAGTTTTGTTTACATTTGATAATGATGATTCATGGGATGAAGTACGCCAAAGTGAAACTTCAGCTTTTCGGTTTACCGTAGAGGGTGGACGGGAGCAAACCAATTATACGACCACGTTTAAAGCGTATCTTGGTATCAGTCAGCTACATCTCGATGTATTGTATGATCCTAGTAAGCTGGCAGCAGAAGACATTGTCAATATTATGTCAAAGATACAAAGTGTATTATTGTCCTGTGCAGCAAACCCAGAAATGAAGTTATCTGAACTCGAAACGACAACAGAGGAAGAAAAAGAGCAGATACTAGGTGCGTTTCAAACTAAGCCAACTCAATATCCGCACGAGGAATCGATCAAAAGCTTATTTGAGGCGCAGGTGAAGAAAACACCGGATCGCATTGCGGTATCTTGCGGGACGGAGCAACTGACGTATGCGGAGTTAAATGCGAAGGCAAACATCGTTGCCAACCGGCTGCGTGCTGCTAAAGTCAGAAGCGAAACAGGCAAAGGCGAAACGATGGTAGCGTTGCTGTTAGAGCGTAATATGGATATGGTCATCGGGATACTCGGGGTCGTGAAGGCCGGATATGTCTATGTGCCAATCGATCCAGAGGCGCCGCAAGACCGTATCCAGTATACGCTGGCAGACAGTGGGGCAAGCTTGCTTCTTGTCAATCAAGGAAAAGAACATAGGGTATCACTTCCGCAAGGAAGTATCTATGCGATCGAGCATTTGTATTCAGATGAACCGGATGCAGCCTGGGGGGCAGAACTAAAAGCGAATCCGGATGTAGCCATCGCACCGCGAGATGCGCTATATATCATCTATACGTCGGGCACGACCGGTGAACCAAAGGGAACGATAATCGAACATGAATGTGTCGTCCGGTTGATGCATAACGATGACATGCCGTTTAAGTTCCATGAAGAGGATGTATGGAGCCTGTTTGCCGCCTACAACTTTGACGTATCGGTATGGGAAATGTATGGAGCGGTCTTATACGGAGGTCACCTAGTCGTCATACCCAACGACGCCAAAAAAGACAGCTATGCTTTGTTAGAACTATTACGTGAAAAAAGGGTGACGGTACTCAACCAAGTACCGTCCTCTTTTTATAATCTGATGCAAGTAGAGCTAGCCGAAGCAGGTGAGAGACTGCACGTCAACCATCTAATCTTTGCCGGAGAGGCGCTGCAGGTAGGAAAGTTAAAGGCATGGCAGGCGAAGTATCCGGAGATGAACATCGTGAATATGTACGGAATCACAGAGACGACTGTCCATGTAACGTACAAAGCGATCACTGCAGAAGATATTGCGCTAGATGTAAACGATGTCGGAAAGGCGCTCCCTACTCTCAAGGTCTATATATTAGATGGGGACAAGTTATGCGGGATTGGTGTGCCCGGGGAATTGTGCGTGGCAGGTGTCGGCGTCGCAAGAGGCTACCTTAACAAACCGGAACTAACGAATAAAAAATTCGTAGCGAACCCTTTTGTACCCGGGGAGCGGATGTACCGGTCGGGGGACTTAGCCAAATGGCTACCGGACGGGAACATCGCCTATCTAGGTCGTATGGATGATCAGGTGAAGATCAGGGGGTTCCGGATCGAGCTGGGAGAAGTGGAAAATGCGCTGCGGCAGCTGGAAGGAATCCAAGAGGCGGCGGTCATCGTACGGAAGACCCATGACGGAGAGAATGCGCTGTTTGCCTACTTAATATCGAAAGATATAGTCCAGCTGCAAGCAGTAAGACGGGACTTGGAGGAAATACTGCCGGCCTATATGGTGCCAGCCTATATGATGCAAATTGATCAACTGCCGGTGACGCGCAACGGCAAGCTGGATAAACGGGCACTGCCGGAGATCACGGCGGTAAGCGAGAAGGAATACACGGCTCCGAAAAACGAACTCGAAGCACAGCTGTGCACGATCTTTAGTGAAGTCCTGGGCGTAGAGCGGGTCGGCACGCAGGACAGCTTCTTTGAGCTGGGCGGAGACTCGATCAAAGCGATACGGATCGTATCGAAGTTAAGAAGCGCAGGATATCATATCGCAATCAAAGATATCATGCAAAAGTACACAGTCGAGGCGATCAGCTACGCGGCACAAAAGTCTGCCCTAGCGGAACAGTACGAGCAGGATGAAGTAAGCGGCATTGTACCGCTGACGCCGATCGTCAGAGAGTTTGCCTCCTGGAATCTTCCTAAGCCACACCACTTCAATCAGGACATGCTGATGGAGATTGAGCTGGAAGAGGAGAAGCAGCTTCGGGAAGTGCTGGATGCCCTCACAGCGCATCATGATATCCTGAGATCGGTCTATCGGGAAGGTCAGCTAGAGATTGTAAAGGTGAGTGACAGCAAAGCGTATGAGCTGAAGGTGTATGACTATAGCGAAGAACAAGCAGCAACAGAACTCATGGAAGCGGCATGTACGGATCTGCATAGCAGTATCCACTTAGAAGAAGGACCGCTGGTGAAGGCGGCGATGTTCCGGACAATGGCAGGGAATCTGCTGTTTCTAGGGATCCATCATCTTGTGGTGGACGGCGTATCGTGGCGTATCCTGCAGGAAGATATCAGCACAGCCATCCGGCAAATAAAAGAAGGGACAAAGATCCAATTCCCGGCAAAGACAGCGTCGTATAAAGCTTGGGCGGAAGCACTGGCAGAGTATAAGGACAGCCACCTATTGCAGAAAGAACGGGCGTACTGGGAGCAAGTAGCCGCACAGATGCCGGCAGGCGAACTAAGGATGGACGAACAGACGGGAGAAAGCGGGTATGGCAGCTGCACGATCCATTTAAATAAGGAAGAAACCGCACAGCTTATCCACCAGGCAAGTCGGGCGTATAATACCGAGATCAATGACTTGCTCATCAGCGCCCTGGGAATGGCCGTGAGGAAACTGACAGGGGCAAGGGATGTAACGATCGGCATGGAAGGACACGGAAGAGAACCGATTCATAAGCGGATCGATATCGACCGGACGGTCGGGTGGTTTACAAGTATCTATCCGGTGGTGGTACCGTGTCAGGAGGATATAGCAGAAAGTATCATTACAACCAAAGAGATGCTGCGTAAAATCCCGAACCGAGGCCTTGGGTATGGTCTATTACAGGAACAATTGCCGGTCAGACCGCTTGAAGTCATGTTTAACTACATGGGGCAAATGGATGCGGAGACGAAGGGGAGAAAACTACACTTTTTTAGTTCGGGCAAGGGATCAGCCGATGAAAATATTGTAAACCGTAAAGTCAATATTAACGGAAGCTTGCTAAAAGAACAGCTGCATTTCAGCATTGTCTATGACAAGAGCAAGTTGTCTGCTGGGAAGATACAACTATTTATGGAAACATTCCATGATTGTTTAATTGCTACGATTCAATTTTGTACATCACAGGAGGAGGTTGCCATCACGATCTCGGATACGGATGCCACTGATTTGGTTGCTGACGATCTCCAGATGATAAATGAGCTATTCGATCTAGATTAAATCTACTATAAGGTGGAGAGCGGACATGAGTTCAAAAATGGTATTAGGTTCCAATATCGAGAATATTTACTCTCTTACCCCAGTACAGGAAGGGATGCTGTATCATAAGCTGATGAATGGGGATTCTACCGCTTATGTCGTTCAGCATCGTTTTGAACTGAACGGTCTGATTAATGAACAAAAGGTAAAAGAGGCAATAGAACTTGTAACGATGAAGCATGACGTTTTAAGAACCTCCATCGTATATGAGAAATTGACTATGCCAAGACAAATTATACTTAAGAACCGGACAATAGAATATGAACGGATAGATTTATCGGATATTGCGGCATATGATCAAAATAATAAAATGGATATGATTGCGCAACTTGATGTGAAGCGCGGGTTTGATCTACAACGCGATTCTTTATTAAGGGTTAAGCTCGTTCATTTTGGAGCAAACCAATATAAGATGTTATGGACTACTCATCACATCATTATTGATGGTTGGAGTTTATCTATTTTGTTCAGTGATTTCAAAACGTATTATGACATGCTTGAACATGGAAAGAGCTTGCAATCTATCATGTCGATAGTGGAAACTGATAAGAAGAGAATCGAAAAATATGGAGATTATGTGAAGTGGCTGGAGCAGCAAAATGCTATTGAAGGAATTGCGTATTGGGAAAAATTATTATCCGACTATGATGGAACAGCGGATATAAAGTCAATGGAGCAAACGCCATTAGCGGTGGAAACCGTTTCTTTGAGTGAAATGAAATTATCTAAAGAACAGACGGCAAGTTTGCAAAATCTCGCTGCCACCCATCATATTACGATGAATACGATTGTGGAAACAGCCTGGGGAATTGTACTGCAAGCGTATACAGGTGCCAAAGATGTTGTTTATGGCAAGGTAATTTCGGGCAGGCATGTTGCAATTAGAGGTATTGAAAAAATTGTGGGTCCATTTATCGTGACGATTCCCGCAAGAATCAGGTATACAGAAGATGATAGGGTTGTTGAAGTTTTGCACAGCACGCAGCTGCAAGGAACGCAAAGTACAGCTTATTCTTATTGTCCCTTACAGCAGATTATGAGTTTAACGAAGCAAAAATCAGAGTTGATTAAGTACTTATATGCCTTTGAAAATTATGAGCTTGATGAGACTTTATTGACACAGCACAGTGAGGGACTTGGGCTAAAAATAGAAGCTTATCGGGAGCAAACTGATTATGATTTAGTCTTAATCGTAAATTATGAACACGGGTATTTGCGTTTTCAGATGCAGTATGCGTCAAATCGTTATGGATCAAAGGAAATAGAAGCAATGTTATTGCGCTTACAAGTTGTCTTACTCTCTTTCGCCAACAACCCAGAAATGAAGTTATCTGAACTTGAGACAATAACAGAGGAAGAAAAAGAGCAGATACTAGGTGCATTTAATGACACGTACTTACCGTATGCAAAGGATAAAACGATTCCAGCATTATGGGAAGCGCAGGTCGCTGACACACCGGATGCAATCGCCGTTGTATATGAAGACAACCCTGTGACGTATGACGCGTTAAACAGAAAAATCAACCAAGTGGCATGGGCGCTTCGCAGACTGCACATTAAACCTGATGACCGCGTGGTTATCGTGGCGGAGCGAAGTGTGGAGATGATTGCCGGGATGTATGGCATCATTAAGGCAGGTGGTGCGTATGTGCCGGTCGATCCTACAATCCCAGCAGAGCGTATGCGGTTTATCCTAAATGACTGCAAACCAAAGGCAGTGCTTGTGTATAAAACTACGATTGAAACGGATCTGCCGACGATTAATCTGGCGGACGATAAGCTCTGGGAAGGGCAAGGCGAAAATCCGGAGCAAGTCAATCGCCCCGATGATTTGGCTTATATTATCTATACATCCGGAACGACGGGGCAGCCGAAAGGGGTGATGTTAGCGCACAGCGGCGTAGTTGCGATGAGGAGTTACCTGCAGGAAAAGTATGAAGTGACGCAGCAAGATAACGTGCTTCAGTTTGCCAACTATATATTTGACGCCTCCGTATGGGAGATGACACTGTCGCTTTTGCTGGGTGCAAAGCTAACCCTCGTGTCCCAAGAGGTTCTATCGGATGTGAACAGCTTTAACGCCTTTATTAAGAAAAACGGAATCACGTTGACGCTGCTACCGCCGCAATACTACCTGCAGACGGATATAAGCGGACTAAGGGTACTGACGACAGGGGGATCGGCAGCAAACGCGGAGATGATCGAAAAGGCAGGGAGCGGTACACGATATATCAATGCTTATGGACCGACAGAAAGTACCGTATTGGCAACGGGATGGGAATACGATGGAGAGAGTGAAATTCCCTATCCTGTACCTATTGGGAAACCAACGAGCAATACGCAAATCTATATTATGGATGGCAAGAAGCTATGCGGGATAGGTGTACCAGGGGAGTTATGCATTGCAGGCAGCGGTGTGGCAAAAGGGTACTTGAACCTTCCGGGACTAACCGCAGAGAAGTTTATTGAGAATCCATACGGGGAGGGAAAACTGTACCGGTCAGGTGACTTAGCCAAATGGCTGCCGGACGGGAACATCGCCTATTTGGGTCGTATAGATGACCAAGTGAAGATCAGGGGATTCCGGATCGAGCTGGGAGAAGTGGAAAATGCGCTGCGGCAGCTGGAAGGAGTCCAAGATGCGGCGGTCATCGTACGGGACACCCATGACGGAGAGAAAGCGCTATCTGCCTACCTCATATCGAAAGATATCGTCCAGCTGCAAGCAGTGAGACGGGACTTGGAGGAAATACTGCCGGCCTATATGGTGCCGGCGTATATGATGCAGATCGAACAACTGCCGGTGACGCGCAACGGCAAGCTGGATAAACGGGCACTGCCGGAGATCACGGCAGTAAGCGAGAAGGAATACACGGCTCCGAAAAACGAACTTGAAGCACAGCTGTGCACGATCTTTAGTGAAGTGCTGGGCGTCGAGCGGGTCGGCACGCAGGACAGCTTCTTTGAGCTGGGCGGAGACTCGATCAAAGCGATACGTATCGTATCGAAGTTAAGAAGCGCAGGATATCATATCGCAATCAAAGATATCATGCAAAAGTACACAGTCGAGGCGATCAGCTACGCGGCACAAAAGTCTGCCCTAGCGGAACAGTACGAGCAGGATGAAGTAAGCGGCATCGTACCGCTGACGCCGATCGTCAGAGAGTTTGCCTCCTGGAATCTTCCTAAGCCGCACCACTTCAATCAGGACATGCTGATGGAGATTGAGCTGGAAGAGGAGAAGCAGCTTCGGGAAGTGCTGGATGCCCTCACAGCGCATCATGATATCCTGAGATCGGTCTATCGGGAAGGTCAGCTAGAGATTGTAAAGGTGAGTGACAGCAAAGCGTATGAGCTGAAGGTGTATGACTATAGCGAAGAACAAGCAGCAGCAGAACTCATGGAAGCGGCTTGTACGGATCTGCATAGCAGTATCAACTTAGAGGAAGGACCGCTGGTGAAGGCAGCGATGTTCCGGACAGTGGCAGGGAACCTGCTGTTTCTAGGGATCCATCATCTTGTGGTGGACGGCGTATCGTGGCGTATCCTGCAAGAAGATATCAGCACAGCCATCCGGCAAATAAAAGAAGGGACAAAAATCCAATTCCCGGCAAAGACAGCGTCCTATAAGGCATGGGCGGAAGCACTGGCAGAATATAAGGACAGCCATCTATTGCAGAAAGAACGGCCGTACTGGGAGCAAGTAGCCGCACAGATGGCGGCAGGCGAACTAAGGATGGACGAACAGACGGGAGAAAGCGGGTATGGCAGCTGCACGATCCATTTAAATAAGGAAGAAACCGCACAACTTATCCACCAAGCAAGTCGGGCGTATAATACCGAGATCAATGACTTGCTCATCAGCGCCCTAGGAATGGCCGTGAGGAAACTGACAGGGGCAAGGGATGTAACGATCGGCATGGAAGGGCACGGAAGAGAACCGGTTCATAAGCGGATCGATATCGACCGGACGGTCGGATGGTTTACAAGTATCTATCCGGTGGTGGTACCGTGTCAGGAGGAGATAGCAGAAAGTATCATTACCACCAAAGAGATGCTGCGTAAAATCCCGAACCGAGGCCTTGGGTATGGTCTATTACAGGAACAATTGCCGGTCAGACCGCTTGAAGTCATGTTTAACTACATGGGGCAAATGGACGCGGAGGCGAAGGGGAGAAAACT